>JBDWSS010000001.1:0-12108 GCA_039985375.1 Flavobacteriaceae bacterium
CAAACAGCGCCGCAACGGCACAAAACAACGCTGGCACATCACCGGCCAAACGCAATTTGATACGGCCCAATCCGTATTTTACGATTTTATGTACCTTCGGTTCAACAATCTAAAATCCAGGGCCGCACTGCGCGTAGCCCTTTCGTTGGGCACAAGCTGAAAAAACACTGAAATGGAAAACTATATAACCGAAATAAAAATCAACTCTTCAAGAAATATAAGTGATTTTAATATTCCCTTATCAAAAGAAAAGAGACAACATTTAATCATTACGGGCAAAAATGGAAGTGGAAAAACTAGTTTACTTTTAGAAATAAACAAATACTTAACGCAAATAGATAACGGAAACTTTCAAAGTTATGATGCGCAAGTCCAAAACTTAAAAAGCTTTACGAATGAACTAAAATCAGCAACTAATAAGAAGCGAATTTCGCAAGTTGAAAACACAGTAAAAAGCATAAAACAGTGGTTTGAGTCTTTTGGTGGAACTGAAATTTTGTTTTCAAACGAACCAATGGAAATTCATAACCAATGTCAAAAAGGTGAGTTTTTATTATCATTTTTTGACTCAAAAAGATTGAGTAATTTGAATATTCCTCAAGGAATAAAAAAATTAGATTTAAAAAAGAAATATAGAATAAAAGATAAAGTCAATACCAATTTTATTCAGTATTTGGTAAACTTAAAAGCAGACAGGTCTTTCGCAAGAGACGATGATGAGATTGAAACTGTAAAAAAGATTGACGATTGGTTCAAACGATTTGAAAAACGACTTAAGGACATTTTTGATTTTGATTCTCTCAAACTTAAATTCGACAGAAAATCGTATAATTTTGAAATTATAACTAATGAAATTGAACCTTTTAATTTCAATAATTTATCAGATGGTTATTCAGCTATTATAAGTATAGTTTCTGAACTTATTTTAAGAATGGAAGCTCATAATGTTAAAACTTATGATTTAGAAGGAATAGTTATTATAGACGAAATTGAAACCCATTTACATGTTGACTTACAAAAAAAGATTCTTCCATTTTTAACGGATTTCTTTCCAAGAATTCAATTTATTGTAACTACTCACTCACCTTTTGTATTATCGTCCATTTCCAATGCAACAATTTGTGATTTAGAAACTAAAATAGTTACTACTGACCTATCAAATTATTCGTATGACGCATTAATTGAAAGTTACTTCAAGACTGACAAATATTCGGATGAAATAAAAACTAAAATTAAGGAGTTTGAAAAACTCATTGAAAAAGACGATTTAACACCACAACAAAGAAACACTTTGATTGATTTAAGGAACTATTTTGCTCATTCACCTAAATATCTCTCTAATGAATTGATGGTTAAACTTCAAGAATTAAGTCTAAAAGAATTAACCAAAAAGAAAAAAGAAGAATAAATTATGGTGCATTTTGAAAAATCACAACCAGCACCAGAATGTTTAGATACCGAAAAGGCAAAGGCAAATGGTGATTATAAGTGCGGTGAAGTATTAGAAAGAACAAAAACAGACTTCAAAAACAAATGCTACATCTGTGGATATAAAGAACCTGTTACAATAAATGTTGAGCATTTTAGACCCCATAAAGGTAATAAGGACTTAAAATACCAATGGGAAAACCTATTTTGGTCTTGTAGCCATTGTAATAACACTAAACTTGACAACTATGATGACATTATTGATTGTACAGATATTAATGAAGACATAGAAAATAGGTTGAAAATAACAATGAGACCATTTCCAAAAGAAACAGTAACCATTGAACCTTTAGACCAAAATCAATCAACACTATCAACAGTCGAACTACTAAAGGCTGTATTTAATGGTACGACAAAATTAAAAACTATTGAGGCGAGTAATTTAAGAAACAAGGTTTTAGAGGATATTCTTGAATTTCAAGAGTATTTGAATAATTATTACAAAGATGGGTTTGATGACGATGATAAAGCTATTTTTTTAGCTAATATAAAGAGGCACTTAAAAAAATCAGCAAATTTTACAGCGTTTAAAAGATGGATAATTAGAGAAAATGAAGTGTTACTAGCTGAATTTGAACAATATTTTGATTAAAAGCCAGTGCCCAACATTGTATAAAAATAATAGCGGTTTAATCTCTAAAACTAAAGTAAGTAAATATAAAAAAGGTCTATATTTAACCGAAAAGTTAGTGCTTGTAAATCCGCTACTATTCTTATACTAGACCGTTGGCAAACATTTACAATATCTGAATTGAAATCAAGAATCTTAGACTTTTTCATTACACACGGACTTAAGATTGGTGGACTTTTTATGGTCTTGATTTCCTTAGTTGTGATCAACAACGGAATTGTTGGGAAAAAAATAACCAAGGAAAATCGAATTGTATCCGCAAAGGTTCTAGAAACGCCATTAGATTGCGATAATCTTGGACGGAGGGGCGGATATTACAAATTGGAATACAATGGACGAGTTTTTGTGAAAAGTGGAAATCGGCTTGTTTGCGAAAAAGTTTACGGTAAAGACAAGATTGACGTTTTGACAAATTCCGAAATGGACAAAATCATTTTTCTGGACGAATACGAGAATTCGAACGATTTTATATATGGGACTATACTCATGTTAATCGGAATAGCAATTACCTTTAAGGGTTTGAAGAAATAAAGAAATCGGGTTGTGCTCGGACAGGACAGATGGACTTCCAACTCGGGCGGACAAAAAATTGGATTTTATTCTCGCATTCTTAAAGCTAAGATAATCCCCCTTAAAGCAAAAACGACGGACTGGACTTCTCTCCTATCGAAAGTATCCTCTTCAAGATAAAACAACATCTCCACGCCCATATCAAGGTGTTGAGCTAATTTGGACGGAGAACCATAACTCTCAGCTATCAACTTACATAAATATTCAGACCTTAATTCACAAAACGTAGCATTGTTACAGGCTTGACACATAAACTTTGTCCGATTTTTAGTAGTATTTAGATGTGTTCGCTATTACGAACACAATATACAAATATATTATGGAAATTCGGTATAGTGAACACCAAGGAAAGGAAATATCTTCAAAAACTAGGTCAGCGTATCAAAAAGTTGAGAACGGATAGAGAATTGGATCAAAAGTCTTTCGCTTTTGATTGCGAAATAGGCCGAACTCAATTATACATGATTGAAAACGGAAAGACAAACCCAAGAGTACTCACCTTGATGAAAATTGCGGAGGGATTTGATTTGACCATCGATGAGCTCCTAGTCGTAGCCTAATGAATACCGTTTTCTGGCTATTATCTAACAAAAAAACGATTTGCCAACAATACCTATAATCCATTGCGGGCGGATTTCCCAAAAGGAAATCCTTGTAATCAATTATCTTTGGTACTGGCGGACAGTTTCCTGCAGAAATGTCCGCAACGTATCATAGCCACACCGTTGTGTGTAAGCTGAAAAAAATGAAAAGTCTTAAAATGAAAATTGGAATTATGTTCTGCTGTGTGCTTTTTTCTTCTCAAGCATTTGGACAAACTGACTCATTAAAAACGGATTGGGATAAAATAATTGTTGGAAAATGGGTAAATAAAATAAACCGGACTATGGATGGAAAAGAATACTTTGATTTAAAGTGTCGAGATACAATTCAATACTCGGCCAAAGGAAACTATATCTCCAATCAATGCGTGTGGAATGAAACTGGAAAATGGAAATTCTCAAAAGATAAAGAGTTGATAATACACTACGATATCAATAACCAATACTGGAAGAAAGAATTGGGAACTGATGATTTAGGAGAAAGTCACGCACCAGTTATCTCCTTGTCTAAATCAGAGTTGGTTACGGTAATTTTGGACGAAGAAAAAGGCGAAGTTCATCAATTCTATGTTCGTCTGAAATAAAAGCCTACACACAACACAACCTATAAACAATACGGGCTTTGGGCTTAATCGCAGGGTTTGTGTATTTTTATGATGTCCGCAAAATCTTTTGGATTTTGCTCTGGACAAGAAAAAATAAATCAAAACAAAAAGATTTCGCTATATGCTAGGCGGAAAGCAAACGCTAGTTTGCTCCCGTACTGTTCATAGCTCAGACCGATGGTACAGCATTAGCCTGCGGCGAACAAAATTGCTACATCTCGCAAAGCTCGATTCCCGCCATTTTGATTGCTGCACCATCGAAAGGGCTACACCAAATTGCCAAGACCGTAGGATAAGGGACCTATCCGCAAACAGCGCCGCAACGGCCCTAAAAAACGCAACACATCAAAGGCTAAACGCAATTTGATACGGCCACACCCGTATTTTACGATTTTATGTACCTTCGGTTCAACAATCTAAAATCCAGGGCCGCACTGCGCGTAGCCCTTTCGTTGGCATTCATTACGGAGAACCAACCGCACATTAAGCACATTTGGTTTTTCCCATCACACTAGCCAATCCTAAAAAACCAAAAGAGCTTAATCTCTCCACCGCTCTTTGGACTTACGATTTTGAATTTCTTCGTGTTGGATACATTACTTGTTGCTCTTTAAATTGACCAATTTCTTCTCTGAGTGTTTGATTGATGTTTTGAATCAAATCATTTTGAAACTTCATTATCCCTAATAAATCGTGCATTGCATTTAGATTTTCTAACTGCTTGTAGACAATTTCTTCTAAATCTGCTTTGGTATATCTCTTACTCATAGTGTTTATTTTGTGTTATATATTGTAATACAATACAAATATATACTATATTATCATATTTCACAATACATTTTTATATTGTAATTTCGTACATTAATATAAACTATTTAAAATACAGTACTTAATTGTATTATCAGACTGTATAAAAGTGTCTTAAATGTCTCATAAATGAGCAGAATGAATAGGGTTAAAGAAGTATTAAAGGAACAAGGAAGAACACAAACTTGGCTTGCTGAAAAGATTGATAAAAGCTATGTAATTGTGACCAATTATTGTAACAATAATGCGCAACCTAGCATTGAAGTACTTCGGAAAATAGCCAAAATATTGGATGTTGATGTTCGAATACTATTAATTCCAACGAAAGACAATGGCGAAGAGAATGAGTAAAAAGAGAACATATATTGACCTTTTTGCAGGTTGTGGTGGGCTTTCACTTGGACTTTATAATTCGGGACTATGGAAAGGATTATTTGCAGTTGAAAAAAGTCATGATGCATTCGAAACATTCAATCATAACTTGATTGAACAAAACAATCATTTTCAATGGCCAAATTGGCTACCAAAGTCAAATCATGACATTAATGAAATTATCAAAAATTACCCGAATGAATTAAAAGCATTGAGAGGAAAAATTGATATGGTAGCTGGGGGGCCTCCTTGTCAGGGATTTTCAACTGCAGGAAAACGAATTGAAAGTGATTCAAGAAATAAATTAATAAAATCATACATAAAGTTTATTCGTCAAGTACAACCAAAGGTTATCTTTTTCGAAAACGTAAAAGGGTTTACTCAAAAGTTTGACAAAAATAAAATTCAAGGAAAAGTATATTCCGAGTATGTGAAAAGTGCATTAGAATATACTCCTAAAGATAAGAGTTATGTTGGCTACAAAGTAGAAGGTAGACTTGTCGATTTCTCAGAATACGGAATACCTCAAAAAAGGACTCGTTTCATTTTAGTTGGTATAAGAAAAGATATTGCTAAAGAAACAAAGCCAATCGAGTTCTTCAACTCTATTAAACAAGAAAGAGAAAAGTTTTTGATTCAAAAAGGAATCGGATTAACAAACAGTTTGGAAGATGCAATCTCCGATTTATTAAGAATTAATGAAACAACATCACCTGATACAGCATCATTTAAGGCAGGCTTGTATAATAAACCCCAATCAGAATATCAAAGGCTTTTAAAAGGAGACTATTCAGAAAAGATTCCTGACAGTCACAGATTTGCTAAACACAATCCTTCTACTATAGAAAAATTAGAGTATATACTTGAAAATGCTGATAAAAACAAAACTTTATCAGACGATATTAAGGAAAGATTTAACCTTAAAAAAAGGACTATAATCCCCCTATCTGGGAATACTCCTACTCCAACGATTACAACTTTACCAGACGATTACGTTCATTATTGTGAACCTAGAATTTTTACAGTAAGAGAATATGCTCGTATACAATCATTTAATGATTGGTATGAGTTTAAAGGTAAATACACAACTGGAGGTAAAAGAAGAACACAAGAAGTTCCAAGATATTCACAAATTGGCAATGCTATTCCACCGCTTTTTGGTGAACAAAGTGGTCTAATCTTAAACAAATTGATTAGCTAATGGGAGATGAATTAGAGTTTAAAATCAGCTCAGGTTTAAAGAATATTATTGGTAAAGACTTAATTACAGATGATTTTATTGCTGTATTTGAGCTGGTCAAAAACTCTTATGATGCTCAAGCCAAAAATGTAGAAATAACAATTGAAAACGATAAAATAATCATTTCTGATGATGGAAAAGGAATGTCTCTTTCTGACCTGAAAAACAAATGGTTATTTGTAGCGTATTCAGCAAAAAAAGATAATACAGAAGACTTAGTAGATAATAAAAAAGATTCTTACAGAGATAAAATTCAAGAAAGAACACACTATGCAGGAGCAAAAGGAATTGGACGATTCTCCAGTGATAGATTAGGACAATTTCTTACTATAATTACAAAAAAAGAAACAGAACATTCTTTTGAAAAAATTGATATTGATTGGAGCAAGTTTGAAGTAAATCAAAATGACACCTTTGAGACAATAAAAGTAAATCATAATACAATCTCTAATTCCGAATTACTCTTTCCTAAAAACTCAAATAAAGGAACAATTTTAGAGATTACAGGATTAGATAATAATTGGAGCAGGGAAAGATTAAGACAACTTAAACATTCGTTAGAAAAACTAATCAATCCCTTTTCTGAAACAAATGATTTTAATATTAAAATCATTTGTGATCGAGAAAAAGTAGAGGATAATAAAATTGAAAACGGAAAATCAAAACATATTGACCGAGATAAAATTAACGGAGAGGTCAAAAATTCTATCCTTGAAATTTTAAATATTAAAACAACACAAATTAGTGTTGAAATAAATTCTGAGGAAATAATAACAAAAATTATTGATAGAGGAACTCCAATTTATCATATCAAAGAAAAAAATAAAGATTTCTCCTTACTCACAAATGCGAAAATTGATCTCTACTTTTTAAATTCATCCGCTAAAAATAATTTTACCCGAAAAATGGGGGTTCAAGTCGTAAATTTTGGCTCTGTATTCTTATTTAAAAATGGATTTAGGGTTCAACCATTTGGGGAAGTCGGAGATGACAGCTGGGGATTAGATTATAGAGCTCAACAAGGGTATAATAGGTTTTTAGGAACAAGGGATTTGTTTGGGAAAGTTGAAATGTTAACCAACAATTCTGATCAATTTAAAGAAGTATCTAGTCGAGACGGAGGGCTAGTTGAAACTATAGGATACCATCAATTAATGAATGCCTTTAAAGAAAAGGGATTAGTTAGACTAGAGCGTTATGTTGTGGGCGTTCTTTGGGGGGAGGGATTCAAAAAAAGAAAATATTTTGGTGAAGGAAATGATGCAAATAAATTAGCAGAAAGTTTCCGAGATAAACTAAAAAGTGATGATAAAGTTTCCGACAACACGAGTGCAGTTGAATCCAATCTGGGAAGTAAATTAGATTTTATCCAAATTGTTAAGAGCCTAACGACTAATAAAGAAATAGAGGTTTTAAATTTTAATAGAGACTTCGTAAATCTCATTAATGAAAGAATTGATGAGTATCAAACGAAATTTATTACTGATTTAGAAACAATTGCCGAGCAAACAAATGACGAAGATTTAAAAGAGAAAATTTTAAAAATTGAAAAGCAATACCAAGAATTAAAAAGGGAAAAAGAGGAGGCAGAAAGAAAAGCTTTAGAAGAAGAGAAAAAAAGAATTGAGGCAGAGGAAAAAGCTGAAAAAGAAGAGAAAGCTCGTAAGGAAGCAGAGAGAAAGGCTGAAAAAGAAGAGGAAAAAAGAAGAAAAGCTGAGTTAGCAACATTAAAAAAGGAAAAGGAACGTGCTGAGGCTGAGGTTGCAAAATTAAAAGCTGAAAAGAAAGCCAAGGAAGAAGAAGAAAAAAGGAAAAAAGAAGAGGAAGCTCGAATAAAAGCCGAGAATGAAGTTACCAGAAGAAAAGAGCAAATTACCCGCTATAAATCCGCTGAAACTATTGAATATAAAGACCTCAGAGATTCAAATCATATTGTTGGTGTGTATTCAGATGAGATCTCAAAAAAAATATTGCTACTAAAGCGAAAATTAGATAAAGGAAAAACTATAAATAATGAAATACTCATTTCATTTATTCAAGGTATAAGTTTAGCAAACGAAAAAATTGCTACAATTACTAGGTTTACCACAAAATCAAATTTTTTAAAAGCATCGTTGGAAACCAAAGAAGATATAGTGTCATATATCTCGAACTATATTGAGAAAACATATAAGGCTCTATATAAAATTGACATTGAAATTTTAAATCGTCAAGTCTCTTTTGTGAAAACATTTCAACCAATTGAACTAAGTGTAATCTTAGATAACATTCTAAGCAATTCAAGAAAGAAGAATGCGAAAAAAGTAATTTTTGAGTTTAAAAAAATCAATAATGACTTAGAAATTAAGATACGAGATATTGGAGATAGACTATCAGAATCAATCGAAAACAGTGATTTAATATTTGAAGAAGGTATTACAACCACTAAAGGTTCGGGCTTAGGATTAAATCACGTAAAAAGAATTATTGAAGAAGACCTAAATGGAACAATTGAATATAATCCCAAATACAAAAACGGGTTCGAATTAATACTTATAATTAAAAATGAGAATTGAATATAAAATTTTATGGATTGAAGATGTTAAGTCTTGGTATAAAGACAATTTTGAACTTGCTGAAGAATATCTAGATGACTTAGGTTTCAAATTAGTTTCAAAGCTTTGTAAAAATTTTGATGAAGTTAAGCAAGAATATGACATAAATAAGCTTAAAGATTATGATTTACTTCTAGTTGATTTTACACTGGCAGGTTCTCCTAATGGTGATGAAATCATTAATTTTATCAGAAACCAAAAAGACAACCCTATCTTAACAGATGTAATATTTTATTCAAATGACATCCAATCCGTTAGAGATAGTATAAAAAAATTCGAACTTGAAGGAGTATACACAACCCATAGAACAGACTTTACAACCAAATTCGAATTAGTCGTTGACACTACCATTAAAAAAGTTCAAGAAGTTAATTCTATGAGAGGATTGATAATGGCTGAAACTAGCGATTTAGATGAGTTGATGCTTACCATTATTCAAAAACTACTGAAATCAAATGATTCTGAAAAAATAGAACAATATATGAAGACACTACTTGCTGAAATACCTGGCAACGTAGAAAATTATTTATCTAAAGACATTAATACACAAGTTCAGAATAGCTTGTATTTTAATTCTTTAAAAAAAGCCAAAACAATTACTCAACTATACAAGCTTAAAGGAATAGGTCAAAAGGGATTTGCTCATTCCTATGATGAAAATGTAATTTCAACAAGAAATCTATTTGCCCACGTTACTGAAAAAGAGGAAAATGGACAAAAAGTTCTTGTAAGCCATATAACGGGGAAAGAAGAAATTTTCAATGAGAAAAGGTGCATTGAGATTAGACATACATTAATAAAGTATCGAGAAATCTTAGAAAAAATTAATACTGAATTAAATCCCAAGCCATAAAGCCATACACATTTGCAATTCGCACCAGCCAACACAAAACCGAAAATTGCAAAAGAGTATGTCTTTGCCAACGCTGAAAAAAAACGAAATGCCAACAATGGCTAAAAAAACATAGGGGTTTGGTGGTAAATTGGAAGTTCAGAGCTTCTATCAAGCTCGCCAATCCAAAATTTTGATAATGAAAAAAGTAAAGTAAATTATAAAAATATTTGGCTTGGCTAAGTGGTAAACCGAAAGGACAGTGTTTCACCCCCCCTACGTTTCTTAGCCGGGTCGATGGTGCAGCATTAGCCTGCGGCGAACAAAATTGCTTCCTGCGCCTTCGGCACACTCCCGCCATTTTGATTGCTGCACCATCGAAAGGGCTACACCAAATTGCCAAGACCGTAGGATAAGGGACCTATCCGAAAACAGCGCCGCAACGGCCCTAAAAAACGCAACACATCAAAGGCTAAACGCAATTTGGTACGGCCCACTCCGTATTTTACGATTTTATGTACCTTCGGTTCAACAATATAAAATCCAGGGCCGCACTGCGCGTAGCCCTTTCGTTGTAACACATTGACCGACCACAAAAATGGACTATAAATGGGAGAAATAATTGCGGAAATCTTTGTGAAATGGATTCTTGGCGGAATCTGGGTCGGACTAAATATGATTTACGATTGGATTAAAGGATTGATTTTCGGAATCCCAAAAAATGAAGTTGAGCGGAAACGATTAGAGAAAAAATGGCTCTATAAAAAAGTGAATCCTAAAGAAAAACTTAAGAACGGAATAGAAAGTGGAACTGACGGAACTGTGATGGAGATTATTGACAACAAAACTGCCTTCGTAGAATTTTATGACCAACAAGGAGAATTCATCGAAATTGATGGTGAATTAGCATTTAAGGTGGAATTGAAAAATATAAAACCGAAAAAATAACGTGTTACAACAATGTATAACCGCAATTACGGCGGATTCGACTACGTCCGAATCCACTCGGAATTGCTAAAGTCTGTGTAAAACCGAAAATTAACGCATATTAACCCGTAACCGACGGTTATACGAGACCGATGGTGCAGCATTAGCCTGCGGCGAACAAAATTGCTACATCTCGCAAAGCTCGATTCCCGCCATTTTGATTGCTGAACCATCGTGAGGGCTACTCCGTATTTTACGATTTTATGTACCTTCGGTTCAACAATCTAAAATACAGGGCCGCACTCCGCGTAGCCCTTTCGTTGCCAATAATTAACTAGCCTAACGAATGAAAGAAATTTACGAACCTAAATTTGTTGAAAAACTATTTGACAAAATGAGTAGTTCGTATTCTAAAATGAATTACATAACCTCATTTGGATTTAGCGAAAGATGGAGAAGACAATGTGTTGAGGAAATTGAAATCGAGAAAGGAAAAATAGTTGTCGATTTAATGACTGGAATGGGAGAATGTTGGAAACATATTCTAAAAAAATCGAGCAAAAACTCAAAATTAATCGGACTTGACTTCTCAACAGAAATGATAAATCGTGCAGAAAAAAATAAAGGAAAGTTCGAAAAATCAAAAATTGAGATTCTTAAAGAAAACGTCTTTGAAAACTCAATAGCAAACGAAACAGCGGATTTTGTCATTTCGGGTTTTGGATTAAAGACATTTAATAATGAGCAACTTGGAAAATTAGCAAACGAAATTGACCGAATTCTAAAACCAAATGGAAAGTTTTCTCTGATTGATGTTTCTGTCCCAGAAAATAAAATATTAAAACCATTTTATATGTTTTACTTGAAAAATATTATTCCACTTTTAGGAAAAATATTTCTTGGAAATCCAGAGACTTATAAAATGTTAGGAATTTATACAGAAGAATTTGAAAACTCAAAAAACACATTTCGGATTTTTAAAAGACCTGAATTTGAAGTTGAATATGTGGAATATTTTTTTGGTTGTGCGAGCGGAATTAAAGGGCGAAAAATAAAATAACTATTGGCAACACCGTATATAATTTATTGCTGGCTTTTTGCTTACTTGCGAAAGTCCTCGCGGACTTTCTTGATCGGTAATTATTTACTAAATTTAGTGCTTAAAACACGCAACAAACCATATACAAATCCGATGGTGCAGCATTAGCCTGCGGCGAACAAAATTGCTACATTTCGCAAAGCTCGATTCCCGCCATTTTGATTGCTGAACCATCGTGAGGGCTACACCAAATTGCCAAGACCGTAGGATAAGCGACCTATCCGAAAAAACGCCGCAACGGCACAAAACAACGCTGGCACATCACCGGCCAAACGCAATTTGATACGGCCCACTCCGTATTTTACGATTTTATGTACCTTCGGTACAACATCAAAAAATCC
>JBDWSS010000002.1:0-11163 GCA_039985375.1 Flavobacteriaceae bacterium
CACTCCCATGTCTGCGATCATCTCTTTATACAAACCGGCCCACCATTCGCGTACTTCTGGGTCTGTAAAATCCGGAAACTTACATTCTCCGGGCCATACTTTACCCTTAAAATGAGGACCATCTGCCCTACGGCAGAAAAACCCGTTATCCATGGCTTGCTGATACACCCAGTAGTCTCGATCTATTTTTATTCCTGGGTCTATCATGGTAATGGTCTTAAAACCATCTTCTTCCAATTCCTCGATCATTTTCTTTGGATTGGGGAAGTGTTTATTGTCCCATGTAAAACATCGAAACCCTTCCATATAGTCAATGTCCAAGTAAATGGCATCACAAGGGATTCTTAGTTTTCTAAAGGTTGATGCTATATCTTTCACCTTCTTTTCAGGGTAATAACTCCATTTGGATTGATGAAAACCCAGTGCCCATAAAGGTGGAAGTTCTGGTACACCCGTCAGATCGGTATAGGCCTCTACAACTTGATTCATTTTTGGCCCATAAAAGAAATAATAGTTCATTTCTCCCCCATCTGCCCAAAAACTGGTCACATTTCTTTTTTCATTGGCAAAGTCAAAGTAGGTACTAAAAGAATTATCAAAGAAAATACCATAGGCAATCTCTTCTTTAAGTCCTACATAGAACGGAATGGATTTATATAAGGGTTCTTGGTCTTTTCCATAGGCATAGGAGTCCGTGGCCCAGTTGTTTACCCGTTTTCCCTTTAAATTGGTATGTGAAGCCTTGTCTCCCATTCCGTAGTAACTTTCACCGGAATGACAGATCTTGCTCATTTTAACTATGTTGCCGCCATAGTTGTAATTCTCTTCCCAATGAAAACCCAATTCGTCATTAACAAGGATATTACCCTCTAAATCTTCAAGCTGAACTTTTAGACTTGACTTGTTAATAAATATCTTGATTTTTGAAGTTGTTATGACATACTCGGGTATTTCCTCCTTTACTTCCAGCTCATTATATCCCAAGCTTACATCATCACTAATTGCATACGAAAAATCAGGCTCAAAAACATGTTCGGTAGCATACCGAAAACGAATGGCACTGTCGCGCAATATGGTTATCTCCAAAATAACCCCATTTTGGGTTGTAAAGTATAATTTGTCGTTTTCCTGTTTAAAGTCAACTACATGATTGGGGTATTGGTTACCTCTTTTTTCTATTTCGGTATTGGTAATCATATTTGGTAGATTAAGACTAACAAAAGAAAGACTTTAGGATGAGAAATTAAAAAGATGTTTTGAACATCTTATACTATAACCTTATCGTAAATTCCTTATCGATAAATTACCACACTCAGTGGAGGAAGTGTCATTACAACGGATTGTTCATGTCCGTTCCAGGCTTCTGATGAAAGTTTTAAAGTCTTTGCCCCCACTCCACTTCCGGAATATTTGCTGTCATCACTGTTAAAAACAAGCTTTAGCCCCGATTTTTTAGGGATTCCAACCCTATAATTTTCTCTTGGAACCGGTGTAAAATTACACACAATAATAAGATCATCCTTGGGGTCGTTCCCTTTCCGGACATAACTTAGTACCGTATTTTCCTGGTCATTGTATTCAATCCATTGAAAACCTTCAGAACTGAACTGTTTCTCATACAATGCTGGATTATCCTTATAAACCTTATTTAAATCCTTCACCACCTCCTGAATTCCCGAATGAAAATCATACTCGATCAGATGCCAATCCAAACTTTCTTGAAAGTTCCATTCCGAAGATTGACCAAATTCACCTCCCATAAAAAGTAAATTGCCTCCTGGATGGGTAAACATATAGCCAAAAAGCAACCTTAAATTGGCAAAACGTTGCCATTCATCTCCTGGCATTCTATACAGTAGGGACTGTTTTCCATAAACAACCTCATCGTGCGAAAATGGTAACATAAAGTTTTCCGTGAATGCGTAGGTCATACTAAAGGTAATATCATTTAAATCGTATGCTCTATGAATAGGTTCTTTTTTAAAAAACTTCAAGGTATCGTGCATCCAACCCATCATCCATTTCATACCAAAACCGAGTCCTCCCAAATCTACCGGTTTGGAAACCCCTGTAAATGCGGTGGATTCTTCCGCAATGGTCTGAACCCCTTTAAAACTCGCATATACTTCAGTATTCATGTCGCGAATGAAAGACATGGCTTCCAAATTTTCGTTGTTACCATAAATGTTGGGTTCCCACTCCCCATCCTCCCGGGAGTAGTCCAAATATAGCATAGAGGCCACAGCATCTACACGAAGGCCGTCTATGTGAAATTGATCTAGCCAAAAAATGGCATTACTTATTAAAAAAGCACGAACTTCGTTTCGGCCATAATTAAAAATAAGGCTTTTCCAATCTGGGTGATACCCTCTTCTCCTATCTGGATGTTCATACAAGTGAGATCCATCAAAAAACCCGAGTCCGTGAGCATCTTCAGGAAAGTGCGATGGCACCCAATCTAAAATTACACCTATTCCTTTTTGGTGAAATTTATCTACAAGAAGTTTAAAATCCTGAGGTTTCCCAAAACGGGATGTTGGCGCAAAATAACCCGTTAATTGATAACCCCATGACGGATCATATGGGTATTCCATTATCGGCATAAACTCTACATGGGTAAACCCCATTTCATTAACGTAATCTACAAGTTCATCCGCCAACTCTACATAAGAGAGCGACTCCCAGCCGTTTTTCTTTTTCCAAGACCCCAAATGTACTTCATAGACCGAGTAAGGTTTGTCCAAGGCATTTTTGGTCTCACGGGTTTCCATCCATTTTTTGTCTTTCCAACTGTACTTCTCATCCCAGACTACAGAAGCAGTCTTTGGCGGTTGCTCACAAAAACGTCCAAATGGATCAGCTTTTTCCGTACAAATGTTATCATTATTAGATTGAATCTTGTATTTATACTTAGTTCCCTTGTCTACATAAGGGATAAAGCCTTCCCAAATACCACTTTCGTCCCACCGTACAAATAATTGATGGTCTTCGCCGTTCCAAAAGTTAAAATCCCCGATAACCGAAACCGACTTGGCCGACGGGGCCCAAACCGCAAAATATGTCCCTTTAACACCACCCACCTCTGTCAAATGAGAACCCAGTTTGTTGTAAAGTCTGTAGTGCTTTCCAGCCTTAAAAAGATTTATATCAAACGCTGTAAAAAAACTATGGGAAACGGCCTTGGACATACTAAGTTGGTTTATCTGTTACAATATTACACATCTTTATCCAACAATCCGATTTTGGCCATCTTGCCAATAAAATTACCGCACCTTTGCAAAAATGGAATGCTTTTTGATTTTGAGTAGAAAACAGACAAAATGAAAGCAAATCAAAAATCAAAAATCATGAATAAAATCAATACGCTTATTGGCATATTCCTTGTCGCATTCCTTTTATCTTGTGAAGGCCCTGACGGCCCTCCAGGTGTTGATGGCCTCGACGGGGTTAACATTCTAGGTCAGGTAGTAGATATTGAAGGAACATTCTCGGTGGATAATGATTATTCCATTTTCTTCGAGTTCCCACAGACCATTGAAGTGTTTGAATCGGATATTGTATTAGTGTACCTATTGTTTGATCAAGTTGAGGATGCAAATGGAGGAGATCCTATAGATATTTGGAGACTATTGCCACAAACCAGAATTTTGGATCAGGGATTGCTGCAATACAATTATGAACATACTTTTTTAGATGTTAATGTCTTCTTGGAATCTGATTTTGACCTGTCTACTTTGCTTCCCGGGGATACGGACAACCAAGTATTTAGAATTGCCGTTGTTCCTGCAGATTTTGGTTCAACCTCAAAAGTGGATACCTCCAACATGACCAACGTTATGGCTGCTTTAGGTGTCTCGGAAAATGAAGTAGGGAAAATCGATTTAAATTGATCAATCAAAAATTTGCTAACTTAAAGTCCTGTGGGAAATCTGCAGGACTTTCTTATGTTTCGAAAAATTAGCTTGAAAGGATATTTCTAAAATATCGTCTATTAAAGAAAAAAGGATGGGGAAAAAATTGTTTTTACTACTTCTCGTAGTACTATCTGGGTGTACCGGAATTTCGCAAGAAAAGAAAAAAGAAAAGAAAGAAGCCAAGGTTTATAAAGTAACAAAAACTGACGCCCAGTGGAAAGCGCAACTAACGGACATGGAATACTATGTGCTGCGCAAGGCGGCAACGGAAAATGCATTTACCAGTGATCTTCTGGACAATAAAGAAAAAGGGACCTATGTATGTGCAGGTTGCGCAACTCCACTATTCAAGAGTGAGCATAAATTTAAGTCCGGCACAGGTTGGCCAAGTTTTGACCAAGAAATAGCAGGGAATGTAACTTTTGATGTGGATTATAAAATAGGGTATGCCCGTACAGAAGAACATTGTGCTACTTGCGGTGGTCATTTAGGACATGTCTTTAACGATGGGCCAAGGAATACTACAGGAAAAAGACATTGTATTAATGGAGTGGCACTGGATTTTATTCCAGATTCAAACTAAGTTAAATAAAACGTCCAAGACCCATTATGGATAAAAAATATGGAGTAGAAAGAACAGATACCGAATGGAAACAGAAACTTTCTCCAGAGGAATATCATGTTTTGCGCCAGAAAGGCACGGAAAGACCATTCACCGGTGAATTCAACGCGCACTTTGAAGACGGAGACTATCATTGCAAAGCATGCAATGCAAAATTGTTTGAAAGTAACCACAAATTTGAAAGTGGTTGTGGGTGGCCTTCTTTTGACCAAGCCATTGAAGGAGCCATTGAATACATAAGAGATACCACCCATGGGATGGTGCGTACAGAAACGGTTTGTGCCAATTGTGGAAGCCATTTGGGACATGTTTTTAATGACGGGCCAAGAGAAACAACTGGGCAACGTTATTGTATCAATTCCGTAAGTATTGATTTTGACCCTTCCGAGGAACCATGAGTTTTCGGGAAAATTATATCGAGAATATACAGTTCGAGTTTAATCGTTACAAATTAATCGGTGATAAGACTTTTGCACAACTTAGTGATGAAGATGTTCTCTGGACATATTCAGAAACAAGTAATTCCATTGCCATTATTGTAAAACACATGGCGGGCAATATGCGGAGCAGATGGACCAACTTCTTATTAGAGGATGGCGAAAAACCTTGGCGTAATCGAGAAATGGAATTTGAAAAACCCAATACTTCCAAAGCAGAAATGATAATTGCCTGGGAAAACGGTTGGAAATGCCTGTTTGATGCTCTTGATGACATTGACCATTTAAACTTCGATACCAAAATTAAAATTCGCAATGAAGAACACTCCATAATTGAGGCAATAAATAGACAATTGGCTCATTACTGTAGTCATGTAGGTCAAATTGTTTTCATGGGGAAAATGATAAAGGGTGCCGATTGGATTTCCTTATCGATTCCTAAAGGAGAATCAGACTTGTTCAATAAAAAAATGTTTGGATAAGCCTTTGTTATAAATTCCACTTTCTGCTTGTTCTGGTTAACCAATACTTGGTAATTGGCATCTGAATTCCGTATTTTTGCATTTCATTTTTACTAATTAAAATCAAATTCTAATGAGCAACTTCGATGTAATTGTTTTGGGCAGTGGACCCGGGGGATATGTAACGGCCATACGAGCCTCGCAACTTGGACTCAAAACAGCCATTGTAGAAAAAGAAAGTTTGGGTGGTGTATGCCTTAATTGGGGCTGTATTCCCACCAAAGCCTTACTGAAGTCTGCTCAAGTTTTTGAATACCTTAAACATGCTGAGGATTATGGCTTGAGTGCAAAAAAAGTGGAACATGATTTTGATGCGGTAGTAAAAAGAAGTCGTGGTGTTGCAGATGGAATGAGCAAAGGTGTTCAATTTTTAATGAAAAAAAACAAGATTGAGATTCTTAATGGTTTCGGAAAAGTACAACCTGGAAAAAAGGTTTTGGTCAAAGGTGAACATGGAGATACGGCTGAATACTCGGCAAATCATATAATTATTGCCACAGGGGCAAGAAGTCGGGAATTACCCAGTCTACCTCAGGATGGAAAGAAAGTAATTGGTTATCGTGAGGCAATGTCATTAAAGGAACAACCCAAAAAACTGATTGTTGTGGGTAGTGGGGCCATCGGTATCGAATTTGCCTACTTCTACAATTCAATGGGTACTGAGGTTACTGTTGTGGAATACCTTCCCAATATTGTACCTGTTGAGGATGAAGATGTTTCCAAACAATTGGAACGCAGCTTTAAAAAAGCGGGTGTAAAAATAAAAACTTCAGCTGAAGTTACCCATGTGGACACATCTGGTGATGGCGTAAAAGCTACCGTTAAAACTGCAAAAGGAGAAGAGGTCTTAGAGGCCGATATTGTTCTTTCGGCGGTTGGAATCAAAACAAATATTGAGAATATAGGTCTGGAAGATGTTGGAATAGCAGTTGATCGCGATAAAATTTTGGTGAACGATTATTACCAAACCAATATTCCCGGATATTATGCTATTGGCGATGTTACCCAAGGGCAAGCACTAGCACACGTTGCTTCGGCCGAAGGTATTCTTTGTGTTGAAAAGATAGCTGGAATGCACGTGGAAGCCCTTGATTATGGAAATATTCCCGGGTGTACGTACTGCATGCCAGAAATTGCTTCCGTAGGACTTACCGAAAAGCAAGCTAAAGAACAAGGGTATGATATTAAAATTGGGAAATTTCCTTTTTCAGCCAGTGGAAAGGCCAAGGCCTCTGGAAATTCCGATGGTTTTGTAAAAGTTATTTTTGATGCCAAATATGGCGAATGGTTAGGTTGCCATATGATTGGTGTTGGTGTAACCGATATGATTGCAGAAGCGGTAGTTGCACGCAAATTGGAAACCACAGGACATGAAGTTCTAAAAGCAGTTCACCCCCACCCAACCATGAGTGAGGCGGTTATGGAGGCTGTTGCTGATGCATATGATGAAGTAATCCATTTATAAATGCTTAAACTATTTAGGGCTACTGCAATATTAGAAGGAATTTCCTATCTACTTTTATTTGGTTTGACCATGCCACTTAAGTATTGGGCGAATATTTTGGAACCTAATAAAATTGTGGGATATGCGCATGGGGTGCTTTTTATTGCCTATGGTATCCTTGCTCTGGTCTTTTGCTGGCAACGTAAATGGAGCATTAAACGTTTTATCATTCTTTTTATAGCCTCCCTACTTCCTTTTGGAACTTTTTATGCCGATAAAAAGTATTTGAGCGGTCTATAGGTAACTCCGGATGGCAAGGTCGTAACTCTGAAGTCCAAAACCGAGTATAACCCCTTTTGCACCAGAAGAAATATAGGAAACATGCCTAAAATCCTCTCGTTTGTGCGTATTGGAGATATGTACCTCAACCACTGGGGTATTTACAGCTTTTACTGCATCTCCAATACCTATTGAAGTATGGGTATACGATGCTGCATTGAGGACAATACCATCAAAAGTAAATCCGACCTCTTGTATCTTATCTATCAATTCGCCTTCAATATTGGATTGAAAATATTCCAACTCCACTTCTGAAAATTTTTGTTGGAGTTCCAAAAAATAATCTTCGAAGGTGGTACTCCCATAAACTTCGGGTTCGCGTTTTCCCAGAAGATTTAGGTTAGGGCCGTTTATGATCATTAACTTCATGCCCTAAAAATACGATTTAATAAAAAAGGCGAGATAGAAACCTCGCCTTTTTTGATATTCCGTAATTCTATTAAAATAAAAACAGTAATCCTAGGGTAGCTACCGCCAACGTTCCATCGTTGTCTATGGCCATGTAGGAAACATTCAGCTCTGTATTGCCTGTAATATTATACCCTATCACCGGGCGGTAATACAATCCTCCTTCACTATCGTTAGCCGTTGCAACAGCATATCCAACATCGGCACCAAACTTAAAATGGTAGGTTGGATATATCCTTAAAGATGCTGCCACGGGCATGAACGAATAATCTTCAAACTCAGCTTCTATTTCACCAATGGTATTTACCGTATCACCAAAAATATTGATATATCCTGTTGCGGCTCCAAGATCTATCAATTCAGAAACTCCATAATGGTAGGCAACATCAACACCTACACTAAAAGCAAATGCTTCTGAAAAATCACCAACGGGTATACCAGCATTGAAACCTGCCTTAAAATTGGTTCTGTCTTGGGCAATTGTAACAAAACAAAATGCCAACATTATAATACTTAATAAAAAGGTCTTCTTCATGGTTGTTATAATTTAGTTGAAGCTAAAACGCATACCTGTCTATAATAGTATTCCTAGGGGATATTAATTGACCATTTGTGAAACCATATAAAACCCTTTTTGTCGTTATCTTTAAACCATGAATTGGAAGCAGGCCCTGCAAGATTATGAACATTATTTAAAAATAGAACGCGGCCTTTCCGATAATTCTATCTCCAGTTACATCCTAGATTTACAGAAACTGATCAAGTACCTTGATACCTATGATATTGCGGCATCACCGGTTCAGATACAACAAGAAACCATTAAGCAATTTATCTACGATATTGCCAAAACTGTAAACCCAAGATCGCAGGCTCGGGTAATATCAGGTTTAAAGGGATTTTTCAATTACCTTGCTTTTGAGGATTATCGTACCGACAATCCTGTAGATTTGATAGAACCCCCAAAAATTGGTAGAAAATTACCGGATACCTTGGCGGTTGAGGAAATCAATAACCTCATCGCTGCCATTGATCTTTCGAAACTTGAAGGAGAACGCAACCGATCCATTTTGGAAACCTTGTACGGCTGCGGGCTTAGAGTATCCGAACTGATCAATCTAAAACTTTCCGATCTTTATTTTGAAGAGGATTTTATTAAAGTAACCGGAAAAGGAGATAAGCAACGTTTTGTCCCCATAAGTTCAGTGAACCAAAAGTACATCAACATTTATAAGGATCAGGTTAGACAACATTGTATTATTCAAAAGGAGCATGAAGATTTTCTTTTTTTGAATAGAAGGGGAAAACAACTTTCAAGGGCCATGATTTTTACCATCATAAAAAAATTAGCGGAAAAAATTGGTTTGGACAAAAATATCAGTCCACACACGTTTAGGCATTCTTTTGCCACACATCTTTTGGAAAATGGAGCAGATTTGCGGGCTATTCAGCAAATGTTGGGCCATGAAAGTATTACAACCACCGAAATCTATATGCATATCAACAGGAGTCATTTGAAAAAAGTCTTGCATGAATTTCACCCTAGAAAGTAATATATTTAGCTCTTAAAAAATTCTATGGAACAATCACGTACTTGGTGGAAAGAAGGTGTGGTATATCAAATATACCCTAGAAGTTTTCAGGATAGCAATGGAAATGGTGTTGGCGATATTCAAGGTATCATCAAACGATTGGACTATATAAGAAGTTTGGGTGTTGATATCATCTGGTTATGTCCTGTATACAAATCGCCGAACGATGATAATGGTTATGATATTAGCGATTACCAAGATATCATGGAAGAGTTTGGAACCATGTCCGATTTTGATGCTCTATTGGAAGAAATGCATGTTAGGAATTTAAAATTGGTCATGGATTTGGTCGTGAACCATACCAGTGATGAACACCATTGGTTCCAAGAATCCAGGAAGTCCAGAGAAAACCCATATCGTGATTATTACCATTGGTGGCCAGCCGAAAAGGGAGCCCCTCCAAAGCGCTTCAGTTACTTTGATGTTGACGGTAATGCCTGGAAATACGATGAACAAACAAATAGCTATTATTTACATTATTTTTCCGTAAAACAACCGGATTTAAAATGGGAAAACCCCAAAGTGCGCCAAGAAATTTATGACATGATGCATTTTTGGTTTAAAAAAGGGGTAGATGGCTTCCGAATGGACGTTATCCCCTTTATTTCCAAAGACATCAATTATCCAGAATTGCCAGCGGAATATAATGGGAATTTTGTTCCTTTTTACGCCAACGGACCAAAATTACACGAGTATTTGCACGAAATGAACCGGGAGGTTTTAAGCAAATACGATATTATGACCGTTGGAGAAACTCCTGGAGTGGCAAGGGACCAAGCTTTGCTTTTTGTTGATGAGGAACGGAAGGAACTTAATATGTTCTTTCATTTTGAATTGATGTCGTTGGATCGTAATGGCGATGAAGTATTCTGGATGAGGGAGGACAAATGGAAGCTCACCGAATTCAAGAAAATACATTCAGATTGGGATGAAACCTTTGCAGAAAAAGGCTGGGGCAGTATGTTTTTGACCAACCATGACAATCCCAGAACGGTAAGTAGATGGGGGAACGACACATCACAACATTGGCACAATTCCGCTACCATGTTGCAGACCTTTCTGTTGACTATGAAGGGGACACCCTATTTCTATTATGGGCAGGAAATTGGCATGTCCAATATTCGTTTTGATACCATTGATGATTATCAAGACATCAATACCTTAAATAGATATGAACTGCTCAAACAACAAGGTGTTGATTTGGATACCTTTATCGAAAACGAAAAGGAAGCCAGTAGGGACAATGGACGAACCCCAATGCAATGGGACAATTCTGAAAACGCTGGTTTTACTACAGGAAAACCGTGGTTAAAAGTGCATACGAACCACAAAAATGG
Organism: Flavobacteriaceae bacterium; assembly: GCA_039985375.1. Classification (GTDB taxonomy): domain Bacteria; phylum Bacteroidota; class Bacteroidia; order Flavobacteriales; family Flavobacteriaceae; genus Flagellimonas. Next base: position 10,612 of record JBDWSS010000002.1, read on the forward strand.
ACTCAATGTAGCAGAACAGGAAAAAGATAAAAATTCTGTTCTGAACTATTTTAAGAAAATGGTCCAACTACGAAAAGATCATTTAGGGCTTGTTTATGGAGATTATCATTTACTACTGGAAGACAATGAGCAGGTGTATGCGTATACCCGAAGTATGGATGATGAAAACTATCTGATACTCTTAAGTTTTTCCGAGGAGCAAGCGCATTTTAAATTGGATGATTTAGCAGGTTCAATGTTGGATTTGCTCATTTCCAATGACCAACATTTAGCCTTGCTGGGCAGCTCCAGCTTTGAGCTAAACCCTTATCAGGCTTGCGTTTATAAGATTGGCTAGCCTATTTTAGGTTAATTAAAAATTCTCTGAATTCGAAGGTTCACTTATCATCTCGGCTATAATTAGTAAGGTATTTAATTCCCGATTAAGTGTAACCTTACCCGTTTTAGGACATCGCTAAATTCATAAAAATATCATTATCCTGTGTCGTTTCGGGGAAGAATTCTTCCCCGAAACGGTTTTTGTATTCCCTGGGCGGCATATCTCCCAATGAT
>JBDWSS010000003.1:0-8817 GCA_039985375.1 Flavobacteriaceae bacterium
TAATGACAATACTACAATTTCGATTGATGGGCTGATTCGCCCAAAACCAGACGTTACCTTAAGCTATCTATTATCAACTTCGTTGGATAGTGAAACGGGCGATGCCGGTTTTGCGGGAAGAATAGCGGCAACATCAAGAACTAACAGGTATTATATGGGGTATATTTCCGATTTTGTAAGTGCCGATTATACCCCTGGTATGGGCTTCGTAGCTCAAAAAGATTTTATATTGCACAGTCCCGGGGGCTATGCTATCCTGAGACCAAAATGGTTGCCTTTTGTTCGCCGATGGGACCCTGGAGTCTTCTTCAATTATTTTCATGACTTTGAAGATTTCGGTAACTTTCAGCAGTCGAGTATTTACATCTTTCCCATTTATACTTGGTTTAAAGACAATAGTTTTGTTGAAGCCTCCTTTACCCCGACATGGCAGAATATCAATTTCGACTTCGCCCCCTTGGGGCTTCAGATTACCCAAGGAAATTATAGTTACACACGGCACCGATTGAGATATAATACAGATCAGTCAAAGAAATTTTCAGGTTCTATAAGTTATGATTTTGGCAACTTTTATGATGGCACAAGAAATACCCTTATTGGTGGGTTGCGATATGCTCCTTTGCCCCATATCTCACTGACTGCTGATTATGAGTACAACAATATCAATGCGGTTGGTGTGGCAAACAATGACTTAGACACAAGATTATATACTGGAGGCCTACGTATAGCACTTGATCCTAGGGTACAACTATCCACGTTTTACCAATATAATAGTTTTGATGAGCAAGGACGTTGGAACGTTCGTTTTAGTTGGGAGTATATGCCATTATCGTTTATCTATTTGGTGTTTAACGATACCCAAACCAATGTTTTTGATCCTATACAACAGAGTACTCAGTTCATTAGTAAAATCACTTTTTTGAAACAGTTTTAATCATGGAAAATGGCAACTGTAAGAGTATCATCAAAGTTTGACCTTGTTGGAACGGTTGTAAGTGGCCTGTCTTTTATACATTACTTGGCCACCACATTTTTGTTTATGACACATACGGGACATGTTCAGGCTCATCACTCCCATTTTTTTAGTAAGGGGTTTGCTTTTTAGCGTTGTATCGTTTCTGGCAATGTTTTAGTTCGTTAGAGATACTTCAAAAAAATATGGCATTGTATCTTTACAGCCTAAAGTATTGTCAAGGTGAGAATGAAAACAATATGAAAATTAAAAACCTTTTGGACCTAGAACTTATTTCTTTTTTCCAATAAGGTAAGTATAAATCCAGGTAAGGGTAAATGTGGGAACAATATCCAATCCCGGGACAAGTTCTTCTACAAAAGTTACTACACCGGCTGCTTGTCCAATTTTACCTTTATACAAACGCGTCATTAACCACGCTGCTAGTGGAGCCCAAATAACATCTGAAAACTCCCCTATTCCAGGTATTACGAATGAAAGCATACCAATACCATCGAAAAGAAGTCCAAGAAGAAGATTTCGATATTTTGGGTCCTTTTCTTCTGTCATAGCTGAAAAATACCAAATAGGAACGAATTGAAAAAATTAACTAAGATAAATCCGAACTAATCAGTTTTAGAAATTCATTACGGGTCTCAATCTTTTCAAACTGTCCTCTAAAACCTGAAGTCGTAGTTACTGAATTTTGTTTTTGCACCCCTCTCATCATCATACACATGTGCGATGCCTCAATTACTACGGCAACACCTTTTGGTTTAAGCGTATCATTTAAACATTCAAGAATATCGTGGGTGAGGCGTTCTTGAACCTGAAGTCTTCGCGCAAAAACATCAACAATTCGTGGTATCTTGCTTAAGCCCACAATCTGTCCGTTGGGAATGTAAGCAATATGTGCCTTTCCAAAGAAGGGCAATATGTGATGTTCGCACAAGGAATATACCTCAATATCCTTAATGATCACCATATCATCATAATCCTCTTTAAACATTGCACTTTTTAAAATTTCTGCAGCATCTTGCTTGTATCCCTGAGTTAGGAAAAGCATGGCCTTAGCCGCGCGTTCGGGAGTTTTAAGCAAACCGTCCCGAGTCACATCTTCACCTATTTCATCAATGATTTTCGAGAAACGTTCCTTTACTTCATTAGTAACACTAATGTTGTATTCTTCCATGTTCTGATAGGGTTCCATATATTTATCTAACGCTATTTAACTTATTTGAAAAATGCTTTCCTAATTTTTTGATCTTTGGACTGATGATTACTTGACAATAGGGTTGACTTGCATTGTCGTTGTAATAATTTTGATGTTCCTCCTCTGCATTATAAAATGGCTCCGCCTCCGAAATTGCCGTAACTATTTTAGATTCAAATACTTTTTCCTTATCCAATAAAGCAATGAAATCCTGTGCCAGTTCCTTCTGTCGTTCATTGGTGTAGAAAATTTCACTTCTGTATTGGGTTCCAACATCGTTTCCTTGTCTATTGATGGTGGTGGGATCATGTGTTGCAAAAAATACTTCCAGTAATTCCGTATATGAGATTTGTACAGGGTTAAACGTTATTTTAATTCCTTCGGCATGCCCGGTTCTTCCCGTACAAATTTCTCTATATGCTGGATTTTTTATTGTTCCTCCGGTATAACCAGAAATTACCTCTTCTACCCCATTTAATCGCTGAAAAACAGCCTCTGTGCACCAAAAACAACCGCCAGCGAATATAGCGGTTTCGGTAACGACCTTATTTTGTTTATCCATTTAATTACGAAGTTAAACAACTTAACGGTTTTATCCATTCTTTGTTGATGCAAAATTAACCAAGTTGTTATTAAAGCATGCTCAATCTTTATCTTAAACTTACGATTTTTGTGCACGCAAGTAGTAATGATTACTTTCACAAAAAAGAAGCTATTTTATCATGATAAAAGCTGTTAATATTCAAAAACACTATGGAGATCTCCAAGTCTTAAAGGGGGTTGACCTTGAAATTAAAAAAAGTGAAGTGGTATCCATAGTTGGAGCTTCAGGTGCGGGCAAGACCACCTTGCTTCAAATTTTGGGTACTTTGGATACTCCTACAAACAAGACGGAGAACGCTTTGTTGATTAACAATACGGACATTACCGAACTCAATGATAAAGATTTGGCACGCTTTCGAAATGAACATATAGGATTTATATTTCAGTTTCACCAGTTGCTTCCAGAATTCACGGCATTGGAGAATGTATGTATTCCGGCGTTTATTAAAAAAACTCCAAAACTTGAGGCTGAAAAACGCGCGAAACAACTTCTGGATTTTTTAGGCCTTACAGATAGGTATGATCACAAACCCAACGCTCTATCTGGAGGTGAGCAACAACGCGTAGCAGTTGCACGTTCATTAATTAATGGTCCTTCCGTTATTTTGGCCGATGAACCGAGTGGAAACTTGGACTCTGAAAGTGCTGATAACCTGCATCAACTTTTTTTTAAGCTCCGTGACGAGTTTAACCAAACGTTTGTCTTAGTAACCCATAACTTGGAGTTGGCCGATATGGCCGACCGAAAATTAACCATGGTAGATGGATTAATAGTTTCTTGATTTTATGACAATTGCCGAGCTAAAAGATTTTCTTGATGAAAAGGTCATACAATACAACAATCCCAGATTTCTTGAAGATGATCCATTGCAAATTCCTCACCGTTTTTCAAAAAAGGAAGATATTGAAATTAGTGGTTTTCTAACGGCGACCATTGCTTGGGGAAATAGAAAGAGTATCATAAACAATGCTTTGCGAATGATGGAGCTTTTGGATAATGCTCCTTATGATTTTGTATTAAATCATACCGAAACCGATCTGGAAAAGCTGTTCCCTTTTGTCCATAGAACGCTAAATGGTGGCGACTTCCAATATTTTATCAAAAGTATTCAGAGCATCTACATGAACCATAATGGATTGGAGTCGATTTTTTTAAAGTATCAACAGGAAAATACATTGCAACCTGCTATTTCAAAATTTAAAGAGGTATTTTTTGAATTGCCACATCAAACAAGAACCATGAAACATGTTTCTGACCCTCTAAAAGGTTCAGCCGCAAAACGAATCAATATGTTTTTACGGTGGATGGTTAGAAGTAATGATACTGGAGTAGACTTTGGAATCTGGAAAGGATTAAATCCCAATCAACTTTCCTGTCCATTGGACGTGCATTCAGGAAATGTTGCCCGAAAACTCAAATTATTACAACGGAAACAAAACGATGCAAAAGCCTTGTTAGAACTGGACAAAAAATTACGAAACCTAGATCCTTTAGATCCTGTTAAATATGATTTTGCCCTCTTTGGGCTTGGGGTTTTTGAAAAGTTTTAATTCTGGACCATTCCATAATCGGGCGCAAAATTCAGCTTTACTTTCTGTCCTCCTTTGGAAATAGATTCATATATCGCCTCCACGATAATCATATCCCTTTTTCCCATTTCACCGGGCGCTCTATTTGGGTTGCTAAACAAGATGTGTTTGGCAAAGTCCTCCATTTGTAGTTTTTGTTGACTCTCTTGTTCAAAATTTATTGGTCCATGGGAAGTTCTTCCGGCTAAAGGGATATAGGTACTGGCAGGGTCTAACTCAAACCAACCACTATCGCAGGAAGCAAAAAGTCTATTGGCGCTAATATTGTGTGACGTCATAATATTCCCAACTACGCCACTCTCAAATTCAAACTGGGCCGTAATGGTCTCATCGGTATCTTTAAAATATTCTGGACGGGTGCTATACTCCTGAGCAGAAACAGAAATTGGATTTTCACCTGTTCCGTAAATAACGCTTTGAATTGCATAAACACCCATATTCATTAAGGCTCCCCCTCCTGATAGTTCTTTATTCAATCGCCATTGATCAGGGTTTGACATGGAACGATACCCGGCATCAGCAGAAATGTATTGAACGGCACCAAAGGTTTTCTCTCTCACAAAACGCTTTATTTCTTGGGTATATGGCTCTGAATGCAATCGATATCCAATCCCCAGTTTTACGTTATTTTCTTCACATGCTTTAATTATGGCATCACATTCTTCTACACTTACAGCCATTGGTTTTTCGCAGATAACATGCTTTCCAGCTTTTGCCGCTCGAATACAGAAGTCAGCATGCATACTATTTGGAAGTACTACATAAACAATATCAATAGTATTGTTACTAGAAATAGCATCAAAATTCTCGTAATTGTAAATATTCTCTTCAGGTATGTTATGCTTACTAGCCCAAATTTTTTCTTTTTCAGGGGTACCCGTTACAATTCCTGCCAAATAACAATGTTCAGCATCAAGCAAGGCTGGAGCTAATTGATGGGTGCTATAACTACCCAAGCCTACAAGCGCAATACCCAATTTCTTTTTGTTTTGATTGGTTCCCATTGCACATGTCATGGGGGCGGCTGCCATTAATGTTGCCCCTCCCATTCCCTTTGCCAAGGTTGAATTAAAATCTCTTCGTGACAGTTTTTTCATGGCTTAAATTTTGTTGGTATTTCTTAAATTTATAAAGAAAAATTCGAAACCAATTGATTCTAATGTAATTAGAATTCTTTTAACAAAAGATACGATCAGTTAAAAAAACTAATTTTAGCATTGCACTAATTCAAAATAAATGAAATACATAGCAATCCTCTCCATTTTAGCATTATTTAATTCACAATTTGGCCTCTCTCAAGAAATACCCGAAAAAGCATGGCAAATAAAGACAGCTTTAATGGCCGTGCCAGATGATTATAAAGACGGTGCCAAGGTTTATGGGTATGATATGAATAGAAAATTCGTTACGCTAAAGGAAGGAACCAACGATTACATTGCGCTGGCAGATGACCCAACTAACAAAAATTTTTCTACAGCAGCCTACCACCTAACTTTGGACCCTTTTATGGCTAGAGGCAGAGAATTAAAAGCTCAAGGGAAAAATTCGAAGGAAATTTTTGATATTCGTGAAGAAGAAGTGAAATCGGGCAAACTAAAAATGCCGGATAAGTCCACCTTGTGCGTGTTCACAGGAAAGATAAACCCAGAATCAAAAGAAATAGAAAACCCATATGTGCGATACGTGTTTTACATTCCCTTTGCCACAGGAGAATCTACTGGCTTACCTACTACTCCCACGCCACCAGGGCATGCATGGTTAATGAATCCTGGAACCCACAGGGCACATATTATGATAACTCCGCCTAAGAACTAATTTTTATTAAACGTGTTTAAAATCAAAATAAAAACCATTGACAAGTCACACACAATTAAGCGATAAAGAGTTTGAAGCTTTGTTTGAAAAAGGAAACCTCCCTCCTTCTCTCTTTAGTCATATAGCGCATCTAAGATTGGCATGGCTGTATATTAATAAATATGGGGAAGAGAAAGCAGCCGTTAAGATGTGTCAAGAAATTAAACAATTTGACCAATTGCATGGAAAAGGAGACAAATTTCACAAGACCATAACCGTAGCAGCGGTTAAGTTGGTAAAGCATTTTATGAATAAATCCGAAACCAATGATTTTGAAGGATTTATAAAAGAATTTCCGCGATTGAAAACAGCCTTTAAAGAATTATTGGGTTTTCATTATAGTTTCGATATTGCTTCATCAGAAAAAGCTAAAGCTGAATTTGTAGCACCTGATTTACTCCCGTTTAGTTAAAATTTGAGGATGCTTAGCCGCGAATTTCCGTATTTTGCGTTCATGCAACAAACTTTGGTAAGCATTCTTATACCTGCTCCGCAGTAGTTGTATTGCTACAGAAAATAACTATCTACTACTTATCTTACAGTTTTTATTATCTGTGGCATTACACAAACTTCTGGCAGAATAGATTCTTCCATCAAATAGTTGGATGCCGAGGAATACAACCAATTCTCGGGCCTTGAAATGAAATTTTCGACCACAGGATTAATGTGGATACAATTTATCATTGTCCCAAATGAACTTTTCCGAATATAGGTTTATCACATGATTGCCTGTCCTCCAAAATTTAAAACCTTTGCTCTTATAATTTTTTATGGCCGCATTCTTAAACAAAAACATAAAATTTTCCCTTCTGAACTCTGGTTCGTTGTATATCTGCGCAAGCTACCGCGCGACTATGTCGCGTGGTATTGACTTTTACAGTTCCTATTATTTAGTACTTTTAAAAAACAAAAATAATAGTTTGGTTAACTCATAGCTCTGTAACTCTTTCCCACACGAAAGGATTCGTGCGGTAGCAGAGGCAACTATTTTCTTTGCCGCAGCAGTACAACTACTGCGGAGCGGGAGGTTTTACAATTATTTATAACTCCTTTTATTTTGCCTTCAATTTTAGGTTATCAAACAATATTTGATTTTTATCTATAACTAAAGTATCATTTATCATATTATAAATTACTCCATACTTAATCTTTCCTTTTAATTTTTTATCACTCAAGACAGTAGTACAATTCAAATCAACATAATTTGGTATTTCTTTATACTTCTCACAACCAATACAATCAAGATTATTAAGAACTAAAACATCTGCTTTAAATCTTGTAGGCTTAAAATTTGCATCGTGTGTTTTGATATTCATTTTACTGATTTTATATGTCGCATTAAAATCTATATTTCTGTACTTCTCAGGTAACTTATCACATAAAAATCTTTGATTGACTTTACATAGAGTATCATTTACAAATTCTATTGCAACAGTTTTTTCTTGGTTAGAAGCAACATATTTTTTGCCTGTTAAATCGTATGATTTACAAGATGCCATAAGCAGTATGCATATTATTAAAAATCCTTTTTTCAACATCATCCTAATTATTATTATTTATTGAACCACCGCTATAAACAGGAACTACATATGTACCTTGCCCATTTTGACCAGTATAAAATTCACCAATATCTAAAACCATATTAGTATTGATTTGATTCATTGAGTTGATATTTTTTAAAGTCCCTGGTACAATCTTTTGAGCATCTAATAATGTTCTGCTTATAATATTAGTTTGGTCAAAATTATGTGTCATATACTTTAATTTACCATCGTAAGCAAATTCTGCTTTATACGCACTAACTTCTGCGTCAAGACCTCTTGTTTGTGTTATCGCATTTATCTCTCCTCTTGAATGTTGTCCTCCGTGTCTTGTTTCGTGTAATTTCTGACCAGTATTTGAACCTGTAAACATTGTAACAACGTTATCGCCCTTATCATTTGTTCCTGTTCCTACGGTTGCTGGTTTTCCTTTGATACCTAAACCTTTCGCTTCTTTGCCATTAGTATTTGCATAACGGAATTGTGTATCTTCATTTGACCTCATATCTTGTATATCCTGAGATGATTGAGTTAATTGACCAGCTCTATCTCTTAAGTCTCCAATGTCTTTTCCTTTTGCTTCTAATTTATCAGCTTTCTTATTCAGTTTAGCGGCTCGTTTTTCTGCTTTTCTTTGAAGTCTTGCAGCTCGTTTTTCATCTTTACCTTCAAAATATCTTCCGTCAACCTCTATATTATAAATTGGGTTATTAGCTGTGAAAACGTAAGGTGATGTTTTCAAATATCTTTCAGCTAATGGGTCTATGTTGGACCATCTCGCAATTGCAGGGTCAAAAGCTCTCCAGCCAAAGTCATAAGTATTTCTACCAAGCTCCTTTTCTTCTTCTTTTCCTTGAAAAGTTTTAAAGTTGTTTTCTGTACCGCTTATCACATTATTGTACCCTTTATGTTCAAGTCCAAATGGATAATAGTTGTTTTCCTCTACAATTTCTGTGGTCATTGGGTCATTGGTCACATCAATATCACCATCTCCATTGGCATCTTGGTAGCTCAGCCTTATATTGCCTAAATGGTCCTTGTATTGGTAGATGTAGTTGTATTGG
>JBDWSS010000004.1:0-7449 GCA_039985375.1 Flavobacteriaceae bacterium
CCAGAAGACAACCCAGAAAGAGTCTTCGATGATTACACTTTACTTAATGGGCGATTTGGTGTTATTTTAAACAAAGTAGAGTTAACTTTATTCGTAAGAAACATCACAGACGAGAACGCTAATTTTGGTGATTTACTTTCAATTGCAGCAGAAACACCTGGAAGACCTCGTTACCGTTCAAATAGACCAAGAACAATTGGTTTACAAGCAAGATTTAATTTCTAAGTATATTATTTTAAAAAAAAAGGTGTAAACGATTAAGTTTGTTTACACCTTTTTTTACCTCTTAAATAAATAGTTATGCTAAAAAATACAATTACTATTTTCTTTCTTTTATTGATTTTTTCGTGTCAAAAACAGCAAAAAGAAGAATTGAACATATATTATAATGGGGAAATTTTAACCATAAATAATACAAATGAAATAGCAGAAGCAATAGCTATTAAAGGTGAAAAAATAGAAGGTATTGGTACGTTGAAAGAACTCGAAATAGCATTTGCTAATACCTATACACTAAAAAAAATAGACCTTAACGGAAAAACCCTAATGCCCGGTATTTATGAAAGTCACGCGCATCCGATATGGGGAGCAATGAAAGAACTTTATCAATTAAATTTTGATTGGTACATAGAGCCAAAAGAATTAAAGACCAGCATAGCGAATTACATCGAAACGAAAAACCCTAAAATAGTGCAGGGCGGTGCATGGGGTAGTCAATACTTTGAAAAATATAATATTAAAAATCCACGTAAGTGGTTAGACGAGATTAACAGTGAAATACCAATAGCGCTATTCGATGATGCAAGTCATAATATGTGGGTGAATTCTGCCGCTTTAGCCTTCGCAAATATTGATAAGAATACAACTTCACCATTGAATGGTAGAATTGAGAAGGATAGTGAAGGTGAACCTAATGGAATACTATATGAAAATGCCACCTTTCTAGTTCGTGATAAAATTGAATTCACAACTTCTGAATATGAGAATGCGATTGCTTATGCCCAAAAACAAGCACTTTCATTTGGTATTACGGCCATAAAAGTAGCCGGCACCAATGGTAAATCAATTGAAATTTTCGCGGATATGGATAGAAAAAATAACATTGATATGTTTTTTGCCATATGCCAACAAACACCAGAAATGGTACGCGATACCGCATTAAATATTCAAGAATATATTGATAGAGCAGAACAAAATAAAACAGCTAATATAGACCCTTATTTCGTTAAGTTTTTTTTAGATGGCATTCCGACATCTTCTTCAAAAACTGCGGCAATGTTATGCCCTTATAGAGATAAAATACATCATAAGAAAGACTATGGAATGATTCATATTAAGCCAGAAATACTTTCTAAAGATGTCGTTTCTTTTGATGCTGCTGGGTTTACTATAAAAATTCATGCTGCTGGTGACCGCTCAGCCCGCAATGCGATAGATGCGATTTCAAAAGCGAGAAGCTCCAATCCTATAAATACAAGGTTTCATGAAATTGCGCATGCTAGCTTTCTTTCTAAAGAAGATATTTTACGAATGAGCAAACTCAATATTGCGGCCGATTTATCTCCGTACTTGTGGTTTCCGAGTCCTATTATTGATGATATCACAAATACAGTTTGTGAAGAAAATAGTAAGGAATTCTGGCCCATTAAAGATTTAGGCGATCATAATATACGCAGAATAGCTGGTTCTGATTGGCCTGCTGTTGCTGAAGATTTAAATCCATGGTACGGCCTTGAAGCAATGATTACTAGAAAAGATCCTGACAATAAAAGTGAAAATGCATTTATACCAGAGCAAGCGATTAGTCTGAATGAAGCGTTGAGAATATTCACAATAAATGGCGCAAAATCTTTTATGAATGATAGTATATCAGGTTCTTTAGAAGTTGGCAAGTATGCTAATTTTATAATACTAGACAAAGCCCTTGCTAAAATACCAGCCTCTGGCATCAGTGAAATAAATGTTGAGTCGACTTATTTCAAGGGAGAAAAAAAATATACAAAATCAATATCGAATTAGAACTGTAAAGTTCAAAATAATTGCAGATGAATAAAGAAGTACAACAATTTTTATCTAATAAAACAAAAGGTGCATTTATTAACGGAAAGTTTGTTAATGCGACTTCCGAAAAAGCAATAGCCGTTGTGAACCCTGCTACGGAAGAGACACTTTCAGAGGTAGTCGTTTCTAATAAAGAGTTGGTTAACGAAGCTGTGCAAGCTGCTAATCATCAACTAGAGAATGGAGATTGGTCAAAACTTCTAGCGAATAAAAAAGAATACCTCTTGTTAAAATATGCAGACCTCATAGAAGAAAACACTTCAGCTTTAGCTGAACTCTTAGTGCTTGAGCATGGTAAGTTATTATCTGATGCAAAAAAAGAAGTGTCTGCTGCGGTAAATTGTTTTCGATATTATGCAGGTTGGGCAACCAAGATTGAAGGTTCAACCATTGATGTATCCCTTAGTGGGGGCAATCATTTTGCTTACACGAAAAGAGAACCTGTTGGTGTCGTTGGTGCCATTGCACCATGGAATGTCCCCATTATGATGTATGCATGGAAAATTGCTCCAGCCTTAGCATGCGGTTGTACCATTGTTTTTAAACCTTCAGAAGAAACTCCCTTAACATCTTTGTTATTAGCAGAACTTTCTAAAGAAGTGGGCATACCCGATGGTGTTATAAATATTGTGCCAGGTGATGGAGCAACTACCGGTCAGGCTATTACAAATCATCCATTAATTTCAAAAATAACCTTTACAGGTTCATCAGCAACAGGGCGTATTATTGGTCAGAACTCAGCGAAATTACTTAAGGAATTCACTTTAGAACTCGGAGGTAAAAACCCTGTATTGGTTTTAGACGATGCCGATTTTTCTAAAGTGCCTGGTGGGGTAGCCAAAGGAATTTTTTATAACCAAGGTCAGGTTTGTGTTTCTGGGTCTCGATTATACTTGCCTAAAAACAAATTTGATAACACCTTGGCAGATATTGCCAGCATTGCTGAAAAAATGAAATTGGGTAGTGGCCTCGATGAAAATACCAAACTGGGCCCTGTAGTTTCTAAAGATCATTTCAATAAGGTAATGAACTATATCGATGAAGGCAAGCAAGATTCTATTGAGGTAGTAACTGGTGGTGGTCGCGCGTTTGATAAAGGCTATTTTGTTGAACCTACTGTTTTCGCCAATACAGACAACAAGGCCGTTAGTGTTGCTACCGATGAAATTTTTGGCCCCGTAATTACAGCGATGCCATATAGCAATGTAGACGATTTGTTAGAGAAAGCAAACGCTACAGAATACGGCCTGTCAGCCAGTATATGGACTTCTAATTTAGGAAACGCACATTATCTTGCAGACAAAGTAAAGGCTGGTATTATTTACATTAACTCGGCTGTTCGGTCAGATCCAAATCTTCCATTAGGCGGTTTCAAACAAAGTGGAATAGGTTCAGAACTAGGTAAATCTGCTATTAATGGCTTTACCAAATTAAAGTCTGTTTGTATAAATTATTAAAGCATCTCAGATTAAAACTTGTAACATTCATGTACATAAATAAGATTGTAAATTGGGTTTTAGTTTTCTAGTAATTTGAGTCAGTAATAACATAGTAAGAAATGAATAACGCTAAACCGTTTGATGTAAATAGTCGTGGTACTATTGCCGCAGGATTAATTTTAGGTACAATAGGAGTGCTATCGTTTATAGTTCAACCAGGTCTGGTACAAGGATTTGTAAGTGTGCTAGGATTGTCTGAGGCCGATGCAAACCTTTTAGCTTCAGTAGAAATGGCAGGTATCGCTTTAGCTACAATTAGTGCTATTTTCTTAACCCGACTTGTAAGCTGGAGGACTATTCTTGGGGCGGCTCTTTTAATAGCAGCAGCAGGTAATTTATTTTCGGCTATTGGTGATAGTGAAACCGGCCTTCAGATAGCAAGGTTTATTACAGGGTTGGGCGAAGGTTTAATTATTTCATTAAGCTTTACAATTATTGGCTTAACTCAAAAAACGGAAAGAAATATAGCGCTTTACCTTGCACTATTAATGACCTATGGAGCATTTGGTCTTTGGGGAATGCCTCTAGCTTTTCAAACTATTGGCTTAAATGGTATTTTCATGATATGGGCTGTACTGACGCTAACGGCGCTTTTAACCCTTAAATACGTGCCTGTTTCGGCTGCAAGCCAAGAAGAATCAAGACCCTCGGCTGTTCAGTTAGGTATTGGTTGGTTAATTATGGCGCTAGTTTCGGTCTTTGCCTACAACCTGGCCATTGGTCTTGCTTGGGCCAACTTATTTCTAATCGGTATAGCTATTGAACCAAATGAACAGACGGTTGCAAATGCCTTACTAATCTCTCAATTCGCAGGTATTATTGGTGCTTTAGGAGCCGTTTATCTTTCCGATCGTGTTGGAAGTTATAGACCATTATCTATTGGAGTTATTGTAGCGGCCGTTTGTATTTCTTTATTATTAGGAGAGCCATCAATTTTAGTATTTGGTGTTGCTGTAGTTGTGTTTAATGCTTTATGGAACTTTACATTACCTTATCTATTAAGTACGGTAGGAGATATGGATACTAAATCGCGTATGATGACCTTAGCTGTTGCAATACAGTTTATTGGTCTTGGCGCTGGACCCTATTTAGCCTCTATATTATTTGACGCAGGTTTTGGATTTAAAGAAATGGAAATCATTACTATAGCCGGGTTGGTTTTAAGTGTTATTATTCTTGCCTTTCCTGTTCGTGCCCATAGTGCAAATCTAAAAAATAGATAGCCGTATTACTTAGGTGTTTTTTTATAAATCGGCAACGCACAAAAGTTGAATAATTTCTGCATATATGCATAATAATAATTAAGCTTATCAGCTTAAATTTATAAAGTCAATTTTAATTCATGAAAGAAAAAACAATTCTCATTGTTGGCACTGCAGATACAAAATCTGAAGAATTAGTATTCATGAAACAATGCATTCAAGAAAATAATGGTGAAGCATTAGTTATGGATGTTGGTGTTCTTGGCGACCCCGAGTTTGATGTAGATTATACTAGACATCAGGTTGCAGAAGCTGCAAATACGACGAACAAAGAAATTATTGATTTGGGTGATGAAAATAAGGCGATGACTAAAACCTCTGAAGGTGCAGTTAACCTTACATTGCAACTCTTCAATGCAAATAAAATTGACGGCGTGCTAATGCTTGGCGGTACTATGGGCACTGATTTATCTTTAGATGTAGCCGAAGCTCTTCCTTTTGGTTTCCCAAAATTTATAGTAAGCACCATTTCTTTTTCACATCTAATTCCACCAGAGCGTTTGAGTGCAGATTTAATGATGATTTTATGGTCAGGTGGTCTCTACGGATTAAATGCTATTTGCAAGGCTTCATTAAGTCAAGCCTGTGGGGCGGTTCTAGGAGCCGCGAATGCTGTAAAAGCTCCAAAATTTGATAAGCCCGTTGTTGGGATGACTTCTCTTGGCAGTTCTGCATTAAAATATATGAAACTTATCAAACCCGAATTGGAGAAAAGAGGTTATGAATTGGCAATATTTCATACTACGGGGCAAGGTGGTCGTGCATTTGAAAATTTAGCGAAAAACAAACAATTTGTTTGCGTAATGGATTTTTCGTTGCAAGAAGTTGTAAACGAAATGAAGGGTTCTATTGTAACCTCAGGTAAAGACAGGTTAGAAAATGCAGGTTTACAAGCTGTGCCCGCAATGATAGCACCAGGGGCTATTGACCTTATTGATGTTGCCTCTTGGAGAGAATTGCCAGAAGATTTAAAAGGGCGCGAAAGTCATTCGCATAACAGACTTATTTCTTCTGTAACAATGACAACTGAAGAGAGAAAAAAAGCAGCTCGATTAATTGCTGATAAAATAAGTCGCTATAAAGGTAAAACGGCTTTTGTCCTGCCCTTACAAGGTATTGAAGAATGGGATAGAAAAGGTAATACTTTACACCAACCAGAAGCCCATAAAGCCTTTTGTAAAGAGATGAAATCATGCGTGCCAGATAATGCAAATTTCATTGAAGTAGATGCGCACATTAATGACCAAGAGTTTAGTGCATCCGTATTGAATTTATTCGATCAATGGGTTAAAGAAGGTATTGTTCCTAAAGGAAATATATAAGAATGATTAAAGGATTATTACTTGATTTTGGTAGTGTAATAAGTAAGTCGCTATTTGAAAGGCATGAACTTATTGAAGAAAAACTCAACCTGCAAAAAGGAACACTCACTTGGAAAGGGCCTTTTGAGCCCGAAAGCGATGCTTTGTGGATGTCTATGCAGCGAGATGAAATAACGGAACGTGACTACTGGAGAGCTAGAGCTAAAGAAATCGGAAAATTAGTAGGGCAAGAAGATTGGTCTATGATTGATTTGTTAAATGCGATGGGAGGAGAAACAGACTATGACAAAATACTAAGACCAGAAGCTGTGGAAACTATTAAACTAGTTAAGCAAGCAGGGCTTAAAATTGGAATATTAAGTAATGAAATTGAACTATTTACAGGTAAGGCTTTTGTAGATAATTTGCCTTTTTTAAATGAGTTAGATACGTTTTATGACGCAACGCATTCTGATATTTTAAAGCCAGATCCACGTTCGTATAATACTGCCTTAGAGAATCTAAAACTACATGCAAGAGAGGTTTTGTTTGTAGATGACCAATTAAGAAATATTGTTGGAGCCATGAAATGCGGTTTAAAAACTTTGCATTTTGATATTACCCAACCAAGAGCCTGTTACGATTACGTAACAAGTGTAATGAATATAAAGAAATAGACTATGAATATAACAACTGATAGTATTACTGAAATAAATATCGAAGAATGGAACGGAAAGCAACAGTGGCACCCAATGGGGCACCCAAATGATATGCTTAAAAAACCACCTCTAATTATAACGAAAGGTAAAGGAGTTCATATAGAAGACAATAAAGGTAACAAAATGATAGATGGTGTTGCTGGTCTTTGGAATATCAACTGTGGTTATGACCGCCCAGAAATAAAAGAGGCAATCGTTAAACAATTAGATGAATTGGTGTATTACTCTACTTTTAAAGGCACTTCGCACCCACGTTCAATAGAACTTGCCCATATGCTTCTTAAAATGATGGAGCCTGAGAATATGAAACGTGTTATGTTTAGCTCTGGTGGCTCTGATGCAATGGAAACGGCAATGCGAATAGCACGTCAGTATTGGAAAATAAAAGGGCAAAAAGACAGGTTCAAATTTATCTCATTAAAACAAGGCTATCACGGTACCCATTTTGGTGCAGCATCGGTAAACGGTAATACACGATTCAGAAGAAATTATGAGCCTATGTTACCCGGTTGTTTTCATGTTGATTGTCCATGGGATTATAGAAATCCGTATACAGAAGACGCTGAAGAACTAGCTAAAATTTGTGCTGAATTAGTAGACCGAGAAA
>JBDWSS010000005.1:0-46949 GCA_039985375.1 Flavobacteriaceae bacterium
GCCAACCTCGACACTGATTCGACGGACGACTTCGACGGCGAGTGGTCCTCATTGAACAACGTACCGGCTGGCTTTGCCGATGACATCGACAACGATGACCAAACAGCCGGAGAAGTTAATTTGGACACACCAATAGATATTGATGGCGATACCGTGGATGATTATACTACTGTTGAAGGCGTACTACAAGATGTAGCACCGGTAATACCAGCAATTAAAGCGGCAAGGATTTTTTACCCACCATCTATATCCATTGATGCTTCTACTACAGGGACACAAGTAATTGATTTGTATGCTCAGTATATCGCTCAATATGGAACCCCAATGGTACGCAGTGATGATGGAGGACCAGATGAAGCACCAGCAGCTATACCTACATACGCTGACGATGAATTATATTATTATATAACCTATGCAGACCCTACAGTATTCGATACAACATCAACCAGTGGACCTACAGAAATGACTATAACAGCTGATGGAGAATTGAGCATAACCGTTATTGCTCCACCAGCAGATTATAATTCATTGATCAACGTAGTGTTTGTTGTTAAATAATAAAGACTAAACAAGAAATTTGAAATCAAACACTTTACATAAGTCTTTATTCATTGGATTGTTCGTCTTCATTTTTGGGACGAGCTTTCTAAATGCACAATTTTTACTTCAAGCACCTAATAGTGGTGATGAGAGCAATTACCAATGGTTTGAAGCATCAGATTTAGGAACCGTACTTAGTACAGCTTCCTTCTATGAAGCTACACAGCCCGGAGTTTATTTTGCAACTTATGATGGAACCCTTTGTGGTTCCAATGCTACAGGATATTTTATATTGACAGATTGTGCGGCTCCAGATAATGAAGTGACTTTAGATATTACAGCAAGTATTTCAACCGGGGCAACCGTAAGTTGGAGTCCTCCAGTTACCGGAGATCAAACCCAGCCTACTGTTACTAGTACATTAACGGTAATGCGTTATACAGCAACAATTTCAAAAGCAGGAAATACCAGCGAACTACCACGCTTTACCGTAGTTTGTATGAGTCAAGCGGGAACTTTGGTCGATGATTTAATAGCTGTTGATGAGGATAACTCGGTAATAGTTCCAATTTTCAGCAATGATTCAGATTTGCCAACTGATGGTACGCTTACTACCACCAATCCTGCAAATGGAGCTGTATCAATTGACAACAATGGAACGGCAAATGACCCAACGGACGACATAGTTACCTATACCCCAGATACAGATTATAATGGCGCAGACACCTTTGATTATACAGTTTGTAATGCATTTGGTGCTTGCAGTACAGCTACAGTAACTGTAGATGTATTGCCAATAGTTGATGCCTTGGATGATTCTGTAGCCACCGATCAAGATGTTGTGGTGGATATTGATATGCTTGCAAACGACAATGATTTACCAAATACAGGAACAATTACCACAACCAGTCCATCAAACGGTACTTTATTCTTAAATGATAACGGAACCTCGGGCGATCCTTCTGATGATTTTATTACCTATACACCAACCACCGGTTTCTTAGGTACCGATAATTTTGATTATACCATTTGCGATGGAGTTGGAAATTGTAGTACAGCCACCATTACTGTTATGGTAAATGAGCCTATGATTGATTTGGATGCAGATAATGATGGAATTGTTGACGCTTTTGAAGATTTAAACTCTGATTTGGATGATGATCCTACAACAAACCCAACAGATACAGATGGGGATACCATACCGGATTATTTGGATATTGATAGTGACAATGACGGAATTCCAGATAATGTTGAGGCTCAGGAAACAATAGGCTATATAGCGCCAAGTCTTGTTGATGCAAATGATAATGGTTTAGATGATGCCTATGAAAATGGTGGCAATATTGGATTAATTCCGGTAGACACAGACAATGATTTAATTCCAGATTATGTTGATGAGGACAGTGATGATGATAATGTTCCCGATGCCATCGAAGGGAATGACATAAATCAAGATGGGGTAGCTGATGTGGTTTTTGTCGGATCCGATAAAGATAATGATGGTCTAGATGATGCTTTTGAAGGAAGTACAGTTATAGACTTGGATGTCAACGATGAAATAGATGATCCATCTACAGATTTGATGGATACAGATACTGATGGGGTTCCGGATTACCGAGATACAGATGATGATGATGATGGTATTGAGACAACAGACGAAGATTTGGATGAAGATGGAAACTATGCCAATGATGATTCTGATGGTGACAATATTCCTAACTATTTAGATCCTGATTTGGGGCCTACCCAAGTTGATGAAATCGATGTGATCAATGTGATTACTCCAAATGGAGATAGTGTACATGATGTATTAGAAATTAGAAATTTAGAAGATTATCCAAACAATACAGTAAAAATTTATAACAGATGGGGTGTGCTGGTCTACGCAACCAATGCATACAACACAACAGGAAATGTCTTTGATGGCACTTCCGAAGGAAGAGTAACAGTAGATAAGGATAACAAGCTTCCTGTGGGGACATATTTCTATATTATAGATTATGAAGATCCCAATGGAAACATGAAACAACGATCAGGTTACTTATACCTCAACAGATAAAATAAATTGGTACTGTGGATAAAATGCGGATAAATAGAAAAATAAAAAACTTGGTAATAGCCCTATTGCTTGGAGTTGGGGCTTCAATGTATTCACAGCAGGATGCCCAGTACACCCAGTATATGTATAATACCGTCAGTGTAAATCCGGCATATGCGGGTTCTAGAGGTCATTTAAGTATTTCCGCTTTGTACCGCAACCAATGGTTGGGGTTGGATGGCGCACCAGAGACACAAACGCTTAACCTTCATACACCGTTAGGATATAGGGGGATTGGTTTGGGTGTATCTATAGTTAATGATAAAATTGGCCCAACTTCTGAAACCTATTTTGATGTAGATATTTCATATACAATTCAAACTTCATTGGATGCCAAATTAAGTTTTGGACTGAAAGCTAGTGCACACATGTTGGATATCCGATTTTCAGAGTTGGATGAATTTGAAATTGACCCTCAGCTTCAAGCCCAAGGAGATATTCAAAATCAGTTTTCACCAAACATTGGAGCAGGAGTATACTATCATACAGAACGTTTTTATGCCGGACTTTCGGTGCCGCGTTTATTGGAAACCACCCATTTTGATGAATCTTCAATTTCAACTGCAACGGAACAGATTAATTGGTATGCCATCACGGGATATGTATGGGATTTAAACCCATTTTTGAAATTTAAACCGACACTTTTGGCCAAAATGGTTCAAGGAGCACCTTTGCAAGCAGATATATCCGCAAACTTTATGCTTAATGAAAAGTTTGTTGGAGGTATTGCCTATAGATGGGATGCTGCATTCAGTGGTCTCATAGGTTTTAGAATTTCAGATGAAGTATTTATTGGAATGGCTTATGACCGTGAGATTACGGATTTAGGGGCCACTACCTTTAACGATGGATCTTTTGAAGTAATATTCCGCTATGATTTTATAAAAAATCTGGGCAATTTAAAGTCTCCGCGTTTCTTTTAATAACATTTTAGACCTTGTATTTATTTATTTCCTGACAAACGTCATATTTTTACCCTATGAAAGAGGAAAATGTGATATTGGTCAACGAAGCAGATGAACCTATTGGATTAATGCCCAAAATGGAAGCTCATGAGAAAGCGGTGCTTCACAGAGCTTTTTCGGTTTTTATTATGAATGATATGGGAGAGACAATGCTACAACAACGGGCAAAAGACAAATATCATTCTCCTTTGCTTTGGACGAATACCTGTTGCAGTCATCAAAGAGAAGGCGAAAGTAATATAGAAGCTGGAAAACGTCGTTTATTTGAAGAAATGGGTTTTGAAACTGAATTAAAAGAATTGTTTTCATTTATATACAAGGCTCCTTTCGACAATGGATTAACGGAACATGAACTAGATCATGTTATGATGGGGAAGTATAATCAACTCCCTAAAATTAATCCAGACGAAGTGGCGGATTGGAAATGGATGTATCCATTAGAAATTAAAAATGATATAACCGAGAATCCTGATAATTATACAGCTTGGTTTAAGATTATTTTTGAACGCTTTTACAGCCATATTACGGATAATACGGATGAGCTATGAAAGTGAAGGTTAGTAGAAAGGCAAATTTTAATGCAGCCCATAGGCTCTATCGTCCCGATTGGAGTTTTGAAAAGAATAACTCGGTTTTTGGAAAATGCAATAATCCCAATTACCACGGACACAATTACGATTTAGTTGTCAGTGTAACTGGGGAAATTAACCTGGAAACCGGTTATGTAATGGATATGAAAGTATTAAAAGACCTTATCAAAGAACATGTGGAGGAATCTTTGGATCATAAAAACCTGAATGAGGATGTGCCCGAGTTTAAAAACTTGAATCCTACAGCTGAAAACATTGCAGTGTTCATTTGGAACAAACTTAGGCCCCACATAAAAAAAACAAATGAATTAGAGGTGCTTCTTTATGAAACTCCTCGTAATTTTGTAACCTATTCTGGATAAATCCTCAATTTAAGTTTATAAATAATGAATGAACTATATCCTTTGAAATTTGACCCCATTATGCATTATAGACTTTGGGGCGGAACCAAACTGAAAGATTTATTTGGCAAGCCCAGTAAAACGGATACTGCAGCCGAAAGTTGGGAACTGTCAGCAGTTGAAGACAATGTTTCTATAGTTTCGAATGGGAGTTTGGCAGGTAAGTCGCTTCAGCAATTAATCAACGATGATGCTAGGGCTCTTCTTGGAGTTAGTGTAGTAGAAAGGTTTGGGGAAGAATTTCCTATTCTCATTAAATTCATCGATGCCAAAAAAGATTTGTCCATTCAATTGCATCCCAATGATGAGCTTGCCAAATCACGTCATAATTCCTTTGGGAAAACTGAAATGTGGTACATTATGGATACCGACCCTGGAGCCAACCTTATTATTGGTTTCAATAAGGATGTAACCAAAGACGAGTATACGGAAAGCTTGGAAAAGGACACCCTGCTTGATTTATTAAATTACGTGCCTGTGACTGAAGGCGATACTTTTTTCATCAATACAGGAAAGATTCACGCAATTGGTGCAGGGGTAGTGTTGGCAGAAATACAGCAAACATCAGATCTTACCTATCGTATTTTTGATTTTAACAGAAAGGATACCGATGGCAATCTTAGGGAATTGCACACAGATTTAGCCCTTGATGCTATAGACTACGAACAAAAAGATGACTTTAAGGTAAATTATCCAACAGCAAAGGATACGACAAATACGATGGTGGATTGTCCGTACTTTAAGACCAATTTTTTGGATTTAACAAGTGATTTACATCAAAACGTTGCAAATAGAGATTCATTCACTATTTATATGTGTGTGAATGGTGTTGCAGAGATATCCAATGATTGGGGCAGCACATCAATTAAAAAAGGAGAGACGATACTATTGGCAGCATCGAGCACTTCAATTAACATAATTACCCAGGGCGCCAAACTTTTAGAAGTTACCATTTAATAGTACATTTGAAAAAATAACTTTATGGCAAGTATTCGCGATTTAAAGAAAGATGTCAATTTTGTTTTAGGAGATATCATAGAAGCCGTTTACCTATGGGAGGCAGGCTCCAATAACAAAGATTCCGAAGAAGGCTCTGTTATTATTGATAAGGCCATTGCGGTTTTTGATGAGCTCATGTCCATGATTCACCAAAAAGAGGTTACGGATAGCAAAGCGCATTTTAAAAAGATTCGTGTGGAACTGGAAGAAAAAGCCACTGGGCTTGTTGAGGAGTTGAACAAACTTGCCGATTAGTTACTGCTTTTCCAAAAATTCCTTGAATTTCATTCCGTACCTTGAAGCAGCAACTTCGGGTATTAATGAGTTGTATACCGAATCCAGGTATTTTGGATTGGCCTCCTGAGCTTCTGTTAGCATGAGATAAGGAGTTACATAAGAATCGCTATTTATCAATCCAAAGTTTAAGGCATACCGATATCTGTTCACTACATTTTGATCACTAAGTTTTTGCAAGGAATCCATAGCAATAGAATCTTCTTGAAACTCTGGAAGACCACCTTGCTGAATTAATTCAAGAGTCCTTAGATTAAAATTTGAAATCATTTGGTTGAACTCTATAAATTTTTCATGGGATTTTGAACCCGAAACTTCCGCATTTGTATCAACAGTATTCCATGCCGTTTTGATGAAAATTTCACCCGGCTCCCCAAAAAAAGTGATTCTGTCATTGATATCGTTATTGTCCTCTTTTTTTAGGTATAGGTAAAATATTTCCGGGCTTAGCACTTCATGTGAAAAGGTAAATGATCCATCACCTTTAATTTGTAAGGAATCCAAAACAACCAATGCTGAATCTGGAAAGTGTTGCAGAAACAACGTTCCCTTTTTTAAACCTTTAATGTTTCCAGAAACTGTCATGGTGTTTTCTGTCTTTTTTTCACAGGAAAAAACAATCAATCCAAGAACGAACACAAATAGAATCCTTTTCATTGGTAAAATTTTAGCGGAGCAAATATCAATAAACTTATTGTTTTTTGAACTTTAATTTTTCTTTGATTTTAGATTTGACAGAAATTTTGCAACTTTTCCTAAGTTAGAAAGAATAAGGTACCCTATTAATAAATTGATTCCAGATATAAACCAGCTAAAATAATCCCAAAATTCAGCAAGTCCTGGAGCTTCAAAAGGACTAAGCCCTGTAGCCGAAATTTCTTTTTTAAAGCCTAGATAGCAATAGTGTAAGAATTCAGGTAAATGATCTAGAATCAAAAAACCACTAATAAAAATTAGGGCAATTTTGATGATTTCAAGGCTACCCAAGTTGCCAAACTCGATTCGTTCGTCATCAAAACCTTTATCTAGTTTGAGCACATCAATAATGGTATCAGACTTTTGAATTAGAAAGACAAACAACAAAATCATGAAAATAGCCGAGCCACATATTACGAGAACAGGCCACAAAGCTAATTCATACGTCAAATAACTTATGTTAGAGGGAATAAAATTAAAGACTACAAGTAATAAAAGATATAGTGCAAATAGTCTAATAATTATCCTAAAAAAATCTCTTTTTGACATTAGTATAGTCTTTGGTTAAAGGTTATGAATTGAAAAATTAAACTTTAGAAGCCACTTCCATCAATAAAGCACATAAATAGGCACCACCGGTGCCTACCACATATCCAAAAACGGCCAAAAGAATTCCAACAGAGGTCAATGAGGGATGAAACTCCGCAGCAACCACTGGGGCTGATGCTGCTCCACCAACATTAGCCTGACTTCCCACGGCAAGAAAAAAGTAGGGTGCTTTAATGAGTTTTGCGACCAAAATCAAAAGTCCTGCATGTATAGTTATCCAAACCAGACCAATGGCAATCAATCCTGGGTTTTCTAGTACTTTCCCTAAATCCATTTTCATTCCAATGGTGGCTACTAAAATGTAAATGAATACTCCGCCTATTTTGCTAGCTCCGGCGCCTTCGTAATTCTTGGCCTTGGTAAATGAAAGGCTGATCCCGATTGAGGTTGCAAAAACTACCATCCAAAGAAATTTAGAACCTAGGGAGGACAGTATTTTCTCTTTATTCCGAATGACTTCAAAATTGTTTTCTAAAAACTCGGCAAAATGATGTCCCAGAAAATGTGCAATACCAACGCCAGCAAAAGCGTACAATAACATCATCATAAAATCATGTAACGAAGTTACTCGCGCAATCTTAGCGGTATGTGTAGATACTTTTTGTTTTAATTCTTCAATGGAAGAGGTGTCCGCCTTAAGCCATTTATCAATTTTTTCGGTTTTTCCTATTCCTAATAAAAGTACGGCCATCCAAAGATTGGCCACAACAATATCGATCAAGACCATCCCTCCAAATTTATCTTGATTAAATTGAAAAACTTCCAACATGGCCGCTTGGTTGGCACCTCCACCTATCCAGCTCCCGGCAATTGTTGCCAGACCTCTCCAAACGGCATCAAATCCATTTCCACCAACCGTTTCGGGAGAAAAAATAGAAACGATTAAAATAGCTAAAGGTCCACCAATAATAATACCTGCAGTTCCGGTTAAAAACATGATCAAGGCTTTAGACCCCAAATTCATGATGGCTTTTAGGTCTATGCTCAAGGTCATTAAAATAAGGGCAGCTGGTAAAAGGTATCTGCTTGCCACATAATAGGTCTGCGATTGTTCTTCGCTTACTATTCCTATACTGGCCAGAATAGCCGGTAATAAATAGCACATAAGTACAGTAGGTACTATACCATAGAATTTTTTCCAAAAACCCGTTTTTATGGACGATGTATAGAAAACAAAGCCTAAACAGAGGCAAAGAAATCCAAAGATGATGGTGTCTTCGGTAAAAGGTAGTTGGTTCATAAAGCTTTATTATGGTATTTTCAAATATAGGGAAATCAAAGATGGTCTTTGATGAATTGGGCAACTCCATTTTCTTTGTTGGCGAGGGTCACTTTGTTGGCAACCTTTTTTACTTCTTCCCTTGCATTGGCGACGGCTACACCACAACCAACGGATTTAAGCATTTCCAAATCGTTGTAATTATCTCCAAAAGCAATTACATCATCCAATGATTCTTTGGATTTTAGTAAGATGTTGATGGCAGAAAGTTTGGAAACGGTTTTAGGGGCTATTTCAATAAGCGTATCATTGGAGCGATAAAAATTCATTGTTTCCGAAAACTCCACGGGTAGTTTTGTAGCTAAATTATCCATACTTTCCTTGGTTCCCATGAGCATTATTTTATGCGGACCAATATTTACTTTTTCCCATCTTTCCAAAGTTTGTGCAGTTGGTTCAAAACTAGGATTTGCCTTTGTGTTAAAAATCTCATTTTCTACTCGTTCTGATGTTTCGCTCACACACCATTCGTCCATATAATAAAGTCCAAGCTTTATATTATGGGATTGGCAAATCGCATATAACTTTTTTGTACTAGAAGAAGAAATTACTGTAGAGCTTAGCTCAATATTATTCTCAATTATTAGTGCACCATTGTAACAGATAATGGGGTTTTCCATTATTCCCATTCGTTTTTGTAAATAGGTCATGGATTTAGGCATTCTTGCGGATACTAGAATGATTCTTAACTGATTTTTTATCCGATTTATTTCTGATACAGTGAAATCTGAAACATCATTTTTTGTAGCTAGTAGGGTACCATCCAAGTCTGAACAAAGTAGTTTAAAATTCATTTTAAATATTCAACCAGTATGTAAATTTTAGGTTTATAGACCTGCTTCGGGGCATAAAACTGTTTACAAAGTAATTGTCGTTGTAAACAATGAAAAGGTCTGAAAGGGGAGCAAAACGCCATTGCAGTCGCGAATTGAAGCCTAGATTATCCCGTTGATTGCTATACTGTACTAAGGTTGACCAGAAAATGGATTTGTTCATGGTTATATTGATTCGTGGGCTAACCAGCCAAATATCGGCGCTTGGATAAGGGGCGGGCAAGTTTATGCTGTCGTAATTTAAGCCAAGGGAGAAAAATACCTTAGGTTGTAATCGTAAACTCATGTCCCCTTCAAAAGAAAAACGGGTACCATTGAAAAAATCCCCGTATCCAGGTTCAAATGCAAAGGAAAATACTTTTCTCCGATCGCTTTGAAACTCAGCCTCAAAATTGGTGTAATAGTAATCTTGGTCCGCCGGTAGTTCAAGTGCTCCATCGGTGCCGGTCGGGTCAAAAGAATCGGTTAAAAAAGTGTATCGATTAAACATTTTTATTTCAAACCGTTCCTGGGATTTAAATTGGGCACCCCAACTGGAGAAAAAGCGGTAATCGGTATTCTTATAATCCATGGTAGGCCGCCATATTACACTCGGATAAAACTGAAATCCATGGAAATTCAACTTTCCTTTTTTGGGCCAAAAATTCACTTCTACAAAAGGTCTTGTGGCCACAATATCCTGTCTTCTTACAAAACCTAGATCCGCTCTATAATCATTGCCCACAAAATTTCCCCGCAGTCCAAGGTTCACTCTTCTGGAATTGTATTGAAGATCTATTCCCCCCGTGCCGTCATCATCACCAATATCATGTGCAAAGGACTTATGGTAAAAAAACTTTCCTACCCAAGTATTATCTGAGGATGCCAAATTATAATCTAGACCGACCACCCTATTATACCTTTCTGTTTCTTCCAAAAAGTCATAATCCTGAAAGCTTTGCCGATTTACAAATATGAAGCTTAGGTTGGAACGCGAAAACATCTTTTTTTGCAGTGCAAAGACCGTATTATTGTTACTGGGTATTTCATTTGCTATATCTTCTTCCGTCTGGATATTCAAGAAACCCAAGCGCCAATTCTCGTTTAACTTGCCACTTAAACGGATACCACCAATAATCCCATTTTCTATAGTTTCTTCGTCTAAATCCTCAGCTATACCAATTCTTCTGGAAAAAAACGGATTGGAATCTCTACTACTGCCAAATGTTCCAAATAAGTCATTATTATCCACAAAAAATTGTCTTCTTTCGGGCAATGAAACTTCAAAACGTGTGAGGTTGGTGAAAAAATTATCAACTTCAACGTTGGAAAAATCCGGATTAAGGGTAACATCCAAGTTCATTCCATTGCCAATTGCAATTTTGGCATCCCCCCCAAAACTAATGTTGTTTGTACTTTCATTGTTTTCCCAATCTTTAAAGGATATGGCATTGGTATACGGTATAATGGCAATTGGGGTCCTGGATTTGCCCAAAGGTTTTTCAAAAACCATATCGCCCATAAAAGCTAGGTTAAAGATGATTTGGTTTTGGGGAATTTTCGTCCATGTACTGGTCTCATTGGATTGGGTATCAAATCGGTAGCTGTTCAACCTCCATTTGGTCTCTCCTTCCTTAAATTTAAATGAGGTTAATGGAATTGCCCATTCCGTAATATAATAACCCTCATATATTTTTGATTCTCCTCGCCATTTAACATCCCAAGAGGTGGTAAAGTCCTCAATTTGGTAACCGCCCCCTGAGATTAGTGCTTCCCGCCTAACACCATAAGGATTGGAACCAAACAAAAATGCATTGGTACCATCGTTAAAGGTGTCGAACAATAGGCTTATATTATCATTCCCACCAGCTCTATAATCTCTTTCCAAGGAAGGAATCACATAATCCGTACCTTCGGTTGATAGCTTTATACCCACATATAATGTGGTTTCACTATATAAAAATTTCATATCCGTTTGTTGCCGGGCCAATATGGAATCTGAAGGGAAATATTGCTGAAAATCATGCGCGCTTTCCGCTGTCTGCCAAACAGGTTCATCCAAAGCGCCATCTATGGTAATGGGCTGGTCAATAAACTTTACGGTAAATTTTTTGTTATCTGTTTGAGGGAATAAAAATAGAGGTAAAAGTATTGTAGTAAATACAAAACAAAATCTTGACATAGAGTGGTTTGAGTTAGCATCTCAAATTTATAGTGAAGCACCGTTAAAAAAATGCTAAAACAGGCATAAAATGCTATCTTTTATTGGATTTATAGTAAAAAAACCGACCAAATTACTTGCAGTATTATTTGATTTACTTTTTTTGAGTATTTAAAACGTCAAAATTTAATCGTCATCCGAACTCTTCTTCTTTGGCTCTCGTTTTGCTTCTTTTAAACTTTTCATCAGTATCCATTCTATTTGTCCATTGGTACTGCGAAATTCGTCCGCAGCCCATTTTTCTATGGCTTTGAGCATATCTTCATTGAGTCTTAAAGCAAATGCCTTTTTTTTACTCATAGTGGTTTAGAATGAATTCTGAAATGGATAGTACCAGTTCTTGTGATAATGCAAAATCAGGACTGAGATAAGACTTCTGATTTAAATCTTTGGTTTTTACGGTTTTTAATACATGGTTCATCTCTGGTATAGTCACCATACTAGCATCGGGCTTTGCCTTTTTTAAAGCTTTAGCATGTAACAAAGGTACTTGTAAATCATTTTCCCCGGCAATGATCAATATTGGAATTTCAATTTTTTTGATTTCTTCTGATGGGTTGATCAGCATCCATGATTTTAAAAATTTTTGATTTTGAGGTGCAAAAACTTGTAGTAACATAGGATTAACTTGTACTATTGTATCGTTCGACATTAGTTCTTCAATATGTAATTGAGCAACCTTTCCCAATTCTTCCATTTGGTTTGAGATTTGGCTGACGATAGTCTTATCTATGGTTTCACTTGGGCCAGCAATAGAAATATAAGATGTAACATTATTGGTTATGGATAACATTGCAACCAACGAACCTTGGCTATGCCCTATTAGGTGTATGGAACTGAATCTAATATCATTTTTAAATTTATCAATTACTAATTTGACATCAGATACAAAATCATTTATACGTACGTTTTTAATTCTTGTTAAATTTTCAGGAAGGGAAGTTCGCTTATCATATCTATAAAATCCTATTCCACTAGCTGTAAGGTTATCAGCCAACTGAGCAATATAATTGGCTTTAATGTATGGTTGCTGATTACCATTGCGGTCAATATTTCCTGAACCGTGTACGAAAATTGCAAGGGGTATTTTTTCGTGAGATTTTGAATAAGTTAGAGTGCCTGGTATATGTATATCACCATTAAAAATGTCAATTTCTTCACTAATTGTTTCTTGTGATAGTGTCAACAATGGAATGAAAAATATACAGCGGACAAGTCTTTTTAGCATCAAAGCTTATATTAATGGTTAAGGGTTCCTGTATTAACAATGGGTGCTGCGTCTTTATCGGAGCAAAGCACCACCATTAGATTACTTACCATGGCCGCTTTGCGTTCTTCATCAAGGTCAATAATTTGTTTTTCACTTAATTCTTCCAAGGCCATTTCTACCATACTAACAGCTCCTTCAACAATTTTGTGCCTAGCAGCAACAATAGCAGTTGCTTGCTGCCTTTTTAGCATGGCATTGGCAATTTCTTGGGCGTAGGCAAGATAGCCAATTCTGGCTTCTAGTACTTCAATACCGGCCATACCCAATCTTTCCTGTACTTCCTTTTCCAATGCTTCGCTTACCTCGTTTAGACTGGAACGCAGGGTAATATCCTCCTCAATTCCTTCATCTGCAAAATTATCATACGGATACATACTTGCCAATTTTCGTACAGCCGCATCGGTTTGCACCCGTACAAAATTTTTGTAATCATCAACATCAAAAGCAGCTTTATAGGTGTTTGTAACCCTCCAAACCAAGATTGTACTGATCATTATCGGGTTCCCCAGCTTATCATTTACTTTTAGCCGTTCACTATCAAAATTACTGGCCCGCAACGATATTTTTCGTTTTGAATATAAAGGGTTTACCCAATAAAGACCGTTCTTTTTTACAGTACCCACATATTTTCCAAACAATAAAAGCACCCGTGAGCTATTGGGATTTACCAAAACCAACCCAAAAACCATGGCCAACCCGGTTAAAATAGGAATAGCCAACCATGCAGATTCTGTTGCTATAATAGTACTAATGCCTCCAAAAAATAGAAGAAGGGAGATAAACAACATAAAGTAGCCATTTAAAGGGGTGATTATTTTCTCTTTCGTCATAATAGTTGATTTAATGATATCAAAATGATATCATAAATATATTATATTAAAATAATATTTCCAAATATGACCTTAGGTTATATTAAAATGCTTGGATTAATATATAGGTAATCAATTGCGGTTTTCTATTTTTGAAAAAAAACATCAATCATGAAGAACCTCACCCTCCTTTGTTTGTTAATTCCAATAGTAGGATTTAGTAATTATTGGGGAAAAACAGGACATAGGGTCACCGGGCATATTGCGGAAAACCATTTAACTGGTAAGGCCAGGCGTGCTTTGAATGATTTGCTGGACGGGCATAGCTTGGCATTTGTATCGACCTTTGCCGATGAAATAAAGGCAGATCGGAGTTTTTCCAAGTTTTCTGCTTGGCATTATGTTAATTATCCAATGGGTATGCGCTATGAAGATTTCGCAAAAAGTATGTGGGGTGATTTGGTTGTAGGTATTGAGACCTGTATTTCTACAGTTAAGGATACCTCAAAACCAAGAGCTGACCGAATTTTTCATTTAAAAATGTTGGTTCATTTGATTGGGGATATGCATCAGCCCTTACATGTGAGCAGAGCGGTGGACAAGGGTGGAAATTCAATTCAATTGCAATGGTTTGGAGAGGGAACAAATCTACATAGGGTTTGGGATAAAAATTTGATTGAGTCCTATGGGATGACCTATACAGAATTGGCAACCGAACTTGACAATGTATCGCGGAAAGAATGCAAAGAAATACAAGAAGGCACCATTTATGAATGGCTCAATGAGTCCCATATAATCTGTGCAGAACTATATGATTCGGCCAAGGCCGGAGACAAATTGGGGTATCAATACGGATACAAATACAATGATGTATTATTTCAACAATTACAGCGTGGAGGATTGCGGTTGGCCAAGGTTTTAAATGACCTTTTTGATTAAACAAAGTCTATTTAATTGCCCGAAACGTTAGATTAATACGTTCTCCAATTTTTTTGGCAGTTTTAGGAATTTGATGTTGCCAATGATGTTGCGTTTCTCCTTTCATGACCAAAAGACTGCCATGTTCCAGTACTATTTTGTGCTTCAATGTTTTGTCTGAAATGTTTCTTAAATGAAAAAAGCGCTCGGCACCTAGACTAATTGATGCAATAGGGGGATGTTTGCCCAATTCCTTTTCATCATCTGAATGCCATCCATTGCTGTCTTTCCCATCCCGGTAGTAATTCAATAGACAGGTTGAAAATTCTACTTGGACTTCTTTTTCCACCGATGTTTTTATTTGATTTAATTCTTGATTGAATGGATTTGGCAGCATGGTAATATTGGAATATGTGTATGTTTTTCCATTATTTCCATAAAGTGCCGTTAATCGGGGTTGGGCATATGTTTTTCCAAAGACTGTAATTTCATCCTGTTGCCATGAAATGGTATCCTTCAATAGCTTGAAATACATGGCGGCTTTTTCCGAAGAGAAGAAATTTGGGTAGTAAACAATATCGCTTTGGGGTAAATCCAGAATCATTTTTTCTGAAAATAACCCCATCTATTTTAAAACTGTTTTTAATTGATTTCTGTATTCTGATGGATTTTGGCCCGTAAAAGCCTTGAAAGATTTGTTGAAGTGTGAAAAATTATTGAATCCACAATCGTAACATACTTGGGTAATACTAATGGGTTGTTCCGCCAATAGTTTGGAAGCATGTACCAGTCTATATTCATTCACAAATTGCACGAAGGTCTTATGGGTTATCTTTTTAAAGTAACGACAAAAAGAAGGAACCGTCATACTTACCATATCTGCGATTTGATCTAAACTGATGTCTTCCTTAAAATGGGTCTTTACATAATTGAAAACGATATTGATACGGTCATTGTCCTTCACTTCGGTCTCCATGGAAAAGCCTTCTCCATTCAATACATTTATTTCATCGGATAAAGCCAATTGATTTAGAATATTCAAAATGGAAAGTAACCGTTGAAAATCGGTCTGATATTCCAATATTTCCATTTTTTCACCAACCTTTAGTTTTGTCTTTCCAGCAAATGCAATACCCCCTTTAGAAACCTCGAACAATTTTTGAATGTTCTTCATTTCGGGAATATTGAAGAAATCATTTCCTAGAAAATCGGCTTTCATCTGAACTATGGTCTCACTCTTGTTCCCTGTAAGCTTATCTGTGAAACCGCAATGGGGGAGATTGGAACCTATAAGTATAAGGTCGCCATTTCTAAAATAGGAAACGTGACTACCAATCTGTCTTTTCCCAGATCCGCCATTAATATATACGAGCTCCAGTTCTGGATGGTAATGCCAGCCATTATTCTTGTTTTCTTGGTTCTCGTTAAACTTTTGGTATGTAAATGAGTGTCCAAAACTTGGTGCAATTGCCTCAAAAGCAGGTTTTTGATTCATTGTTGCCATTTTCCGTTAGTTTATGTAAAGGTATATTGGGTTTTCATATAGCATCTATGCAAAATTAACTAAAAAATATGCTATTTTAACATTAATACTTTGTTAACAATTATAGCATGGTAATATTGCATAGAAACTGGAAAAAATTGTGGTGTTCCAGAGAATAATCCCATAGTACATTTGCCTTGTAATCTTAAAAACGAGTGTTATGAGATCAGTTTTAAATTATGTTACAGTAGCGGCATTCTTATTGACAGCTTCAATAGGGTTTGCAAATGGATCTAAAGAATCTTTTGGCAAAAATGGTAAAGCCAAAAGCGAGGTGGAGAAAAAGTTGATAACGATTGAACTGGATCCCGTTTTTATCAAAAAAGGGGAAAAAATGTTCATGAACCTATTAAACCTTTCCCAAGGCGTGGTGGTTCTTAAAGTATATGATAGCCAAGATAGACTTATATATAATGAATCAATTGACGGTAAAATGGTGGTTGAGAAAGCATTCAATTTTGAAAAAGCTTTTGAAGATGAATACACCATCGTTGTAGTTGATAAATACGGTACGTACGAGGAGACTATTGAGGTAAAATGATTTGTTTAGTTAATTTCAGTGCAAGGGGGCCCATTTTATGGGCCTTTCTTATTTTAAGTGCTTTTTTAAACGATTTCTTTTATACTGGGGTAACGCCTCATTGAAGATTGCAAGCCTAACCAAATCCACATCCTTGGATTTTGCAAAAAGCAATTTATAAAATTGTTGCACGGTTAATGTGTTTTCCGACTCCTGAACAAGTTCTAAATTGTTCCCAACATTAACTTCTCCCACTTCCAATATTTTTATATAGGTGCCTGGAAATCCATGGTCAATGAATTGTTTCAGGATTTCTTGGGTCCTGAATCGAATTCCCAGTTTATAACAAGGTTCTCGAGGTTGGGTAATTTGAACGAGCGCAGTGCCTAGTCTATAAATATTTCCAATTCTTATTTTTGATTCGTCTAACCCTTCCACAGTCAGATTTTCTCCAAACATTCCCCAGTCCCATTTCAAATCAGGGTATTTTTCTTTCCAATAAGGATAATGATCTGCAGAAAAAAGATAACAGGCCTTGTACTCCCCACCATGGTGTTTACGGTCAATTATGGTATCGTTGACCACATCATTCTTTTCAAGGAATATTGAAGTTTCAACGGGATATTTG
Source organism: Flavobacteriaceae bacterium (assembly GCA_039985375.1). Taxonomy (GTDB): domain Bacteria; phylum Bacteroidota; class Bacteroidia; order Flavobacteriales; family Flavobacteriaceae; genus Flagellimonas. Next base: position 17,193 of record JBDWSS010000005.1, read on the forward strand.
TAAATCCCAGTTTGTTCGGTTTTACCGTTCCATTGAACTGTTGTGACCTTACCGATATTGGTTGCGATAACTTTCATTACCTAAAAATAGAAAACCATCATTGTTAAATGATGGTTTAAAACATTTTTAACGAAAAATTTTATTCTTCCTGATCTAGTTTTTTAGTGAGAAAAAACCCTATTAACAAGCCTGTGCCTGCCATAAGAAATATAGAACCTGGCATTGCGACGTCAAATTTTACCTTGAAATGACTACGTAAAATACCACCTGTTACGATACCCGATCCAATGCCCATTAATAAAAGAGCTAGGTTTAATATAAAAACTTTCCAAAATGGAGCAGTTTTCCTTGCTTTTCCACTAATAAAAATACTGGCGTCTGCACCTTTTTCTATAAGCGCCATGCGTTCTTTGTTTCTTGTAGAGAAATACAGGTAACAAATACCAAATATGACCAGAAATAAACTAATAAATACTAAAACTTCCATACTCCGATTGCTTTTTTAACTAATTAATAGATACTTTTCGTTGATTAGGACGACGATTTTTTGTAGTTGGTTACAATCAAGTCATTTTTTATTGAAAATTTGTAACCGGGCATGAATTTTTTACGTCATATGAGCTAAATGAACCAACACCAAGACGAACATTATATTAACGAGGTTATACAAGGCAACACGAAGTCTTTTGTTATACTGATTGATCGATATAAGCATATGGTGTTTACATTGGCTATGAAAATGCTCGACAATAGGGAGGAGGCCGAAGAGGTGGCTCAAGACGTATTCGTAAAAGTATATCAAGTATTGTCAGGCTTCAAAAAAGATTCAAAATTTTCCACATGGTTGTATAAAATAACGTACAATCAAAGTTTGGATTATTTAAAAAAAAGAGGAAGAAACGTACGGACCAGTTCAATTGATACGGATAAAGAATATCAGTGGTCTACTGTGGAAAATGTTTTGGACCAATTGCAGCGAAAAGAGCGCATTGCAATTATAAAGGATGCCGTAAATCAGTTGGCCATGGAAGATGCGGTTATTGTTACGTTACATTATTTTGAAGAGTTATCTTTAAAGGAAATTTCTAAAGTAATAGGTAGGAATACCAATGTGATCAAGGTACGTTTGTTTAGAAGTAGAAAACGTCTGGCACAACTTCTACTGCAAAGCTTAGAACCTGAAATGATTGAAGGTTATGGAGGAAAATAAAGAAAAGGAATTGGACTTTTTTCTAAAAAAGAACATAAAGGAAATAGGATTGGAGGAACCATCCACCAATTTTACAACCGATGTATTTTTAAAAATACAGACATTGCCCATTGAGAATGTGTATGTACATAAGCCATTAATTTCGAAATGGGGTTGGTGTCTCATTGCTCTTTTGATAACTGGCGTATCCCTTCTTCTTTTAAATACTGGACCGTTTCAGCAAAATTGGATACCGGTTTTAAAATTGGATTTTTTCACCAAACTTGCTCTTTTCGACAATCTAAATTTTATTTCGAACACCATGGTATATGGCTTTTTGGCCCTTACCATCTTTATATATGTGCAGGTCTTTGTCTTAAAACGTTACTTTGCGGATGGTGTTGACTAAAAGAAAAGACCGCTTACTTTATGTGAAAGCGGTCTTCAATAGTGTACACAACCTTTGGAGCTATTTTATCATGTCATAACTTCTGGAGATGAAATTGGTAAGTTCTTTACCTTTCAATAATCCTTTTGATAGCCTTGCCAAATCAAGGGATTGATTGATTAATCGCTCTCTTTTTTTAGAAGTCTTTGTGTTTAAAATTTCACCTACCAATTCATGGTTGGTATTTACAATAAGATTGAACATTTCCGGCATATTGCCCATACCAAACATTCCGCCTCCCCCAGTCTGTTGCATTTCTTTCATTCTGCGCATAAACTCAGGTTCTGTAATAATAAAGGGTGATGCGCTACTGTCCATGGCTTCCATCTGAATGGTATATCCCTTATCGGCAATTGCATTTTCAATTTCGCCTTTAAGCGTTTCTTTTTCCTCATCCGAAAGCTTTGAAATTGCAGTATCCTCCTTTTTGATAAGATTGTCAACATGATCCGCATCTACCCTTGCAAAAGAGAGTTTTTCTTTTGAGGTTTCCAATTTTTGCATTAAGTGCGCTATAATCGGAGAGTCCATTAACAATACCTCATAACCTTTGGTTTTGGCTGCCTCAATGTAGCTGTGCTGTGCCTCCTTATCCGATGCATAAAGCACTACTAATTTGTCGTCCTTATCAGTCTGGCTGTCCTTTATTTTAGCTTCCAATTCTTCATAAGTGAAAAACTTTCCATCTACCGTTGGGTATAGCGCAAATTTATCTGCTTTTTCAAAGAATTTTTCATCTGAAAGCATTCCATATTCTATAACCACTTTGATGTCGTTCCACTTTTGTTCAAAGTCTTCGCGGTTGTTTTTGAAAAGAGAGTTTAATTTATCGCCTACTTTTCTTGAGATGTAGGAAGAAATTTTCTTAACGGCCCCATCTGCTTGTAAATATGACCTAGAGACATTCAAAGGAATATCCGGAGAATCTATGACACCACGTAGCATGGTCAAAAATTCTGGAACAATTCCTTCCACATTGTCAGTTACAAAAACCTGATTTTGATACAATTGAATTTTATCTTTTTGTATGTTCAGGTCATTGGATAATTTTGGAAAATATAAAATTCCTGTTAGGTTAAAAGGATAATCTACATTCAGGTGAATGTTGAAGAGGGGTTCTTCAAATTGCATAGGATAAAGTTCCCGATAAAACCCTTTATAGTCTTCATCCTGCAAGTCAGAAGGTTGTTTGGTCCATGCCGGAGTAGGATTATTGATGATGTTATCTACCTCCTGTGTTGGTGCTTCATCCTCCTCCTTGGCATCTTCAGGTTTAGGAAGTGTCTCGGTTTTTGTTCCAAATTTAATGGGGATTGGCATGAACTTGTTATATTTCTGTAACAGTTCGGTTATTTTGGAATCTTCCAAAAATTCAGTGGAGTCTTCCGCAACATGAAGGATAATCTCTGTACCCCTATCTTTCTTTTTTGATTCTTTTAGTGTGAATTTAGGAGACCCATCACAGCTCCAATGAACACCGGGCTCATCCTTAAAACTTTTTGTGATAATTTCCACTTTTTCAGCAACCATAAAGGCAGAATAAAATCCAAGTCCAAAATGACCTATGATACCTGAATCTTTGCCAGCGTCCTTGTATTTGTCCAAGAACTCTTCAGCTCCAGAAAAAGCAACCTCATTAATATATTTTTTAACCTCATCCGCTGTCATTCCAACTCCCTGATCTATAATGTGGATGCGTTTGTTATCCTTATCAATTTTTACTTCAATCAAAGGATTTCCATATTCAACCTTTGCTTCACCAATAGAAGTAAGGTGTTTAAGTTTTAGCGTTGCATCCGTAGCGTTGGAAATAAGTTCTCTCAAGAAAATCTCATGATCACTATAGAGGAACTTTTTAATTAAGGGAAATATGTTTTCTACTGAAACATTTATTTTGCCTGTAGCCATTGTTTTTAATTTTTCTTTTAGGATTTAAGGTATGACAAAAAAAGTACCATAATTCCAAATATGACAAACTGGCATTGCATCCAATTTATATGTCAAGACACAGTTTTAATGTATTATTGTTTAGTAAATAATCATTTAAATTAAACATAATTAGTATATTCGTTTTGTTGTTAAAATATTGCTATGAGAAAGTAAATATTATGACAAGATTGTTTATTTATTAATTTTATTGTTAAAAATGCACTTTCATCCGAAAGTGCATTTTCTTTAAATCATTTAATATCTTATCATTTTTGTATCATAAATATTGATTTTTGTTAGACATTGTTTAGTATAGTAAATGCAATAAACTCTCAAGTAACCGAAGAAAAAATATTAGTGGGTTTATAAATACTGTCTTGGAACACGAGACAATTTCAAATCTGTTTTTAAATTTTGCAAAGAGAATAAGATCAAAAGAGAAAGATTTTCACAATCACTTTGGCTCTTTGGATGGGTTCACATTATATGGGAAAAATTCTATGAAAACACCTTTTCCGTAATGCAAAAAAATACGGCATGTGGTGGTATTACGAATAAAGAGAGAATACTTACCATCTATACTTCACCGTTTTTGCAAGAAAATTTGATTTTGGGGTAGAAATATTTTGGATTAAAATTGCTACCTTGAGTAAACGCTATTCTAAAGATGAGTACGTTAGAAAATGAATAGGAGTAGAGGGTCCAACTATTTTCTGTATACGAATCACACTTTTTTTGAACTTTATAGTTTGCTCAACGAGCTCAAAGTCTAGGTAAAAGGTAATGACTTTAGAAAATACGTGGGTTAATTTTTAGGATATGTTCCTAGTACCTTGAATATATTTTTTACTTTTCCATGAAATAGCCTCGCTTTTTTAAATTAGAAATAGGAACAATATGTATAATTCAAGAATATCCGGTTTGGGATTTTATGTACCGGAGAATGTAGTCACCAATGATGATTTGTCGCAATTGATGGATACCAATGACCAATGGATTCAAGAACGTACGGGAATAAAAGAACGACGACATGTGGTAAAAGGCACGGATACTACTACCTCTATGGGTGTTAAAGCTGCTCAAATTGCTATAGATCGTTCAGGTGTGGATAAGAACGACATTGATTTTATCGTTTTTGCCACCCTTAGTCCGGATTATTATTTTCCCGGACCTGGTGTTTTGGTGCAACGCGATCTTGGTATTAAAACGGTGGGTGCTTTGGATGTTAGAAACCAGTGTTCGGGGTTTGTGTACGGAATCTCGGTTGCAGATCAGTACATCAAGAGTGGTATGTATAAAAATGTTTTGGTCATAGGTTCTGAACTACATTCGCATGGTTTGGACATGACCACCCGGGGAAGGGGTGTTTCCGTGATATTTGGTGATGGGGCCGGTGCGGCAGTTTTAACCAGAGAAGAAGATACTTCAAAGGGCATATTATCTACCCACCTACATTCTGAGGGCCAACATGCCGAAGAACTTTCCTTGATAGCGCCGGGTATGGGAAAAAGATGGGTGACGGATATCATAGATGAGAAAGATCCAGATGACACCTCGTATTTCCCTTATATGAACGGACAGTTTGTTTTTAAAAATGCGGTAGTAAGATTTAGCGAGGTAATTATGGAGGGTTTACAGGCCAATAACTTAACTGCTGAGGATATTAATATGTTGATTCCCCATCAGGCCAACCTGCGCATTGCCCAATTTATACAGAAGAAGTTTGGTCTTTCCAATGATCAAGTCTTTAATAACATTATGAAATATGGGAATACCACAGCGGCATCAATCCCAATTGCTTTGACCGAAGCTTGGGAAGCCGGTAAGGTCAACGAAGGAGATTTGGTGGTCTTGGCTGCCTTTGGTAGTGGTTTCACCTGGGGAAGTGCCATTATTAAATGGTAAAAAGCAAAGCCCAAATTCCGTATGGAACTTGGGCTTTTATTGATAAACCTTGAAAACTTAACCAACCAACATGCAATCAAGGAACATCAAATTTCTTCTATAAAATACCGCCACCAGATTGTTTGGTGTTGTTATCCCTTCTTTTACGTTGTTTGGCACGGTTCTTACCACTCCCAAATCTATAGGATAAACCTACGTAAACATTGTTGCTCTCCCAATTAAATCCGCCCAGTTGTTTGTAAGGGCGGTCACCATCAAAAGCAAAACGCATCGTATTAAAGATATCATTGTAATTTACGCTAATGGTCCCTTTTCCCTCGGCAAAAGTGTGTCTTGCTCCTATGTTGACAAAATACATGGGTTCCACATTAAATTGAAGGTTTTGGTTATCGCCTCGGTAAAACCCAAACAATTGTAGTGTCAATTTTTTATTCATGGTAAAGCTATTGCTCATACGAAAATTCCATGCGGTATTGTCCACCTCAACCTCCTCCACTATAATATCATCTTCTGTGGGAGCTGGACTATTGGTGTCCAAACTTTCTGTAATACCTCTTTGTGTTTGCGAATAAAAATCGAAACTACCGTTAATGCTCCACCATTTAACAGGCTTATAATTGGTGGACAATTCAAAACCATAGGCAGAGGTATTGTCAAAATTATCATAAGTCAAAATCAATTTATTGAAATCTAAACGATCAATGTAGACAGCCCTGTTTATCTCATCTGAAATGGCCCTGTAAAAGACACCTGTGGTTATACTTCCTCCCTTAATACGTTTGGTATAATTTACTTCATAAGAGTTGGTAAATTGTGGTACCAAACTAGAGTTTCCAAAGGAAGAAATCAGTGGGGTGGCCCATTCTCGAATAGGATTAACCTGCTGCAGACCTGGTCTATCTACTCGTCTACTGTAACTTACCTGCCATTGATTTTTTTCGTTTGGGCTATAGGTGACAAATGCCGATGGATATACTTGCGTATATTTATCTGTAAACGTTCTAACCGTGTTGGTATCCGCTTTTACTTCAACATCTTCGATACGCACACCAACCTGATAGGACCATTTTTCCCTAGTCTGACCATAAGTCGCATAGGCCGAATAAATGTCCATTGCATAGTCAAAATCTGTACTTGGGGTTGGGATTAAATTTCCACTTCCGTTAAAGGATAGGCCCGTTGAGGAATACCCAACTTTAGTCTCAAAAATTCTTGATTCCAAACCTATTTCAAGTTTTGAGATACTATCCAATGGATTAGCATAGTCCAGATTGGCTATGGTTTGGGTACGTTCCGTATCCACAAAATCCATATAATCTGGAAACAATGAGGCACCTGTTGACCTAAAATTGGCATCTTGGTCATTGTTAAAGGCATTGTGGTCTACTTCCAATTCAATATTATGGCCTTCTTTCTTAAAGTCGAGTTTGTAGTCAAAATTGTATTGTTCACTTCGGTTATCGCTAATGTCATCAAAGAATTGTGTTACGTTTCTAGAAAAATCGTCGTTATAGGTTACTTCCGTGATTCCAGAGCCATTGCCATCAAAAACGTTCTGATTGGTAAAGAATGAGATGGTATTTTTATCGTTTAAATAAAAATCAACACCCACCTTGTATAAGTGTGATTTATTATTGTTGAAGAAATCAAACTCCTGAAGGGAGTTTTCATCAATGCGTAAAATGGTACCATCATTAACATACTTGCCGATATTGTTGCCATAGTTTCCGTAAAAATTGAATTTTCCTTTTCTATAGTTCATATCTATGGAACTATTGAATTTGGCCTCAATGCCCTTTGTGAGACCTGTGGTAACGCTGCCGTTAAAGCCAATATTTGCATTTTTGTGCAATATTATATTGATAATACCGCTCATGCCCTCAGGATTATACTTGGCCGAAGGGTTGGTTATAAGCTCTATTGATTTTATAGATGTAGATGGAATTTGACGTAGCAGTTGAGCCACAGGTACATTGGATAGTTTTCCATCGACCATGACCCTTACGTTAGAATTTCCCCTTAAAGAAAGGTCACCCGTTTGCGAATCCACATTTACCGATGGTATATTGTTCATAATGTCGGACGCGGTGGCCCCGGCAGTGGTAAGATCCTTTCCAACATTGATGACCTTTCTGTCCACACGTTGCTCTATAGTGGTCCTTTCGGCCACCACCTCAACTTCTGAAAGTTCCTCAGTATCCTGCATCAGAATAATGGTTCCTACATTTACTTTTCTATTTTTTTTGGTGATGTTCAATTTTTGGGAATGCGTTTTATATCCAATAAACTGCACTTCCAAAACAAATGAACCTTCTGGTAGTTTTTCAATTTCAAAACTTCCGTCTTCTGTGGTAATGCCCCCTGTTATAGTTTCGATTCCATCTTCGGATTTTATCACAATTGCTGCGTAAGCTACGGGTTGTTTTCCATCATTATCCACTACAATACCGGAAATGGACCCAATTGGAGGTTCTGTGCTGGGTGCTGAAGCAAAACTGAGGTTGGAAGAAAAAAAAGTAAAATAAAGAAGCGCCAAAAGCGAAGTTGCTCTTTTCATGATTAGTTTGATTTTTTGATTGATTGATATTGTCTACTAGACGACAAATAACATTTGATGTTACAGATAAAATTAGCTTTAACATTTTTTAACAAAGGAAAACATTTGATACAGGGAAGGCTGGAAACTAATGTAGGATACGGGAAGTTTTGAAAAAAGAAACCCTGACTCCCGATATGAATCGAAACGCCAGGGTTTTGTACATTGATAAGCTATACTAAACACTAACCATTAACTATAAAAATACAGTCTTACCAATGATTATCTTTACTCGTACAATAGACGAGTTTTTTTTGGAATAGTTACAATCTTTAATTTAGTTTAACATTAAAATTAACAAATGGCAAAGACACTTGTTTTTGGAGCATCTTTAAACCCAACAAGATATAGTCACATAGCAATACATAAGTTGGTTGAAAATAAAACCGAAACGGCTGCATTTGGAGTAAGAACGGGGGTTGTTTCTGGGGTGCAAGTTAAGAACAACTTTGTTGATTTTCAAAATATTGATACGATTACTTTGTATATGAACCCAACCAGACAAAAAGAATATTATCAAAATATAGTGGGCTTAAGTCCAAGAAGGGTGATTTTTAACCCAGGAACAGAGAATCCTGAATTCTACCGAATCCTGCGTGATTCAGGTATTGTTGTGGAAGTATCCTGTACCTTGGTCTTATTGGCTACCGGGCAGTATTGATTTTTTTTCTCTTATCAACCAAAGCCCAAAATAAGTCAATAGACCATTAAGAGGCAGCAACTCATACCCAACGATATAACCTCCTAAATAGGTTGATGGAACATTGGCAATTAACCAAATAAGTACAACGGAAAGAGCACAAACGATCCAAACATAATTGTCCTTAACTTGATGCTTGGTGAAAATACCAAAGGCAAAAAGACCAAGAAGTGGACCATAAGTGTATCCAGCAACGGTTAACAAGCCATCGATTACATTTCTAGATAAAATGTACTTAAAGGAAATTATGACCAAGATAAGCATGATACTCATGGCAATATGGGTCTGCTTACGAATCCTTTTTTGATCCGCCTCTTTTCGTTTTTCAATGTCCAGAAAATCAACGCAAAAAGAAGTTGTCAATGAAGTCAAAGCGCTATCGGCACTGCTGTAGGCCGCTGCAATTAGCCCAAGCATAAAAACAACGGCCAATGAAATACTTAAGCCCCCATTTAAAGCAATTTCAGGAAACAGAAGATCAGATTTTGGACTACCATCCATTAATGGAATTGATACCGCATTTTCGTTGGCATAAATAAACAGCAAAGCACCAAGCAACATAAATAGGAATGTTACCCCAACCAGTACACAGCTAAAGGAGACCATATTCTTTTGTGCGTCTTTTAAAGACTTACAGGTAAGGTTTTTTTGCATCATATCTTGATCCAATCCTGTCATACAAATTGTAATGAACATACCGCCTACAAAGGATTTTAAAAAGTGGTTTCGTTCCAGAAAACTATCTAAAACAAGAAATGAACTGTATTCTTTTAATTCTTCGGAGGCCAAAAAAGTACCAAAACTCCATCCCAGTTCTTGGTTTATCAAAAAGATAGATAGAATAACGGCCAAAATCATAAACAAAGTCTGAAGGGTATCGGTCCAAACAATGGTTTTAATCCCACCTCGGTTGGTATAAACCCAAATCAAGGCTATGGAGATAATCACCGTAAATTCAAAGCGGACACCTAAATCATCGAAGACAAACTGTTGAAGGACAATGGCAACCAAAAACAATCTAAAGGCTGCACCTAAAACCCTGGAAACAAAAAAGAAAAAAGCTCCAGTTCTATGACTTATGGTTCCAAAGCGGTCCAGCAAGTATTCGTAAATGGATGTTAGATTATGTTTGTAATACAGGGGTAAAAGCAAATAAGCGACCACAAAATAGCCTACCAAATATCCAAAAACTACTTGCATATAACTAAACTCTGATGCTTCTACCCACCCGGGAACGGAAATAAAAGTTACCCCGGATAAGGAAGCACCTACCATTCCAAAAGCAACCAGATACCATGGAGATTGTCTCCCTGCCCTAAAAAAGTCTGAATTTGAGTCATTTTTACCCGTAAAGTAAGAAATGAACATCAGCACCAAAAAATAAACACCAATGAGCAAAAGAATTTGAGTGGCAGACATACTTTAAATTTGATTTGCAAAGTACAAAAGTAAATTGGTAACCGTAAAATTGTAATTTTGCATAGAATAGGGAGCAATGGAATTTTCGTCTAAACTTTTGGAAAATGCGGTGTATGAAATGTCGCAATTGCCCGGTATTGGCAAGCGAACGGCATTAAGGTTGGTGTTACACCTATTAAAACAACCAGAACAGCGAACAGCGTTGCTTACCGATGCACTTTCCCAATTGCGGGAAGGTATTAACTTTTGCCAAAAGTGTCATAATATATCGGATACGGTACTTTGTGAGATATGTGCCAATGTTAAACGTGATGAAACCATGGTATGTGTGGTAGAGGACATTAGGGACGTTATGGCCATTGAGAATACATCGCAATACAATGGATTGTATCATGTATTAGGGGGTAAAATTTCTCCCATGGAAGGCATGGGGCCGCAGGACTTGAACATTGTTTCCCTGATCAATAGGGTAAAGGAAGGTACAGTGAAAGAACTGATTTTTGCGTTAAGTTCTACTATGGAAGGCGATACGACCAATTTTTATATTTATAGACAGCTGGAGGGGCTGGAAGTTACAACTTCAACAATTGCCAGAGGAATAGCTGTTGGAGATGAATTGGAATATGCTGATGAAGTAACCTTGGGAAGAAGTATTTTAAACAGAATCCCTTTTGAGAGCTCTATTAAAGCAGGTTAACCTGTAATTATTAATGAATTAAAGTTAATGATAAGTCGAATTCTTTGTTATTTTTGCAAAATATAAGTCGATAATACTTGGTTAAATAGGAATATGTCAAAATTTGAATTAAAATTACCGCAAATGGGGGAAAGTGTTGCAGAAGCAACATTGACCACTTGGTTAAAGGAAGTTGGCGATACTATTGAGTTGGATGAAGCCATATTTGAGATTGCAACAGATAAGGTAGATTCTGAAGTACCCAGTGAAGTAGAAGGCGTTTTAATGGAAAAACGTTTTAACATTGATGATGTTATTAAGGTAGGTGAGGTAGTTGCCGTTATTAAAACTGAAGGTACTGAAGACATTGCAGTTTCCAATGACGAAGAACCAGTGGATCAAATAGATAATGTTGAGGTGGATGCTGTTCATGTTTTAGAAAATGAAATTACCCAGGTACAAGAAACTATCGCAGTTCCGGCACAAAATTTTTCCACTTCAGAAAGGTTTTATTCTCCTTTGGTTAAAAATATTGCGAAGGAGGAAGGGGTTTCAATGGATGAACTTGAGGCTGTAGTCGGAACAGGGAAAGAAGGCAGGGTAACCAAAAACGATATCAAAGCATTTTTGGAAAATCGTTCGTCTAATGGTAATTCAATATCCAATGCTCCTGAAGCGAATAGTAATATACCTCAAACAGAAACCCAGAATACGACGGAAATAAATCCAACTGCGGCGTTATCAGCGGAGGATGAGGTAATCCCATTGAGTCGTATGGGGAAATTGATTGCCAAGCATATGGTAACGAGCATTTCAACCTCTGCACATGTACAGAGTTTTGTTGAAGTAGATGTAACCAATATTGTCAATTGGAGAAATAACGTTAAAAAGGCATTTGGGGAAAGAGAAGGGGAGAAGTTGACATTTACCCCGATTTTCATGGAAGCGGTGGCAATGGCCTTAAAAAAGTACCCTTTAATGAATATTTCATTGGATGGTGACAAGGTCATTAAAAAGAAAAGCATTAATATAGGAATGGCCGCAGCCTTATCTGACGGTAATTTAATTGTTCCTGTAATTAAAAATGCAGATCAGTTAAATTTGGTGGGAATGGCTAAAATTGTGAATGATTTGGCCAATAGAGCAAGAAATAACCAGTTAAAACCGGAAGAGGTACAGGATGGAACTTATACGGTTACCAATGTTGGATCATTTGGAAGTATTTTTGGGACTCCTATTATCAATCAGCCACAAGTAGGCATTCTTGCATTGGGTGCAATACGGAAAATACCGGCCGTAATAGAAACAGACCAAGGCGAATATATTGGAATCCGAAGTAAAATGTTCCTTTCTCATAGTTATGACCATAGGGTGGTAAATGGAGCCTTAGGGGGAATGTTTGTAAAAACCGTTGCGGATTATCTGGAAGGATGGGACATAAATAGAGAAATCTAGGTTAACACAACCTTTATTTAATTCACTATTGTTAATTTAGAGGTTAAAATTGACCCCAAGCAATGAGATTATCAATTCCTATAAATTTAATTCTGATTATTTTGTTGGGTAACGGAGCCTTGGCACAGCAACATACATTGTATCAAAAAAACACCTTTGTTAAGAATGGAGACAGCTTGCCCTATCGCATACTCTTGCCCAAGAATTACGATTCCTCAAAAACATACCCGCTAATACTTGTTTTGCATGGAGCAGGCGAACGGGGGAGCGACAATGAGTCGCAACTGGTTCATGGCGCAAATCTTTTTTTAAAGGAAGAGGTGAGGGATGAGCACCATGCCATCGTGGTTTTTCCGCAATGCGCAATTGGCAGTTCATGGGCGAAAGTCGATGTGAAAGGAAATGCTCCGAACAGGGAGTTTGTCTTTCATCAAAATGCAGATCCCACAATAGATATGTTGTTGCTGGAAGGATTATTACAACAGCTGAAAAAGACCCATAAAATAGATAAAAAAAGAATCTATGTAGGTGGGCTTTCCATGGGCGGTATGGGAACCTTCGAATTGGTGCGCAGAAACCCAAGAATGTTTGCTGCTGCTTTTCCAATTTGCGGGGGAGCCAATCCAAAAATATATAAGAAACTTAGCGGTTTGGATTGGTGGGTATTTCATGGAGAGGCTGATCGGGTTGTACCGGAAAAGTGTTCTGCAACCATGGTATATGCCATGCGCAACAAAGGAATCAATGTAAAATATTCTTTGTACCCCGGTGTGGGCCACAATAGTTGGGACAATGCCTTTTCAGAACCAGATTTATTAACTTGGCTGTTTTCCAAATCGCGTTAAAATTATTTTATGGAATTACAACTTACAAAGCCTATTTGTTTTTTTGATTTGGAAACAACTGGCATTAATGTGGCGAAGGATAGGATTGTGGAAATAGCAATACTAAAGATCTTTCCAAACGGAAATAAAGAAAGCAAAACATGGTTGGTAAATCCAGAAATGCCCATTCCACCCGAAGTAGTCTTGGTGCACGGTATATCCAATGAAAAAGTGGCCAACGAACCTACTTTTAAACAATTGTCCAAGGAAATTTATAAAATGATTAAGGACAGCGATTTGGCAGGTTTTAATTCGGATAGGTTTGACATACCTCTTCTTGCTGAGGAGATGCTTCGTGCCGATGTAGATTTTGATATGAAACATATGGTTTCCGTAGATGTTCAGACCATTTTTCATAAAATGGAAAAGAGAACCTTGGGAGCAGCCTATAAATTTTATTGCGAAAAAAATTTAGATGATGCCCATAGTGCCGAAGCAGATACAATGGCCACCTATGAAGTTTTACTGGCTCAATTGGACAGGTATCCAGAATTGGAAAATAATGTAAAAAAGCTGTCAGAGTTCACAACCCGTAAACAATCTCTGGATTTTGCCGGGTTCATAGGTGTTAATGAAGACAAGCAGCCAATTTTTGCCTTTGGAAAACATAAGGGAAAGACTGTTGATGAAGTCATGGAGAAGGAACCCGGATACTTTGGTTGGATCTTAAATGCTGATTTTCCCCTGTATACAAAAAAAGTACTCACAAAAATTAAGCTGAGTAAATTTGGTAACAAACTGGGGTAAGTGCGTTTTTTCTGTTGCTGCTGCCTTTGCCGAAGACCTATCCTAATTCTCCAAAAAATGGAATTTACATTGGTTTGGAATGGCTTTTTATCCGCTCCAATTGGTGCAAAAGAAGGGAAAAGGATAAAATAACCCAAAAAGAATCCTGGGGGCATAGATTTGACCTTGCTTTTGGAGGTGTCTATACCCAAAATAGTAGCTATGAATTTATGATATGTGGTATGGGAAAACGAAGTGAGTTTATAGTTAAATCCTTTTCCAATCAAGAAAATCTTATCCCGGCAATTAGTCTAAAAATATCAAAATAATATTCAAAATGAAATTGATTTGCATTGGCAGAAATTATGCCGAACATATTGAGGAATTGCAAAACGAACGACCTGAAGAACCAGTGGTTTTTCTTAAACCAGATTCTGCCATATTGCCAAAAGAGCAGGATTTCTATATTCCGGAGTTTTCCAATGAAATACATTATGAGGTTGAGGTTTTGGTTAAGATAAAAAAGGTTGGAAAACACATTTCCGAACAATTTGCCCATACGTATTATGACGAAATTGGACTGGGAATTGATTTTACCGCAAGAGACCTACAATCCAGGCTTAAAGTCAAAGGTTTACCCTGGGAAAAGGCCAAAGGATTTGATGGATCGGCCGTTATAGGTAAGTGGAAACAAAAAACGCTGTACGAAAACATGGACAATTTAAGTTTTTCCTTGTTGAAAAATGGGAAAAATGTACAGAAAGGCAATACTTCGTTGATGCTGTGGAAGATAGACCAATTAATTTCTTATGTATCTACCTATTTTATGCTCAAAAAGGGCGATATTTTGTTTACAGGCACCCCTGCAGGGGTTGGTAAAGTAAGTCCAAATGATTATCTTTCTGGTACACTCGAAGGAGAGAAGCTATTTGAAATTAATGTGAAATAATGATTTACAACCTCGATAAAATCAATGAAATGGCAGAAGGAGATCAAGATTTTGTAATCTCTGTTATTTCTGTTTTTTTGGAAGAAGTCCCGGAAGATTTAGAAAGTTTGGAAAAAGCCATCAATGAAGAGGACTATGAAAATGTATATAAATTGGCCCATAAAATTAAACCTAACGTAGACCTTTTGGGTATGGAACAAACTCGGGCAATAGCACTGGAAATTGAAACCTTGGGCAAGAGTATAGCCAACATGGGTATCATTAGAGAAAAATTCCCGATCCTTAAACAAGATGTACATCAGGTTATCTCAGAACTTAAAACTGACTTTGCTCTTTAAATGCAAGCAGAAATAATTACCATTGGGGATGAAATCCTTATTGGACAGATTATAGATTCCAACTCCACATTTATTTCCAAGGAGTTAAATAGGATAGGGGTAACGGTGTATCAAATCACCTCTGTACAAGACAACCGTGAGCATATTTTGGAGGCAATGGAAATGGCTCAAAAGCGCTCTTCTATTGTTATCCTTACAGGTGGTTTGGGGCCGACCAAGGATGATATCACCAAGCATACCCTTTGCGAATTTTTTGAGGATGAACTTGTTGAAAATGAAGACGTCTTGAATCATGTAGAACAGTTGTTCAAAAAGTACGTTGCTACTCCCGTATCTGATTTAAATAGAAAACAGGCTTGGGTTCCTTCCAAGGCAATTGTTTTACCGAATGCCAATGGTACAGCGCCCGGCCTTTGGATGAAAAAAGAGAAAACAGTTTTTGTCTCCTTACCAGGGGTGCCTTTTGAAATGAGGGGATTGATAAAAGAATCTGTTCTTCCAAAAATTGTTAAAGAATATGACAGGCCCCATATTTATCATAAAACCATCATAACCTATGGACTGGGGGAAAGTGCTATCGCCAATAAAATAGAAGCATGGGAAAATGATCTTCCAGATTTTATAAGGCTGGCCTATTTACCCAGTTTGGGTCGGGTAAGACTTCGTTTGAGCGCAAAAGGGCCTAACAAAACCATGATAATTGAAGCGGTAGATAATGAAGTGCGTAAGCTATATTTACTAATAGGGGATATTATATATGGGGAAGAGGAGGACGAATCCATCGAGAACCAAATTGCCAAGTTCCTTACACAAAAGCAAATGACCTTATCCACGGCGGAAAGTTTTACAGGGGGTAAAATAGCCCAATTACTTACTGCCATACCAGGAGCTTCAAGCTACTTTATGGGAAGTGTGGTTGGTTATGCAACGGAGGCGAAGATCAAGTTATTGAATGTTCCTGGAGAACTAATTCATAAACACTCGGTGGTGAGTGAAGCTGTAGCTGTGACCATGGCTGAGAATGTTAAAAAAATATTGAATACTGATTTTTCAATTGCTACCACTGGAAATGCCGGACCAACCAAAGGGGATTCGGATGCTGAGGTGGGCACCGTGTTTATTGCTGTAAGTACCCCCAGACACACTTTTGCTGAAAAATTTGTCATGGGAAATCAACGGGAACGCATTGTTCAGAAGTCGATAAACAAGGCTTTTGAACTGTTACTGAAAGAAATTCTAAATTTCTGAAAAAGAATTTTGTACGTACCATTTAAATGCTATAAATTTGCAGCCTCAATAAAATCACTCAAAAGTAGGGAGATGTCTAAGATTTGTGAAGTTACAGGAAAAAAGGTGATGTTTGGAAATAACGTTTCCTTTTCCATCAATAAAACCAAAAGGAGATTCGATGTAAATATTTCGAAAAAGAAGTTTTACATTCCGGAAGAAGATCGTTGGGTAACCTTGAACGTTTCGTCCAGAGGTTTAAAAATTATCAACAAAAAGGGAATCTCTGCTGTTTTAAAGGATATTAATTCCAAAAAATAATAGCCTAAGATTTTAAGTACGATACAATGGCAAAGAAAGGAAACAGAATTCAAGTTATTTTAGAGTGTACGGAGCATAAGGAGTCTGGGATGCCAGGTACTTCGAGGTACATTACAACCAAGAATAAAAAGAACACGCCAGATAGAATGGAGATTAAGAAATTCAATCCTATTCTTAAGCGTATGACTGTTCATAAAGAAATTAAATAAGTTAGGTCATGGCAAAGAAGACAGTAGCATCACTACAGAGTAGTTCAAAAAGATTGACAAAGGCCATCAAAATGGTAAAGTCCCCGAAAACTGGAGCATATACATTTGTTGAGTCAGTTATGTCACCAGAACAAGTAAACGATTGGTTGAGCAAGTAACAATCAATCTATAGCATAAAATTAGAAGCCGCTTTTAAAGCGGCTTTTTTATTTTCCAATTTTTAAATGACCATCCAACTTTAACAAAACTCCCCTTACTTTCCTATCTTTGAACCGTATTGAAGTACAACTATGAGTTTATTTAAAAATATATTTTCTTCCGATAAAAAAGAGACCTTGAATAAGGGACTAGAAAAGTCAAAAAGCAGTTTTTTTGGCAAGTTGAGCAAGGCGGTAGCAGGAAAATCCAAAGTGGATGATGAGGTTTTGGATAATCTGGAAGAGGTCTTGGTAACTTCGGATGTTGGGGTTGATACCACCTTAAAAATAATCGACCGTATTGAGGCGCGCGTCTCCCGCGATAAATATTTGGGAACGGAAGAGCTTAATGTCATACTACGCGAAGAAATTGCCGGATTGCTCTCAGAAACACATATAGGAGAGGATACAGAATTTGTGGTTCCAACAGATAAAAAGCCCCATGTAATCATGGTGGTTGGTGTAAATGGGGTTGGGAAAACAACTACCATTGGGAAATTGGCACATCAGTTTAAGAATCAAGGACTCAAAGTGGTTTTGGGAGCCGGAGATACCTTTAGGGCGGCAGCCATAGATCAATTAGAAGTTTGGGCAAAACGCGTGGATGTTCCTATTATAAAACAAAAAATGGGAAGTGATCCGGCATCAGTGGCCTTTGATACGTTAAATTCTGCCGTTGCAGATAAAGCTGACGTGGTTCTGATAGACACTGCAGGTAGATTGCACAATAAAGTGAACTTGATGAATGAGCTTTCCAAGGTAAAAAGGGTAATGCAAAAAGTAGTAGCGGACGCCCCACATGAGGTATTATTGGTTTTGGATGGTTCAACAGGACAAAACGCTTTTGAACAAGCCAAGCAATTTACCAAAGCTACCGAAGTAAGTAGTTTGGCCGTTACCAAGTTGGATGGCACCGCAAAAGGGGGAGTTGTGATTGGTATATCTGATCAGTTTCAAATACCTGTTAAGTATATTGGCGTAGGCGAAGGTATCGAGGATCTACAGGTCTTTAATAAATATGAGTTTGTAGATTCGTTCTTTAAAATGTAGTTGCTACCCATGTAAAGTTTTTTATGTTCCCTAAAGTTTTAAAAGCATTAAATTATGGGAAGGATACATCTATTTGAGTTCGAAGACCAAAAGTGGTTTCCAAAGTTTTTGAGGGACTATGGTACCGATTTCCTACAATTTTTATCCAATAAAACAAAACTATATAAACCCGTTGTTCCAATTCTTGAAAAGGGATTGAAAGCGGATGGGACCAATGTTATGGTGGATTTGGGTTCTGGAGGAGGAGGAGGTCTACTTTGGTTGAATTCCGAATTGCTAAAAAACAAACCCGATTTAAAAATAATACTTACAGATTACTATCCTAACTTGTCCGCTTTTGAATATACCAAAACGCAAGCGGATAATTTTGAGTTCATTACCACGGCCATTGATGCGCGTAAAGTACCTAAAAGTTTAAAAGGATTTAGAACCCAATTTTTATCCTTGCATCATTTTAAACCAGATGCTGCCAAGCAGATTCTACAAAATGCTGTGGATTCTGGAAGCTCCATTGGTATTTTTGAAGCGCAGGAACGAAGTGTACCTAGCATATTGGCCATGTTGTTTTCGCCTCTAAGCGTTTTGCTTACCACACCCTTCATCAGACCTTTTAAATTTGGACGTTTGATTTTCACCTATCTGATTCCAATTGTACCCTTATTTGTGCTATGGGATGGAGTGGTATCCTCATTGCGCACCTATTCAGTGAAAGAAATGAAGGTATTGGTGAATAGTTTAGAAAATAGTGAGTCCTATAATTGGGAAATTGACAGGGTAAAGTCAGGCCCCGGAGTGGTTTTGTATCTTTTGGGTATTCCGAAACAATGAAATATGAGTATAAATTATGCAATTTTACCAAGCAGGATAAAGGCATTAATTATTGACCAAATAATTGTTATTGCTGCAATGTATGGGGTATCCGAGCTATTTTCAGCCTTTGAGGATATATCTGACAATTTAAGGATAGCAGCCTTTTTTTTTATTTTCATCGCATATGAACCTCTTTTTATTTCCTTACTTGGGGGTACAATAGGACATACTTATAGTAATATAGCGGTTAAAAGGGAACGGGATTTGGATAAAAACATTTCGTTTCCAGCTGCTTTGATAAGACTCGTTATAAAAATTTCCTTGGGATGGATTTCCTTATTGACGGTTACCTCAAACATAAAAAGAAAGGCAATTCATGATTATGTTGTAAATTCTGTGGTAATAGAATCAGCTCATGATTAATATGATATTTTGAAAAAAAGTATAACCTTTTGTTTATTTCTGATGGGAAGCGCTTTGTTTTCCCAAATCGCTCATCCAAAAGCTAGTCCATTTGCTACAATTCTTCAGGAAATAGGATTGTCCAAGATTTCAGTTGAATATTCAAGACCTGCAACCAAAGGGCGTAAAATTTTTGGCGACTTGGTGCCTTATGGCCGTATATGGCGTGTGGGAGCTAATGAATCCACAAAAATTACGTTAGATACAGATATGACCGTAATGGGGAATGCTTTGCCTAAGGGCACATATGCACTATACGCTTTTCCAGAAGCTTCAGAATGGCAGATAGTGTTTCATAAGAATATTTCCCATTGGGGAGATGGCCGTAAAAATTATGACCCAAAAGAAGACTTGTTCCGTGCAAAAGTCAAACCACAAAAAAATCTGCATCATCAAGAGAACTTTTTAATTGCCTTTGATTCCATTACCCATAACTCAGCGAATATGACTTTGACTTGGGCCGAGACCCAAATAAACATCCCCTTTTCTGTAGATACCCATGCCCAAATGGAGATTGAGATTGCAAAACAAATTACTGAAAACCCAAAAGCTCAAACCTATTACGAAGCTGCCCGTTATTTACAAGAACAAGAAAAGGATTATAAACGAGCGTTGGAGTATTTAAACAAAGCATTGGAGTTGGGAGGGGATACCTACTATTTTCATAGAGTAAAGTCTTTGGTACAAGCTGCCCTTGGCGATTATAAATCTGCTGTACAATCAGCAGATAAATCTTTGGAAATTTCCAAATCTCTTGAAAAAGATGAGTTTGTTCGTATGAATGAGAAAAACATTAAGTTATGGAATCAACTGCTGAAAAAATAGTGATGACGAGAAAAAAAAACATTCTAATTTACTTGAGTTTATCCGTATCGTTTCTAATGTTTCAATCCTGTCGGTTTTTTGAAATGGAGAAAGGACAAGAGGGAAACGCTTCAGTAACCATTGACAAGGAAAAGATTGAAGGGGTAATAGAGGAAGAACCGCTTTGGACTCCATATAACGATGCTGCTCAAGTAGCAGAAAATGTAGATCACGAGAACAAAAGGATGCGTTACAGGTTCATTCAATCTAAAGTATTGGATAAGAATGAAGTTTTTAAACAGCTATATGCTGAGGTTGTTAAATTTCCAGAGGAAAAATACCATGAGATGCGATCATTGGTTCTGGAACAAGATATTCCTACTATTCAAAAACATATAGCAGATGGCAAATTAACCTATGAGCAATTGGTTCTTTTTTACTTACATCGCATTTATACATATGAATTGGATAACGAAACAACCCTAAATACTATCATTGCGTTAAACCCTAATGTTTTGAACGAAGCACGGAAACTGCACTCAGATTCCAAAGGACAGCATCCTATTTACGGTATGCCCATATTGTTAAAAGATAATATAGGCGTTCAAGATATGAAGACTACCGCTGGGGCCGTAGCACTAATGGAAAATCAACCTGACGATGCTTTTATTGTTGAACGCCTAAAAGAAAAAGGAGCATTAATTCTAGGAAAGGTAAACTTAAGTGAATGGGCTAATTTTATTTGTGAAGGTTGCCCTAACGGGCAAAGCGCTATTGGAGGACAAACCTTGAACCCTTATGGGAGACGTGTTTTTGACACGGGTGGCTCCAGTGCCGGGAGTGGAACTTCGGTCGCCGCCAATTACGCTGTTGCAGCAGTAGGGACAGAAACGTCTGGCTCTATTTTATCACCATCCGGTCAAAATTCCGTTGTAGGGATGAAACCTACCATTGGACTTCTGAGCCGAACAGGAATTGTTCCTATTTCCAGTACTTTGGATACCCCAGGTCCCATGACCAAAAATGTAATCGATAATGGTATTCTGTTGGATGCCATGCGTGGTTTTGATATTGAAGACGAGAAATCTGTGCGAGCAGATTGGAACGAAAAATGGTATACTGTAGAAAATCCATCACTAAAAGGAAAACGTTTTGGCGCATTCAAAAATTACATAGAAAGTGACTCCATTTACAAAGCAACTCTGGAGAAGATGAAAGCCGCAGGTGCAGCTATTATTGAATTTGACCCTCAAGAAGTAGAATTTAATGGTTTTCTTTCCATTTTGAATATAGATATGAAAAATGACTTACCTAACTATATAACAACGCAGGTAAAAGATACAAATGCGGTCAAGGTGAGAAATGTTGAAGACGTTGTTGAGTTTAACTTGCAAGATTCATTGATCAGAATTCCTTATGGACAGGGTCGCTTTGAAGGTATTTTAGCAGACTCTACTTCAGCAGAGACACTTAAACAAATTAAACAAAAGTTAAGAACTAACGGGCGTGAGTATTTTAATAGCCCAATGAACCAACATCAATTGGATGCGGTTCTGTCCATTAATAATTATGATGCAGGTGTTGCGGCTGCGGCTGAATATCCTGCTTTAACAATTCCTATGGGCTATAAAAAGTCTGGAGAACCTGTTAATTTAACCTTTATTGGGAAACAATTTCAGGAGGGTAAATTGTACAGTTTAGGGGCAGCTTTTGAGTATTTGACTAGGGCGAGAGAAATTCCAGCTGATTATGCTAATTAAAATAAGCATTCAACTTTTCCCACAATTCATTGTCAAAACTTGACGGCCCCAATAAACCTTCCCCAGCATCTTCACCCATGCGTACAATAACTAGGTTTTGACTAGGTACAATGAATAATTTTTGATCGTTTTTACCCAGTCCGGCATACAGGTCTGCCGGAGCATTTGAAATCAATTCACCAGCAAATTCCAGTTGTAGGGAAGGTGCCCTATAGCTTTCCTTTCCATTGAGCCACCAAAGATATCCATAAGAATTGTTTAAGTTTTGGGATGTATTCTTCATATTCGATAAATATTCAGTGTCTCCCAGAATGGTTTCACCGTCCCAAGAGCCATTATTCAAATTTAGAAGTCCAAAACGTGCCATACTTCGTGCGGTACTAAAAAAAACGTTGTTGGTCCCGCTAGTAGTCAACCAGAAACCATCCATTCCAATTTTATCGCGCAACTTGGTATTAAAATAATCCTTCCATTCCATGTCTGTAGCATTGGAAACAACGCTTTGCAATAAAGTATAGGGGCCATTATGGTAAGCCCATCTACTACCTGCATCGGCAACATAGGTAAGGCATTCTGGGGTTACACAATCAAATTCCGCATCCTCCATTCCACTCGTCATGCTAAGTTGATGTCTTATTGTGATTAAATTTTCTTTTTCTAAAGGTGTACTGGTCCATCCTTCTCCTAAAAAATCCGAAGTTTTGTCATTAATTTCAAGAAAACCTTCTTCTTGGGCGAGACCAACCGTAAATGAGGTGAGCGTTTTACCGGCAGATGCCCAATACCAACTTGTATTTTGGGTATGGTCGTCAAAATACCATTCCAATACTATTTTCCCATCTTTCAAGATAATGAAGGCCTTTGTATTCTTTTCAGCCAGAAAATCAAAAACCTCCTGTTCCGCGCTTGCGTTCCATTCTAATTCTGCAATCGATATTGTTTCCCATTCTACTGATTGGGAAGGAGGGAAGTAAAGATCTCCAACAATGGGATCGTCAATGGTTTCTCCATTTCCGTCACCTGAATCAGAGCAGTTCCAAAACAAAAAACTAAAAAGAAATACAGCGAAAATTGAGCTTTTCATGATTCGGGATTTTAAGATTGGACTATAGGTATTTATAATAGTTTAACGATTGATTTGGAAAAATATTCACCCAAATCGATGTAATGCTGGGTCTTGTTGTATTTTTGCACACTATTTATTGAACATATGCGCACAAAATCGCTTAAAAAGAATAGAATCAACGTAGTAACTTTAGGATGTAGTAAGAATGTTTACGATTCTGAGGTGCTTATGGGGCAATTGCGTGCTAGTAACAAGGAAGTGGTTCATGAAGAGGAAGGTAATGTAGTGGTTATTAATACTTGTGGGTTTATTGCCAATGCCAAAGAAGAAAGTGTAAATACCATATTGGAATATGTTCAAAAGAAAGAGGCTGGGGATGTGGACAAGGTTTTTGTTACGGGATGTCTAAGTGAACGCTACAAACCAGATTTGGAAAAGGAAATTCCCAATGTGGATGAATATTTTGGGACAAGCGATTTACCCAATTTGCTTAAAGCCCTGGGAGCAGATTATAAGCATGAATTACTAGGGGAGCGTTTAACAACAACACCAAAGAACTATGCCTATTTGAAAATTGCTGAGGGATGCGACAGGCCGTGTTCTTTTTGTGCTATACCAATAATGCGTGGAAAGCATAGGAGCAAACCTATTGAAGAACTGGTTTTGGAGGCCGGAAAATTAGCCGCAAAAGGTGTAAAGGAATTAATTCTCATTGCTCAGGATTTAACCTATTACGGCCTAGATCTGTATAAAAAACGCAATCTTTCCGAACTGTTACAGGCTTTGGTGAAAGTGGACGGAATTGAATGGATTCGATTGCACTATGCGTTTCCTACTGGTTTTCCCATGGATGTATTGGAGGTAATGAAAGAAGAACCTAAGGTTTGCAACTATATTGATATACCCTTGCAGCATATTGCGGATCCAATTTTAAAAAGCATGCGTAGGGGCACTACCAAGGCCAAAACTACCAAATTGCTCGAGGATTTTAGGACCGCCGTTCCTGAAATGACAATAAGAACCACTTTGATTGTTGGGTATCCGGGAGAAACGGAGGAGGATTTCCAAACCTTGAAAAATTGGGTGGTAGCCATGCGATTTGAGCGTTTGGGTTGTTTTACCTATAGCCATGAAGAAAATACACATGCCTATACATTAACAGATGATGTGCCTGAAGAAATAAAACAACAACGCGCCAATGAAATTATGGAGGTGCAATCTCAAATTTCTTGGGAACTAAATCAAGAAAAGATCGGAAAGACTTTTAAATGTATCATTGACCGCAAAGAGGGAAATTATTTTGTTGGTCGTACTGAATTGGATTCTCCTGATGTGGATAATGAAGTATTAATAGATGCTACAAAATACTATGTAAAAACTGGAGATTTTGTCAATATTGCAATCACGGAAGCTTCAGATTTTGATTTATACGGAAAACCTGCAAAATAAACCCCGAGTATGTAGCTCGGGATTTATTTGCTATTTCTAATTGTTTGATTCAGGTGATAGGTACCTGTATACCACACCTGCTAATATTGCTCCTAGTATGGGGGCAACCCAAAACAACCATAATTGAGGAATAGCCCAGGAACCATCTGCAAATAAAGCCTGACTTGTACTACGCGCTGGGTTCACCGAGGTATTTGTTACTGGAATGCTTATTAAATGAATAAGGGTCAATCCAAGACCAATGGCCAAACCTGCCATCCCCTTTGGAGCTTTTGAATGTGTTGCTCCTAAAATTATAAGCAGAAAAATAAAGGTCATCACAACCTCAGTAACAAACGAGGATATTATATCATATCCGCCGGGAGAATGTTCGCCAAAACCATTGGCGGCAAACCCACCAGCTTCAAAACCGACTTTGCCGCTTGCAATAAGATAGAGAATACCTGCTCCGGCAATGGCTCCTAGTACTTGGGCAATAATGTAGGGAAGAAGGTCTTTTTTGTCGAAACGCCCGCCTAAAACCAATCCAATGGACACGGCGGGGTTTAAATGACAACCCGAAATGTGACCAATGGCATAGGCCATTGTTACAACCGTAAGTCCAAAAGCGAGCGCAACGCCTACGAATCCAATTCCAAGTTCCGGAAAAGCAGCGGCCAAAACGGCACTACCACATCCACCTAAAACAAGCCAAAGCGTTCCAATAAATTCGGCAATCAATTTTTTCATAATAGTGTATTTAGTTAGTATACTAGTTTAGAAACCATTGTCTTTATAAAGTCACATAAGAAATCAATTGTATAAATATAAAATGATGTTGACTTCCCCAGTTTTACCAACGATCCAGGTAGCCCTGGACCTCACCCATGAAAGTGCATTGCCATATCCAAAGCCTTGGAACAGCTATTGCAGATTTTTTTGAAAAACTCTTCACCTTATCAATACTGTCTTTTTTATCAGTACTGTTTTAAAATCATCCATTTGGCTTGTTTTCTATGCTATGTTTCGGCTTTTTTTT
This sequence comes from Flavobacteriaceae bacterium, assembly GCA_039985375.1. Lineage (GTDB taxonomy): Bacteria > Bacteroidota > Bacteroidia > Flavobacteriales > Flavobacteriaceae > Flagellimonas. The sequence goes on from JBDWSS010000005.1 coordinate 42,780, forward strand.
AATGCTTATTGATCTTTTTAAAAGTTTTGTAACAATTCATATTATAATTTTAAAACCCATAAAATCCTTATAAATGGGTTTGCGGAGTAAAAGAAATATACGGATTTCCGGGGTATGCGACCCTCTTGCTTCTCCATTACATAGGGTTTTCCCATAAGATGATTTCGTATCAAAGGAATAGATAGCTTTTATTCAGGAAAAGCCCGGGTGACCCATAAAAATGAACTAATTGCATATCAAAGTTTGAGATTTATAGGACCATTTTCCTCGTTAATATAAAAAGGAGATTATTTGAAATAAATTAATTGCCTTTCCATAATAGTTGATACTTTTGCTTTTATTTAGACTAAATTTAAATAAAGGCATGACTTATAAAACGGAAGAGGGATTTGAACATTTATATAACCTATATGCTGAACAGATGTACATTATTTGTTACAATAAGATTGATAATAAAGAAGTAGCTAAAGGCATTGTTCAAAATATTTTCAAATCCCTATGGGAAAGAAGGGGAAAATTAACAATTACAGGTTCAATTGAGCATTACCTTTTCAGAGCTGTAAAGTTGGAAACAATAACTTATTACAGAAAGAAAAGTGTTCAGGCAAAGAGTAGAAAAGTTATTTTGGAAAAATCTCCAATTTCCGATAATTATACGGAAGATATATTGGATTATGAAGAGCTGTCCTCTTTGGTCAATATTTTAATAGAGAAATTACCTTCTCGTTGTAGGGAAGTATTTAAACTTAAACATTATGAAGGGCTCTCCAATAAAGAAATAGCTTCAACTTTAATAATATCAACAAAAACAGTGGAGGCCCATGTAACCAAGGCATTGGGGTTCTTAAAACTGAATCTTGAGGAATACCAGATATAAGCCCTCAATTTTGCTCTATAATAAGGTGTTTTATATGCATAAGTGTTTTTTTTTGAATATTTGTCAATGTAAACACTTGATTTATAATTACTTAAAAATAAGTGTGTTTTTTTTGTTTTTAGCACTAAGGATAATTCGCTCTTTGTGCGGCTATATAAATAACAAAGAGGTTTTCTATTTATACAGGATAAATGAAAAAAACAAAAACACTATTGGAAAAATTCGCTCAAGGATTGTGCACCAAGGAGGAGGAGGAGGAAGTGTTTCTTTGGTTGGAACATGACAAGGAGGAGGAAAGTTCTTTATCGATGGAAGAACTTGTTCAAATTAAATCAGAGATGTGGTTTAATTTATCTGATTCCATTCACAAAAATCAATCAAGCGCATTTAACTTAAGAACAATGGCTTCCCTTGCTGTTGCCGCCTCTTTAGTAGTCGCCATTTTTATTTCAGGAGTTTCTAAAATTAATACAAACAATGCTGCTACGGGTATTGGTCAATTAGAAATAGCGTCAGGAAACGGTATTATAGTTCGTGTGGATGCCAGTACAGAGCCCTTAAAAATTTGTTTTGATGGTTACATACAATTCGCTAATAAATCTACAGTTACAACAACTATCACTTATGGAGTTAAGGATATAAAAACGTTTCAATTAATACCTGGGAAAACATATTATATGGGAAAATTTAAAGAAGTCCCCTATATCCTTAATGAAGATGATATGCCTTTAAATGAAGACCCGTCCCGTCATTTGAGAGGGGATTTCAGCATTGATTGTCATACAGCGTAATCCTTAAACTGTTATGAGATTTCATTGTATTGTTTTCCTTTTATTGTTTCATACATGCATTCTTTTTGCTCAAAACAAAACAACAATATCAGGAACTGTTTTAGATGAGTTTGATATGCCCATCGCAAATGTTCATATTAAAATCGAAGGTATTTCTTTAGGTGCAATCACAGATGCTAATGGTACTTTTAAAATGGAAAACATTTCAGAAGGTGCGTATAAGGTTATAGCCAGTTTTGTTGGTTATAAAACACAAATACAAACCATAAAAGTACAAGCCAACCAAAAAATTAAGCTAAGTTTTTCTTTGCAACAAGATTTTCAAGAGCTTGAAGAATCTGTGGTTATTGGAGAATCCATAAAAAGAAAAAAAGAAAAAACGGCACAGGCAGTAAGGGTAGTTGATGTAAAAACGGCCAAATTAAAAACAGCAGATTTAGGAGATGTTATTGCGCAATCGGAAGGAGTAAGTCTGAGGAAGAGTGGAGGGTTGGGGTCTAAAGCTAAATTCTCCTTAAATGGACTTACTGGAAATCAAATCCGATTTTTTATGGATGGAATTCCTTTAAAATTTAATGGTTATACATTTGGAGTTGCAACTGTACCTGTTAACTTAATTGACCGCGTAGAAATTTATAAAGGAGTTGTCCCTATACAATTTGGCGCCGATGCTTTGGGTGGTGCCGTCAATTTAGTCTCTCCAAAAATATACTCAGGTTTTAGTGGTTCTTTTTCCTATCAAACAGGTTCTTTTGGTACCCATCGTGCAGCAATTAGGCTTAATTATTTAAATAAGAATACAGGGTTGTTTTTTAAAGGGGTTTCCTTTTATGACTATGCCAAAAACAATTATAAGGTAGATGTAGAAGTAGCCGATCAGGAAGGCCAATTAATAGAAGTAACTGTACCAAGGTTTCATGATGCTTACAAAGGTTATGGCATAGACTTTACAATAGGTGTAAAAAACAGACCATGGGCAAGAGAACTAAGTCTTAAAGGGTTTTATACGGATTACACGAAAGAAATTCAACATAATAATTTGATGACAGGGATTCCTTATGGAGAGGTGATATCTTTTGGAAAATCTATAGGTACCATTTTAACGTATCGTAAAACGTTTGATAAAATAGTCTTAGATGCTGTTTTTGGTTATAATCATGGAGAAAGGCAATTTGTAGACGAATCTACCTGTGTATATGACTGGTTTGGTAATTGTATTTTAACCAAAATTGTTCCTGGAGAAATTGGTTCGGTGTTATCCAGTTCTAGTGGAGCTAGCAATCAATATACATGGAATGATAATTTGTTTTCTAGAATTAATGTATCATGGAAACCAAAAGAAGACCATGCTATAAATGTAACACTAGCCCCTACCTACACAAAACAAACAGGAGATGAAATTTATACAGATACTTTTGACGCTTTAAATGCGCGTAGAAACCTCTTTACATGGATTAATGGAATTGAATATAACATTGATGACCTGGATGGGGTATTTAAAAATTCTTTTTTTATAAAAAATTATGTACAACATATTGCATCCAAAGAAAATATTCCTCCAAATAATGATGTAGAAGTAATTAAAAGAAAGGTAAATTATTTTGGGTTTGGAAATGGGTTGAATTATAGAATTACCACGCAATTTTCAACAAAATTAACCTATGAATATGCTACCAGGTTGCCGCAATCGGATGAACTTTTTGGAGATGGTCAATTCACACTTGGTAACCTAGATTTAAAGCCAGAAAGAAGTCATAATGTAAATCTTGAGTTTTTGTTTAGAAAAGCCCCTGATTATACATCCAGTAATTGGCAAATACATTCCAATATCTTTTTACGAAAAGTAGATGACCTTATTCTATTCGTACCAAGTGCAGATAGGACAAACATCTATCAAAATGTATTTAAAGCGAATTCTACAGGAGTTGAAATATCTGGAAAATGGAGTTCTAAAAGTGATAGACTCGTGTTTTCGGCAAATAGTACCTATCAAAATTTTTACAATAATTCTCAGGAAGGTTTATTCGAAGCTTTTTATAGAGATCGTATACCCAATACGCCTTATTTTTTTGCTAATGGGACTGCTACATATTCATTCAATGGGATTTTCAAAAACAACGATAAATTATCTCTTTTCTATAATACAAGATATATAAATCAATTTTTTAGAAGTTGGGAAAGTGCAGGACTTGTCGCTTTTAAAAAAGAAATACCAAAACAGCAACTTCATGGTTTAGGAAGCACGTACACCTGTAAAATTAATAACGTAAAATATGCTATGACAACAGAAATACAAAATATAACCAACGAAAAGAATTTTGACTTTTTAGGTGTACAAAAACCTGGTAGAGCCTTCTATATAAAACTAATAACACAATTTTAAATATATATTAATACATTAAATTACATTGAGAATGAAAACATTTTTTGCAAAACAGTATATCTTATTTTTTATAACCTTCATAAGTCTTGTCTCTTGTGATGGTGATGATAAACCTATAA
>JBDWSS010000006.1:0-103733 GCA_039985375.1 Flavobacteriaceae bacterium
GGTGGAACCTTTTAACCAATAGGTCATATCAAAAATATCAGCACAAACATAGGAAGACACAATGTTTTGGTAACCCCGATCATTGATTATATCAGTATTGAATTTAGAAATGCTTTCCAAAGTCTCCTCTTTGGAATCTGACAATGGGAACAGCAAATCCTGCCGCGAACCAAAATAAACTTCGGACAATCCTGCGGCTTCCAACATGGTAATACTATCCTTAAGCTCCCCTGGAGACGTTACACCTCCTTTAATAGGTATTCTATGCAAATCGTCATTCATAATTAAAACAATTAGGTTGAAACCGTTTGCAATTGTGTCAGCAATACTTGTTTAACTTCTGGTTTACAACTGCCGCACCCTAAGCCTGCACCTGTTTCAGTACATATTTTTGCAAACTCGGTACATCCGTTTGCAATGGCATCTTTGATATTACCCTCACCCACCTGGCTGCAAGAGCAAACCAGTTTGCCTTTCAACGGTGAACTATTTGGAGCCCCCCGCAATAGTTCATTACGTTTTTCGGATAATTCTATTTCTTCCTCTATCAGTCGTTTAAACTCTGCAAACTCATTTTTATCACCCATGAGAATTGCTCCCTTTAAGGTGTCGTTCTTTACAATACATTTTTTGTAAAACCGTTTCCGAACATCCATTAGGATAACCTCTTCATAGGTAGGGTCATTGGGTGGGGTATTTACCATTCCAATACTGCATAGATCCAAGTTCTCAAACTTTAAAATGTTCATGAGTACCGAGCCGTTATAGATACTGCTTAAATCTCCCAAGATGTAATTGGCGGCAATATTGGCCTGTTGTTCTGCCGCTGAGGTAATGCCAAAAAGACTGTTGTTGAATTCCGCAATTTCCCCTAAGGCAAAAATTGATGGATCATTGGATTGTAAATAAGAATTTACAAGAACTCCTCTTCTGGTCTCAAGATTGGCCTGCTTGGCCAATTTAATATTGGGGCGTGTACCAATGGCATATACTATGGCGTTGCAAGGTATTGTACGGCCGGTTTTTAGATTTACCAGTAGGGAATTACGGCCCTCTTGCTCCTCAAAAACGGTACTTACCTCATTGTCAAAATAAATTTGGATCCCTCGTTCTATAACATCTTCGGCTAACAAGCGACTTGCAACGGCATCCAGTTGGCGTTCCATAAGTCGTGGAGCCCGTTGTATAATACTTATATTAATATTGATTTTTTTTAGCGCTGCAGCTAGTTCCAGCCCCAAAAGCCCACCACCGGCAATGACAACATGCTGCTCTTGCGCCGGTAGACCTGTCTTTTGGAGATACCGCTTTAATCGGTCGGCATCACTTCGTTCCCGCATGGTAAATCGGCCTGGCAAATCCATTCGCACATCATTCGGTACAAATGCACTGCTTCCCGTTGCCATAATCAAAAGGTCATAGGAATGTGTATTTCCCAGATCATCGATTACGCTTTTATCATTGGGAATTATTTTTTGTATGCCGTTGGACGGGTATAGGGAAACATTGAGTTTTTCCAGCTCGCCATCTTTTAATTTTTTTAGAGCTTCCCAGGGAAGTTCTTCATTTACATATTCTGGAAGTAATACTCTATTGTAAAAAGGATGCGCTTCTTTTGAGAATACATGAAGCGTATCTTCCTCGTTTTTCTCACGATACGACTGGATAAATCTATAGGCTGCTGCACCAGCTCCCACAACAATTACTTTCTGTTTGGGTTTGGTATATTTTGAAACTTGTACGGCGCAATATTTAAAGTCGGGTTCCTTGGACACAGGATCAACCAGATCGTTGGTAATGTTATTTGCCCTACTAAAGTCATTATTTAAGATTTTCCCCCAATGCATGGGTAGAAAAACTACTTTTTCGCGTATGTCAAAATTAATTTGGACTTTTACCTGCACCGTCCCACGTCTGCTCTTTACTACAGCAATGTCACCATCTTTTAACCCTCTTAAATAGGCGTCCACCTTATTCATTTCCAAGTAGGGAGAGGGAACATGGGTCAATAAGCGTTTTACCTTCCCGGTTTTGGTGCGGGTATGCCATTGGTCTCTAACCCTTCCCGTGTTCAGAATCAATGGAAATTCCATATTAGTTTCTTCTGATTTATTAAGGATGCTTTGCGGTGCATTGAAATGTGCCTTATAATCTGTGGTATGGAATTTTTGATCTTGAAAAAGTCTTGGTGTTCCCGGATGTTCCCTATGGGGTACAGGCCATTGAAAACTACCTTCTTTTTGTAAACGTTCATAGGACAACCCGGAAATATCAATATTGGTGCCCTTTGTCATTAGGCAATATTCATCATAAACTTCGCTGGCATTGGCATAATTAAATCCAGAAAATCCCATTTTTCGGGCAAATTCCCAAAGAATTTCAACATCAGGTTTGGCCTCTCCTGGAGGGTCGATTACCTTGGGGAGATAACTTATTCTGCGTTCAGAATTGGTCATGGTACCTTCTTTCTCGAGCCATCCCGCTGCCGGTAACAAAAGGTCGGCATATTTTGAGGTTTCGGAATTGTGTGAAATATCCTGGACAATGACAAAACTAGCATTTTGAAGGGCTTTTTCTATTTTGTGTGCATTGGGCATACTTACTACAGGATTCGTACAAATAATCCAAACGGCTTTTAGTTTTCCACTTTCCAGGGCATTGAACATTTCCGTAGCGGTTAATCCCGGATTGGGTTGAATTTCTTTTCCTCCCCAAAAATCCGCGACTTCCTTTCTATGCTTGGCGTTGTTTAAATCTTTATGTGCTGCCAATAAGTTGGCCATTCCACCAACTTCACGTCCTCCCATGGCGTTGGGTTGTCCCGTTAGGGAAAAGGGACCTGAACCGGGTTTGCCAATATGTCCCGTTAATAGGGAGATGTTTAGAAGTGAAACGTTTTTATCCACACCAATAACGCTCTGGTTGAGCCCCATGGTCCACATACTGATGAATCCTTTGGCATCTGCTATGTATTTGGCAGCCTTTCTTATAAGCTCAGAGGGAATACCACATTTTTTGGCCGCCTGCCCAATGGTTAATTTAAAAGCGCTTCGTTTACATTCCTCAAAATTTACAGTATGTTTTTTTATGAATGCGTTATCCAGTTTCCTGCGTTCTATCAGCCATCTGGCAATAGCATTGAACAAGATAACATCAGTGCCCGGTAATAGTTGTAAATGAACATCGGCCAAAGCACAGGACTGCGTTTTTCGGGGGTCTACAACAATGATCTTTACCTTTGGATTTTCCTCTTTATGTTTTTCCAGCCTTCTGAACAGAATCGGGTGGCACCATGCAGGGTTAGCTCCAGCTATTAAAAAGCAATCAGCAAGCTCAATATCGGCGTACGCAATTGGTACAGCGTCTTCACCGACCGTTTTTTTATAGCCGACTACCGCAGAGCTCATACAAAGCCTGGAATTGGTATCTATATTATTGGTGCCTATAAAACCCTTGGTGAGTTTATTTGCGAGATAATATTCTTCTGTAAGACACTGACCTGATACGTAGAAACCAACACTATCGGGGCCATGTTTATCCGTTATACTTTGAAAAACAGCGGCAGCCCTAGTCAACGCTGTATCCCAACTAACCCGTTGTAAGGGGTGGTTTCTGCTCCATCGCATTTCGGGATATAGGATTCTATCGCTTGTATCTTGGGCCACATAGTTCAAGTTCTTTCCTTTGGAACAAAGCATACCATGATTCACAGGGTACGATTCATTTCCAGTTACGGTCAAAGTATCCCTAGCATCTTTGGTAACTGTAATACCGCAGCCCACACCGCAATAGGAGCAAATGGTATCGTATGAAGTATTGTTCTGCATGGTGAAAATAACCCTTTAGGTACTGCATTTATGAAAATGGAAAATTATAAATTTACGTATAAATACGTAGTGTCTTTTTGATAAAAGTTAGGCGTTTAATTGGGAGATTGATAAATAAACAAGGGATTGATCAGCAGATTTAAAGCTTAGACCAAATTATGTTGCTGTGCTTTTTTGGAAAGATCGATGAGATTTTTCACTTCCATTTTTTTCATTAGATTGAATCTATGGGTCTCAATAGTGCGTTTGCTGTTCTGCAATTTTTCCGATATCTCTTTATTGGTAAGACCGGATAAAACCAATTGTAAAACTTTAAGTTCTTTGTTGGTCAAATCGAATGGAATATGTTTTTCTTTTTTTGGTGTTTGGGAATCTTCCGCGTTTTTTTCAGGATTTAATAGATTGTTCACCAATACATTGGAAATATCACCACTAAAGTATTTTCCACCTTCCTTTACCGTATGGATAGCTTTTATGAATTCGGTCTTATCTGTATCCTTAAGCAAATATCCATTGGCCCCAGCTTTTACTGATTTAAGGATATACTCCTCAGAATCGTGCATGGAAAGAATAATGGACTTTACGGCAACCTGATTTTTGTTCAAATTTTCAACAGCTTCAATACCACCCATTTCGGGCATTCGAATATCTATGATTAAAATATCAGGAGTTTTTTCTTGAACCAGAGCAAGTGCCTCTTTACCATTTGACACTTCACCAATCACTTCCAAATCAGCTTCTTCCTCGAGTAAAGCCCTGATACCATCGCGTACGAGGGCATGGTCATCTGCTAAAACAATGCGTATAGTTTCTTTAAGTACGTTCCCTTCCATTTAAACAAAAATAAATAAAACAAGGCTACCACAATACCGAAGTATCATAATAGCCTTTCGAAGCAAAGTTTTTCACTTAAACCTAATCTGCTTTTACTGTATTTAAAAATTTGGGTTTTAAGATGAGCATGGCCCAGGCCCAATTTTGAGAGCTTGCTGCGGCATCTTCGGTAACACCTTTAAGTTCGTACATTCCATCGGCAGGAAAGAGATGGGAATACCCTATTTTTAGTGCGTATCCCTTGAAACCTTGTGTGAAGACCAAATCAATCTCTGTGCCCAAACTGTTTTCCCCACTAGGTAGATCCTGCTCCCCTTTAAAGTTCAAAACTTTGGCCAGTAAGCTGGATTTTTCACCCAGTTTGAAGTTAGCGCTGGCATGAATATCGAATAAGCCTATAGAATTTGCATGATTTCCTACGTAGAAATAATCCATAAATCCATTGAATTTATGATTTGTCCCATACAAGGGGAAAAAAGCACTCGTTCCTTCTTCATTTACATCATTTCCGCTTATGATTTCCACTCCTAGTCCAAGCCCTATTTTATCTGAAGCCTTGAGGCTAAGGTCTAATCCTAAAAGATATGCTCCCTTAACTTCGAGCTCACCTTGTCTTTCGCCAGTCTGGAAATAAGCATTGGCAGCCAAACCAAATTTTCCTTTTTTATAGTTTAAATGGGTTCCAAAGGTTTGCAAACTGCTAAGGCCATCACCAGCACCTGTATCATCAAAGTTTTGGAAACCATTGTTCATTAGCAATAAACTACCGGCAAAATTTTCCCATTTTTGATTTAGATGCAGCATCTGCATGGTTTTATAGGAAAAAAAGCCAAGGGTATTATAAGTGGTACCCACGGATTGAAAACCAGTTGGATTGTCAAAGTCTTGATTGAAGGCAAGTGCAAAATCTAGTGCGAACTTATCCTTTGAATATTTTATCATGGCGGCATCATGATTACGGCCTTGTTGTGCCCAATCCAACCCTCCTAAAATACGTTGGTCGTCATAAGAAAGTACCTGTCTTCCAAGTTTTGTAGACCATCCCGAACCAAGGTTCAGTTCAGCCCATGCCTCAAAAACCGCAAATGAATCGTTTTGGTCATCTGGAAGAATCTGTCTGTTTTCACCCCATACCATTACATCTTGCAGACTTATATAAACTTTAAAGGCCTCGGTAGTATATCCTGCGTTGAGCCTAGCCCTGGTAGAGGTGGCAAATCCTGGATCTGCTGCATCTGGAATTAGACTTCCAAAACCATTGCGATATTCTGTACGCGGCCTAAATTGCCCATCAAGCGTAAATTGTGCTTTTATCGACTGTATCGATAAGAAAGCTAGGATAATTACAATATAACCTCTTTTCATAATCTTCAATTTTAAGTTGAGTTAGTAAATTAATGTTCTAAAAAATCTATAAGATGCTTTCGGTACTCATAATAATCGTCATGTTCCAATACCGATTTTCTTGTTCTTGGACGTTCAAAACCAATTTCTAAAATATCCCCGATCTTTGCTCTGGGACCACTGGTCATCATGACCACACGATCAGCAAGAAAAATGGCCTCATCCACATCATGTGTGATCATGACCGCGGTAATTTTTTCTTTGTTCCAGATTTCAATCAAAATATCTTGCAATTCGCCTCGGGTCAATGAGTCTAGCATGCCGAAAGGTTCATCCAATAAGAGCACTTTGGGTTTAATGGCAAAAGCTCGAGCGATACCCACCCGTTGCTGTTCTCCTTGAGAAAGCTCAGTGGCCTTTTTGTTGAATGCAGCTTCAAGACCAACTTTATGCAAATAATATTTAGCTATTTCTTTGCGTTGCGTTTTTGAAGCATGTGGAAAAACCCGGTTAACCCCCAAAAGCACATTTTGTAATGCAGTCATCCAAGGCATTAGGCTTGGTGCCTGAAAAATAACCCCCCGATCTGGCCCTGGTCCTTTAACTGGATTGCCGAGTACTGCAATATTTCCCCCAGATATGGGATTTAATCCTGCTATCATGGACAACATGGTAGTTTTGCCGCAACCAGAATGGCCTATTATGGTTACAAACTCCTCCTTCATTATTTGAAGATTTAAGTTTTCAAGTACCACATAATCTCCCTTTGGTGTTGGATATACTTTCTTTAAATCCTTTAAATCCAGCATTATCTTCGAAGGAAATACAATTCCATTCTCAACAGACAGGTCTTTTTCTAATATTTCGGTGCTCATTTTCTTGATTTTAAGGTTATGCTACAAAACTTTTAGGACTAAGATCTGGTAGATCGTAGGTGGTTTTTGAAATTGCTTTTCGCTCTTCGCCAATTCCCATCAAGTATTCAATGATTGCATTTCTGGTCTCCTTGTAAGCGGCATTGTCATTTAATGCCGTCTTGTCTCTTGGACGGTCTATGTCTATTTTAAATTCTGGGCCTAATGTTGCTTTTGGTCCAGGACGAAGGGGGATGATTCTGTCTGCCATATAAATTCCTTCATCAACATCATTGGTAATCAATAAAGCCGTACGCTTGTCTTTGGTCCAGATGTTAAGAATCTCATCTTGTAAATTTCCTCTAGTAAGCGCATCCAGCGCTCCCAAGGGCTCGTCCATAATGATCATCTCTGGTTTCATAGCCAGTGCTCTTGCCACTGCAACCCTTTGGCGCATTCCTCCTGAGAGTTCCTTGGGCCTTTTGTTCATGGCCGGGGTAAGGTTTACCATTTCAACATAGTCCGCAACCCTTTTATTAATTTCGGCTTTCCTTTCCTTTGGAAAAGCTTCCTTGACGGCCATAGCAACATTTTGTCCAACACTTAACCAAGGCAACAAGGAATAATTCTGAAAAATCACGCCGCGTTCATGACTGGTGCCTACTACAGGTTTCCTTTTGAACAATACCTCTCCACAAGTTGGTTGTAACAATCCGTTGATGAGATTTACCAGGGTTGTTTTTCCGCTTCCGGTGAACCCAACAATGGCAACAAACTCGCCTTCTTCAATGGATAAATTGATATCCGTTAACACCTCCGTGGCATTAGCACCCTCGCCATAGGTTTTCCCTATATTTTTTAATTCCAAATAGGCCATAGTTATCGGTTTATGCTGTCGCGTTTTTATTAAATGAGACTGCGTTCTGTATAATCAACATAATTCTGTCCAATAAGAATCCGATAATGCCTATTACAAACATGGCCACAATAATTTTGGAATTGGAATCATTTGCGCCATTTTGGAATTCTTCCCAAACAAACAGTCCTAGTCCTGGGCTTTGTGCCAAAAGTTCAATGGCAATCAAAACCATCCAGGCCACGGACAACGTAATGCGCAAACCGGTGAATATTAGTGGAAGCGATGAAGGTAAAATAACCTTGAACACTTTTTGAAAAGCACCTAATTTTAATACTTTGGCCACATTGATGTAATCTTTGTCAACGGATGATACACCCATGGCCGTATTTACCAAAGTGGCCCACATGGCACATAGTCCCACGCTTATAAAGGAAATAACAAATGAATTATCCGAACTGGAACCGATCAACAAGGTTTTTACGATCATAAAAACCAACAAATACCAAACTACGGGAGATACGGGTTTAAATACCTGGATAAACCAACTTATAGCGTTGCGTAGCGTATCACTTAAACCCACTACAACGCCAATGGGAACTGCAATAAAGAGTGCCAATAAGAATCCTGCGAAAACCGTTTTTAAACTTGTTAAAACAATATCGATGAATGAAGGTCGACCTGTATATACAATAGGTTCTTGACCAGCCTCGATCCGTTTCGCATTAACTGCGGCAGTTTTATTGATAAAATCCAATTTATCCTGCTTAATAACATAGTGGTCATCTATCAATGTAGATACTGACGACCATACTTGACTTGGTGAAGGCAGGGTGTTTGTCTGACAGCTAGTCGTTTTTGCCGCAAAACATGCCTTTAATTCTTCCGCTGCTGCCTGTCCTTGATCGGTAAGTGCTTTTTCAATACGGAAATCTATTTCTCTTTGGCGTAGCGCATTTGCACCTACATGCCAAATTCCTATAAATGCGGCAATTGAAAGTATAGGTACAATGAGCTTTTTTAGAATTGTGTTGAATTCAAACTTTGGAGGTCTAATTTTAAATTTGGATAAGAGGGTCTTAAGACCCTCTGTCCATTTAACTTGTTGTTCCGCTTTATTTACTGCTACGCTTTGCTTCATGACTTACAGTATTTTAAAGTGAAGAATCTTCTTTGTTTCCTATTTCAAAACTGTTGATATAACCAATTGGATCTTTTGCATCATAGGAAGTACCATCAATAAAGTCTGATGTTGCAGGCTTATAACCATCGGTACTTGGAATGTCCGTTGCTGGAATATGACCTTCGGCCACCAAAAGCTCCGCTGCTTTTTTCCAGATATCAGGACGGTAAATGTCCTTAATGGTCTCATCGTACCAAGTGGCTGGCTTGGATTCTGGAATTTGCCCCCATCTTCTCATTTGTGTTAAAAACCAAATACCATCGGAGTAGAAGGGATACGTGGCGTTGTACTTGTAGAACACATTAAAATCTGGCATGGAACGCTTGTCTCCTTTTTCAAATTCGAAAGTACCTGTCATTGAGTTGGCCAAAACCTCTTCGGGTGCGCCAACGTACTGGGACATGGATAATATTTTAACTGCTTCAGCTCTGTTTGATGGCTCATCCAACCATTTTCCTGCCCTTATCAAGGCTTTGGTTACGGCAACAGCTGTGTTGGGATTTTCTTCGATGAACTTTTTTGTCATTACAAAGACTTTTTCAGGGTTGTTTTTCCAGATATCATAATTAGTGGTTACTGGAACACCGATACCTTTAAATACCGCTTGCTGATTCCATGGCTCGCCTACACAGTATCCGTATATGGTACCTGCCTCAAGCGTTGCAGGCATTTGTGGTGGTGGAGTTACGGAAAGTAGCACTTCGGCATCTATCTGACCTTGAACATTGTTAGCGGTATACATACCAGGATGAATACCCGCTGCTGCCAACCAATAGCGTATTTCATAATTGTGTGTTGAAACAGGAAAGACCATACCCATTTTAAAGGGCTTGCCATTGTTCCTGTAGTCCGTAATTACGGGCTTAAGTGCATCTGCCTTGATTGGATGAATGGGTTTGCCGTCTGCTCCAGTAGGAACATTGGGTTTCATTTTAGACCAAACATCATTGGATACGGTAATTCCATTCCCATTTAAATCCATTGAAAATGGTGTTACGAGGTCTGCCTGTCTTCCAAAGCCTGCTCCAGCGGCAATAGGTTGTCCCGCTAACATATGGGAGCCATCCAATTGGCCGTCAATTACACGGTCTAATACGTTTTTCCAGTTTGATTGTGCTTCTACGGAAACAAAAAGACCTTCATCTTCAAAAAACCCTTTTTCTTTAGCAATGGCCAAGGGGGCCATATCCGTTAATTTTATAAAACCAAAAGTTAACTGTGGTTTTTCAATTTCCAATGTGCTGGTGCTTACTTTAGCTTCGGCAACTTCAGCTGTTTCTTTTTTTGCTTTTCCACCACATGCCATTAAAACTAATGTTGTTAGTGTTAAGCAGACCAGGTTTTTAAATGTTGATTTCATAATCGATATTTTACATCTACGTATTTATACTTATTTCAATACAAATGTAGAAGGCTTGCCAAAGCTTTTTTATGACAATCACCATAAAGAATACTCTTTTTAAACCATATGGAAATATGTGAAATACGATGTTAAAAACTGCGAAAAAACAGGTTATAGTAATAACTTGTTTAATGTCAAAACATTAGCATTCCAAAGGGAAAGCTGATAAGGGAATACGTAGGACTACGGATGCTTTTTTCAATAAGATTGATGAAAAATTAAAAGTCAGGTATAGGCAGGTTTAGCTATCCAGATAGAAATTGTGTTCAGCAATCTCTTGTTTTAATATTTTAATGTCTGGAATGCGGATGAGTTTACCCTTTGCAATGATTAGGCCCTCTTTTTTAAGTTGGGATAGTATTCGGATTACCTGTTCCTCGGTGGTCCCTGCGTAGTCAGAATACTCCCTTCTACTTAGTACAATGTTGATGTATCCATCTTGTTGGCCAAATTTTCTGTGTATATAAAGCAGGGTGTCAATAACGCGTTCACGAACGGTCATTTGGGACAGGGTTTTTACCTTGGCTTCGCTTTTGTTAAGTTCATTGGCATAAAATAGCATAAGGTCATAGGTAAACTTTGGATCTGTATGGAGCACCTCTTGCAAAAGGTCTTTGGAAAAGTAACAAAGTATTGTATTTTCCAGGGCAATGGCTCCAATGGGATAATACTCTTCGGTTCCAAAACCCCTATGTCCTATGATCTCTCCTTCTTTGGCAAACCGGACAATCTGTTCTTTGCCATTTAAACCGGTTCTAATTACTTTGACCTTGCCCTTTAGAACAAAAAAGAGACCATTTACGGGAGCACCCTCGATGATAAATTGTTGTCCCTTTTTGCAGTGTAGTTCGTTTTTACTAATAGAGAATGCTGAAACTAGTTCTGATTTTAAATTTCTTTTGATCAAACACCTTTCATTTCCACAATTGGAACACTGAGTGCCCAAAAGTTTATTGTTTTTAAGCCGTTTGGCCTTGTTGAAAGATATGTTTGAGTTTCTATACATAGCACAACTATTTGTCTGCCATTACTATTTTTGGAGAGACCGATTTCTTTAGTTCAAGGTTAATATTTTTTTCATCTACTTCGGAAAATTTAATGGTTAGGGATAACCCTGCGGCCACAACTACAAGGATTCCAATAAGAAAGTAACCACTTGAAACGGCTCCCGATGCGGCAATGGCCTGTGCCGTATCCATAGCTTTCGCTCCCAGATTCCTGTTGGCTTCCAAGGCTGTTGTTTCGGCCAAGGCCGATTTTGATTTTAGCAACATTGCAGCTAAAAAGGCGCCTACATTTCCACCTGCACCCACAATACCTGAAATAGAACCAATCGCTTTTTTATTTATAAACGGGACCACCGAGAATGTAGCCCCCTCGGCCATTTGAACGGTTAAGCTGAAGGCCACTAAAAATACAATACCTATGGTGATACTGGTAGTCGTTGAAAAAATGGAGAGCATAATGCCTTCCACGGCCAGAATCATGGTCAAGAAATACACTCTTCCCTTTAAGCCTTTCAGCTTCCCAAATTTATCGCCGAAGAAACCGCCAAGAGTTCTTGCGAAAATGTTCATCAAGGCAAATGATAAAACAAGATTCCCAGCGGTAACCCTGTTAAGGCCGAAGGTATTCTGGAGATAGTCGTCCATAGTACCATATACGGTCAACTCCATTCCAAAGCAAGCCGCATATACTAAAAATAAAACCCAAACTCTGTAGTCCTTTAAGGTGTCCAGAAAGGCTACTTCGTCTTTTTTTAATAAGGGCATTTCCCCTTTTCTCTTTAATTCTGAAAAATTTCCAGAGGGCGTATCTTGGGTAAAAAAGTAATATACCCATCCCATGCAGAAACAAATGATTCCAGCGATTACCATGGAATATCTCCAAGCAATTTCGTCGGCCACTCCAAAACTTACAACCGCTGCTGCAATAAGCGGCATGCCCAACCGATTGGCACCACCACCTAAATTTCCCCATCCTGCGGATGTGGCATTTGCCGTGCCTACAATATTGGGGGCAAACATTATGGAGGTATGGAATTGTGTTATAACAAAAGAAGCACCTATGAAACCAATAAACAGCCTACAGATAAGAAATTGCAACGGCGTCTGTACAAAACCTATTAGAATTACTGGGATAGCGCCCAGTACCAATAGATAAGTATAACATAAACGAGGTCCGTATCTGTCACATAATTTTCCAATCAACAAACGAGCGAAAACCGTACCTGTAACGGCAAGAATTATAGAATTCCATTTTTGGGAAGGGGTCATTCCCAAGTCTTTAACCACATCTGGCATAAAAGGGACAATGCCAAACCAAGAAAAAAAACAGATAAAAAATGCTATTGAGGTAATCCAAAAAGTCCTGGTGGGGATAGATTTAAAGTGTAGCAGTTTTAAGGCAGTAGCCTTTTGAGACGCTGATTCCATATTTATTTGCTTCGAACGTCAAAAGTATATAAATAAATACGTATTAATACTTATTTTTTCTATTTAAAATAAAAATAAGTACGTATTTTTAGGTATTCTCAATTTTGAAATTTAAAAATCAAAAAAAAGGAAAAATGGAATAAAATTAATGTGAAATTGATAGTGGCCTGTACTACTTTTCACTGCCAAATTGTTTGAGCCACTCCGGTTCGGATAGTCCAATGTATTTTTTATCCGTTCCATATGGGTCTTGACCTCCTTTCAAATAGACAAGTATTTTTTTCATAGGAATGGTGTCTTTTAATTTTTCCGCTACCTCATATCTATGATTTCCATGAAAATCATGGCATTGTATACAAGTAAACCACTCCTTATTTGCTATTAGTTGTTTGTGAGAAATATCCAAAGGATCGTCTTCAACAATAAGATCTTGATGGCAATTCATGCAATAATTGACAGGTGAAATGGTAACACGTTCACCATGATGTTCCGAATGGCAAGTTATGCAAGTTGTTGTGTTGATTTGTTCAATGACATCAGCAAATCTTGGCTCAGAAAAACGATAGGTAGGATGCCGATCATTGGGCCGGTCGTGACATTGGAGGCAGTTTTCCGCGCTAACATCTTGGGTGCCAAAATCCACCCCATTTTTGCGTGCACCAAAAAGATGGGAGATGTTGGACTGAATTTGTTGGGACAAATTACCTTTTGCATCGGCATGACAGGTAGCACATGAGATGTCCCCATGACCAGAGTTCATTGGCCCTAAAGAAATGTATTCTTCAGAGGGCCCAATGGTAAGAAAGGTAAAAATTGAAGAGCCGATAAGTAATCCTAGTATAACTCCAAAAAACTGTCGTTTACGTAGGGGGCTAATTTTAAACATATTAATATACTATTACAACACGTTCGGTAACTGGATAGCTCACACAGGTAAGTATATTGCCTGCATCCAAATGCTCTTGTTCCAAAAAATGGCCATCTGTCATTTTTACTTCCCCAGATTCGCATTGGGCTTTGCATGAAACGCACATACCTGCTCTGCAAGCATACGGTAATACGATATTGTTGTTCAACGCCGTTTGTAATATGGATTTGTTGCCCGGTACTTTTAGTTTATGGGTTTGTCCATTATATTTTATTTCCACATCACTTATTAGGTCCTTGCCACTTATTACTACTTTAGGACTTTTAAATACTTCTACCATTATATTGGTCGATTCAACACCGTTATACTGGAGTAATTCCTTTATTTTTTCCATGTAACCAAATGGCCCGCAAATCATATAGTTATGATTGGTGAATACTATCTGATGTTTTTTAAATATTTTGGACAGTAATGTATTTGATATGAGTCCTGAATGATAATTTTCACCAGGTTGATTGTTTTTTGTAAGAATGTGTTCAACGGCAAATGCATCTTGGTGCTTTTTAGCAATGTCTTCCAAGGTTTTCTGAAAGATGATGGCCTCTTGGTTTTGATTTGCGTATACAAGTAGAATCTTCGATTTGGGTTCTCTTGCCAGAACTGATTTTAGTATGGAGAAAATGGGAGTTATTCCGCTTCCGCCAGCAAAAAACACATACTGTTTTTTAGCTTCCTTTTCCGGTTTAACAAAAAAACTTCCGGTTGGGCTATCCACATTGATTTTGTCCCCTATTTTCAATTGGTCATGAATGTGGTTGGAAACCAAACCTTTTTCCACCCTTTTAATTGTAATTTTTAAATCCTTTTCTTCTGATGGAGAACTACTAAATGAGTAAGCCCTTTTGTGTATTTGTCCATCAATTGGTACATGAACAGTTAAAAACTGCCCTGGGTTATAGGATATTTTACTGAAGATAGAACCATTTTTAAAGCAAACACTTAGTGCGTCTTCGGTCTCCTTAATTATATCTTTTACTACTAACTTCATAGTACAATAATTATCATTTGTAATAAAATACAATTCCAATATGGAAGAGCATAAGTATGCTAACGGTTATAGATAAGGCAACATGAACAATCATCCACCCTTTAAAGAGTAATTCGTTATTGTTTTTAATAACATCCAAGTTGATATATCCTATTAGCGTGTTTGCAAAAAAAACATAAGAAAGCAATGCTAAATAGCCATAACCCATACGAATGCTATGAATGTAAAAAAACAAGGGGCTTATGGCCCCGATCCATTTATGAATCACTGCCATTTTTTGGGATTTTGCCCTGAATTTTTTTATTACCCTGCTGAATGTAAGAACCCATTGAAAAGTTATAAAAAGAGCTAGGCCAAGTCCAGACCACCTTTTATAGTATTCATCCTTTTGAAGGTTTCCCAACCATTTCCAATCCAATCCCAAAAAGAACTGCAGTAAAAAAAGAACCAACAGCACTAGACCCAAGTAAGATGAATAGTTGATTTTGTTTTTCACGGATACGATTTAGTAATTTTTCAAAGAAAAAGTGGCTTAAAGCCCTACTATTTCAACGGTAAAATAGAGTGTTCCTAATTTTTGGCAACCAAGGTTTTCATGGTCTCGTAAGATGATAATTTACGAACGCTATCCAGGAATACTTCGGCTGTGGGTAAATAATTGCCCTCTTCGGGCCACTTTTTTCCAATAACCGGTTTTTCACTTTCCGTAAATGCTGCTATCTCGTTGAGGTATTCCACATAGGTGTCAACAGTTCCCTTCGAGTAGGCGTTCAATACTGCTATGGCATCTTTATAGCTCAAAGAGTCTTTTGGGTATTGCCAGGTTGTGGCTCCCATAACATCCCCTAGCTTCCAATCTGTTTTTGCTGTTTGCGGATGTTGATTATGGCAGGTAACACAGGCATTTGCACTGGCTAAGTCTGCAAACATGGCTGTGTGAAGATTTTGCGAATCATCATAAAAGAACTGTGGTTCTTCATTTTCTTTTATCTTCTCAAATAATTTGGCCTGTTTTCCTACAAATTTATTGGCGTTGTTCACTGGAAAATCTGAACCAAGATATAATCCTAGTGGCACTGGTCCTTTTTGAATGCTATTGGAAACCCCTCTAAGAAATAGCGCAGGTAGAGGGCCTGCTTCTACCTTGTCTTTTCTCCAATCCTCATCAAATTTCATTCCTTGTACTTTTCCTTTTCCCACAATAGCCTTGGTGTATAATGTTCGGGTTACGTCATTTTCCTTGGATACCATTTCCAGCACCTCTTCTACGGAAAAAGCTTTCTCTTCCAAGGTGGCAGTTTCCGATGTTTCTTCTGGGACCCCGTTGCACGAAGTTATGGTAAGAGTAATAATGATGAACAAAGACTTTGCTATTGTGTATGTTATGCTATTTTTCATGAGTTGTGGTTTTAATTCTTGTTTAATAGGTGTGAATACATGTCTTTGCTTCGATGTGTAATCTGATAATAGAGGGGTTAAATTCTCAATGGTTACGATTATTTAATGGTGATGTTTGCTTAATTGCCAAGTACATCATCTTTAGTGGACACCGCTATAGTTACCACTTGATCTATAAGGTTTTGAGGGACATTGAGTTCGTTGAGAGTGGTAACTAAGTGGCCTGCAACCGTATTGAAATGATTCTCGTCCAAGTCTAAGTGTGCATGCGCTTCACGCATACTTTTACCCGTGTATCCCATTGGACATCCAAAGGCATAGGCTAAAAAAGTCTTCTGCTTTGCACGTTGGGTGGGCATATCGGTAGTAGTGAAAAAATGGTTAATGCTTTCATCAGCTAAAACCTTGTTGTAAAAAACGTCCACGGCCGCATCAACAGCTCCTTTTCCGCCCAATTCATCAAATAAGCTTTTACTTTCTTCCATAATTTTAGTTTTGCATTAGGGATTAAATTCTGGTTGGTAAATATTTTTAAGTATAAATACGTAATGAAGCAAATTTAATTCCAGTAAATCTTTGAAAGAATGAGATAAGGAGGTTTCACCTATGTTTTTTTTCATAAAAAAACATGTCAAAACACAGTTAATATTGATAGTAACCTTTTCGGGAACCGTTTTGGCTAGGAATAGCTTAGATTTTTGAATGTAAGACCCTTCTGATGGTTTCATCAAAGAAAGCAGGATGTTCGGCAACCACATTTCCAATAACAATAATGCCAGGCATGGAAACGTCTGCGGATGCTAAAATGGTTTCAATGGTATTTAGGGTAGCAATGCAACATGTTTCATTTGGCATGGTCCCATTTTGGATTAGGGCGATTGGGGTTAACCCACCTCGATACCCCTTCACTTCTATTGCAATTTCTTTAATTTTTCGAACGCCCATTAAAATCACTATTGTAGCAGAGGATTGTGAAGCATATTTTAGATCTTCCGATAAGTCCCCCGTTTTTTTAGTGGCTGTAACTATCCAAAAACTACTGCTAACACCTCTCTTTGTAAGTGGTATTCCCTGGGATTCTGGAACAGCAATGGCGCTGGTTACACCAGGTACCACGGAAACGGGGATGCCAAAAGATTCTAGATGTTCAATTTCTTCGGAAGCCCGACCAAAAACAAAGGGATCTCCTCCCTTTAATCGAACTACATGGCCGTAGATAAATGCATTTGTAACCAAAAGTTCATTTATGGTTTCTTGTGTTGCGCCATGATTTCCGCATCGCTTTCCTACGTATATTTTAGGAATATGGGAAGGTATTTCCTTAAGTAGGTCTAAATCTATTAAAGCATCATATATAACAACATTAGCCTTTTGCAAAGCTCTGATTCCTCTTATGGTTATTAGGTCTTTACTGCCAGGACCTGCGCCAACCAATGTTACTTTGGGATGTGTTTTTGATTGCTTCATTTCAATATTTAAGGCAAGGATTTTACCGATTTGGCAACAAGAATACGTAATTATTTCGATATAAATATATTAAAAATACGTAAATATACGTAATATTGCTTCTTACTACTTAAGTGAATTTTATGAAAACGATTCTTGTAATTGGAAATGGGATGGTTGGTTACAAATTCTGTGAAAAGTTTGTGACCCGTGAAGAAAAAGACAATTTCAAATTGATTGTTTTTGGGGAAGAACCCAGACCAGCATATGATCGCGTTCATCTAAGCGAGTTTTTTAGCAATCAAGATGCAAAAGCTTTGGAAATGGCGCCTGCAGCGTGGTATTCCCAAAATAATATTGAGCTGATTGTTGATGAGCGTGTGACTGATATTAATAGGACCGAAAAAACAATAACAACCGTAAAGGACCGTGAGTTTGCATACGATTATCTGGTGATGGCCACAGGATCTTCTCCATTTGTACCTCCAATAAAAGGGGTGGAAAAGGAAGGGGTTTTCGTTTATAGAACCATTGAGGATTTAGAAGGGATGCTTGCCTACGCCGCTAAAATAAAAGCAGTAAATCCAAATGCCAAAGCTGCAGTGCTTGGTGGAGGGTTACTTGGTTTGGAGGCTGGGAAAGCGGTTATGGATATGGGTTTGGAACCACATATTGTTGAGTTTGCTCCCAAATTAATGCCCAGACAATTAGATTCTCGAAGTAGTAAGGTGCTACAACTGAAATTAGAGTCCATAGGTCTTACTATTCATTTGAGCAAAGCTACCAACCAAATTTTAGGGGACGATAAGATAGTAGGGATGGAATTTGGTGAAGATGACCATCTGGATGTTGACATGCTCATTATATCTGCAGGAATAAGGCCAAGGGATGAGTTGGGGAGGGCTGCAGGGTTGGATGTGGGTGTTCGGGGAGGTGTTGTGGTTGACAATGCCATGAAAACGTCAGATCATAATATTTATGCCATTGGTGAGATTGCACTATATAATCAGATGATTTATGGATTGGTGGCCCCTGGTTATGATATGGCCGAAGTTGCCGTAAACCAGATTATTGGAAATACCGATGTTGTCATGGACAAAGAAATTGATATGTCCACCAAATTAAAATTGATCGGGGTTGATGTAGCTAGCTTCGGAGAACCTTTTATGCCAGCGTCTAAGGGACACTCCATTATTTTTGAGAATAAGACTCAACATTTATATAAACGAATCAATGTAAGCCTTGATGGGAAAAAGTTATTGGGAGGTATTTTAATTGGAGAAGCTGCGGATTATAGTATGCTTCATCAGATTTACCTAAATAGCATGCCGATTCCTCAGGACCCAGCGCAATTAATTTTGCCAGTTGGTGATGGAGGTGCGGTGTTTGGTGATGTAATGGATCTTCCAGATGAAGCTCAAGTATGTTCATGTGAAAGCGTTTCAAAAGGCCAAATTTGTGGTGCTATTGAAAGTGGAGCAGCAACGGATTTGACAGGTGTTGTGGCCTGTACCAAAGCGGGAACTGGTTGTGGAGGTTGTAAACCAATGGTTAAGGATTTAACTGAAGCTACCCTAAAATCATTAGGTATTGAAGTCAATGATCACATCTGCGAGCATTTTGATTTTAACCGTCAAGAACTATACAGTCTTATACAGGTAAAAGAATATCAAACGTTTAACGAGGTACTGGATAATCATGGAAATGGGGGGCATGGATGTGAGATTTGCAAACCGGTAATAGCATCTTTGATGGCGTCCATTAACGCCGATACAGCAAATAAGGAATATGCCATTCAAGATTCCAACGATAGGTTCTTGGCAAATATTCAACGTAACGGAACCTATTCTGTTGTACCTCGTGTTCCGGGAGGGGAAATCACCCCAGATAAATTAATAGCCCTAGGTGTAATTGCCAAGAAATATGATTTATATACCAAAATAACCGGAGGTGTTCGAGTAGATTTGTTTGGAGCAACCTTAAATCAATTGCCTCTAATCTGGAAAGATCTAATTGGTCATGGTTTTGAAAGTGGCCATGCATATGGCAAGTCTTTAAGGACCGTAAAAACCTGTGTAGGATCCACCTGGTGCCGTTATGGAATGGATGAGAGTGTGAGTTTTGGAATTCAGCTTGAAAACCGATATCGGGGTATTCGTGCGCCACATAAAATTAAAGGGGGAGTTTCTGGTTGTATCCGGGAATGTGCTGAAGCCCGAGGGAAGGATTTTGGCCTAATAGCTGTTGAAGGCGGATGGAATCTTTACGTGGGCGGAAACGGTGGGGCCAATCCACGTCATGCTGAATTGTTGGCAGAACAAATTGATAATGAAACGGTCATTAAGTACTTGGATCGCTATCTAATGTTCTATATGCGTACGGCAAAACCGTTACAGCGAACGGCCGCGTGGCAGGAAAGGTTGGAAGGTGGAATGGATTATCTAAAGGAAGTGATTATTGATGATACGTTGGATATTGTGGCCGATTTGGAAAAAGAAATGCAAACGTTAGTGAATAAGTTTGAATGTGAGTGGACACAAGCCATCAATAACCCTGAAATGATGAAACGTTTCAGTCATTTTGTGAATAACGAGGAAGAAGATGATAACTTGGTTTTTGTTCCAATGAGAGAACAGAAAATGCCAGAGCCGTGGACGTCATAAACGGTATTAAAATTTTGAAATGAACATGGAAGAAATTCTCGAAAAATACGACACCACCAAATTGGAACAGGTAAATTTTTGGTTTAAGGCGGCATCAGTAAAAGACTTTCCCATAGATGGTGGTGCTTGTGTAAAATACAAAGACAGGCAAATTGCTGTATTCAACTTTGCGAGATTGAATAAATGGTACGCGTGTCAAAACATCTGTCCGCATAAAATGGAAATGGTTTTGAGTAGAGGTATGATAGGTGACGACAAAGGCATCCCGAAAGTTGCATGTCCTCTCCACAAGAAAACCTTTTCCTTGGAAGATGGTGAGAATTTAAATGGAGATTTAACACCAATTGCTACCTTTCCTGTTAAAATAGAAAACAACTTTGTGTATATTGGCTTTTCAGAATAATTTTAAGAAAGTCTTTATACATGGAGGTATCCAATAAGTTGATAGCTGCGTTTCGTCTTTTTGACCAAGCCAATAGTGCCGACCCCAATACAGAATTGGCACATGGGGAATCATATCCGAAAGAAGTCCTGTACGCAGAGCGTATGACAGGAACTTTAAACGAATTTGCTCCATATGCCTCTGAGGCATTACAACTTACCGCTCGATGCCAACATATTTGAAGGTGGGAAATTCCCAGGGAAAACTACGATATGAACAGGGCCGGATATCTAAAATGGCGACAAGAATTAAAAAAATTCCATGCTCAGAAAGCGCGGGAAATCCTAACCCAAGTGGGTTATGATCAGGAACTGCTTGATAGGGTTGAATTTTTACTATTGAAAAAACAATTGAAGAAAAGCGAGGAAACCCAAACGTTGGAGGATGTGATTTGTCTGGTTTTTCTAAAATTTTACTTTGAACCTTTTACTCAGAAACATCCGGAGGATAAACTTGTGGATATTCTACAAAAAACCTGGCGAAAGATGTCTGTTAAAGGACAGGCGGCGGCTTTGGTATTGCCACTTTCAAATACCTCTCTTGAACTTGTGAAAAAGGCAATTTCGGGATAAGGACTATTTTTATCTCCTCAAAAAATGAAAAGTCGTAGCTCACAATATTCTTTGGATACCTCTACCTTTTTGCGGATTCGCAAGTGGTACGTATTTGCATTGGCCGCGATAGCCTTGACTGTTATAATTGCCCAGATATTAATACAACAGCACCTTAACTCCCAATTAGACGATTCAAGAGTGATCAATGTGGCGGGAAGACAAAGGGCATTCAGTCAAAAATTAGTTAAGGAGTCGCTGCTCTTGAACGTTAAAAACCTAGATACGGGTGCTAGCAAGGAATTGTTCAAGGAACTAAAGTATACGCTTCGTGTTTGGAAGGCATCACATTCCGGACTTCAGCATGGTAACGATAGTTTAGGCTTGCCTGTGGAAAGCGATTCTGAAATATTACAATTGTTTCGGGAACTTACGCCGCACCATGAAGCCATGGTAGCTGCTGCGCAAGCCATAATAAAATTGGATACTGCAGCTACGATCATACCACAGTATAAAGAGCAACTTGCTATTTTGCTCAAGAATGAAAGACCATTTTTACAAAAAATGGATGCCATTGTAAATGAATATGATAAACGAAGTAAGGCCCAATTACAAAAGCTAAAACTAAAGGAGTTTTTACTTTTGATTATTTCTTTGTTGATTCTTCTTTTGGAAGTCATCTTTATTTTCAGGCCCTTATCCATTCAAATCAGGGAGACCATAAAAGATCTTGTTCAAAGTCAGATTAAATCGGATAAGAGCGCCAAGGAAATCCAAAAACTCTTTTTGGAAAAGGAAAAATCACTTCAGGAACTTCAGGAACTGAATTTTGTAATTGACAATGCGGCTTTGTTTGCAAGTGCTCGAAGTGATGGGAGCATAGTATTTATGAGTAAAAAGTTTTTAGGTCTTTTGGAATTGTCCAGGGCAAACCTGAACAAGCCATTATCCGAAATATTAACCGAAGATGATGGTCAAAAACAATATTTACGAGAGATTTTTAAGGGCAAACGGAAGAATATCAGAACGGAAGAAATTGAGATAAGAACAAAAACTGGTAAAAATTTATGGTTAGACGTATCCATTATCCCAATGCATCAATCCAGTTTGGAACAGAATATACTAATTTTGTGCTCTGATATTACAGAACGTAAAAAAAACCAGTTCAAAGTAGCGCAACTGACCAAACAAAATTACGAGGAAAGTATACTTCAAAAACAGCTTCAAGCCATTCAAATTGTGGAAGGGCAGGAGGAAGAGCGTAAGCGGATAGCCAAAGATATCCATGATGGCATTGGACAGATGTTAACGGCATTAAAATTTAATATTGAATCAATTAATTTAGGTCAAAAGGAAAAATCGGTTGAAAAAATCGCGTACCTGAAACAGTTGGCATCTGAGCTGATCAAGGGAGTGCGTACGGCAACATTTAATCTTACACCGCCAGAGTTGAGCGATTATGGGATTTTTCCGGCATTGCGAAAAATGACCGTAGAACTCTCGAAGCTTACTGGAGAGAACATCCTTTTTGAAAACAAGTCCGATGAAAATATTCGATTTGATTCCCTTTCAGAAACCAACGTTTATCGTGTAACACAGGAGGCCGTCAATAACGCCATTAAGTATGCAGGTGCCAATTTTATTTTGGTTAGTATTGATTATAAAGATAATATGTTGAGTGTTGTTGTAGATGATGACGGGAAAGGTTTTGACCCTTCAAAACTGGACAAAATACCCAAGAACAACAGTGAAGGGGGAATGGGTCTTTTCTTTATGAAAGAACGAATTAACTATATTAATGGAAGATTGTTTATCAACTCCATTCCTGGAGAGGGAACACGAGTTACCATTAATTACAATTTCAAAAGATGATATGCTATGGAGCGGAATGAACTTTATCCCATTTTTTTAAAGGTTTCTAACCTAAGCATCCTTATCGTGGGAGGAGGGAACGTAGGGTTGGAAAAGTTGACCTTTTTGCTAAAGTCAAGCCCAAATGCCAAGGTTCAGATGGTGGCTCCGGAGTTTTTGGAAGATACATTGGCATTAGCAAGAAAGCATCAGGTTGAAATAATGCGGGATTCATACCATAAACGGTACCTTGAAGGAAAACATATGGTGGTTGCCTGTACGGATAAGGTTAAAGTGAATGAGACAATCTATCATGATTGTAGGAAGGAAAGTATTTTGGTGAATGTGGCGGATAATCCACCTTTTTGCGATTTTTATATGGGAGGAATCGTTACCAAAGGAAATGTAAAAGTAGCTATTTCCACCAATGGGAAATCTCCGACCACCGCAAAGCGTCTCAGACAATTTTTTGAAGATGTATTACCGGAAGATATTGATGATTTGGTACAGAACTTAAACGAATATCGTAAGACCTTAAAGGGAGATTTTGAAGAAAAGGTAGAAGCTCTAAATGAGTTTACAAAGGGTTTGATAGAAAAAAAACCAACAGAAAAACAGCAAAATCGAAAAAATGAAGATTAGAATAAAGGGAAATTCTGTCCGTTTTAGGCTTACAAAAACCGAGGTGGATACTTTTTGTGAAACCGGAAGCTTTAGTGAGCAGACCACCTTTAACCGTAGCACTTTTACATATAGACTTTTTGCCAAAGAAGAAATTTCTGCCCTTGAAGCAGAATTTGAGGACAATACCATTACCATGGTTTTGCCAAAAAAAGAAGCAAACATATGGTCAAGCAGCAGCAGAGTAGGGTATGACAATACAATGAGGCTGAAGAATGGGGAGGAATTATATTTACTTCTGGAAAAGGACTTTGTCTGTATGGATGAAACCATTGAGGATCAGTCGGACAATTATCCCAACCCCAAGCTATAAATTTAAAACGGAGTGGGTGTCCCAAATTCAATTTTCTTCATACAAGGGAATGCTGCCTTAACGTTTACAGGTATTTAAATACGTTTCATTGCTTCGAGAAGTTCATCTTTCTTTCTAGGAGAAAGGTTAACATGCATATCATTGCTCATGATAATGTATCCCCCATCAGATTTTATATATTTTTTTACTTCGTTTAGATTAATTAAATAGCTGTTGTGCACGCGCATAAATTGTTGGTCTACCAACAAGTTTTCATATTCTTTGAGGTGCTTGCTCACAAGGATGGTTTTTTCGTTTTTAAGCATAAAGGTAGTGTAGGAACCATCAGCTTTACACAAAATAATATCCTTAAGGGCAATAAACTCCATTCCGGCAGTGGTAGCAAGACAGATTTTTTCCTGCTTTTTTGCGGCTGTTGTCGGGTTATGCATAAGATCATCCATCTGTTGTTGATGTACATTTGTGGTAATGCGGCTCCTCGCTTTCTCAAGGGCTTCTTGAAGTTCAACCGGATCAATAGGTTTTAGCAAGAAATCCAACGACCTGCATTTTATTGCTTTTATGGCGTATTTTTCAAGGACTGTGGTAAAAATAACTTCAAAATAGGGTTCTTTTATTCGAGCGAGGACATCAAAAACTGTCTCAGATTGTAACTCAATATCCAGAAAAACAACATCTGGATTGAAAACGGAAAGGACTTTTACCGCTTCATCTACAGTGGAGGCTGATGCCAGTACTTTTATTTCTTTACAGCTTTGCTCCAGTAAGGATTGCAAAGATTCTCCATTTGGTTTTTTATCTTCTACTACAATTACTTTTAAAATCATAAGATCGGTTTATACTTTTCAAGAATTTTGAGGAATGTTGTTTTCAACAGGATATGGTCCATTGGTTATATCCAATGGACTGAACTTGTTAACCGTTCATTCTTGAAATCTGGAGATGTTGGGGGAATTGAATGGATCATGACAGGATGGATTGATTAAACCTATATGTAGGATTTTCAGATTGCAACGATATATGAATCCGATACTATGGTACAATATTTTGACTAAAACAATAATTTTGCGATAGGTAATTTTAAGTTGACGTATGAGGTATAAATTGAAGTCCAGCATATTTTTTCTAGACTGAATTGAAATTGCGGATTACGTTTCATTGATAAAAAGAAAACCCACCAAATTCTTCCCTTTTGCTTGGTTAAAAATTGCAGCATAACCCCATTCTTGCTTTCAACTTTTAAAAGAAATTACTTTGGTGAGTTAATAGTTGTTCTTTAGATAAATTTTTTATAAAAACTTGTCTAACATTTTGTTGGAACGAAGCCATTTTTTCAGCCAATCTTGCAAGGCAACAATTTTTTGGAGTTTGCAAAGACTAAAGTAATGTGGTTCGGTAAAATTTGTTAGCCAAGTTGACGAACATAGTGTATGAATTGATAGTTTAACCATATGAGTTCATATTTGAGTGTTTTATTGCTTATTGAGGACTCTGATTTAAGGCTTGATCTTTGGCCACTAAATTAGAGGAGCTCTTCTTTTTAGGATTACGTTTTGCCTTTTGTGTTTTTTGTGTTTGGCCTGGACAATATTGATGACCTTTGAAATCAATAGTTGCAATATTGCTTAAGTACCCCAGTGTCTCTTCATAGTCATTAATGTTGATGTTTTTTTTCATGAGAGCAGCACCTATTTTTAAAATGGCCAATTTTGTGTCCCAGTATCCAAAAACACCCTGATCACCAGATTTGATGATCAGCACTTTTAATTGATTGAGATGCCAAAGGGGAATGTGAAAATTTGAGATAGTGTCTGATAGTGACTTAAAAGTTATATAGACCTTCCCAGTATTCTTATATACGTTGGCAATGTATCCCAAAGTGTGATTAGTATAAGGTAATTTTAAGCATTTAGCTTCTGTTTCTAAATAAAAAAGAATAGGATTTCCATAAAGAACTTCCTCGGTTATTTGTGGAATATCAAGTGAAATGCTCCAACTGGGCAATTGGTTTTTAAGGTCAATTGAACATAGTTCAACGGTATTAATGGCTTTTAATATAGAAGGTTCATCGACCTTTTTAATCCATGAGGAAGATTTCCTATACAAATGGATAGAATAGCCGAGTATAATGATGGCGCAAACTAAAGTCCAAAGAACGGTAATCAAAAACATAAGGGGCAATGTTTAGAATGAGAAAATTTGGGATTTTCTAAAATTAGTTTCAAGTAACAAATTAGTTTGACATTGAGAACTTTCCAATGCACCAATGGTTCTTTCCATTTGACGAACAAGACAATATTCATATAATTTCCCTTATTTTAATTTCAGGTGATTTTTTACAATTACTCAAATGGATTCTTTTTTGTTTGCTTAGATAATTGTTGGTGGGTACTGCACTGCCATATGAAATCGGTACGAGTCATAATCAACAACAACTAGATAAGGTTTGAAACTTTCCATTTAGTTCATACCATCCAATTGTTCAATGATGTTGGTTACATCGTAATTTGCAATTTTTCGAGTGCTATAACTTCTTTTAATGTGATTTACATAATTGTGTATCTCAAGGGTATGATAGTCTTCCAGTTCAAATATTGAATCATTGGTTGGTTCAGTACTGCCATTTAAGGTTTTTTTTCCATGTGATCTTGCATGATAAACTAGTTTCGTGATGTTTTTTTGTTCATCCAACCATTCAATGGTAACCTCAATAAAATCATCCATTCTCTCTCTAAGCTTATATGTTGCCTGTTTGGGGATTTTCCCAAGTTCATATTCAGATTTTACAAGGTCTAAAATCCATTTTTGAAGAAATTCTGTTTTCATTTTATCTTAATTTAGATATGCGACGACATTATAATTGGAAATAAAGAAGTACTTGCCAAGGATAATATATTTGAGGTTGTCACATATTGTTTAGAATTAATTATTCCATTGCAATTCTTAACCAAGGCATATAAAATAGCAGCTTGGTCTACACCGCCAATTTTTAGGATGGCAGCTTTCATATTTTTTTAAGAAACCCTTTGGTTTTAATAAATTACAAAGGTCCTTGATGTATAAAACTTGAGTGCAATCCCAGCAGTAAACGTTATAAAAATTAAACTTTACTAAGTTCGTGCCCAGATGTTTCTTTTGGTGTTCTGAATGTCATGTGCCGGTCTGCCAATGCAAACACAAATATTTCAACAATACTCCCATTGCTAAGTGTAGCTACACTTTTCATAATGCGGGCAGCTACATTTTTTTTATGCTTGGTCAATAAGGTTTTTTGAACCCAATACGGACCATCATAGTCATTTACATTGATGTCTCTAGTTATGTTGGGCAGATAATGGTTGGTTAAAAACGGGGAGGGATATTCCAATAGTTTTGTAAGATTCTTGTTTGCCACTATAAACTCTCCATTCTTTCTAACTGCAATTCCGAAGGGAGCATTCTCAAAAATGGCGGAGTAAATCCCCAATTCTTCCTTTAATTGTGCTAAAAACATTTGCTCCTTGCCTACGTCAGACATTAGGCAATGCATGGCAACTGCATTTTTTTTGGAATCATATACTGCGGATGCGCTGATTCGAACATTCCTACGTTGTCCACATGGCTTTGTTATCTCCAGCTCAAAGTCCTCAATACAACCTTTTAGTTGAACCATATGCATCATGGTATCAAACCTTTCTTTGTTCTCTCCAATCAAAAAATCATCAAATTTTTTGATTTCCCCCTTATGCTCCAAAAGACCAATAAATGCTTCGCATTTGGAATTGTATTTTAGGATATTTCGGTCAAAATCCAGAACCAAGTAGCACTTCGGTAAAATTTGATGTGTTCTGGTTTTGTTCCCGAGCATTTTGGCGTTTGAAATTGCACTAACTTTATCCATAATCTTTGTTTTTAAGGTTTTCTAACAATTGCTGGTTTCAGGGAAAAGATTTGCCTCCCAATATTGAATTAGTATTTTCAATTTCTTGGTGAATTCCTTATAATCGGTTGGTTTGATAAGATATCCAGCCGCACCGTTTCCATAACATTCCTTTGCCATTTCCACACAGTTCATTGTGGTGGAGATTACTATTGGGATATAACTGTGTCCGGAAAATTTTAATTCTTTAATGAAGTCCAAGCCATCCATTTGGGGCATATTAAAATCTACAACAATCACATCTGGAGAAAAAGTGCGGGTACGAACAAGTTCCATGGCCGTCAATGGATTATCCATTATCTTAATCTCATGGATTTGAGAAAATGGATCAAGAGCTTTCTTTAATTTCATCAACTGAAGCTTGTCGTCATCAATAAACAAATAGTTCATAGTTTCAAAAATTTATGTGTTATATTATGCCTGTTTCGTTAAAAAGGGGCACGGCATTTAAAAGACTCAGTTTATATTTATCAGATATTGTTGGACTGAAATTGTGCAGACCGTGCATATGGATTCTGTTGCCTACTATTTTTTGGATTTTGTTAATATTGACAATAACAGACCTATTTATCTGTATATAATTATCTGGTAAAATTTCAAGGAGCGAGTGAAGCGTTTGCCTTATCAAATGTTTTTCATTGCGCAAGTAAACGGTTACGTAGTTGCGATCACTCTCCATGCATAGCACTTCGCTCAAACAAAACTTAATGAGCGTATGTCCGGACTTTAGGAAAAAGGAATCCTTTGGGCCAATTGCATTGTTTTTTTCCAAATCCATTTTCTGGACTTTATTACGAATACCAGTGACTGTATAATTATCTTTGCTATAACCTGATTTTTTGATTACTTGGCCAAAATTTTTGAAAGGACGGAAAAAAATGGTGTAAAAATTAATCAACAAATATCCATTTTCTGTTTCCACATTATAGGAGATGTCGTAATAGAAAATAATCTTGAATTTATATTTATCAAACAAGTGATAACTGGCGATATCCTTTTTTAATAGGTCAAAAAAACAATTGTGGATAAGTAAAAAATCGTACTCATTGTGTTGTTCCGCCAACCATAAATCATCCCAATAAAAAAACACTTCATGTTTAGAAATTCCGCTTTTTTTTAAATCATTTAACAATGAAATAAACCCAGATTTTCTTCTATTTAATATGGCAACCTTAACCTTTTCCATTGAACAATTTAAGTTTTGAATGATTTACGTCTACGTCTATACCAACGGAGCAATGAAAACTGAAACAAATGCGCTTTCTGTTGGGTTGCACTGAATTTTGTGCCGTACCCACCGTTTTTTGGGTTATATTTAAAAGATTTGTGGACAAACGCATTAATTTTAAGGGTTAACCGAATTACTTACACATATTATTCTTCCTTTTTTAACTTTTTAAAAAGCATTTTTGAAATAGCCAACAGTACTGCATAGCTTAACAAAGCAACCATGTATCCTTCCAAAACAATTGTTTTTTATTCTTCTATTGTTATAATATGAACCTGGCCTGATTGTTCGCCTTTTTCGTCGTTAAAAGGGGCTCCTATGGCCAAACTTTTAGCATTACCACTTACACCCAAAGCGGTGCCATAGAGCTCTCCGTTAGTACGACCATAATAAGTGGAATGTAGTGTCCAAACATCGTCGTCCAAAAAATAAACCTGGGTTTTACCGGATTTCTGTTTTTTTTCGGGATTAACCCCAAAAGGCATTCCTATAACCAGAGTATTCCCATTGTTGCCAAAGGCAACAGAGCTTCCTGTTAAGTTTCCATGGATTGGTGTTCCAAAAGTCTTCCATTCCATATTCTGGAACTCAAAGACTTGAACCTTTCCAGGTTTCTTTTTACCACTACCTTCTCCCATTGGAGTGGTGAGTACTGCCAATCGAGATCCATCAGGGGACAAACTCACCGAACTTCCCAACATATCGTTTTTATCACTACCATTAATAGGATTGCCCAATCGAACCCACTCCGAATTGACCCATTCCATAACTTTGACCTGACCAGCGTTGCGATTGGATTCATTGCAGAAAGGGATGCCTATGGCCAGCCGAGATCCATCCGAATTAAAACTTACGGAACTGCCCAATTGTGCTTCAGTGGACACTTCATCGTTTTTAATATCGATTCCGAGCTGCACCCATTTTTTGTGCTGTAGTTCATAGGCGCTTACCCTACCTTCATATTTTCCAAAGACGTTGCTAAATGGTGCGCCAATAGCAATCCTTGTGCCAGTTGCGTTTAGCGTTAGAGCTCCTCCAAAAAATTCCTGGGAATCCTTACCATAAATAGTTTCACCCAGTTGGTGCAATTTTCCATCCGAAGCAAGCTCGAACACCCTAACGTTGCCAGATTGTTTGTCATTGCTGGTACTTGTCGGAGCTCCTATAGCTATTTTACTGCCCTTAGCATTCAGGGCCAAACGGCTTCCGAACATCTCGCCATCCTGTTTGCCTTCAATAGTGCATAGTTGTGTCCATTTGCCCAAATTGGATTCATATATTCTTACCTGACCGGTTTTTTTTCCGTTTATGTTGCTCATCGGAGCTCCTATGGCCATTCTGTTACCCATAGAATTTAGGGCAATGGAACTGCCAAACAACTCGCCGGTTTGCTTGCCTTGAATATAATCTTTGTATTGTTCTGGTTTTTGTTTTGGAAAATAGCTATCGGGTCGGTTTAAACCCAATTCAAAATTCCAGAACCCAACGGTATTAGTTTCAGGTTTGTTGGGCGATATGTTGGTATTGTAATCTTGAAAAACCTCCGCTAAATATGGCCCCAACAAGGCTGTGAACAGCAAGGTTTGTAGGGTGAACAAATATATTTTTATGTGTGATCTACTTAGCATAGAAGTGAATTTTTGAGGTTAAGTAAGGCGCATTACAAGAGTAATTTTAACAGTACTTCATGATTTCCGCGGCTATAATTGCCTATTTCGGAAATGCTGCCATCATAGGCATATCCAAGTTTAATCCAATCCAGCATTTTAAAAAATACCAATCCACCAATGGACTCATTTAACCTGTGGTTTATACCGACGTCAAGCAAATCGTGAATGCTAACTGTTCCGGTGATATCTGCGGATAAAGGTGTCCCACTTACCATTCTTGTAAGGATGGATGGAGTAAAGATTATATCATCACTGCCCAGGGGAAGATGGTATCCAGCGCCGGCATAGAAAACTAGGTTGTCGGTGGCTTCCGTTACGACACCTGAATCTTTTTCATACCTTCTGGAACTTAAAAAGTTAGGGGTAGAAATGTTTATGTAAAAGTCTTCCCCCTTTAATAAAGCACCAACACCAAAGCTTGGATTGAACGTGGTGATGTTTTCTGTAAAAATAGGGTCGTCTACAATTCCTAAGGAAGCTAAGTCTATGTCAATAATGGATCCCCCTAGGGCTTTTAGCCCTAAAAAAAGATCTAGTTTTTCTTTCAATTGAAGCCTATAAGAAAAGTCAAGGGTAATATCGGTTTCATGAAGAACGGATACATTACTATTGGTAACGGATAAGCCAACACCAATTTTTGGGCCTACGGGGAAAGCCAGCGAAAAGCTCTGGAGTTCTGGTGCGCCTTCCAGACCTACCCATTGACTTCGAACCGTTGAGGTAAATTCTATCCTATCCCCAGTTCCTACATATGCTGGGTTAATGATGTTCATATTATAATTGTAAAAGCTAAATGACGCATCTTGTTGGGCATATGACTGACCGAAAAATAGTACTGTAGTGATAAAGCTGAATAATTTGATTCTGTTCATTATTGTTGTTTTTAGTGATATGGTTTTTGTTAAATTATTTTTGAATGCCTACAATCCACTTTGATTCAGGTTATTTTCTTTTTTACTTGGGGGTAAAATTATTCTTAGTATGTATTCCAAAACATGGATAATAGACTATTTGATATGGACAATTTTACCGACTAATCAATATTCGATGTTTCTAGAAATCAATGCTTCATATTCATCTACCTTTATTAATAGTATCTAATTATTCTATGAATAGGATTTATAGGGGTAAAAATCCTGGGAGAAGTTTTTTCGGAATCATCCGTCTTCTTCCAATTTGAAGTTGCTATTAAACGATTTGGTTGACCAGCTCCACAAAGAACTATGAATAGTTGTATGGGTATTTTTTGCTTTCATGAGTATAAAGAGGTTAAGTTTATTTGGGGTCTAAAGATTAAATCTTTGGTTCATTTGGTCTAAAAAAAGTGCCGAAACCTGTTAAATTGGGGACGAGGAATATGTTTTTTGGGATTTTAACGAAATGATTTTTGGATTTTAACAGGGATTCATTACTCAGTGCGGATTAATGGATGTTTGGATACCTATTTCTGTCCACCAACAATGGAATCTCAGAATTGGAATTAAAAGAGATTTTTAATATTGTTTTAAGTTTTTGTGGTGCTAATAATTGATATATAGCCACCCTCTCATGGATTCCAGACTCTTCTCTGTCGGGTTTACGGTATGGAGATAGGGCTGGGTGGGCAATCTTTGATTGCCACCGCTCTGATTGGCCTACCCCATGTCATTTACATGGCCATTGGCTTTATGCGCTAGACTTCTTCATTGGGTGAAAAGGCGATTGTCACAGGTGTTTCCTCGACTTCTTCTTCATGGCTATTGTGCACTGGGTAGGTATCATTATTGCTGTCCATGCCC
Organism: Flavobacteriaceae bacterium; assembly: GCA_039985375.1. Lineage (GTDB taxonomy): Bacteria > Bacteroidota > Bacteroidia > Flavobacteriales > Flavobacteriaceae > Flagellimonas. The sequence goes on from JBDWSS010000006.1 coordinate 32,592, forward strand.
TTCATGGTAAGGATGACCGATAATGATTGCCTAGCTCAGGACAAAAAGGTGGTAATATCTAATTGTCTGGCGGTTATAGTTTCATTGTAACTGTCAAAAGAATCGTTGTCCACATCCTCTGGTTTAATGATGGCCTTTCCTTTGGTATCCAAACGCCACGGAATGTCCTTAGCAATCGTCTATGGATTGGATGCTGTCATCATAAATGCGATTTCTGTGGTTACACTGTTGTTTTGATAAATAATAATGATCAAGGGGACCATGTCAAATAATTGAAGAGAAGACTAATAGCATGCTTTCTTTAATGCTTGCTATGAAAATTTCTAGTGATACGATTGTTTTAGAAGAGGTCGCCTGCTCTATTTTATTAATATAAAACGATGAACACAAGATGTGGCGGCGACCCCTCTACTAAACACACTCAACAGTTTGTATTGTTGATACATCAATTTTGAAGCGAAATTGGGACTTTGTATAGACGTGGAATAATAAAAGTGCTGAAACCCCTTAAATCTGGGACGAAAATTGAAATATCTGGGATAACGGCAAAATGAGAATGGCCATATTGCCATTTTTGTAAGTATAAGTCGGATTAAACTCCATGGCAGCCTGTGGGTGTTTTTATTTTTCTTTTGGGAAGTAATGGATGGATTTTTGGGATTGATTAGGGGAATATCCAAGTTATTTGAAGAAGTGTCCATGTTATTTAGGGAAATGTCCATGCTGTTTGTCGAATCTCATTGATTTTTTTTTTAAGGAATTGATAGTTTTGTAAATCAACAACCTCAAGTAAACAATATGTATAACTTATATACTGCCTCCTCAGCGAATGGGATTGCTGTTGTGTGTTGTTCTACTTCTCAAATTTTCACCCATGCCTCAATTTATCATTGATCAGCAAACCGGCGAGGTCGCCCTTAGTTTGGAACACTTCCTGAATCTGAACTTATTTAAGGATACACAACGAAAAAATTGTTATTCCATTATTTTTTTAAAAGGTGAGAAAGCTTCGTTATCCATAGATTTTAGGGAATACAAGCTCGAAGGAAACCATGTGATATGTTTATCTCCGTATCAAAGTTTTGCACTATGTTCAGATACCGAGTGTCATGGGTTTCAGCTGAGCTTCCATCCCGATTTTTTTTGTACGTATAGACATCAAAATGAGGTGGAAACTGAAGGCGTTCTTTTTGGAAATTTTCATGACCTGCCCTTTTTTAAAATTGTTGATGAAACCTCGTTTTTGAATCTCATTGATCAGATTTCAAATGAGATTGATATAGATTGCATTGCGCAGCATGAGGTCTTGGTCTCTTATTTAAAAATATTCCTTATTGAGGCGATTCGGCAAAAAAAGAAATTTAGCAAGAATGTCGATTTAAGTTGTTACAACATGCAAACAGAGGTTTTGCAAAGTCTAATGGATGCCATAAACAACCACTACACCGAAAAACACTCTCCAAAAGAATACGCGGATTTACTGTGTACAAGTACCAAAACATTGGCTGGAATTACAAAAAAATATATGAATCAAACCCTTACATGTTTGATTTCCAATAGAATTCTTATTGAGGCCAAAAGGGAACTTTATTTAACCCCAAAATCGATTAAAGAAATCGCTGCCTCATTGGGATATATGGATGAGTTTTATTTTAGTCGATTTTTTAAAAAGAAAGTAGGTGTTTCCCCGAATGTATATAGAAAGACTGTTGGTTTTGATAAACAGAGTACTTTATAAGGCGTTCCGGGTTTTGTTGTGGTGTTATGCAAATCTACTGGATAACCACTTTTTTAACCATTCTTGATATGACCCCAGTAGAACTACAGTACCCGTATATTAATTGCCCACCCCAATCTTTTGATAGAAATAAGGCTATAATATATAGGGGATTAATTTAAATTTTGACAAGCTTATGATACCGGTAAAATGATAATTTTCAGTAAAAGCACACAACGAATGCTATCCACGTTAAAAAGAGAATTAGGTTAAATCAAACCTTGGTTGGTAGTTAAATCATAAAAAGAACTTGCATCAAAATGATGACAAGCGGGATACTGAAGCGTACATAGATTAAGTTATTTAGACCATATATAATGGTATTATAATACTTTTAGATTCCGTTTTTCCAAAACTTAACGTATTGGCAAATGGAAATTCGCAGGGTTAAAACTTGTTTTAAATTCAGTGTCGATTCTAAAAAAAAACTATCGAAAAAGTACTGGTGAGGAGTTGTTTTTCTTTGGCTTTAATCAAAACTAATCCAAACAAACAAATCTTTTTATTAAATGTTTAAGCTATTAAATAATGCTGTTAATTTTGAATCTGAAGGTCTGAGTGCATCAGCACTGACTATGTTCCCTTGAGGGTCTATCAAAATGAACCGAGGAATTCCAGAAATCATATAGGCCTTACCAAAACTTTCGTCTCTATTTGAATATAATTGTATTCCTCCAAGTTCTTTGTCATTAACCATAGTTTTCCAAGCTTCATAGTCTTTTTTTCTATCTACTGAAATACTTACAAATTCAATATTCTTACCATGATATGCCTTTTCCAATTCTTTTAAAGATGGGATTTCTGCTATACATGGAGCACACCAAGTAGCCCACATATCAATATAAACATACTTCCCTTTTAAATCGTCTAATGAAGTAGTACCGCCAGCATAATTTTCATAATCAACAAATTTTGGAGATGCTTGTCCCTTCATCGCTATTAATATTTGTTTTTCTTCAAACCTACTCGTTAATCGATTTGACATCATTTCAATGTTTTTTTCTTCTTGAGCAACAAATGCTGAGTCCAAATTTTTAGTAGTACCTAATAGCGCTTTAAATTTAGCACTAATCGTATTTAACTTTTCATCAAAACCAACCCTATCTGAAGACATCAACGCTTCAAAATCTACTTCTTCTTCATTTAATAATGTTTTTTTTGCTAAATAGTTATTGGCTTCAGACCCAATTCCATCATATGCAATAGTTTCATCAAATTCTTCTGTATTTAATGAGAATGTAAGATCGAAGCCGTTCTTTAGATATAAAGAAGTGCCTTCAGTACCATCAGATAGCCAGTAACTTCCATTTTCAATTTTTAAAGTATCCCTAAAAGAACCATCTTCGTTTACTTTGATTGTTTTTTCGTATTCTCTGGATTCTATTACTAAAGAATCAGAGTTCTGATTTGTAATAGTTCCTGATAAAGTTACATAGTCTTTTGCCACCTCATTTTTACAGGAGACTATACTCACTATAAGACTTAATACGATTGCTATTTTCTTCATAATATTTAATTTTTAAAATTTGAAACCCCTTTTTTCAACCAAGTATAATATTCATCTGCATTTGGGGTATAAGCCACAGGATCTATTAAATTTTCTTCATTATGATTCATTAAAACATAAAATGGTTGCGAATTTGCTCTATACTTTATGGTTTGTAGTTCGCTCCATTTTTGTCCGATATACTTTAGCTTTTTGCCAGGTCTTAGTTTTGAATCTACAATATCGTCTTCTTGCAGTTTTCGTTTATCGTCAACGTATAATGAAATCAGCACCACATCGTTTTTTAGGATACTAAGTACTTCTGGTCTGGGCCATACGTTTTGTTCCATCTTTCTACAATTTACACAGGCCCATCCGGTAAAATCAATCATTACAGGTTTCCCTTCTTTTTTAGCATACGCTAAACCTTTATCATAATCATTAAAAGCTAAAATATTATGGGGAGGCATTAAATGAGCACCTTCTGGAACATCTCCATGATTAGCTGAAACAACGCTAGACCCCAATTGTGTATAACCCACTCCATACGGAGATTCACTATAATGTTGTGGGGGAGGAAAAGCACTGATTAAATTTAAAGGCGCACCCCAAAGCCCTGGAATCATATATATCGTAAACGATAATACGACTAACCCTAAACTTAATCTCCCAACAGAAATATGGGTTAATGGCGAATCATGTGGTAGTTGTATTTTCCCGAAGAGGTATAAAGCCAAAGCTCCAAAAATAGCTATCCAAATAGCTAAAAACACTTCTCTTTCTAAGAAATGCAATTGCAGTACTAAATCGGCTTGTGATAAAAACTTAAAAGCAAATGCCAATTCTAAAAACCCTAGAACAACCTTAATTGTATTTAACCAGCCACCAGATTTAGGTAAGGAATTTAACCACCCTGGAAATGCTGCAAACAATGCAAATGGCAATGCAATGGCAGTTGAAAAACCCAACATACCAATAATAGGTGCTAATCCTCCTTTTGATGCAGATGCACCAATTATGCTTCCTACAAATGGCCCTGTACAGGAAAAAGATACTATTGCTAAGGCTAAGGCCATAAAGAAAATGCCCATAAACCCTCCTTTATCCGCTTTCGCATCTATTTTATTAGCCCAAGAGTTGGGTAGCATAATTTCAAAAGCACCTAGAAAAGATGCTGCAAATACGATTAATATGAAGAAGAAAATTAGGTTAAACCAAACGTTGGTAGCTAGCGCATTTAGAGAACTTGCACCAAAGATTGAGACAATTAAAGTACCTAAGAGTACATAAATTAAAATTATGGATAGCCCATACACAATGGCATTTTTAATACCCTGAGCTTTTGTTTTGCTTTGTTTGGTGAAAAAGCTAACCGTCATTGGTATCAACGGAAATACACAAGGTGTAAAAATTGCCACAAATCCAGCACCAAGACCAAGTATAAAAATTACCCAAAGCCCTTTTTTTTCTTCTTTTGGTGCAGCTGCATTAGACGCTACATCATCGTTATTGTGTACTGATGTAATTGAATCATCTACAGCCATCTTAGTATTTTTAGGGAGATGGAATACTAAATCTACCTCCGTTGGCGGTAGACATTTTGTGTCATCGCAGACCATGAATTCAACAACACCATTAATCTGGGTTTTATCTCCAGTAATGGCAATAGTTTGCTCAAAAACGGCACTTTTATCAAAAAACTTAATCTCTATTCCTCCAAAAACTGGATCATTAACAATATGGCCTGCTTCTTCAGATGTGTCTCCTATTATTTTAAATGCTCCTGCCTCATCATTATAGTTGAAGCTTGTAGCTATAGGGCCATTTTCTGGTACGTCTTGTGAATATAAATGCCAACCACCATCAATAGAGGCTTTTGAAATGAGTTTGTATTCTGTGTCTGAAATCTTTTCTACCGAAGTAGACCATTTAACAGGCTCAAAAATTTGTGCTTTTACAAAGCTTGCAATCAACAGTGTGATTACAAAAATGGTTTTCTTCATCTTCCTAATCCCCATTTATTGTTTCGGTTTGAACACTATTTCATACGATTTTCCACCTTCGATGATTTGTTTTGTAAGGGATTGGATATCCTTTTTTGATATTTCATTCACAATGTTTTCAAAGTTCTTAGAATCGTCCATATTATAACCATACCTAAAAAAAGTCTTGAGCAATTGCATATCATAAAAGTTTCTATCTTTTGATTGTTGACGTTCTTTAATAAAGTTAGTTTTAGTTTTCTTTACATCATCATCGCTGATATCACCCTTAGCCATTTTTTGAAGTTCTTCTTGAACTATGCCTACTAATTTTTCGGCTAAATCTGGGTTACAATCAAAACTAACATCAATAATTGCTTGAGATTTTGGTTCTCTAGAGAATGAAGCATCAGCATTAGGACTATATGCACCACCCTCAGATTCCCTAACAGTTTCAGTAATGCGTAGTTGTAAAACAGCTCCTAATGCATCTGTAAAAATCTCATTTTTAATTGAATATGGCATTTCCTTTTTGTACGAAATATTCACCCTAGCTTTAGGTTCTTCCATATCTATATAAATATCTTCATCAATTTTATCTGATATCCATTCTGCCCCATTGTCCTTAAAGGTTTCTTTAGCCATTGTCGTGGGGATACTTGCTACATACTTTTCTAATAGCGGTTTTAATTGGTCTTCACTTACGTCTCCAACGATAAAAAAATCAAAGTCTGAGGCATCTCCAAAACGCTTTTTGTAAATAGTATTAATCTTATCAAAGGAAATTTTAGAAACATACTCTTTATTAAAGATTGCTTCTTTAGGGTTGTTTTCTCCGTACAAAGTAACGGTAAGGCTATCTCTCATCTTTGCCCCAATATCTTTGCTTTTTCTTGCAATGAAATTGTCTATGTTACTTCCTAAAACCTTGAAAGCTTCCTCATCAAAACGTGGTTTTACAAAATATACATGTAGCATTTGTAACATTGTTTCTACATCTTTTGTGTTTGACGATCCAAATATACTCTCCTCAATTTCATCTAATCTAACGCTAACTCGAGCAGTTTTTCCTGCTAAAATCTTTTCTAAATCAGTTGAAGAAAAATCACCTAATCCAGACATCTGTATTAAATTGCCTAATAGCGTGGCAGACGGTAAATAATCATCACTTAGAAGAGATGTTCCTCCATAACTAATGCCATCTAAGAACACTCTATCCTTTTCTTTATCAACAAATTTATAATGAACTTTTATACCATTGCTTAAAACAAATGTAGTGGCACCTATATCTGAATTTGTTTCAATTTTCGAAATAGTACCATCTTTAATGATTATATCTGAAACTAATGTTTTACCATTTAAATCTTCGGAATACGGTTCTATAGCTGGGTTATTTTCAACAGTATTTATAATTTTTATAGCTTCATCTTCCGTTAAATTATCTTGCCCTTCTACACCGGTAACATTTAAAAATCTGTTTTCTTGAGTATATAATCGTTTTATGGTTTCATTTAGCTCTTCTTTTGTAATCCCATCAAAAAGTTGTTGTGCTATTTCATATTCTTTTTCCATGTCTGAGATAGTTGTGTTTTCTAAATAATTAGTTATAATAGATTGCACAATTTTTTCATGGCTAAAATCATTCTTTTTAGCTATTTCGTTTTCATAAGAACTTTTTAATTCCGCAATCATTCTATCAATTTCAGATTGAATGTATCCAAATTTCACGGCTCTTATAACTTCGGTTAACACTTGAGAAAATGCTTCTTTTTGTTGATTTGGTTTAGGAGCAATTCTCATGCTTAATGAATTTGATGTTCTAGACATACCTCTGTAACCAACATACCCTCCTAAAAAGGTAGCATCTGATTTTTGGGCTTGTTCTGAAATTCTAGCAGACAACATTGAAGTAGCCATAGATTCTAATAACGACCTTTTTAAATCTGCAACAGTTTCTGTTTCTAAAGACTCTTCATGACGGATACCAAAACTTATAAATGCTGTAGAAACTTCAGGATCCATACCTAAACTATACTGCATTTCTTTGCTATCTGGAATAGCTACAATAAAACGTTCTCTTGGGTTTTCAACTGCCGGAATTTTTGAGAACTTTTCTATGATTTTTTGCTCAATGTCATCAACATTAATATCTCCAATAATGGCGATTGCTTGCAAATCTGTTCTGTACCAATGATGATAAAAATCTCTTAAAGCTTTATATTCAAAATTCTCAACCACAGACATCAACCCTATAGGTAATCTATATGCATATTTTGAATAATTAAATGTTATTGGTAATGAGGTTTCATATAATCGCGTTTCACCGTTTTGACGTGTACGCCATTCTTCTTTGATTACACCACGCTCTGCATCAATTTCTTCATCTGTTAACAATAAAAAATTAGACCAGTCGTGCAATACAGTTAAACAAGTATCTACTAAACCATCTTTTATTGGAATATTATTTAAGTTATATACTGTTTCATCAAATGAGGTATAAGCGTTTATATCTTTTCCAAAAACAGCACCATGTTTTTGCAGGGTATTTAAAATGCCTTTTCCGGGAAAACTTTGTGTGCCATTAAATGCCATATGCTCTAAAAAGTGAGCCAAACCTTGTTGGTCATCATTTTCTAGAATCGACCCTACATTTTGTATAATGTAATAACTCGCTGCATCTTTTACTACATCTGTACTCTTAATATAATAGGTTAGTCCATTTGACAATACTCCTTTTTTTATACTTGTATCTTCTGCTAAAGGTTGGTTTAGATCTAAGGCTTGACCAGTTGCCAAACAACTAAAAGCTACTATTAAAAATAATATGAGAAAATGTTTCATCCGTTTTATTTATACTTTATTGTGTTAAAAATTTAATTGTGAAAAAATTGTCCTGCCTGGGACTTTACTAGTTATAATAGTAGGGCATATAACTCTTTTAGTTTTTTGAAATATAATTCTCTTTTATATGTGATATGTCTTCAATTTTTTCCCAATCTGTTGGTCTTTCAAAATTTTGTCCAGATTTTAAAATCAAGGTATTGGGGTGGTTATTTTTTATGTATTTCCAATTCACATCTTTCCATTTGCTTTTATCCATTTCTAAAAGTTTAACATCTTTAAGAGGTCCAGATACCGCTTTGCCTGTAAGAGGCCACCATAAGCTTTCAGTCTCTCTATCCCATAGTATAAAACCATCAAGGCCATTCCAAACATCTTTGTCAAAATAGGTGTACCCACTTACTGCAAAAGTGAGTACCTCATTTCCATAATTTCGTTCATAAATGGCACCTAAATCTGCCAAAATACAATAGGCTGCCATTATGGGTTGACCATCTAATACATCATTTACAACTTCGTGGCGTGTAAGGTCTTTAATAGCATATGCTTTGGCTTCACCGCCTGAATATGCTAGTAAAAACCTACTATCATCTTCCCAGATTTGGTTTGCTTCTTTAACAGAAATAAACTCTGGTTTTAACAAAGCTGGAAAGCTCTCGCGGCCAAGTCCATAGTGAAATTGCTCGTCTTTTAATGAATATCCGGTAATATCGAAATGCTGACTATCCTTGTTGCCACCATATAACATTTTTCTTCCGTCAACTTCAAAGAACTTACCTTTATCAATAGAAAGTGGTTGTTCTCTATTTGTAGATTCTTGGGAATAGCCAGATTTGCAGACAACAAAGAATGTTATAGAAATTAATAGAAGATATGTTTTCATCTGTTTAAATTTTATTGTTTTTATATAAGTCAGATGTAATTAGCTAGTAAACATCTCGGTTGGTATGAAGAATTGATATGGTTCATCTCATATTTTTTTTTAGATTTTAACTAGAGGGTAAACGTTCAACCAAAAAAGAGATTTAAAAGGGCTATTTTTTCAAATAGCCCTTTTCTTTGGCTAACTCAAATAACTAACTAAAACAAAGCTCAAAGAAGGTTGTAGATATTTTATACTTGTACACTTCATATCATTAAGGCTTTTATGAAGCGTTTTCCCCTTATCAAAGAAATGTTAAATTTTAAGCTCTTTCAATAAATCGACTAAACTGGGATCTGATGGTCTGGGAGCATAGGCCGTTACAATTTTTGCTTCTGGATCAAGTAGAATAAAGCGTGGCACGCCACTTAATTGATAACCATCTATAAAACTACTGCTCCATGAATTATCGGCAATCAATTGAATACCAGTCATATTCTTGTCTGTTACCATTTTCTTCCATTTATCAAAAGCCTTATCGTTGTCAATAGAAATACTTACAAAATGAATGTCTTTGTCATGAAATTCTTTTTCGACTTTCTCTAGGAATGGTACTTCTTTTAAACAGGGAACGCACCAAGTGGCCCAAATGTCTATATAAACATATTTGCCTTTTAAGTCATCTAAGGAGGTTTTTCCGCCAGCATGATTTATATAATCTGTAAATATTGGTGATGGAGTTCCTTTAGATAGCTTTTTTAGTTTATTATATTTTTCTTTTATTATATCGCTGAATCTAGTTTGTAGCGCGTATGATTGAAATATTTGATAAAATTCATCCAATTTTTTTGTATCACCCATAAAGGACATAGACGTACCAACAAGCAAGTTATTTCTGATAAGATCGTTTGGAATAGTTGCATAAACTTTCATTTTAGCCAAACTAACGTCATTATCTTCTTTTTTAGCCAATTCATTTACCTCATCTTCATAATGCCAAGAAACCAATTCTCTATAATAATATGAAGAGCTAAAGTCTTCTTCATTGTCAAAATCTATATCCTTAAGTTCGGTTAGAAAATCATCTGACACTTTGAAATCTAATATCTTGTCATTTATACCGTTATATTCTCCGTGTTTTTCTTCATAAACTGCCAATCCATGCCTTTTTTCATAGTTTACCAAGTCTGCCAAATACCTATATTTTAATTCTTTTCGTTCTTCTTCTAAAAATGCTTCGGGAATATCATTAAAGCTATCTAAAAGTGTATTCAAACTATCTTTAATGAATTTTGAATGTTTAAGGAATTCAGATTCGGTTTTGGCATAAAATTCAGTTGGATCTCCTGTTAATTTTTTCCCTTGTTCTTTTTTTAATAAAATATATTTACTTGATTCAGAGTATTTTCCAGAAAACTTAGCTGAAGAGCGAAAGTTATTACCATCATATGTTAAGTGAATTTTACCTCCATTAACCAAGTAGAGGCTCATTCTATTTTTTGAGTCATCAAAACTGTAGTGACCTGAACCTAATCTTATAGTATCGTTAAAAAAACCATCTGTATCCAAAGTAATCTTTTTCTCAATTCCTCTTTCACCAAATTTAGTTTTCCTAAGACTTATTTCTTTTGAAATGGGGTTTGATATTTTTCCAGAGAATAAAATATAATTTTCTTCAGGTTTTTCGCTACACGCTAATATATAAAGGGATAAAACGGATACTAAAATTATTTTTTTCATTTGATTTTTCTACTATAAGTTCTTGAGTGTGTTTTTAATAAATTGTGTGAAGTACCATTTCTAAAAAAAGGAGGTCTCTGATTATTTAAAAACCAACTTCATAAAATTTATAGGTAATTTTAGTTTTTGTTTACAGGGCGAATAATTTACCCACCCTGTAAACAATATGTTACATTATCTATCTCTACTAGTTATTAAGTTACCGTTGAATACGGATACCGTCTAAGCAAAATGTTGGAGAATAAATCATAGCACCTGTTCCATCTACATAGGATGATGATATTCTAAATAATACCTGATCCACTTCTCCTAAAGAAGTTAAATCTATAGGGACCCAATCATTTAAAATAAAATCATACTCAGGATTTGCTGTATCTGCGCCTTCTGTTGCCGCTAAAAAAGCTTCTACTGTTCCAGTAACACTTCCGTTTAAAGAGCCTTCTATGTCCAATTTAATAAAAGCACTATCTAAACCATCCAGTATATGATGTGAATATAAACTTACTGCTTCAACTCCACTGGGAGCTGGTAGCAAATATGTTCCTTCCACATCTTCGTTCTGTATTTTTACATTATATGTTGGATATCCATCAATAAGATATGCTAGTGTATCTTCATCGAAATCATCAGAATATACCGACCCATGTGATGCCATTAAATAATTATAGGTTGTATTTGCAATTAAAACATGCTCAACCACCGCAGGTTCACTTAGCGTAAAAAAAGCATCGTCTGCAGCTGCATGTCCAACCAAATAATTTTCAGTTTGATTAGGCGCATCTGTAAATACACTAAATGCAGTTGAGTCAATAGCTTGCTGTTGTTCTGCTGGTGACACCGAAGACAATCCACCTGGAGGCCCCAATTCTGTGGTACTTAAGCCCCAAGGATACGATCTCCAGTTTCTATTTGATAAAGCAAACCCACTATAAGATGAACCGCCTAAGGCATTTACATTAACCGTTACGGTAACAGATGTATTCTCCCCTGCCGTAAACGGAGCGCTTGGAATTTCGGAACTAAACCTTGCTAATTCCAATTCATTAAAGTTGATATCGTTGGGTAACTGTATTCTAATTCCATCGTCGTCTTCACAAGAAACTATTCCGGTGAATGCTATCAATGCGACGAAAATTACTTTTATATACTTCATGTTTTATATATTTATTATTCTAGATCTACGTTCTGTATCATTAATCGATTTGCCAACATTTCCGAGGGAGGAATAGGGAAGCATATACTATTAACTATCAATGACTTACCGCCCTTTGTGGTTTCAATCCATGGGCTGCCATTGGCTGTATCAAATCGTAACGATGCGTAAAACTCACTACCATTTTCAAGAAATATCTCAAAGAAGTACTCTAAAAATATAGCATCCATTAATTCTTGTTGATTGGTTGGATTTAGACTTGGTAGTATAGGATTTGTTCTAATGGATCGCATGGTATTAATTGGTGCTATAGCTTCTGCAATGGAAGCACCGGTTCTGGCCAATAATTCAGACCTCATAATATACAATTCTGGAAATCTAAAAAAGTAGGTATTGTATTTGAAATCACCTGCTTCTTCTCCATCAGCTCGAGATAATCGGGTAACCTTGGTCCAAGTGTAAACGCGTCCGTCACTTTCTCTTTCTGCACCAGACTCACCAGTAACAATAGGCCATCTTGGATCTTCTCTAAATAAATTAGCTCCAAAATTCAAACCTGCTGTTAATTCGTCTGCAGGAGTTGGATTGTCAGGGTCTAACTCATCAGAAAAATTCGTAGAAATATTAACTTCGTAATCAAAGGGTAACTCACTAGTAGCTCCATCATTTTCTAAATAACCAACAAATAAATTCTCTTGGGAATCCCAAGAATCTTGATATACTTGAGCAAGGTCTGCTTGCATAGCAAAACCCGCTGGAGGAGAATTAAGTACGTCGTTTACCAAAGTAAGCGATTCATTTAATTGATCTATATTATCATTCATACCACCACGTCTCAGCAACGCCTTTGCCTTAATGACTTTAGCAAATTCTTTAGAAAGGAACCTGTTGCCCTTGTCTTCAAGACTATTCATATGGGTTATCGCAAAATCTAAATCTTCAAAAATTTTCTGATAACTTTCACCAACATTAAGTCTCGCCTGTTGCAGGTTCGAAATATCAGCCAATTGTTCACGGTACAAAACACCATAGGGGTTTGTGTCATCATCAGACCACCAATGCCCATAGTTCCAAAAAATATTCATGTGAGCCCAAGCTCGCCAGCATCTTGCTTCTGCCAATAGTGAATTGTATGCCTCTTCACTTTCAAATTCATCAACCCCTAAATCAATAATACCATTGATAGCAAAATTTGATGCATTTATAGTTGCGTAAATTGTACTCCAACGCGCTTCTATGGAGAATGTGGTTATATTTGTCTGCGTATATTCAAAATCAAAATCTCCCTGATTCCAGTTTACAAAACCAGACTGTGACGCTTTGCCTACATAATGCCCTGCGCTCTCTTCACGACCTATTCTAAAGATGTCGTAAATTCCATTCACTGCTCCCTCTGCACCTTGAACATCACTAATTGTATTGCCTTCAAGGAGAAGAAAACTTGGATCCCTATCTAGAAAGTCATTAGAACAAGAACTCGTTCCTAGAGCTAAAGTTATTAATGATATATAAATTATATTTTTCATATTCTTCTTCTTTTTTTATTAAAAACTAATTCTAACACCAAGACTATAAACCTTTGATTGTGGGAAAGTGCTATCATCTTGCCCGAGCCCAGTCCCAACTCTAGGACGGCCAAAGTTACCTTGTGGATCTAACCCTGGATACTTAGTAATTGTAAATAGATTTGTTCCTTGAAGTGTTAAATTAATATTCTCAATTGCATTGCTTTTAAAGAACCTTTTTGGTATTGAATACCCAATAGACATTTGGTTTAAACGTAGATAAGAAGCATCAAACAAATAAACATCAGAAAATAAGGCATTGTTATATACCGGAAATAAACTTGCTCTTGGAAAAGTAGCATCACTTGCGCCTACTTCTGTAGCACTCTGCCCAGTAATACTATTAGAAGGATTAAGACCAAGGATGGCGTCAGAATCGGTCAAAGCTTGTAACCAAAGCCTTTCATGCCCATAAGCATAGACAAAAGTAGCATCGACAGTAAAACCTTTATGATTATACTTTAAGCCAAACCCACCAAATCCATCAGGTGTTGCTGATCCCAAATTCACTCGATCTTCATCTGTAATTATACCATCTCCATTTTGATCTACATATATTACATCACCTATACCTTCTCTTGAGTTGGTGAAAGACCCTGATTGGCCATCCTCTTCCCTAACTTGAAAAGCGTATACTTCTTCAGCTGTAGTGTAAAATCTACCAGCTGTTTGAAACCCCCACCACTCATCTGTTGCACCACCTTCAACCAATCTCTGAAGAGCATCATCGGGGGCAGGAAATATAATTTCTTCAATATTTCCATTAATCTTTTGCACAAGGGTTTCATTGGTAGCCCAATTAACATTAAAGGTTAAACGATGATTTTTTGAACGAATAATATCATAATTTAAATTAATTTCATAGCCATCATTATCTAATGTAGCTATGTTGGTGACTACTTCATTAAAGGAAGAACTTGAAGGTATATCTGTATCAAAAAGTATATCTCTACTTCGCTTTTTGTATTTTCCAAGAGTTCCAGATAAACGGTCATTGAATAATGAAAAGTCTATACCAAAATCCACCAGCTTAGTTTCCTCCCACTGTAAATTTCTATTTCCTAGAGCATCTGGTACTATAGCTGGGTTTCCATTAAATACAGTACCTCTAAAGGTAGACTGGTGAGCAAAATCCCCTATATCTTGACCTCCAGTTAAACCAAGAGAAGCTCTTAACTTTAAAAAGGGTACATTCTTTTTTATTTTTTCTGATTGCATAAACTTTTCACCTGAAACTACCCAAGCTATTGCTCCAGAAGGAAAAGTACCCCATTGTCTGTTAGATCCAAAACGAGAAGATCCATCACGACGAATTGTGCCAGACACTATATAGCGATTATCAAATTGGTATTGCCCTCTTGCAAAATAAGATATTAAGGCGTTGCCCGATTCAGTTTCTGTTGCGTTCTCGAATGTAGCAGCAGCTCCAAAGCCATTGAGAGTTTCATTATCAGGAAAACCAGATCCAACTAAACCGAATGTATATCTATTGCTACGCTCCTTAGAATAACCTAATAACCCTGTTACATCGTGTTTTTCATTAAATATTTTTTTATAACTCAATGTGTTCTCCCATACATTAACAGCTAATCTGTTGATGCCTAAATTTCTAATCCCTTGTCTTGAAAAAATTTGTCTACTTCCTTCTCCTCGAAAACTTAATGTTTCATTATTGATGTAATTGTTGGAATAGGCCGTTCTAAACGAGAAATCCTTTAAAAACTTAGCTTGTAAATACCCTGTCGTCTGAAAAACTACATTCTGACCTAGATTTGAATTCTCTAATTCTAATAAAGGATTTTGAGTAAAACCATTACCTTGAAATAAAGAACCATCTTCATTAAATGCTGGAAAATCTGGTCGAATCTCTTTTATAATATCTATTATTTGATCCTTGGTGTCTGCTTCTCTTGTAGAGCCAAATAAGTTAAGACCAAAATTGATGTTTTCATTTAATTTAGTATCAAAATTAAGTCGGCCACTATATGTTTCACTAAATCCACCTTTAATGACACCTTCAATTCTATTATAACTAAATGATGAAAAATAAGTAGTGTTCTTTGAACCTCCTCGTGCAGAAAAAGAATGATTCTGAACTATTGGGCTTTGGGTTAGTAAATCTAACCAATCAGTAACCGGGCTTTCCGTAATAAATGCATCGGGTCTTACGACAAAGCTATTGGCATCATACTCACTTGTATTTAAATTTAAAAAGGCATCTCGATCAAGGAATATACGAGAGACAAGAAAGCCATCAAATGACAAAACTTCATTAGCGGCAACTCTTGGTATAAAATCAAAGAATTGTTCTCTATCATAAGAATTGAAATCATTCCAGTCAACAACAGATATACCAGTACGAGATGATATCTCAAAAGTAGGCTTGGTTTCATACGAACCTTTTTTAGTTGTTACAATAACCACTCCGTTTTTAGCTCTAGACCCATATATGGCGGTAGCTGATGCGTCTTTTAAAATATCAATACTCTGTATGTCATCTACATTTAAATTATAGAAGACGTTATTGGTATTGCCTTCAATAAAACCTGCGTCGTTACCATCATCAGCTTGAGCGTATTGAGGTACACCATCTATAACCCATAATGGTTGGTTAGTGCCACTCAGTGAAGATGCACCACGTATAATAACGCTAATAGGTGAGGTAGGTGATGCGGACTGAATTTGTACATTAACCCCAGCAGCTTTACCTTGTATTAAACTTTCTGCAGTAAACCCTATTGGTGTGTTCTTTATTGATTCTGCGTTTATATTAGAAATTGAGCCCGTTACATCTCTCACCTTAGAAGTTCCATAGCCTATTACTACAACTTCATCTAGGCCAGATAAATCCTGAACCATATTCACATCTATAGTGGTTTGAGAACCAACAACTATTTCTTGGGTTTTAAAGCCTATATAACTAAATACCAAAACGGAATTTTCATCAGCATTTCTTAGATTAAGCAAGTATTTGCCATCAAAATTTGTTGAAGTTCCTATGATGGTATTTTTTAGAATTACTGTCACCCCCGGCAACGGAACTCCTTCATTGTCAAATACGGTACCACCAACATTTTGTTGCAAGGCTTTGACCGTTTTGGAAGAAGCAGGAATTTTTAAGACTTTTTCCTTGATTACAATGGTATTATCTTCAGAAAAGTGACATGTAAATTCACTTTTTGATAAGGTTCTTTCCAAAAGCTTGTCCGCTTTTATAACACCCTTTTTTAGTTTGATCATAGGGTGGTTTTCAAATAGATCGGATCTATAAATAAAAGTGTAATCCGTTTGTTCCTTAATCAATTTAAATACCTCATCAACTGAAACTGTTTGGTCAGCGCTAATTTTTATTTTGGTATTTTGAGTGAATCCATTTTTAGGTGAAAAGCCAAAAAAGGTCATCAGACAAAGTAAAATAAATGTTCTCATGATGATACTTAAAAACCTCCTCCCAAATAGGAGCAGTGAGTTCATAATCGTTTTTTTCATAAATTTACATTTTCGTGGTTAGTTAAATATTTGATTAATCATCGAGCATGGGATATTACTGGCTGTGAGACGTTTAGTTTTATCCCTTTTTTTTATTCTATCGTTAAGTTTTTATCATTGAAAGTATAAACCATATTGTTGGTATTTTGAATAGTTTTTAATATTTCGGTCAAAGGTTGATGTTTGCTTAAAACTCCTGTAAACGCAATATTTTCCATTTCTGCATTGGCAATATCAATGTCCACATCATACCAACGCGATAAAACTTTTGTTATGTCTTTTAGTGGTTTGTTGGTAAAACTAAACTTGCCGTTTCTCCATGAGATTTCTTCCGCTACCTGGACAGGATATATATCAAAATTTCTTGTAGTCTCGGACAGTTTGGACTGTTGCCCTGGAATTAACAGTTCTTCATGAATATCGTTGGTGACCGAAACACTACCTTCCACTAAAGTGGTCAAAACCTCAGTCTCGTCCCGATAAGCTTTTACGTTAAATTCTGTTCCTAACACCGTAACGTCTTGTTGATTCATTTTTAAAGTAAAAGCATCACCATTATGTTCACTGCTTTTAGAAACCTTAAAATAGGCTTCACCATAAACTAAGCTTACTACTCTTACTTTGCCCCTAACAAAGCTCACCGGGTACTTTAGTTGCGATTCTGAGTTTAACCAAACTTCAGTGCCATCCGATAACGTAGCATGGTACTGACCACCTCTAGGGACGGTCAAATAATTATACTCAACAATTTCGGCGTTTCTTGTTCTGGGTTTATAAATGATTTCCGTAGCATCCCCTGTTATTTCCTTATCCTGATAAACCGTTCCATTGTCTAAAACCACTTCTGATCCATTGGAAAGTGTAAGCGTAGCTTTGTTTGTGCCCGGCTCAATTAAAACATTTTCATTTTGTTTTTGGTCGAACAAAATGTCCTTACTTAAAAAGAAATACCCCGAAGAAATGAGTATTAGAATAGCGGCAGCATATTTTACAAATTTTGCTCCGTAAAATGGAACAACCCTGGTTACCGGCTTTCTTGTATCTATTTGATGTTTAACATTGAGATAAGCCTTATCCACATTATTTTTCAATGTAGACAAATTCAAATCATGGTAATCCTTAATATGATTCTCAAATTTAGACTGATTCTTAGGATTGGATAACCATTTATGAAGCTCCTTAAGCTCTTCCTCCGTAATCGAATTTGTTAAAAATTTCACTATATTTTCCTTCATATTGTACTTATGAATAATTCACGATTTATTGCTTAATTAGGCACTTGTTTATATTATTGCTAGTAAATTCCATAAAACCCCTAAAGAAAATTGATTTTTTTTAATGTTTATGAATGAATTAGATGCCATTATAGCGTTAAGAAAAGGTGATGAAAACGCGTTTCGATATCTATTTAAACGCTATTACAATAGGTTAGTGGCCTATATTGCTACATATACTCAGGACCAAATGGCCGCAGAAGATATTGTGCAACAAGCTTTTATTGATTTATGGGATGACAGATTAAAGTTGGATGAGCTCAAATCGCCGAAAAACTACTTATATGCCATTGCCCGTAATAGATTTATTGACAGTATCAAACATAACAAGCGCCACACTAAACTATTAGATCTCATATACGAAAGGGCCTTACGAGACAGAATAGATGAGGATACGGAACAATTGGAAAGGCGGATACTAAAAATGAACCAGATCATTGAATCCTTGCCCGTCAAATGCAAGCAGATTCTTAAGATGAATAAAATCAAAGGGCTTAAGTATAAGGAAATAGCAGAAATTATGGGAATTTCCATAAAAACGGTAGAAGCTCAAATGGGGATAGCATTTAAGAAAATACGCAAGGGTTTCGAAAAAGATAATCTTACACTATTTTTTTTAAGATTGGTCAAGCCAATAACAAAAGCTGCGATCAATCCCGATAAGTTACTATAATACTAAGTACAGCTTGCCACTTTTATTTATTTTGATAGTACGGGCATCTTTTTGCACCAACACCTTTTTCTGCCTATAAACCAAAGTGCAGTATTGGATATATCATCTTATTGTTCATTGGAATTGTTAGTATAGTTTTACACAGAAATTAATGTAGGGCAATTTAGGGTAGGAGCCTTAGAAATAATTGAATATATATATTCATTACTTACATTTGCTATAACATTAATAGGCCTATGTTAAATCAAAATTTTGGCAAGAAAAGTAAAATGACGGTAACTTTACTTTTATGCCTGATTGGTTTTGTTGAGATACAAGGGCAAAGTCTGGCGGATTCCCAGCTTCAAGATTCTTCTGACATTAAAGAATCCAATTGGGATAATTTTAAATATGACCTTGGAAGCATTTTTGGCGGCGTAGGGTATTCATACATCAGACCATTGCATTGGAAAGGAAAGCAGTGGAGTACCTTTGGTGCCATTGCTGCGGGTACTGGTCTATTGTACCTTTTTGATGAGCAAACTTCTGAATTTGCAGTTAGGCAGAAAGAAGGCGTGCCCGTTTTTATCAAGGATTACGGAAGAGAATTTGGTACTCCACAGTATAATTATATGTTGACAGGAGGGATTTATGTAACGGGCCTGTTTACCAAAAATGAAAAATTGAGACGCACGGGGGTATTATTGGTAGCTTCTGCAACATCTGCTGGACTTTTACAACAGTTGGGTAAATCTCTTGTTGGCAGGGCTCGCCCGGCAAGTGGAAAAACAAAGGATACTTTTGACCCATTTAATTCCAATAGGAATTTTCATTCTTTCCCGTCTGGGCACACTATGCTTGCTTTTACTAATGCCTATGCTATTGCAAAACAGGTTAAAAACCCTTGGCTTAAAGCCGGAATTTATACGGTTGGTTTAATTCCTGGTGTTTCGAGATTATGGGATGGACAACATTGGCTGTCCGATGTTGCTTTAGGTGTTGCCATCAGTATTTTTACCGTTGAATCTATTGATCGCTATCTTGATGGTCGATACGGCGATAAGTATAATCAACAAGCCAAAAAAGTAAGTTGGGACCTGAATTTTGGATCGGGCCAACTTGGCGTTGCAGCTCGCTTCTAGCCGTACTTTTATTAAAGTAATTTTTTGTTTTTATTGTGCACGCAGAATTTATTGAGCTTAACTTTTTTATGTAAGCTATAGCAATCTTAATCCAAGAAGAATTAACAATCAGATTTACCTTGCATATGCTGGAGGAACTCATTCAAATCGATAAGGAACTCTTTTTATACCTAAATCACCTAGGTACTCCTTTTTGGGATAGCTTTTGGACATACTTATCCCGAATTATAAGTTTTATTACGGTCCCTCTTTATTTAGTAGTGGTATTGTACTCCTATCAGGTCTTTGGATTAAAGAAAACGGCGATTATTTTGGGCATGCTTATCATATTAATTACGTGTACGGAACAATTGTCCATAGCTTTTAAGCACGGCATAGGAAGACTAAGGCCATGTTACAATGACGAAGTAAAAGAAATAATGCGAATGGTAAAGAGTTATTGTGGTGGTAAGTTCGGTTATTTTTCCGCTCATGCCGCCAACTCCTCTGCATTTGCCTGTTTTTTCGGAACACTTTTCATGAAATATAACAAGTGGGTCGTATTTATTTTGGCTTGTTGGGCCTTACTTGTCGGCTACAGTCGTATCTATCTTGGAGTTCATTTTCCTTTGGATGTAATTACAGGTATTGGTTTTGGGGTGCTTTTCGGAGGAGCATTTGGCTATTTATTCTTAAAGTTACAACGCAAGCGAACTGAAGAAAAGGTTAATGGATGCTGAGATCGAGCGGGGTAGCCATTTTCTCCTAGGGCGACGGGAAAAATATAGGTTCATAAAACACTGTGGGTTTAAATTTCCCGTTGGGAAGATGTGTCAATTAAATTCTCTTGAATGCTCTAAAATGGATTCTTCTTTTCTTAAAATCTTCAACGAGTTTTACCAAATGGAAAAGGCTTCTGGCAATGCGGTCTATTTTCCAAACGACAATAGTATCCCCTTCCCGTAATTTGGAAAGTAGCTCATCCAACCTTTTTCGTTCACTTTTGCCCCTGAAGAAATATTGGCATAGGTATTCTTGGGATTTTGTACTCACCTTTGCATAGCCAAACTTTATTATAGATTGATAGGTTTTCAATCCAATAAATGAATCACGCTATTTTAATACATTTGTTTTTCATAAATAACAATCATGAAATATGAAATACAAGATTTGTATTGTTGTTTTAACAATATTGTTTCTATGTTCATGTAAACTAACAGGAAAAGATGCCTTGCTACTTGGCAATATTCAATCAGATGTTATTGAAACCCCACTCACTGAGCAACTTTATGAAGATTTAGAAGGAAATCAAATTTTACTGACCAATTACAAAGGAAAAAGAATATTGCTCAATTTTTGGGCCACATGGTGCAAGCCATGTATTGAAGAGATGCCCGCTTTATTAAGGTCCAAGAACATTTTAGATAAAGAAAACTACATATTTCTTCTGGCCTCTGACCAATCTGTCGAAAAAATCAAAGCTTTTAAGGAAAAGCACAATTTGGATTTTAACTTCATCAGGTTCACAGGTTCATTGTCCCAGTTGAGGATATATGCGCTTCCTACAACATTTATTTACAATGAAAGCGGTGAGAAAGTAGATGAGATTTCGGGAGCGGCACTATGGGATTCACAACAGATGATCGACAAGCTAAAAAATATAAAATAGATGAAGGATTTCAAATTCATTGGTGTCTTGGTTTTGACCTTGTTATTAACTTCGTGTAACTACAGCGAAAAAAAAGTAAAAAAGAAGAAGGAAATTGTCCATTACATTTCTTCTCCGACAAACACAGCAAGCTCTTTACCTGCTTTGTTTACCAAAACTGACAAACCTCTTTTGTCATGGGTCACGAAGATTAACGATTCGGTTGTACAGTTTAATTATTCCAATCTGGTGGAAGGCAACTGGCAGGAACCAAAAGAGATGGTCAGAGGGACGGACTGGTTTGTAAATTGGGCTGATTTTCCTGTAATCGCAGAAAATAATGGCAATTTGATCTCACATGTTTTAAAGAAATCTTCCAAAGCCACTTTTTCATACGATATTAAGCTGAATGTTCTTCCCGAAGGGAAAACCCAATGGAGTACAGGTTTGCCGTTACATACCGACAGTACCAAGACTGAACACGGTTTTGTAACCATCTTGCCCTATAAAGAAGACTCTTTTTTTATTACATGGTTAGATGGCAGGAATGTAGACAATAGTGATCATGGACATAATCACAATGTTAAAGGGACAATGAACATTAGAGCTGCAGAAATTTCTCCAAATGGTACTGTAAGTAATGATGTGTTATTGGATAATCGAACCTGTAGTTGCTGCCAAACCACGGCAGCAATAACAGATAATGGCCCTGTAGTATTATACCGAGATAGATCAGATGAAGAAATACGGGATATATCCATCACAAGACTGGTCAATGGAAAATGGACGGAGCCTAAAGCCATACACGATGATTTATGGAAGATTAATGGTTGCCCTGTAAATGGTCCTAAAATTGATGCTATTGGCAATAATCTGGCTGTATCATGGTTCACTGCTGCCAATAATGAGCCTAAGGTCAAATTGGCTTTCTCTACGGATGGAGGCGAGAATTTTGACAGTCCTATTTTGGTTAGTGATTTTAATGCAATGGGCAGGGTCGATGTTATACTGTTAGACAATGAAAATGCTATTGCTAGTTGGATGGAAACAGTTGATAACAAAGCACAGATCAAAGCAATGAAAATCAGTAGGTCCGGCCAAAAGTCAAAACCCATTATCATCAGCAAGCTCGAAAACTCTAGAAATGCCGGGTTTCCCCAGATGGGCCTTATAAAAGATCAGGTACACTTTGCATGGACAGACGTCACCAATGAAAAATCTACAATAAAAACGGCTTATGTACTATTGGAAATGTTTTCCAAAGCAAAAACTCATAAATAACCATATAAAAAAGGGGCTGTCTTGACTTTTAAGACAGCCCCTTTTTTTGATTTAAAAGAATGTTTAAATCACCTCTTAAAACAAGTCATATTAATATCCTTCTGTTTGTTTCATTTGAGACGCTTCAATTTCACTTGCAGGAATAGGATATATTGTTTTAGGGGAAGACGCCGATATATTCAGGTTTTTTATGTTGACCCCAGTATTTACATGATCGGTTCCTGGTCGTTCAATATCGGTACCTGTCCTAATGTAATCATATACGCCATGCCCTTCCAAAGCAAGTTCACGCCTTCTTTCCTCGGCAATACGTACTTTAAGAGCATTGCCCGACTCTGTTGCTTGATGGGCAGTAAAATTTGTGGTTCTTTTGTTTATTAACGTATTTAAATACACCAGTGCCTGTGCTTCACCGCCTGTAGCCCCATTGGCACATGCTTCTGCGGCTATCAGATAAATTTCTGAAAGACGGATGATCGGGACATTATGTATACTTAATCCTGAGCCACCATCTCTATTGATATATTTTACAAAAGCAGTAGTCGTACCTTCTTTGTCTTCGGTAAGCAGGGCAGCTCTGGGATCACCTTCATAAGTTTGTAACAGATCAACAAAAGTTTGGGTTGCAATAACATCGCCTTGTCCTCCTTCACTGGCATCAAACTGCGCGCCCAAGCCATTACTTCCCACTGAGTTTTCACTATCGATGCTCATTTCAAAAAGTGATTCACTGGTATAGTCATTAAAAACATAGGTATCTACCCCCATAAGATCTGTTTCCCCCTTGACCGCCAACACATTTTTGACCTGTAAGAGTGCATTCTCCCAATCTTGCTGATACAAATATATTCTTGACAACAGTGCATTAATTCCCGTTTTGGTTATATACTTAGTGCTTCCAGCCGCCCAAGTATCTTCGTTGATAATTTCTGAAGCTGCCTTTAAATCTGTTATTATCTGCTTATATGTATCCCCTAGGTTACTTCGGTCAACAACTACTTCAGTAGCATTCAGTTTTAATGGTAACCCCTGGGCACTGCCATTTTCTTTGATCCAAGGATATGCAAATGTGCGAACCAAATCAAAATATACCATACCCCTAAGTGCCAATGCCTCTGCCTTTATTTGCTGTCTTTTGTTGTCATCACCCTCAGCAGCATCTATATTATCAAGAACCAGATTAAGATTACCGATAGCCTTAAAACACTGTAGCCACAAATCTTCGGCACTCCCATTATTGTTGCTACTCTCTTCATAACGGTACTCGGTCTGTTCATAATCTCTTGGGTTATAAATTGTTTTGACAAACCTGAAATCAGTACCCTTTACTGCAGCACGCTTATACAGAATTCGACCTAAATAAGAACCTCCGGAAATTTCATTGTACGAACCCGTAAGCAGGTTTTGTAATTTATCCACAGAATCAATAACCAAGGACTCTGAAATTACGTGGTCAGGGGTCTGGGTCAACACACCTTCACTACAGCCTTTTAATGCTAATAGTACGATTACCAAAACTGCAGATTTTATGTAATTTAAATATTTCATTTTTTAAAATTTTAATTGCAATCCTATTATTACACTTGTTGCCGTTGGCACTTGAAAAAAATTAATCCCATCGGCAATTGCCTCTGGATCATAGTCGTTCAATTCGGTAAACAACAACAAATTGTCTCCTTGAACATATATAGCTCCCCCTTTAATGAATTGGTATTTTGGTAAGTTGTAACTGAGTTTGACATTTCTTAGTTTAAGATAGTTAGCACTATACAAATGTCTTGTTGAAACATCATTTGAAAAGCTGGTGTTACCATTAATTCTGATGGGCACTTTAGAATCCGTGTTGTTCGGGTTCCAAGGGTTTAATTGTGCAGTGGTATTCGTAAATTGAGGGGCAAAACCATCATCATCTCTTTTAAAAGCTGTGCGGTCATAGGCTTCACCACCAATACCGAAGTTGAAAAGAAAATCCAGGCTAAAATCTTTATAGGTAAACTGATTATAAAATCCACCTTGCACATCTTGTAATGCTTTCCCAAAAATACCAAAACCGGCAGCTTCGGCATCGGTTGTAAGATCACCTGTGCGCTCCCCATTTTCCAATACGTAGTATTCTGCTAAACCGTTAGTGCTGTTAACTCCGGCATAATCGCGTAAATAAAAGGAATTTAAACTTTCCCCAACCTGAACAATCGTAGGGTTTTGGCCATAATTTGAGCTGTAGCTCGGTACTAAATCTCCTTTTAGTTTAGTGATTTCATTGGTGAGCATGGTAAGGTTAATGTTGGTGTTCCATGAAAAATCCTCGCCAGAGATAGGCGTATAACCAAGGTCCAATTCCCATCCAGAGTTCTTCATTTCTCCAAAATTTTGCAACTGGCTATTGAAACCGGTAGTTGCAGAAACCGGAATATTCAATAACAGGTCTTTTGTATTTTTTGAGAAGTATTCCACGGTCATATTCAACCTATCAAATAGCACAGCATCAAAACCTATATTAAAATTGTAACTTAACTCCCATGAGAGGTCAGGATTGGCCAATTGTCCATAGGAAAGTCCAGATTCCCCTCCATAACCTTTACCATCGGTATTGAAAAAAGCCAAGGCCGCATAAAATTCCGGTGGCAGGTTACCATTGGTACCATAACTGGTCCTTAGTTTTAAGTGATTCAATGCCTTTATGTCTATAAAACCCTCTTCGGTGGCTATCCATGCTCCAGAAACAGACCAAAAGTTACCCCAACGAGTATCTTTTCCAAAACGGGAAGAACCATCTCTTCGGTAACTGGCCGATAGATAATATTTTTGATCATAGTTATAATTGAACCTTGAAAAATAGGAGAGCAGCGAGTAATTTTCAGAAAACCCCGACCAAGACCACAATGTGCCTATGCTACTTGAAGATAACAACTCGCTATCTAAAATGTCATAACCTGCATTTCTGATAGATTTCATTTTAGACACCTGCGATTCAAAACCTAACAAACCACCAAATCCATGCTTGTTAACCTGATTGTTGTAGGTGAGCAAGTTGGAAGAAGTATTTTGAAATACCTCGCTCTGAGCAACATATAGGACTCCATTCCATACGCCACCACCGGCGCCAAACTCCTTATTATCATATAACGATTCTTCATTGGTTTGATGATCGAGGCCAAAAGTAGTTTTAAACTTTAACCCTTTTAGCAGGCTGAATTCAGCAAAAACATCACCTCTTACCCTAAACTCGTTATTTACATACTGCCCTACCTTAATTATTCCAATCGGGTTTGCATTTTTTTCAATTTCATTGGGTAAGCCTGCAATGCCCTCATAACCGTTGGGATCATAGATTGGAGCTGCCTGAGGCAAAACACGCGCCATATACAACGGGTTTAAGCCACCTGCATATGTGCCATCATATTGGCCTGTGTTACGTTCAGATTTGGCCACGGATAGATTAACACCCAATGTGAGCCAATCTTTGGCCTTGTTCTCTAAATTGATTCTACCCGAATATCTTTTGTAATCAGATTCAATAATGGTTCCTTCTTGATTTAAATAATCTCCAGAGATATAGAACTTGGTTTGTTCGCTACCTCCTCTTGCCGAAAGTCCAAGTTTTTGAATAGTTCCAGTTCTATAAATGGCATCTAACCAATCTGAGTTGGCATCGGTTGTACCGTAAATGGCTTCATAATCGTTTTGTGCCAAGTTTTGGTAATTGGTAAATAGACTATCATCTCCATATACCCGGGTGAACTCTCCATTTTCATTGTTCTGAATATATTGGTGCAATTGTCCTTCTTGCCAAAGTTCTTTAAACTGTTGATTAGTAATGGTTTTCTCCTTGGTTAGATTGCGAGTTAAACCAAGTTCTGAATTAAACATGAGTTCGGTTTCTCCGTTCTTTCCTTTTTTTGTTGTGATAACAACAACTCCGTTAGCAGCTCTTGAGCCATACAATGAAGCCGCCGCCGCATCTTTTAGAATCGTGATGTTCTCGATATCACTCGAATTCATTGTAGATAAGGGGTTTATGTTGGTAACAGCTCCGTTACCACCAATTCGGGAATTATTATCCGAATTGATCACCACTCCATCTAAAACATATAATGGCTGGGTTAATCCGTTGATTGAGCCTACGCCCCTAATTTGCACGTTTGAACTACCACCTGGTTGGCCTGTGGTGTACACATTAACGCCCGAAACGTTACCTTGCAATGCAGTTTCAAAACTAGCAGAAGAAGTTCTTGTCAATGTTTCATTCGCTACCTTTTTTGCCGATCCTGTAAAATTCCTTTTGTTGGATGTGCCATAGGCCGTTACCACGACCTCATCCAAGCCAGTGACGTCTTCCGCCATTAGTATTGAAATTGTAGACCGGCCATTTACAACTATTTCCTGCGAGATAAAACCCATGTAGGAAATTATAAGAATAGCTTCGGGAGCTACCTGTATCGAATAATTGCCATCAAAATCGGATAAGGTTCCGTTAATGGTCCCCTTTTCTATAATACTTGCACCGGGCAATGGCTTTCCTTCGGCATTTGTTATGGTGCCGCTTACCGCTATTTGTTGTGCAAATATTGATGTGTCAAGAGGAGTATTCGCATTTGTTGTCAATAATGTAAAACTTAAAAAAAGTAATGCTATCACTATTTTTAAGTTTAATTTAAGAGGAGGGGTTAACCTCCCGGGTATTGTGAAAAGAATCATATGTTTTATGTTGTTTACAACAAGAGCTTGGCCGCTCAGCACACCTATAAAGGTATTCTCAGATTGATTTTTTGATACATGTTGAGGGGGTAATTGATTTGAAAACCAATTAAGCTTGTTGCTTGTTTATTAAAATCCAAATGGATCGATTTTTATGCGCTTTAAACCGTCACTATTTCCTATTTTGAATAGTATAAAACGCTCTCTATGGCATAGATAGCAAAAGGCATTATCCCAGCTCTGGTGGGTGTAACACCTCTGAAATATATAAATGAGATTTTAGCTCGTGATAATATTCGTAGTTATGAATCACGAAATCAAAAGATTGATAATCGATAGTCTGGATGTGGAACCAATCAATGATAGGTAGTTTTAATTTGGAATTTTCGCTACCAAAGGGGCTTTTTTTCTCTTTTCCCGATTCCTTTGCCAATTGTTTTGCCAAAAAACACTTCCCATTACAATTAAGCATGGGTTTTTCTTTGTTCTCACATAAATTCTCAACAATATAATCGTAGTTCAATGCATATTCTGCCAAGGGCCAAAAAGGCTTTAGCAACATTGTTACCGCTAAAAACGGAATTAATTGTTTCATTTAGTCATTTACGAACATTACACCTAAGGAAAGGACAGTGTAGTTTGATAATTTATGATACAAAAATAAGTTATGTTTTAGAGTTAAGCCAGTATTGATGAGTAAAGCTTTTATTTTTACAAGTATCTATGTCAGGAAATAAACGGGGCATTTGGCTATTCTTTCTTGAAGCTGCGACACGGTTGAATTGAATGGTTACGGTATTTTAAGGATGCAGACGTAAAGTATTAAAGTTGCTGTATTGAATCCACTATTTTACCGTCATAGCAGTAATTATTGGTTTGTATTGGCCATTGTTCCATCTATATTTTGAGTCTATCCATCCTTATGAAGATGACAACGGAAGAATAGGTAGAGCCATAGCAGAAAAAGCACTTTCTCAAAGTATAGATCGCCCAGTTATTTAGTCTATCCAAATCCATAGAAAGTGATAAGAACAAGTATTATGAAGCTCTAAAGTCTGCTAAACGTTCTAACGAAATCACGGACTGGATAAACTACTTGGTTCAAACGGTCTTGGATGTCCAAATAGATGCAGAACGAGAGATTGAGTTTACTCTAAAGAAGGCAAAGTTCTTTGACCTACATGAAAATGAACTCAATGAACGACAGCAAAAAGTGGTTCGTAGAATGTTGAAAAAAAGAAAGTTTTTCATCGGTTTACCTACGTAAACTAAGAACAGACAATTTTGTCTATCAAACAACACAACTTTAAAAATAAAAAAGCTCCACAACTGTGGAGCTTTTTTTAGCGGTCTGGACGGGACTCGAACTTTTCTCGAAAACGCCCTGTATCAAAGGCCTGCCAAGGGGTCGTTTTTTGAGCGCACAGCTGGGCTCACCTTTTAACATACTTTAACGTTTACCAAGGTCATATCGTTATGTTATTGAACAAATGAACTCTTTTTATTCCTATGCTTTGGCACATACGTTTGAATAATATAGGGCGTTATTTTGCGCAATGTTTCTCCGTTAGTTGGATGCAAACCCGGCGCCGTAAAATATTCAATTTCACCTTTTTTGTTTTTATTATACCAAATTAAAGGTTTACCATTATCGGCAAAGAAATCAAATCCTGCATAAACCTTCGCTTTCTTCATGCTCTTCAGTTTATTTTTATCCAAAGGCTCTACAGCTGTACCATATTTTGAAGGAGAACCCATATCGCAAGATACTTTGATATAAAGGGTGTCGGCCCATGTCATACAACTATCTTTTTCTAAGTCTGTAATGTTTGGATTTGAATACCATTTTTGAATTCCAAAAATCAATAAAGTCATTGAAAGGATTACTGTAATGGTGAGTTTTATCCAGCCTATTTTTTCATCATCATCTAAGTCACTTTTTGAATTTTTGTTTGAAATGATTTCAGAACTGTTAGGGCTATTGGTGCGTTTAGATCCAGATAAGGTAAGTTCATCTTCGATTAAATCCATATTTTTTGGATCTAGGTATTCTTCTCTTGGTCTTGGTTTAAAATCAATAAGCCAACTTATGAGCTCTATATTTTCATCGCTTGTATCATTGGTCTTTCCCTTTAAAAAATTAATTACAGGCACAAACTTATCTGCTTTTTCACTTTTTAATCCCCGAATATGTCTCGCTTTATCTTCTCCTTCTTTAAATTGAAAAAATCTATTCAAAATATATTCATCGTTTTTCTCTTTTCTTCTATCTAATAACCATAAACAAGCATTTCTTATACTGCTACGTGTTGGGCTACTTAAGTAGCCGCTCATCATATGACCACCTTTGTCCTTTTTATACTTTTCTAATACTTCCTTCTGATAACTTTTACTGGTCTTTGGTTCCATAGTTTGATTGGAATTTCTGGAATTTTTACGGAATTCTAAGGAACTATAGGAATTTCTGGAATCCCTTGTTACTACTGCGATACAGCGGGGGTAAGTTTGTATCGCAAGCTAGTTCTTGTTATGCCTTGCGAACATAACAAATGTACAAAACTAGTTATTACACAAATCTGTAAGAGGTTGGCTTTTGCCAATTGGAAAGTAGTAAAAACTAACTGCTTACAGATTTCACTTTCCACAAAAAAGGGGGACGCCCCTTGATTTTCAAAAGCGATAGCGCATCGCAGAATTAACTGAATTATAAATCGGACGGCCACAGGTATGTCCAAAAATTTTAAAAGATGAAAAAAGTAATGATAGCCTTAATGGCACTAGTTTTTAATATGTTTTTATTCTCTTGTGATAAGGGAAATATCGCCGAAGACGAATCTTTGTATGAGACCTTGGCAACTGAGGGAGATGACAGTAATACGCCGCCACCTCCACCAGATAAGTAGTAAGTAATAAGTAGGAATTTATTTTATTTGAGCTATACCACATGGTATAGCTCTTTTTTTAAATACTTTTAAGAAAACTTTATTTTTGAAAATTTTTCAGTTTTTAATTTTTGCTAGTTTGTTTTTTTCTTGCGAAATAAGTGTGGAGAAAAATAATATAAAACTTGGTAAAGGGAAGGATAGTATTTTATATTTCTACAACATTTCCAAAAACAACAGCTTTTCTTTGAACGAAAGACGGGAAGCCATTAATAAGTCTTTTCTTTATTCAAGTCAAAACAGTAAAGACACGCTTTATTGCAATGTCCTATATCAGAAGAACTTAATTCATTTTTCTTTAAAAGAATACGATAGTCTCCAAATATTTAACGAACTTCTTATAAATAATACTAAGAGAGTTAAAGCCGAATTTATTTTGGGTAAGCAGCATTACTTGATGGGCTATTATTTTGATGAAGTTGTCCATATCCCAGATAGTGCATTTAATAATTACAATCGTTCAAAATATTATTTTGAACAAATAATGGATAGTAGCCGGATAGGGCGAAACCTTTTAAATATGGGGACTATTCAAAAAGACCAAAATGATTTTTTTGGAAGTAAAGAAACGTTAATCGAAGCATTACATTATTTATCTAATAAGGAAGATTTGCAGTCAATCGCTGGAGTCTATAATATTTTAGGTACGAATCACAGAAGGTTGGCAAATTTTAAAGATGCTCTTAAATATTATAGTCAGGCAATTGAAACTACCAATTCTTTTAAATACAAACTCCTTTATCAAAATAATATAGCTGCAACACTTATAGAAAACGAAGAATACAAGAAGGTAATTTCACTATTGAATTCGGTTTCAAAAGACTCTTTACTTATCAAGAATGATAAGGAATACGCTAGAGTGTTAGATAATCTGGCCTACGCAAGATGGCTTTCCGGTAATGCTAATACTAAACAAGAATTTCTAAAACCGCTTCAACTACGAAAACAAAACAACGACAAAAGAGGACAAATAGCTAGCTACACCCACTTAGGAGAATTTTACAGCAAAACTAATCCAAGAAAAGCGACATCCTATTTTGATTCCGTTATACAATTGTCAAAAAGAATAAAAATTCCAAGGGCTGAAAAGGACGCACTTAAATTTTTGATGGATTTGGAACCTAAAGATGTAAAAATTCGTGACCGTTATGTCTTTTTACAAGACAGTCTTTACCAACAAGAACTTAAGGTGAAAACCCAATTTGCCAAGTATAAGTATGATGACAAGCTTAAACAGGAATCCATACTCCGTTTGGAAAAAGAAAATACGGAAAAAGAGTTGGAAGCCAGTCAACAACGAAATCAGAAGATCATATATTTAGGTGGTCTGCTTTTCATTACTTCTGTTTTAGGACTTTCACTATACGGTTTTAGCCAACGTACCAAACGATTAAAACAAAAAAGCAAGGCTGAAAAGTTAGAGGCTATTCATGAAACCGAGGCACAACTTTCACGAAAATTGCATGATGATCATGGTGGTAAACTCAACCAGGCCATGTTAATGTTGCAAAGGAATACTGACAAATTGGTCATTTTAGATAAATTGGAATCCGTTTATAATCAGATTAGAAGTTTCTCGCGTGAAATAAATACTGTAGATACGGGTCCTGATTTTTGGAATAGCCTGAAAGCAACTTTGGAATATACCAAATCAGCAGAAGTTGAAATGACTTTTGACGGTGGTAAAGAACTGGATTGGTCATTGGTAGGACATCAAACTAAAACGATACTTTTTAAGGTATTGCAGGAACTGGTTATCAATATGGCGCGGCACAGTAAGGCCAATCAAACCGTGATTTTATTCAGAGACCAAAAGAAAGAACTCTTTATTTATTATGAAGACAATGGGGTGGGGGCATCAAAAGAATCCTTGTTGCGAAAAAATGGACTTCGGAATACAGAAAAGCGTATCCAAGCCATAGGTGGAAGCATTACTTTTGATTCCGAAGAAGGAAAAGGCTTTCGGGCCGAAATCAGAACCCCCAAATAATAAATGGAACACCATGTTCAAAAAAGTAGTATTAGCTGAAGATTTCCAAGGAGAAAACCAAGGTATCGCCGAAACCTTGCATGAAAAACTGACTATTGAAGAATTGCAAAACGAGTTGTATTGCGATAAGGCATTTACCCGCTTAAAAGTAGCTCTAAAAAATAAGGAGCCTTATGAGTTATTGGTCACCGATTTATTTTTTGAGGAAGACCATGTCGACCGAAAATTGACTTCTGGAAGCGAACTTATTAAAGCGGCAAGAGCCTTGCAGCCCGATTTAAAGATCATTGTCCATTCTATGGAAAACAATCCCATGCACATCAACGCTCTTTTTAAAGAGCATAAGATTAACGGGTATGTATGCAAGGGCCGCAACGGAATGGTAGAGTTGGTCAATGCGATTCATGAAGTATTTCATAACAGAACCTATGTGTCTCCTCAAATCAATTTAACCGCTACCAACAATGCTCTTGAATTGGATGCTTTTGATCGTGCTATATTAAAGGAACTTGCCAACGGCCTTACCAAAAAAGAAGTTTCCGATAAGTTTAAAAAAGAAAATAGAACCCCCAATAGCGAAAGCACCATCGACAAAAGAATAAGCCGGCTTTATGATGAGTACGAAGCCAAGAATACTACAAATCTACTATTCAAACTTGCGAAGGAAGGTAAAATCTGATGGCTAGCCTGCCATAAAAACTCTAATATTCAAACAAATTTATATCCCTTACAGGTTTCTGTAAGGGATTGTCTTTTAATGGGTTTAGGTTTGGTGTATTATTAATTTCAAAAAACAAAAAAATGGGAAATACTGTCGGAAACATTTTGATTTCTTATGATATAAATAAGCTTCATACTAGTGTTAAGTCAGCAATGGAAAAGTTAGATTATAGGGACAATTTCCAATACAAAGGGGAAACAAAAACCTATTATTTGCCAAATACTACTCTTTGGCACCCAAAGAAAACCTCACATCAGGCTATAAATGATATAAAAACGGTTTGTAGTAACCATGGAGTAACGTTAGATAAAACTATTGCAGTTTTGGCTACCGAGTTTAAGGCGATTTAATAATTCTAAAAATAAAAATTATGCCAGTTAAGAACACAGAAACAGGAGAAGTTCACAGAGGTCAAAAAGGAAGTAGAACAGAATGTG
Source organism: Flavobacteriaceae bacterium (assembly GCA_039985375.1). Lineage (GTDB taxonomy): Bacteria > Bacteroidota > Bacteroidia > Flavobacteriales > Flavobacteriaceae > Flagellimonas. The sequence continues at coordinate 66,251 of JBDWSS010000006.1, forward strand.
GTTTTGAAACTACTGCAAGTCATTGGGTCAGTTCAAATGAGGCAATTACATGCGAAAAAGATGGATGTAATTGAATCTAGTTCCCACGGGAGAGTTCCATATATATAAGCAGTTATGAATAAATCATTATTATTCATAAAAGTCATTCTTGCCATATTATTTGTGGGTTGTTTACTGGACTGGGATTACGGTTACTTCCAATTAGTCCGGTTTTTAGGAATGATAAGTTTTGGAATTTTAGCCTTCAATGATTACGAAAAGCATAAGAATTGGTTTCTGATTTGGCTAGTATCAGCCATATTAATCAATCCAATTTTTAAAATTGCTCTCGGACGAGAACTATGGAATATCATAGATATAATATGGGCAATTCTACTGACGATTTCAATCTTCATAAAAAAGGAAACCAAAAAATAATATGCAACTCCAACCACAACTAAAAGCCCTGGCCGAAAAAATCGGTAAGCTCAAAGACAAAATAGATACCGAAGAATCTACCAAGCATGCTTTTGTGCTTCCGTTTATAAATCTGTTAGGGTATGACACCTTTAATCCTACCGAAGTAGTACCTGAGTTTACAGCGGACCTAGGACTCAAAAAAGGCGAAAAGGTAGACTACGCCATTTTTCAAGATGAAAAACCCATCATCATCATTGAATGTAAAAATTGGAAGGAAAAACTAGATGCGCACTGTTCTCAGTTGTTCCGTTATTTCCATGCTTCAAAAACCCGATTTGCGCTATTGACCAACGGAATTGAATATCGGTTTTATACTGATCTGGAGGCATCTAATAAAATGGATGAAAAGCCATTTCTAGAATTCGATATCACCAAATTAAAGGAAAGTACAACACATGAAATTGCCAAGTTTCACAAGTCCAACTTTGATATTGAAAAAATAGTGGATAATGCTAGCGCATTAAAATATACCAAAGAGATAAAAAAGTTGATTATAGAAGAATTGCAATCACCTTCCCATCGTTTTGTAAAACTATTTGCCAACGAAGTATATACGGGCCGGCTTACCGAAAAGGTAATGGGGGAATTTACCGATTTGGTAAGTAGAGCCTTTACCCAGACCATAAGTGAAAAGGTTAATGATCGTTTGAATGCTGCTTTGAATAAAGAAGCAGAACAGCAACAGGAAGAAGTTCAAGAGCCTGAAGAAGTAAGCAAAATAGAAACTACAGAAGAAGAACTGGAGGGTTTCCGTATTGTTGTGGCCATTTTAAGAAAAAAGCTTCCAGTCGGGCGCATTGTACATCGTGATACGCAGTCCTATTTTGGAATTCTTTTGGACGATAACAATCGTAAACCCCTGTGCAGACTCCATCTAAATGGAGGGAAAAAGTACTTAGGTGTATTTGAAAAAGACAAAGGGGAAATCAAGCACCTGATGACAACTATTGATGACATTTATCAATTTGAGGAAAAACTGTTGAAAACTGTAGGTTATTATGAGGAAGATTAGCATTTTTTTGACCATTGTAACCTGTTTTTTTTTAAGTGGTTTTGCAAAAACCTTGAATGTTGACAAGGTGTATATCTGCAAAGGCAAGGGGAGTAAAAGGTATCATTATAAGAAAAACTGCCGCGGACTTTCCCGTTGCTCTACGAAAGTATACGAGGTTACCCTTAAAAAAGCAAAAGAAATGAAAAGAACACTTTGTGGATGGGAGGATTAATCATTATTAGACTATAAACAGACGTTGGCGGCAATTAATATAAACCGAAGAACACACCATAAAATATAAGGAATGAAAAAAGTATTGTGGATTTTATCTATCCTAATTTTATTTAGTTGTAGCGAAACAAAAAATAATAAAACAACTAAAAAAGCAATAAAGGAAACGAGAGCGGAATTAAAAACTTCAATAGTTAAATCGAATTATATAATAGATTTTGACTCTACCAAAATATCCGCCTTTACAATTGAGGATTCCGAATTTTCAAGCGCAAAAGCCTTAATACGAAAATTATCTGATTATTCTACTCAGGAACTTAAGGATTTACCCGAATTCATAAGATTGACGATGTCAATTGTTGTTCCATTTGATATTTCAAAAGAGAATCTTAAAAATACTTTAAAATCTATCGTTTATGAAAAAACAGAAAAGAATAAGGATATTGATGAAATTATAATATTCGTTTACGACGATAAAAATGATATTGGATATGGATATACATTTGGAAAACTACTTTGGTCACCTAACGCAAAAACGGGAAATGTGACACCAGAAATTGCCAGGAAAAATATACGGACTAATTATAATTTTGATATTGTTATTAAAGACAAAGTTGGAAATTTATCTAAATCTGATTTACCTACAAAAAGAGAATTAGAAATTTACAATGAAATTATGGGTGAAAAATATTGGGATATGCAAGAAGAAGAATACGAACCGATTATTATGAAAAAATTTGAAATCAGTAAAAAGGAACTTAATGATATTTGGTTGAAAGTTGCAGCACATAAATTATAATGACTACTGCCAATAACTTTATAAAATATAGCTAGTAATTGCTAATCAAAAGGTTTAAACCACTTCATTTTAAAACCTCATCAGATTTATAAACTTGGTCTTTAAAATAGAAAGGGAAACATAAAAATTTGGCTCTGCGTTTATACGAAAAGAACGGCTTTTGAGCCGTTCTTTTTTGCTTTACGGATATCTGTAAGGAATTGTCTATGAACAGTTTTAGGTTTGAAAAAGAAATTATAAAAATTTAAAAACATGGCTTTTCCAAAATTCGAAATCAAAAAAAGTGCCAATGACAAGTACTATTTCAACCTCCGCTCTAAAGGCAATGGGGAAATTATTGCTACGAGCGAAATGTACAATTCAAAACAAGCTTGCAAAGGTGGTATTGCAGCTGTAAAACGAGATGCGCCAAATGCAGAAATAGATGATTTGACATAAAATAAAACAATGGGTTATCGCAGGGGATATTATAAAAAGGATGGCACCTATGTTCAAGGACATTTTATAAGCAGAAGGTCAAAAAGCGTTAAAAGCAAGAACGGTAAGGGTGGATGTATTGGGCTGATGCTGTTTTTTATGATTCTATTGAGTCTCATATCGTGTACCACTGAAAATGAATCGTCTTGTGCTGAGAAAAATTGCTCTGATTTTTCGACTCAAGAAGAGGCGCAATCAACATTTGAAAGCAATAGAGCTTGTTATTCCAATTTGGATAGGGATAACGATGGAATAGCTTGCGAAAATTAATAACAATCAACCATGGAAAAAATAAATATTTCACTGGAGTTAAAGAGCCATTTTTTAAGACTGTACCAAATGGCTTTCACTGATGACAATTTCGACACCCTAGAACTGCAAATGCTGTACCGCTTTGCAGAAGAAAGGGGAGTGGATCAAGAACAATTGAATGAGGTGCTTTTGAACCCTTCTCAAGATTCTACCATACCAGAGAAACTTGATGATAAAATTGAATACCTCTACGATTTAGTACTGATGATTTGGGCTGATGGGGTTGCAACGGAAGATGAGGTCAACACTTTAAAAAAATACTGCCTAAAGTTTGGTTTTATGGAAGAAAACGTGGACGATATCTGCGAGTTCCTATTAGAAAATGGCAAGCAAAATGTTTCCAAAAAACAATTGATAAATCTAATGAACGAATAGTATGAGTCCGTTAAAAAAAATATTCTCGATAAAAAGGAATTCTAATCCTGAGATTGAACGACCCAAGGAAGATGATGTCAAAAAAATAAAACTAACTTTTTTTGAAAGCGGTTATGGTTCATCAAAACAAGCTGCAGGAAATCACATGATATTCAAGGCTTGTTTGCAAGATGTGTATATGGACTATAAAGGAAAATGTAGGGAGGATGAAAAACTTCAAAACTCTCTAAAAGAACCCTATGCTCAAGAAAGAAGCAAGTATGAAATTGAGCTTAAAAAACGAAAAACAGCAAAAGGAATTTTAGAAGAATCCATTTCAAGTTTAGAGGTGAAAATAAAGTTGTTCAAATCTGAGATTGCCGATGTCAAGCACAACCCTGAAAAGTATGTGGAAGATGTGGACAAAAAACCCAAGGCACAATTCTATCTAGGTTTGATCGTGTTGATTCCAATCACCTTTTATTTATTGGTCTTTTATATCTCGGCCTCATACTCTGCTTTCTTTAAAACCTTTGATCCAAATCATGAATTGGCGGCCGCAATATTTGACGCGAATGCATTGTCAAAAGCAATTAAAGATGGTTGGCTAGAAGGTGTGTTCGTAGCCACTATTCCGTTTGCCTTTATGGGTTTAGGTTATTTGATACATATGTTCCAAAAACATAAAAATTGGTTGTCCTATGTAAAAATAGGAACCTTGTTTGTGGTCACTTTCATTTTTGATTCCATACTCGCTTACCAAATTGAGAAGAAGATCTATGATATCGAAAAAACACTGAACTCTCTTCCGTTCGATATAAAGATAGCGTTTACAAAGGCTGAGTTTTGGGGCATTATTTTCGCAGGTTTCGTGGTCTATATTATTTGGGGGCTGGTTTTCGATTTTATTATGAAGGAGTACGATAATTTCGATAAGATAAAGTCCTTTATCAGATCAAAAAGAGAAGATATTGAGAATGCTCAGCAAGAAATCTTTAAGTTGATTGGGAAAATAAATCCAATCAAAGAAGAAATATCCGGAATTGAAGGGAAAATCAATGATTTACAAAGGACCATCGATGGGTTTATTTTTTCCAATAAACATTATCTCACGTTCCATGCTGAATATGTAAAGGGATGGTTTTTGGCCATAGCGGATAATTTTGATGCCCTTAAACGAAGGGACGAGTTATTGGCCAAATGCAGGGAAGAAGAGAGGAAGCATTTGGAAGAACATGAAATAGTCGATGAAAGCTATGAAGGTAGATTGTATAAACTCATTAACTAATCTTATGAAGATCATATTTAGAATTCTACTATTGTTTGTAATGGTCACCTATCTACAATCATGTAAACGAGATTCAAAAGTTGATGTGGAGGAAGAAGAAATGATATCTATTCCAACAACAAAAATAATTGCTTCAAACCATAACCTTAACATTAGCATATTACTTGATTTATCCGATAGGATAAATCCTGAAAAATACCCTTCTCCTGCCATGGAGTTTTTCATGAGAGATATAGGTTATTTGGAATCAGTGGCAAGAAGTTTAGAATTACACTTGCTCAATAAAAGAGTTCGCCAGATTGACGATAGGATTAAAGTTTTTATAGACCCTGAACCGTCTGATCAATCATTAAACCAAAAAATCAATGAATTACAAGTTCATTTTACCAACCACGATGTTACAAAAGAAGCCATATTAAATCTACCAAAAAACTATGGTTCCATTTCCAAACTTATTTATGAATCAGCCATAAAAGATGATCACTATATCGGGTCTGATATTTGGGGATTTTTTAAAAATAAGGTTGAAGATTATTGTATTGATGAGGGTTATCGAAATATAATGGTGATTCTAACTGATGGTTATATGTATCATAAAGATGCCAAGATGAGAGAAGGTAACCGGACTAGTTATTTATTGACCAAGGATTTGAATACGAATGTTTTGAATAAGGGCAGTTGGCAAAAACGAATGGATGAGAAGGATTTTGGTTTCATAGCGGCCAATAAAGATTTATCCAATTTGGAAATACTAGTGCTGGGAATTAACCCAGCTAAAGGTAATCCATATGAAGAAGATGTCATAAGAGCTTATTGGAGTAAATGGTTCAATGAAATGAAGGTGATAAACTATGAGATTAAGCAGGCCGATTTACCAACGCATATGGATAAAATTATTAGGGATTTCATTTTAAAGGAATAAAAGATGGCTTTCAGGTTTCATAAAAGAGTAAAGCTGGGAAAAGGCTTGGGCATCCATATTAGTAAATCGGGCGTTACACCAAGTTATAGAGGAAAACGGGGCAGTTTAAGTTCAAGGGGATATTCTATTCGTACGGGTATTCCAGGGCTTACCTATCGAAAGAGATTTTCAAGAAACAAGAATAGCGGATGTTTAATTATGCTACTGTTTTCAATAAGCATATTGCTTTTTGCTCTTTCGTGTTCTAGGAAATAGCATGAAAAAATTCCTGAAATATTGGTTCCTTAATGAGGATAATCCAAAAAAATATCTATTGGATGTCTTTATTGCCCTAATGATCCTCCTTTCCATAGTGTTGATTTTTTTTCAGAACGAACAGGGGTATTTCACCAAGAGCGTGGAATATTTAGACACGGTTGCGTTGTTCTTTTTTATTGGGGAATACGGCATTCGCTTCTATATATCATCTGATTTTAGAAAAGACTACATAAGCAAAGGATTGTTCTTTGCATTGAAGAACAAATTAATTTGGATGGCCAAACCGTCATCAATGATAGACTTATTGGCCATTTTACCTTCTTTGAGTTTCTTTAGAGCCTTTAGGGCACTTCGCTTTCTAAGATTCTTAAGGCTGTTTCGGCTTGTAAAAGCCGTTAGGACATTTCGGGAAATTGATAAACTTAATATCATCTTACAAGGGATGAAAGAACACAATAGGCTGTTCTCCATCTTTTTTGCCACAACCTTTTTTATCCTATTAGTACTCAGTTTTGGGCTTTACAGTGTGGAGCATGATGCTAATGAAGGAGATTTTGCAACCTTTCCAAATTCCTTTTGGTATTCCTTGGAATTGATTGAATTGGCGGATACTACTCCAAGAACTGTTTTTGGAAAACTTCTTTCGGTGCTATTATTGATTTTTAATATGGCCATTTTTGGATTTTTCATTTCAATTATACTCAACAAAATAACACAAGTTATGAATGCAATTACCTCTGGAAAGATTACCCGCTTAAACATTAAAAACCATATTGTTATTTGTGGATACTCCAAATCTGCCGAAAAGGTCATTGAGGATTTGTTGAAAGATAAAAAGCACTGTAATAAGATTGTGTTGGTAACCCAAAAACCCGTTAAGGATAGGGATGGATTGATTTATGTAAATGCAGACCACACGGATTACAATACATTAAAAATGATAAAAATAAAACAAGCAAAGTATGCCATTGTCTTTGCTGAATTTCATGAGCATGATACCGTTAGGGATGTTGATTTGCGAACAGTAATGACCATTTTTCATATTGAGAGAGAGGCGCCCAACATCCATACAATTGCAGAAATTAATGATGAAGTGAATGCTGAAATTATAAAAGATAAAATACAAGGTGATGAGATTTTGTTCAAAGAATTAATTGATGCAAAAATCATTACTGCTTGTATTGGTAACCCGAATATTTCACCTATGTTCTATCAACTTTTTGGAGATGGTGAAGCACGTATCAAAAGCTCAAAAATTTCAGAATTTAAATTTTCAAACCCCACATTGATAAAAGAGATAAAATTACTTTTGTTGGAACGCGATCAAACCTTGCTTGGAGTGATTAATAATAAAAATCAATCCATTCTGTCACCTAAAAATGATATGCTGGTAGACGAAAGTTGTCGGTTGATATATCTTTCCTAGTTGGCTTTACTCTAGTTTAAACTTTAGAAAAACGGGCAAATGATCAGATAATTTTCTCGCTTCCTCCAATTGGTCACAAAACCTGACAAAGTCAATAATATCACCTTCAATTTTTTTAATGTCACTTGAATAAAAAATATTGTCAATGGGGTGGTTGAGGTAATCATTTCTTTTACAAGTTCTTTTTAATGTGGTTTTTTGGTTTGTGATGGTAGGCATATACCCCTCTTTTTTTAGTGTAGAGAATATGGGCTTTTTTTCATCCACATTAAAATCACCGGCAATTATGAGGGGATTTTGTAAAGAAGTTATAACAAACTCACCAATGGCCTGAATCTCACTCTCCGGATTTTTATCGTGAGGCCTGGAGTGGAAATTAACTACCGTAAATTTTTGCTGATCTAGATAGAAATTCAACAAAAAGGGCTCCCTGTCAATTGGAATATTCAGTTCCGAAATAAGCCACCCTCTGTTTTTAATTTTTATGCTGTGCGTTTTCCATATAAATGCGTAACGCTCCGAAACATACTTTGGACTGTTAGTGGGGTTACTAATCACATAGTCCCATTTACTGCCTTTTCGATTTAAAATGTCTGTAAGTTTAGCGACAGCTTGAGCACCTCCAAACCCGGCAACTACTTCCTGTATTGCCACGATATCTGCTTCTCTTATAATGTCTGCAATTCTGTTTAATTCTTCACTGTTTTTAGTTTTCCCAAAATCTTTGATATTCCAAGAGACTAAATTGATTTCATCTTTTTGTGAGAATATAGAACAACAAAAAGAAAGTAAAAGTGCTATAAAGATTATTCTTTTTAACATGGGGTTAGTTTTGGTTGGTGACCAAAATTATATGAAATGGCATTTTAAGTTTTACGGATATCTGTAATTAATTGGTTTACTGTTAGGAGATTGAGCCCGACAAAAATATGAATCAACTCTTTTTTTGTCGTTTTTTGAGCTGAATAAATTCTCTAATCGGCTCACCATCACAAAAAACGATTGCAATACACCACAAAAACTATTGATTATCGTAAATGTATTATAAAAAATGAGATAGGTTTTACACCTCAATAGAAATAGAAGCTTCTTTACTTGCAAAGTATTGTAAAAAGGGTTAAACTATAAAAAGTTAAACCCACTGAAATTCGGTTTACACTAAATTTTGGATACTGTCAGATTTTACAATTTGAGGAAGATTATGAGTAAAACTCATAAATCGCCTATCTGGTGAGCACAAATCTTCAACCCTCTTAAAGGCATTAAAAATAGAATCTTTTCCGGTTAGGTTCTTGTTTCCCCGGACATAACTCAAAAGTACTTTCTGGTGAATTCAAACCCAAGCGATGTTATTTGATGGCACTTCTAGTTTTGGTGAGAATGTAGGGAGTCGAATCTCATACTTTGTCGCACCCAACCCTAAGTTTGGCGTGCGTAACAATTCCACCACATCCGCATCGAAATATTTTTTTGAACTTTCTTTGCTTAACGCACTAAGTTTAGTAAATATCGGGTGCCTTTGAGTTCTCCTGTTTTAATAAGTATGGATTTGTCTGCCAAATCCTTTAAATCACGGGTGGCTGTTGATGCAGAAGTACGGGCAATACTAATATAGTTATCCGCACTGAGTCCACCTTTAAAACCTGTGTGTCCAGCTTTGAACATACGTTGTACCACTTTAAGTTGACGGTCACTCATTAATGGTGAGAAACGGTCGAAAAATCTTGCCTTTTGAATCAAAAAATCAATAGTTCTAATCGTATGTTGTTGAGCGGCAATTATGGTTTCTCCAAAGTACACAAGCCATTCGGTGAGATCTAATTTGAAATTATGGGCTTCCAAAGCAGAATAGTAAGCCTTTTTATTGGACTCAATAGTTTGTGACAATGAAATAAGTGCTGATCTCCCCAAATCCATGGACACTGATTTTTCAGAAAGCCCTCTGGCTATACGTCCATTGCCATCTTCAAAGGGATGAATAGCTAAAAAATAATAATGTGCTATCCCGGACTTGGCCAATGGAAGCATCTTGGATTTATTTTCACTATGGATTTCATTGAACCAAGAAACAAAAGTTTCCATTTCCTTTGTCATTTGTGATGAGGGAGGAGCTTCATAATGTACGATTGGTTTATCTAAACGCCCTGAAACAACTTGCATAGGGTCATCATGGGAACGATATTTTCCAATATCCAATAAATTCCTTCTACCGGAGGTAAGCATTCGGTGCCATTCAAAAAGGTGCTCATGGGACAAAGGTTCTGCATATGTTCGGTAGAGAATGACCATCATTTCCGATATACCATATTCAGCTTGTGGAAGTTTTTTTCTTTCGGTTTCAAGGCCTAGATTCTTTTTTATGGACTCCTGTATGCTCCCGCGATCAAGATATTCCCCTTCTATGGCCGAGGTGGTAAGGGCCTCATCCGACAAAACCTCAATCAAAAGTTCATTCTTGTCATCTACATCAATATGTTTTATGGAACCTAAGGCAACACCACTTGTTTGTACAAACTGATATTCCAAGTCCTTCAAAGCTGCCTCATCATAGGTGAAATTGGGCCAATTCTTTTGTTGCCAGTTCCATTTAAATGCTGTCATGAGCTATATATTTAGCTTTTATAGCTCGAAAATAACGAAAAAATGAGCTATAAATTACATTTTTATAGCTCAGAGAGTAACGAAAACTGATTTGAAACCTTGTTTTGGAGGGTTAATTGTAAGTATATAGGTCTCTATACCATTTCCAGAGAGGTGGGTTAGGTACTCAAATCACATCAAAATAAATGCACTGAACTAGTTTGAAATTGGGACAAGCTCTGTACCGGTATCGTCCCAAATAAGGACAAGCATTGGACAAGTACTGGTACCTTATATAAACTATATAAAACAATTAATCAAAACAGGAAAGTTTAAAATTTCTATTTTGGTGGTTTCACCAAGTAGGTCCAAATAAAATTGGAGTGTCCCATATCGGGACAAGTGGGAAACAAGTGAATAAATGCATTCCTTTTTGAATTTCAAATGGGCAAGTTCCTTCTTTCAAGCTGATGGGGTTAATTGCTGACATTGCATAAACCATTTCATGAAAAGAGTAAATTTCTCTGGATAGGAAGGCTTTTATGTACTGAAATAAATCCAGCTTTAGTAACTTTTCGAGTTAGTCACTATTTTTTGGGTATGAACTCGAATTTATACTAAAAATTGCTGTGTTGAACCTGCTATTTTACCGTTATGGCGGTAATTATTGATTTATATTGGCCATTGCCCCATCTTTTGCGCTTCCAAATGCTTATTTTGCTGTTATAGCAGTAAAAAAATACTGTTTTTAGGTTTTTATGCTACTCAGAATCATTAAATTGCATATATTTACTGCTTAAGCGGTAAATATGAATGATTTTGATTTAGGGTCTATGGTGAAAGACCATCGTAAAAAAGCAGGGCTTACACAGCTTGAATTGGCCAATCTGGCCGGAGTTGGGAAGACCACCGTTTTTGATATTGAAAAGAATAAAGAAACTGTTCGTTGGAACAATCTTTTAGCGGTACTACGGGTCTTGAACATTAAAATAGAATTTAAAAGCCCATTGACTAAACGAGTATGAGAAAGGCAATTGTATATATCCACGGCAACAAGGCCGGGGTGTTGACAGAAGTTTCTCCGAGCGAATATCATTTTGATTATAATCATGATTATAATGGTGAATCGGTATCATTGACCATGCCCGTTGGTCATAAAAAATACAGGTATAGATCGTTTCCCCCTTTTTTTGAAGGTCTGCTGCCAGAAGGTATCATGTTGGAGGGGTTACTGAGAATTGCCAAAATCGACAAAAAGGATTATTTCTCGCAATTAGTGACTACAGGTGCTGATCTGGTAGGTGCAGTAACGGTTAAATCAATGGATGATGAATAGGTGTCCCATCACATACGAATTATGCGGAACTGCAAAATATAGTGAGAGGGGACTTAGAATGATTGCGCCCAAGTTGAATCATTTGAACGATTTACCCTTCACGGCTGCTGAATTGAGACGTGAAGCTGTAAATAGAGCAAAGAAATTGTCCATCCAAGGAGTGCAGCCTAAACTGAGTGCAACAATTTCTGTGGTAGGCCAAGAATTTAAAATTGTAGATCAATTTGGAACATATATCATAAAGCCGCAAAACGATTTATTTCCACAATTGCCAGAAAATGAAGACTTGACCATGCGCATGGCCAAGGAATTTGATCTGAATGTGCCCTTTCATGGGATGGTATATGCCAAAGATGGCAGTCTGTCTTATTTTATAAAGCGTTTTGACCGCTATGGTAAGGGAAAAAAGTACGCTACGGAAGATTTTGCCCAATTGACCGGAAACACAAGGGATACAAAATATCGTTTTACCATGGAAAAAATGGTTCCGGTAATCGAAGAATTTTGCTCGTTTCCGGCCATTGAAAAAGCAGATTTTTTCAAACGGGTCATTTTCTGTTATGTGACAGGGAACGAGGACATGCATTTAAAAAACTTTTCCCTGATTACAAAAAACGGTAAAACAACCTTAACCCCGACATATGATCTGTTGAACTCTTCAATTGCCATAAAAAATCCCGATGAAGAAATCGCATTGACCCTGAAAGGAAAAAAAAGTAATTTGAAAGCTTCGGATTTTATAGACTATTATGCGAAGGAACGATTACAATTGAACGACAAAACAATCACAGTGATTCTGGAACAGATGCAAAAAGCAACGCCAAAATGGAAGGAGTTGATAGAAATCTCGTTTCTTTCGGATGCTATGAAAGAAAAGTATTTCAAATTGTTGGAATCGAGATTGAACATGTTTTAATGTTTTTGTACAAACGCTGCCGTGTACCCCTGTAAGTGGATGGGATGGATATTGAGAACCACCAAAAACGATAAATTGAAGTGTCCAAAATCAGGACAACTTGTATGAAACTGAATTTAAAAGATTCAAATTGACTTGGCAAACTCCAACAGGGCAGGGTCGTTTTTCAATTTTTCCATATCATCAGAAATTTTGCTGTCCAATGTAATACGGGCATAGATGGGCACTAATTTATTATTGCTTGATTTCCGTTTTTTGGGGTAAAGAATGATGTTGATTGTAGTGAACATGGAAAAGGGTTTTGATTTAACACTCTGAAGGTACAAAAAGAGGTCTTAAGTAAATGTTAACAAATCCTTTCAGTAAATTATAAAACAGTGAATTACAGCGATGAAGGTGCCTCTAAAATGAAGAGCTTGAGAGGCACCGAATTAGTCACCTTTTATATGGTGAAAATTGATGTTTTTTGGTATCAATGGAAATGAAAAAAGCCTGTAAACATTTCATTTACAGGCTTTATGCTGAAATTTAATAAATTTTCAGCGGTCTGGACGGGACTCGAACCCGCGACCCCCTGCGTGACAGGCAGGTATTCTAACCAACTGAACTACCAGACCAAGGATTTTATCTATACAGACCCTGACAACAGTCAGGTTCAAATCTTGTTACAATGCTTTTCTCAAAGCGCCTGCAAATATACATTTGCATTTTCGATTCAACAAAATATTTTTCAAAAATAAAATAGAGATTTAAGCAAACTTCTGACGTTCAATCATGAAGGTGTTAAATATTTGCGAAAAATTAGACCCTACATCCACTTCTACATACTTTATGTTGTATTGAGCACACTTTAGTTTTAGGGTATCCTGATAACTCCTCACTTTTTCGCTGTAATTCTTTTTAATGTTGTCCGAATATAAATCTATATATGCTCCAGTTTCCACATCAACAAAACGCTTAGGGGTATTTTCAAAATCAAAATGAAGTTCATGTTTATGGTCCAAAAGATGAAAAAGTACCACAGCGTGTTTATTGTATTTTAAATGCCGCAGTGCTTCAAAAAGCTGCGCTTCTTCGGTTTCGGTTTGAAACATGTCCGAGAACAAAAAAATAAGACTGCGCCGGTGTATCTTTTCCGCAATCTGGTGCAAATACGTATAGGTTTTCGTAGTGTTTATACTATTTGAATTTATGGAAACACCATTCAATTTTGAATACAACATTTGAAAATGCCGTTCACTGCTCTTTTCGGGAGCGTAAAAATTAAAGGCGTCGGAATAAATACTCAATCCAACTGCATCACGCTGTTTTTTCAGAATTTGCATGAGTCCGGCAATGGCCAATACCCCAAAACCTATTTTGTTTAAATTGTTAATATTGAGCTCAGGTATCTCTGGATAATGCATGGATGAAGAATTATCGAGAATCATGTGGCACCTTAGATTGGTTTCGTCCTCATAACGTTTGGTATATAGCCGATCTGTTTTGGCAAACAGCTTCCAGTCAATATGTTTTGTGCTTTCTCCGGGATTGTAGATTTTGTGTTCGGCAAATTCCGCAGAGAATCCATGAAAAGGGCTCTTGTGAATACCGCTTATAAAACCTTCAACAATTTGGTTTGCCAAAAGTTCAAGATTTTGAAAGAGCTGGGCTTTATGTAGTTCTGACCTAATATCCATTCAAGGTTCAATATAAAACAAAAAAGGTTTGGCAATTGCCAAACCTTTTTTAAAACTTTTTATTTATACAAAGCTTACAATAAAGCTTCTATAGCATCGGTATATACTTTCTTTGGAGACACTCCCACTTGACGGTTAACAATCTCACCATCTTTGAAAACAAGCACGGTGGGAATATTACGAACACCATATTTAGCCGCAAATTGCTGATTAGCATCAACATCTACTTTGCCAACCACGGCTTTTCCTTCATATTCAGAACTAACTTCTTCTATGATAGGTCCTACCATTCTACATGGTCCGCACCATGCAGCCCAAAAGTCTACAACGACAGGCTTGTCGCTTTTAAGTACTACTTCATCAAAAGTTGCATCTGTTATCTCTAGTGCCATTTTATTTGTTTTAATATTTACAAAGTTAGTCAAATATTGACCACATTCCTTACCGCTCACATATTCATTTTAGCTATGACACCATCAACATAAATTATAAAGAAGTTCAATTTAATTTGTAGTGTATTTCATTTTCTTCCAGTTCAGAAAGAAGTTCACTATTTATTTTCACCTTTTGCTTTCTACTAGACAGATTCAACTTTATTTCATCTTGCATTTCATATACGATAAAATTGAGGGGGTGGTCACCTTTATGTGATTGTAAGGTATCCTTTAAAGTTTGAATCCGTTTTTCCTGCAAACGGGCTATATCCAGTTTTATGGTCAACTTTTTGGCATAGGCATCCATGACATCCTGAAGTTGTTTAAAGTCATTAAACTGTAGCCTAGGGTCTCCTTTTTTTCCGGTATCTCTATTCACCCATCCTTCCCTTACAAAGGCCTTAACGTGAACAAAGGAATTGATCATTAAAAAATGTCTGAACTTGAGGTATTCCTCACCAAAAATTCTAAACTCATGGGTATCCATATAATCCTCCAAGGTAAAAAGACCCCAGCCCTTTCCATTTTTTGAAATCCGGTGTTGCACATCGGTAATTACTCCCGCAACCGTTAATTCCCTATTCACATAATTTTCCAAACTGGTAAAAGCAGATACACTGCTATTGCAAAATGCCGTGATCTCTTTTTTAAAATCATCCAAAGGATGTCCAGAAATATAGATGCCCACAACTTCCTTTTCACGACGTAGTTTTTCCATGGTGCCCCAATCTTCACAAGGAGGAACAACAGGTTCGGCTATTTGTGCTTCGCTCATTCCCCCAAACATATCCATCTGAGAAGAGTTTTTATTTTCTTGATATTTTGCTGCCGATTTTATTACTTTTTCCAGAAAAGTAATGCCATCTCCTTCATCATGAAAGTACTGTGCCCTTTGAGTATCTCCAAAAGAATCGAATCCTCCCGCCAAGGCTAGGTTTTCAAAAGATTTTTTGTTGGCGGCACGTAGTTCAACCCGTTTTGCTAAATCGAAAACCGATTTATAAGGTCCATCTTCTTTTCTGTTTTCGACTATGGTTTCTACAGCCGAGCGTCCAACACCTTTGATCGCACCCATTCCAAAACGAACAGCGTTACTCTTATTCACGGCAAATTTGTAATAAGATTCATTTACATCTGGTCCAAGCACTTCCAGTCCCATGCGTTTGCATTCTTCCATAAAGAAAGTTACCTGCTTAATATCGTTCATATTGTTAGACAATACCGCGGCCATATATTCGGCAGGGTAGTGGGCCTTTAAGTAAGCGGTCTGGTATGCAATAAAGGCGTAGCAGGTTGAGTGACTTTTATTAAAGGCGTAAGATGCAAAGGCTTCCCAGTCTTTCCAGATTTTTTCCAAGATGTCTCTGGGGTGACCATTCTTTTCTCCGCCATCCAAAAACTGTGGCTTTAATTTTTGAAGTAGGGCAAAAATCTTTTTACCCATCGCTTTTCGCAAAACATCGGCATCACCCTTAGAAAAACCAGCTAACTTTTGAGAAAGCAACATCACTTGCTCTTGGTATACCGTAATTCCGTAGGTTTCTTTCAGGTACTCTTCCATGTCAGGAAGGTCATAGGTAATTTCTTCATCCCCATGTTTACGGGCAATAAAGCTGGGAATATATTCCATAGGACCAGGACGGTACAAGGCATTCATGGCAATAAGGTCATCAAAAACCGTTGGTTTTAGGTTTTTCATGTGCTTTTGCATTCCAGGAGATTCATATTGAAATATTCCTACAGTATCTCCACGTTGGAAAAGCTCGTATGTTTTTTCATTATCTAAAGGAAAATCATCCGGAACTAATTCAACTCCTGTTCTAGCTTTTACAATTTTGACAGTATCCTTAATAAGTGTCAAAGTTTTCAGTCCTAAGAAATCCATCTTTAGGAGACCGGCACTTTCTACCACGGAATTGTCAAACTGGGTGACATATAAGTCCGAATCCTTGGCAGTGGCAACGGGAACGAAGTTGGTAATATCATCCGGAGTAATGATGACCCCACAAGCATGTATTCCAGTATTTCGAAGTGACCCTTCCAGCACACGCGCCATCTTTACGGTCTGACCTTCCAAATCATCCCCCTCAGAAATATTCAGGAGCTCATGAACTTTTTCCAGTTCGTCCGATCTAAATTTTTTCTTTAAGTCGGATTCTTCAACCCCAAAAATTTTGTTCAGCTTGGACATATTGGGGATAAGCTTCGCAATACGGTCCGCATCGTTCAAGGGCAAATCCAATACTCTTGCCGTATCCCGAATGGAGGATTTGGCGGCCATGGTGCCATAGGTGATAATTTGGGCAACCTGGTTGGCGCCATATTTATTGATCACATAGTCCATGACCCTACCTCGGCCCTCATCATCAAAATCGATATCAATATCCGGCATGGATACCCTATCCGGGTTTAGGAATCGCTCAAAAAGAAGATCATACTTAAGCGGATCTATATTGGTGATGCCCAAACAATAGGCTACCACAGAGCCAGCTGCGGAACCACGTCCTGGGCCAACAGACACATCCATGTTTCGTGCCTCTCTAATGAAGTCTTCAACAATTAGAAAGTAACCGGGATATCCAGAATTTTCAATCGTTTTTAACTCAAAATCAATACGCTCCGTGATTTCATCTGTGATTTCTCCATATCGCTTAGTGGCGCCTTCGTATGTAATATGTTTTAAATAGGAATTCTCACCACGTTTACCACCGTCACCCTCATCTTCTTGAACTTTGAATTCTTGTGGAATATCAAATTTTGGAAGTAAAACATCTCTTGCCAAATCAAAAGATTCCACCTTGTCAACAATTTCCTGAACATTCAAAATGGTTTCGGGAATATCCTTGAACAAGGTCTTCATTTCATCGGAAGACTTAAAGTAATATTCCTGATTGGGCAATCCGTAGCGATATCCGCGACCTCTTCCTATTGGTGTGGTTTGCTTTTCGCCATCCTTAACACATAACAAAATGTCATGGGCTTCGGCATCTTTTTTGGCACAGTAATAGGTGTTGTTCGTGGCAACTAGTTTTACCTGATGTTTTTTGGCCAATGGAACCAAAACTTGATTTACACGGTCTTCATCTTCCTGACCATGACGCATCATTTCCATGTATAAATCATCGCCAAATTGTTCTTTCCACCACAACAAAGCTTCCTCAGCCTGTTTTTCGCCCACATTTAATATTTTATTAGGCACTTCCCCATAAAGGTTTCCGGTAAGGGCAATGATATCTTCTTTATATTGCTCAACAATTTTCCTGTCGATTCTGGGCACATAATAAAATCCATCAGTATAGGCAATAGAAGACATTTTTGCCAAGTTGAGGTAGCCCTTTTTATTCTTGGCAAGCAATACTATTTGATAGCCATAATCCTTTACATTTTTATTGGTATGGTCATCGCAAACAAAAAATTCGCAACCAAGAATCGGTGTGATTTCTTTTTCTGTTGAAGCCTCTCCATTCGCAGTTAATTCCGCATTCTTTTCTTTTACATTTTTATTGTGGGCTTTTATTTCTTTTACAAAATGAAAGGCACCCATCATGTTCGCATGATCGGTCAATGCAACTGCAGACATCCCATTTTGTGCAGTTGACTTCACTAAATCTTTAATATTTATGGTGGACTGAAGTACCGAAAATTGGGAATGATTATGCAAATGTGCAAATGGGGCGTCTGCCAGGCTTTCAACATTTTCGTTGATTTCTGCCTCGGAAATCTCGCCAGTATCTTCGGCCCAAAGTGCATCTGAAATAGCTTTGGATGCTTTTTTAAGGTTGATGTGCTTTAATCCAATAAGTGGAATAACCTGTGGATTGGTTTCAGAGAAATGTTCAAAATAATCGGGTTGTACATCCAGTTCATTGATGGAGAAATGCTTTTTACGGACCAGCTCTAAAAAACAACGCGTGGTGGCTTCTACATCGGCAGTTGCGTTATGTGCTTCGGCAAAAGGTTCTCCAAAAAGATATTCATGAAGTTCGGT
The DNA here is from genome assembly GCA_039985375.1 of Flavobacteriaceae bacterium. GTDB lineage: Bacteria > Bacteroidota > Bacteroidia > Flavobacteriales > Flavobacteriaceae > Flagellimonas. The sequence goes on from JBDWSS010000006.1 coordinate 84,704, forward strand.
AAGTGTGGGCAATTTAAATTTCCCTCCACGTCCGCCGGGAATTTTACAAAGTTCCGCTGTAGCCTCTGTACAGGTATCTAAAACAGGAAGTGTGGTCAAGGAGTTTTCAACACCCAATCGGTGAAATTCGCACCCCATAATGTTCACATCAAAGCCTACATTCTGCCCTACCACAAATTTTGCCTTGGAAAGTGCTTGGTTAAAAAGCGCTAAAGTTTCATCCAAAGGAAGCCCTTCCTGTTCGGCAAGGGCGGTGGAAATACCATGAATTTGTTCAGCCTCGTAAGGAATATTAAAGCCATCCGGTTGCACCAGCATGTCTTGATGCTCCACTAAATTTCCCAATTCATCATGCAATTGCCATGCAATCTGGATACAACGCGGCCAATTATCCGTATCAGTGATTGGTGCATTCCATCGCTTGGGTAAGCCCGTGGTTTCAGTATCGAAGATTAAATACATAGTATATGGTTCTGTGGGTTCGAGTTGTTATCCTGATTACGTTGCACGTTGAAGGAGTAGTCGAATAATTCCATTAAAAAGCAATGAATAAAAATAGGAAAGAAGAAGGATTTTGGAAAAAACAGTTGTGAAGATTTATCAACCAATAAAAAATATAAAAGATATTGATAGTTAACGTATTTGGATTATATTTGCACCCGCTTAACTTGAAAGCGAAAAATAGAATTAATAATCAGGGTCGGGCACCCTACAAATTAATGTGATATGCCAGTTAAGATTAGACTACAAAGACACGGTAAAAAAGGAAAACCATTCTATTGGGTGGTTGCTGCAGATTCCAGATCAAAAAGAGATGGTAAATTTTTGGAAAAATTAGGAACGTATAATCCTAATACCAACCCAGCTACCATTAATTTGGATGTTGATGGGTCGGTAAAATGGTTGAGCAATGGAGCGCAACCTACAGATACTGCAAGAGCTATTTTATCGTACAAAGGCGTTTTGTTGAAGCATCACTTATTGGGAGGTGTTCGCAAAGGAGCCTTGACCGAAGAACAAGCAGAAGAAAAGTTCAATGCTTGGGTTGAGGAAAAAGAAAATGCCGTGGCAGCTAAAGTTGGTGGTTTGGACAAAGCTAAAGCTGAAGCCAAGGCCAAGGCGTTGGAAGCTGAAAAAGAAGTTAGTGATAAAAGAGCTGCGGCTGCATTACCAGAAGTAGAAGAAGAGGTTACGGAAGAAATTGCTGATTCAGCTATAGAAGTTACTGAGGCTGCGCCTGAGGAAACTCCAGCAGTTGAAGAACCGGCCAAAGATGAAGTTGTAGAAGAAGCTCCGGCGGAACCTGCAAAAGAAGAGGCTGTTGCTGCTGAGCCAGAAGCTAAAGCTGAGGAAGCTGCTCCTGCCGAAGAAGCTGAAGCAAGCAAAGAAGAAGAGTAAACACTCGGGCTATGCGCAAGGAAGATTGCTTCTACCTGGGCAAAGTCGTTTCAAAATATAGCTTTAAGGGAGAATTGTTGGTAAAGTTAGATACCGATGAACCCGATAGCTACGAAAACATGGAATCAGTATTTGTTTCAATTGGGAACAATCTGATTCCATTTTTTATTGACCGTTGTCGACTGCATAAATCGGCATTGCTCCGTATTGATTTTGAAGAGGTCAAAGACGAACTTACAGCCGATAAAATGATCGGTGCGGAATTATATCTCCCCTTGAACATGCTGCCACCTTTATCTGGGGATAAATTTTACTTTCACGAGGTTATCGGTTTTACTATAATGGATGAGGTTCATGGGAATATCGGGATAATAAAGGCGGTAAATGACAGCGCCTCCCAAGAGCTTTTTGAAGCGGAGAAAGATGGTAAAGAGCTGCTAATTCCTATAAGTGACGATATTATCACCAAAGTGGATCGGGAGAATAAGCAAATTCATGTAAAGACCCCGGAGGGGTTGGTGGATTTGTATTTGGGTTAGGCTTAACCTAAACCTCATATTTGTTTACCGAAACGAAAAAGCTTGTAAGATGTCATTATTATTGCCCACTAAAACAGATGGTTTACCTGCAATGTTAAGCGTTGCAATACGTTTAGCATCCTTTGCTGTATAAAATCCTATTTCTGCACCTCTGTGGGCTTCAAATTGTCCTTCACCATTACCTATTAGTAAAAGACCAGTACCAGCATCATTTCTGGGGGTCTCCACTTCCGAAACAAATAAGTTCCCTATTGCCAATACATCCAAATGTCCATCATTGTTAAAATCGTTCACTTTAAAATCGTTAATATTGGTCAATTGTGCCAAATAGGGGAGTGGTGATATCTTGAAGCCGTCCTTTCCGTTATTTTGAATATATACTGAAGAAAATATATCTGAAACGTAATGTAGGGCATTTTTTAACTGTTCTTCATCATAGATTTCACTAATTTCTAAAGAGGCAAAAATATCGTATTGTTTAATTCTATCCTTTAAGCCTGGAATCTGTTGAGAGGAACAGGAAAAACCCCGAAGTGGGTAATGTTTCTCATTGTTATAATATCCAAGAACAATATCACCGCTACCGTCGGTATCAAAATCCTTGTAATAAATATCAAAAGGTTTATCGGTATTGGTTTTGTACTTATAATTTAATCCGAGATTACCGGCTATGAAATCCATGTCCCCATCATTGTCAAAATCCCCTTGGTCTATACTGAACCACCAGCCTCGGGTTTTGTCCAAATCAGGATTTTTTTTCAGATTTAATTGTCCGTTGGTATTTTCAAAGAAAGTAATAGGCATCCATTCCCCTGTAAGTATGAGGTCCAAATCATCATCATTGTCATAATCTGACCAAACAGCGTCAGTTACCATTCCAATGTTAAGCAATTCATTCGCATAGTTTGAAGTGCTATTGATTAGTTGTCCGTTTTCATTACGCAACAAGGTACTGGATGTTGGGGTTGGATATTGGTGGGGTACATGTCTACCTCCTATAAAAAGATCCATATCCCCATCTTTATCATAATCAGCTGCTTTAACTACGGCCCCACTTATTCTATTTGTATTAAGAATGGCGCCTTTCTTGAAGATTCCGAGACCGTTGTTCAAATACAAACGGTCCGTGTAATGAAAATCATTGTTCTTATAAGCGTTTCCACCACTTACAACAAAGAGGTCTTTGAACCCGTCATTATTTATATCAACAAAAATTGCATCCACATCTTCATAGGGGCTTTCCTTGGACCAAAAGTTATCTTGGGAGCTAATGAACCCACCTTTGGCATTTTGTATAAAAAGTTTTGGGCTTTGTTCTGCCGCTCCACCTACGTAAATATCTTCTAACCCATCATCATTAATGTCCCCAACGGTTAAAGCAGGGCCAAACTGGGAGAGTTTGTGAGGTAAGAGTATTTGTTTTTGAAAATCATCAAAATTATTCTCTTTGTGCTTAAATGACAGTAGGGAGGAATCCGAACATTTTTTGAATAACATTTTAGCATTTCCAAGGGTTAAGGAGCGTTTGGATTTAATGCTTTCGTCCATGCTTATTTTAAGAACTTGGTTAACGGCAATATTTTTTTTAACCGTACTTTTTCCATTAGGCCACAATACTAAAACACTATCTATTGCAATGGTGTTATCAAGCCCAAAATGCACTATGGGCTCACTAGTGGAATAAATACCGCGAACATTGGAGGTTTCTTGGGTTTGTATGCTATTTGGGGTGAAAATCTGGACCTTTGTTCCAAAAAGAGGTTTGTTTTCGTTATCAGTCAATTTGATGCGTAAATAATTTTTGTTTCCAAGCTTTTCAGAATTGTTCTGATATATAAATGCTTCTTCATTTATGTTGTTGACTACTAAGTCCAGGTCTCCATCATTGTCCAAGTCTGCATACGCTGATCCATTAGAAAAAGAATCCTTGTTAAGCCCCCATTCTTTGGAGGTGTTGGTAAATTGTAATTCCCCCAAATTTTTAAATGCGTAATTTTTTAAGGGTTGTGACGGAATCATATTCACAACCTTTTGTATATCTATAATGTCCCAAATGCTGCTAATATTTCCTCCATTAGGGTGCTTGGATATCCAATCTATTCTTGCCTTGTTAATGTAATCGGAAATATTTTTGTCGGCATCCGTGTTACGGATATCTCTTAGAATACCATTTGTTATATAAGTATCTTTTAACCCGTCATTATCAAAATCTGCAATAAGGTTGGACCAGCTCCAATCTGTAGCGGCCATATTGGAAAATTGGGCTACGTTACTAAAGGTTCCATTGCCATTATTAAGCTGCAGAGCGTTGTACATGTATTGGTGGCCCCCTCCTTCTTCCACTACTTTCCAGAAAGAACCTATATCCATGCCGCTCATATTGGATTTTAGACGGAAGTTGTCTTCCGCCACCATATCCAAAACAAAGACATCTAAAAGGGCATCATTGTTTATATCGGCTACATCAACGCCCATACTGTAGTAAGATGTTTGTTTAAGGGCTTCTTTTTCCATGTTGGAAAATGTGCCATCCTGATTATTGATGAACAGAAAATCTGGTGCATAAAAGTCGTTTGCAACGTAAAGATCTGTCCATCCATCATTGTTCAAATCACTAGCCGATACGGCGTTTGGAAATCCGGTTCTTTGTATGCCAGAGGTCTTGGTAACATCCTTAAATGTATCCCCTTCATTTTTGTATAGTTTAAGGGTATATTCTGGCAGGAGTAGATTTTTTTGATTAAAATATTGAGATAGACTACCAGGATTGGGGGGTTGTGTTAACAAGAAAAGATCTAACCGTCCGTCCTTATCATAATCTAAAAAAGTAGCATGGCGCGTGCGTTGGTCGTTTGCTATATTATATTCTTCAGCCCGCTCTTTAAATGAACCATCTCCTTGATTGAGGTATAATAGATTTTTTCTCCATTCTGGATTTTCGTCATATAGTTCACGGCTAACATAGATGTCTAAATGTCCGTCATTATTAATGTCAGCTACCGTTACTCCAGTAGACCATCCATCCAAATTTAATATTCCAGATTCAAGGGTGCGATCTTCGAACATCATATCTCCATTGTTGAAATACAATTTGTCCGGCACCATATTTCCGGCGAAGAAGATATCCTGTAATCCATCATTATTAAAGTCACCAATACCCACGCCTGCACCACCGTAGAAATTAGCATATAGAAAAATACTTTTATCTATATCATCTTTAAGTGTGTTACTGAAATCTATTCCAGTTTTCGAAACCTCCAATAAGGTGAATAATGTTTCGGGAACCTCAAGATTTTCTTTTTCTGATCTGCAACCCAAGAGTAATAAAACGCAAAAACAACGTTGTAAGGAGAATGATTTCATAAATACAAGATACTAATTAGAGCCAAAAAATAAAGGAGAGTTTCCTCTCCTTTAATGAATTAATAAAAAACAAACTCAAAACTAATTAAAATCAAAGGCTTTTAATATTATTCTACATCCCACCAGACACGTGTGGTTAAAAGGTCTGGGCCCTGTGCTGTAATGACAGCCTGGTAATTCTCCGCATTCACACTTGCCTCATTCTCATTATAGGTAAGTCTTCTTGGGATGGTTCCACCAGTCTCATTTCCAGGGAAGTTTACAGGCACCAATATTGGAAACCCTGTTCTTCTCCAATTTGCAAACGTCTCATATTCATTAAGGAATGTTGCCGCCCAGTATTGTGTGTTAATTTGTTCTAGAGCATTTCCTGCATCATACGGATAGTTGCTTAAATATGTGGTTATATCTGTATCTGAAATGGTAGCGGCATCACTATAAAGCGATAAATGCTGCATAGCTGCAGTTACTCCATTATTATAGTGTGTTTCCGCATCACTTGCAAGACCCCATCTCACATTAGCTTCAGCTAACATAAACTCAACTTCAGCATAGGTTTGAAAAATCATTGGTGCTTCAAATTGCGCTAAAATAGCACGGTTGGGTTCAGCATAAGCATCTGTGTTTTCCTCACCTGTAAGATCCAATAATGTAGCACTGCTTAAACCATTAGGAAAGCCGATTAAATCTGCTGTATCGGTGCTTCCGTCACTTCTTCTTGCTGCTAAAATAGGTAATCTGGGGTCATTCCCGTTTTGAAGAAAATCAATAAAGGTTTTACTCATTCTAGGGTTTCCATCAGCATCAAATACTTCAGAAATACCATTTCTGTTGTTGCTGTCATGTTGTAAGTAAAAAATATCATCATTAGACGTCATTACTCCTCCGTTGATGGCTTTTGTAACCCATTCTTGAGAAGCTGCTGGATCTACTTTTATAAGTCGAAAGCCCAAGCGAAGCATTAACGAGTTTGCTAATTTTTTCCACTTAGATTGGTCACCATTGTATATAACATCTGCTGCACCAAATGCAGAAGTGCCTGTACCCAATGCAGCAGCAGCTTCCTCTAGTTCATTAAGCATATCTGGGTAAATTTCGCTTTGCGCGTCATATTTGGGAAGTAAAATGCCATCTATTACGGCTTTTCCAGCTTCACTATAGGGAATGTCACCATATAGGTCTGTAAGACGTGAAAATGCAAAAACCCGAAGTATTCTTGCGATAGCCTTCATTTCTTCTGGAGATTCCTCCTCATTCAGTTGAACCAATAGGTCTTCTACATTCTGTATGGCATTCTCATAATAGCGATCCATTAGAGAAGAGGCGTAGCCTCTGTTCCATGTGTATTTGTCACCATCCCAATATCCTGCGGTGGTAGCAATATGCTGCATCATTGTAGACTGGTATATCATATTAGCTCTCCAGTTGTCATAACGTTCACTAGAGATAAATTTAATAATACCGGTCAACTTATTTGAAGCATCTATTTGGTCTGGTTTTGTAGGATTTATATTTAATTCCTCAAAACCGTTATCACAGGCGCTTATAGTTAGCGCCATTACAAACAAACAAATTATTTTTTTCATACTTTTTTTTAAAACTTTAAACTGATAGTCATACCATAATTTCTTGTACTTGGAACACCAAAATATTCTAAGCCTTGAGAATTTCCAACGTTATATGCGCTTTCTGGATCTATATTGTCTACGCTTCTATGTAGATAAAATAAATTGGAGGCTATAAGGGAAACGTTTACACCTGTGAGAAATAGGTTCTTTAATTTTTCTTGAGGCAATGTGTAGCCTATGCTAAGTTGCCTGAATTTTATATAATCAGAATCCTCTACAAATTCCTCCGCAATATCATCTATCTCTCCCCAGTAAGTTTGTAAATTTTCTGGAGCCACAGTAGTTGTAAAAGGCTGATCGGTGGCATTGTCAATACCCGAAACAGTTAGCCCTGTTTCTCTTCCTTCCAAGGTTTGTTGATGAAGTCCATTACCTGTGAGAAGTGTATTGGTTCCAGAGAAAATTTGACCACCAAATTTACCGTCAATCAAAAAGTTTAAATTAAAATTTTTGTATGAAAAAGAGTTGGTAAAACCTAAGGTTAAGGGGGAAACTCCTTCTCCCAGTATTTTGCGCTCACCTTCAACTGCTCTAGGAACTCCTTCAGAATCTATATCATATTTTATGACCCCGTTCCCATCTCTTTCATAAGAAACTCCTACTATGGTTCCATATCTTTCTCCAACAATATGTGTTATTCTTACGTTTCTAGTTCTGGGTTCGTCTAAGTTTACATCAGAATCTACATCATCTGTGGCTACAACGAGCCCTTCATTGTAAGCTCCGTTCAAGGATACGTTCCAATTAAAGTCAGCAGTTCTAATTGGTGAGCCGTTAACCAAAAATTCAAAACCTTTGTTAGACACTTTACCTAGGTTGGCACTTGCGCCATTGTAGCCCGAGGTTATGGAAGTAGCAATGTTTACAATATCTCTTGTGGTTTCATTGGTATAATAAGCCATGTCTAAAGAAAGTCTATTGCCAAACATTCTCAAATCTAGACCTATTTCAGTTTCATTTTTGCTAAAAGCAACAAGGTTGGAATTTGGAACTGTTCCCCCATTAATACCTCCAGTAGGTTGGCCGTTTATTGGGTTTCCAAAAATTTGATATGTTAAACTTAAAGCATAAGGGTCTTGCGCTCCACCAGCAACTTCTGAATAACCGCCTCTAACTTTTAGAAAATCAATAAAAGATGGCATTTCTAATGCGTCTGATAGAATTAAACTAGCATTTACAGATGGGTAAAAATCATTATTGGGTGTTTCTTTTCCAGGGAAAGACAAGGTGGAGAACCAGTCATTTCTTCCTGTAAAGGTTACATAAGCCCAACGATCATAAGAAAATTCTAGTGAACCATATACAGAACCTATTTTTCTTTCTTCAAAACTTCTACTTCTGCTCTGTGATACGGTATTGCCAATGTCTTCAAGACCGGGCACAATAAATTCTGACCCTCCAAGAGTCAATGTTTCATTTCTAATACTGTTAGAATTGGCACCAGCTAAAGCAGAAATACCAATTTTATCAGTAATATTTTTTTCCGCTGTTAGAATAATATCGGCATCTACCTGGTTTGTTCGAATCTCGTTTTCTGTTATAGATCCACTTGGATTGAACCCTGTACCAAATGGTTCAACAGATGTTCTTCTGATAACATCGTTGTCTATTCCTATACGTCCTGTTAGTGAAAGCCAATCTGTGAAATCATAGTTCAATGTAGTAGAGGCAATAATTCTATTCCTTCTATCTGCAGTACGAAAGTTAAATGCCGCAAAATATGGATTGGTGACAAATGTATTGTCTGTAAATTGCCGTTCTTGGCCATTTTCATCTACGGCCGGTAAAAGGTCAGATACATTTAGGTTTCCAGGGAGTAGACCAACAGAGAAATTCGCATTACCTGGACTGTCCGATAGTCTTGCACTATTTCGAACTTTTTGGATAATATATTTAGCGTTAACAGTACTAGTAAGTTTGTCTGCTAGTACCGCTGTTGTGTTAAAGGAAAATGATTTTCTATTGAAGCCAGAATTTGGTAATATATCTTCATTGCTTAAATCAGAAATGGATAACCTATAGTTTAAACTTTCTTTTGATGATGTTATGGCTACAGTATTAATAAATGTAGTTCCAGTTCTATAAAAAGCATCCTCTTTGTTTCCTGTATACGAATAAGGTCTAGATTCACCGTCCCATTGCGGTACTGAGCTACCATCAAATCTTGGTCCCCATGAGCTAAAACCAGCCTCTAATGCTCCTGCCGCGTTAGCCGGTTTTTCTCCGAGTAATCCCTGACCATATTCAGTTTGGTAATCTCTTAGAGAAGTATTAACCTGATCAAATGTGACTTGACTACTAAGTTCCACTCCAAAACCTTCTTGGTCTTTTCCTGATTTTGTGGTAAGAATAATAACGCCTCCTGAAGCTCTTGAGCCATATAATGCGGAAGCTGCTCCCCCTTTTAAGACAGATATTGATTCCACATCATCCGGGTTGATACTAGAAATACCATCTCCACCATCTGAACCTCCCCATAGACCAGCAGAACCATTGTTCCCATTACTAATAGGGATACCATCAACTACGTATAAGGGTTGGTTGTTACCAGAAAGCGAACTGGAACCTCTAATAACTACCCTGCTGGATCCAGAAGCGCCCGTTGCGTTTTGCGAGATATTTACACCGGCAATCTTCCCTTGCAGCGAATTGATAGCATTAGTGGTTTTTACAGTGGCAATTTCTTCACCTTTCACTTCAGTTAAGGAATAACCGAGTGCTTTTGTTTCTTTTTTAATACCGAGAGCTGTTACAACAACCTCGTCTAATTGACTAGCGTCTTCAGCCAAGGAGAGGTTTATTGTACTTTGCCCGTTAACAGTAATCTCTTTGGTATGATAACCTAATGAGGAAAAAACTAAGGTGGCGTCACTGCTCACGCTCAGCGAATAATTCCCGTCAAAATCGGTAGACGTACCGTTGGATGTTCCTTTTTCAACAACATTTACACCAGGTAATGGAGAGCCAGAATTATCCGACACTGTACCTGATACGGTGCTGTCTTGTGCGAGTGCTCCCTGAAAGAAAAGCAATAACGCAAATGTCAAAAAACTTAGAATTTTTTTGTTCATATAAAACGAGTTTAGTTTGGTTAAATAATATTATTGGTTATCTAAAAAAACATGTAAATTATTCGACTAATGACAATTATAAAGAGTTAAAGGATGAGTTTTCGTAATATTAACGTTGTCTTGTTTAATGCTTAATTACTATGACTGCGTGAAGGAGTAACGATAATTAACTATTTATTTCTTTTATAAAATTGCCTGCTTTGACAAATGGTTGTCATGTACCCTGGTTATTTTTTGCACTTAGTTTTTTCAACTGCCTTGATGTGTTGGTGGAATAATTTTCAAGTTGAAAACAGGCTATATTTTCATTGTACGATTATTTTAATAAGATTTCTAATTTGTAATATCGTGAAGGCTTAAATAGTATGGTAACACACGCTTCTCCGAGACCAATGATTTGTTTGGCCTGTTGATCATGTTAAATTGAAGTTCACCTCCGTTTTGTACGGTGTTAAAATTTAGATATGTTTTGGTATAGGTTGAAGTATTTAAAATGGCGGAATTTATAATAGAAATTATCGTTGGAATTTTCGAGAGAACTAATTCCAAAGATTTTTCCATTTTTAAGATGTATTGTAGCCTTTTAAAATAGCGAGGGCCCAATAACATACTGGTTTACGCTTGGTGTAAGTGGATAAAAGCCTCAGACTCTGAACACACATGCCAGGCCGATGTTTGCCCATCATCTTCATCTCCACAGTATCCATCTGGGGTGGCAGCATATAATCTGGTAAGTATTTCTCTTATTTTTTCCTGAGCTTTGTAGGATTTGTTAATATTGTTATACAAATATATCATGTGTTGGATGGGTTGGTTACCATGTGCATAGTTGCCCATGTTCATCAATTGCATTTCTCTAATCTCATGAATTGTAAAGCCATAGTAAGAATCATCAAAATCTGGAGGCATCTCAAAAATCATATCCAGCTGATTTTTAAATTCCTTTTTTCCACCCACTAAATTTATTAAACCATTTACGTCATGAAAAACGGACCATGTATAATGTAAGCTATTACCCTCTGTAAAGACATCTACCCATTTTAAAGGATTAAATGTATTTTGAAAACTACCACTTAACTTTAGAAAAACCCGATAAGACACAAGAGGTAATTTTAAAACTATCTGAATTGATACGCTCCTATAAGAAGCTGAAGAAGTGAATCTGTCCAAAGAAGAAGCTGCTGCTCAAATGGAGGTAAAACAGCGAAGGCTGCCCCTTGCTGAAGATGAAAAAGAACTGCTAATTCCGATAAGTGACGATATTATCACCAAAGTAGATCGGAAGAATAAGCGAATTCAGGTAAAGACCCCGGAGGGGTTGGTGGAGCTGTACCTTAAATAAAAAAGGAGAAAGCTAATGCCTCTCCTTTTTTTATGTTCATGAAACTATATATACTAGTTTCTCCACTTGCCTCCACCTATGTAGAAGCCAAGGGAAATACCTATGTAAGAATTTTTAGTTTCTACTCCATCACCTAAATCAGATTTGCCAATAAGGTTGTACGCTGCCGCCACACGGAATTTTCCAACTTCAAAGCCAGCTCTAATAAGCCCACCAAATTTTCCATCTACTTCTATAGTTTCAACGCTGTCAGTGGTAAACTCAGATAACAACCCTAGTTCTACATTGGCGAGTGAGCTATATCCAATGCCAGCGCCCAAAAATGGGGCAAATGATGAATTTCCTGAGTTAAAATAATAGTCAAAGGTACCTACAAGAGAGGAACTAGCCGCTAATTCGGCCTCAAGGGATTCACTTTCGCCAGTAATGTTCTTGGCCAGTGCTGCGGATTCATAGCGCAGACCAATATTCATATTGTCCCCAATATTGTATTTAGGTTCAAGGGCAATAAGGACGCCACCCCCGCCATCGGGAACGGCATATCCAAAATCAAGCCCTACCCTAAATTTATTTTGTTCCTGTGCGTAGGAAAATTGGGTGATGGTGGCTATAATGGCCATAATAAATAGGTTTTTCATAAGAATTGTTAAGATTAATTAATTCCTGAATATAATTACCCAAAAAAAGAGCTATCAATTAGATCTGATGAATAATGGTGTTGACTTGATGAAACCTTGGATTGAATTTGGGAAATGATTTCTGTTTCCAACTTTTCAATATGTAATGGGTATATTTAGGTTTTCATTTCGCTAAATGAAACCATTTCAATTCAAACAATTTACGGTGTACCAAGATCGTTGTGCCATGAAAATCGGCACTGATGGGGTGCTTTTAGGGGCGTGGGCCTCTCTTGATAATAATCCTGAATCCATTTTAGACATTGGGTCGGGTACAGGTCTCATTGCGCTTCAAATAGCACAACGTTCCAGTGCTGAGGTAATAGATGCCATTGAGTTGGATGAAAATGCCTACGAACAATGTGTTGAAAATTTTGAGACCTCTCCTTGGGCCGATCGACTTTTCTGTTACCACGCAAGCCTAGATGAATTTGTGGATGAAATAGACGACACTTATGATCTCATTGTTTCCAACCCGCCTTTTTATGCCGAAGATGTGGCAAGTGGGAGTGACTCCAGAACTATGGCACGCCAAAATAGTTCGTTGCCGTTTGATGAACTTTTGAAAGGGGTATCAAAACTTTTATCAAAAAGCGGAAAGTTTGCTGTCATCATCCCATTTAAGGAAGAAACCGATTTTATAGAACTTGCCCAAGGGGAGGGTTTGTTTCCAATTCGAAAAACACGGATAAAGGGAAACCCTGAGACGGAAATAAAACGTAGCGTATTGGAATTTGGTTTTTTGAAAGTTGAACCTGTTTTAGATGTGCTTACCGTTGAATTGGAACGGCACCAATACACGGAAGATTACATTAAGCTTACCAAAGCTTTTTATATAAAAATGTAACAATATGAGATCACATTGTTATATTTCATTACTATCTTTAGCCAAACTTTTTTTGAATGAGACCTGATTTGTTTGAAGCTCCAGACTATTACAATCTGGATGACCTATTATCCGAAGAGCATAAATTGGTGCGTGATGCGGCCCGTCAATGGGTAAAGCGGGATATCTCCCCAATTATTGAAGAGTATGCCCAAAAAGCAGAGTTTCCCAAGCAAATTGTTGGAGGATTGGCGGAGATAGGTGCCTTTGGACCTTATATTCCAGAGGAATATGGAGGGGCCGGTTTGGACCAAATCAGTTATGGATTGATCATGCAGGAAATTGAGAGAGGCGACAGTGGAGTCCGGTCCACTGCTTCGGTGCAATCTTCCCTAGTAATGTATCCCATTTTTGCCTATGGAACTGAGGAACAACGAAAAAAATACCTGCCCAAATTAGCCACTGGTGAGTGGATGGGTTGTTTTGGACTTACCGAACCCAATCATGGCTCCAATCCAAGTGGAATGGAAACAAAATTTAAAGATATGGGAGACCATTTGTTGTTGAATGGCGCCAAACTTTGGATTTCCAATTCGCCCTTTGCAGATGTTGCCGTAGTTTGGGCAAAAAACGAAGAAGGAAGAATCCATGGCCTTATTGTAGAACGTGGCATGGAAGGTTTTTCTACTCCAGAAACCCACAATAAATGGTCTTTACGGGCCTCTGCAACAGGAGAACTTATTTTTGATAATGTAAAAGTACCCAAGGAGAATTTACTGCCCAATAAATCGGGATTGGGAGCTCCGTTGGGGTGTCTGGATTCAGCTCGTTACGGGATTGCTTGGGGTGCTATTGGCGCTGCTATGGATTGTTATGATACGGCCTTGCGATATGCAAAAGAACGTATTCAATTTGGAAAGCCCATTGCAGCTACGCAGTTGCAACAAAAAAAGCTGGCCGAAATGATTACGGAAATCACTAAAGCGCAATTGTTGGCATTCCGACTGGGACAGCTTAAAAATGAGGGGAGAGCTACCACAGCTCAAATCTCTATGGCCAAACGAAATAATGTAGAAATGGCCATCACTATTGCCCGCGAGGCCCGGCAAGTTTTGGGAGGGATGGGCATTACGGGCGAGTATAGCATCATGCGGCACATGATGAATTTGGAAAGCGTAATTACCTATGAAGGCACACATGATATCCACCTATTGATTACGGGGGCAGATATTACGGGACATGCTGCATTTAAGTAAAGCTGAGAATACAGCGGTTTATTTAAAATGTGGTGAATAATGAGCCTATAATTTGCAATAAGGTAATGAGCCAATTGGTGTTGCAAAAATTGATATTTTAATGAACTGTTGTAAAGTTCGGAAATAGGATTTAAAAATAATCACATTTCAATTATGGCATATCAAATGTTAAAACCGTATAGTCTTTTACTATATCTCTTGGCATTGATCGCTTTCTTTTTTGTTGGTCTTACTTATGCTGGATTGGTGGGAGCAGGAAAAAATCAAGGCTTGGCCGGTGGGGCCATTGTTTTTGGTTATGGTATTGTTATTGCTGCTATTGGATTACTGGTTGCACTATTCTTGGCCAAGAGAGCAAGCAGAAAAACAATAATTAAATCCAATGTTGTCTTGGTACTGTGCAGTGTTGCATTTTACGCTTATTATCATGTTAAATTTTTGGAAAGGCAAAAAGACAGGGGGCAGGAAAACGAAAACATAGAACAACCAAAAAAGCCGATCACTACAATCCCTAAAGCTTTAGCAGTAGCAGAACCCATGACTATGCTTTAACCGGTAAAATGAAGTTAAAAATAACGTATTACTTTTCCTATCCTTATCAAGGAGGTCTTGGCTCTCCAGTCCTATTTTCATCTTAGTGTGTTTTGACTGATGAGTATTTAAGGCAATCCCAATACTCTATACATCTTCACTTTGAAGTGAATTGCTAAGCCGTTCTTTCCAGAAGGTAGAAGAATTGTCCATGCAAAACAGAAAATTGTCCATGTTTGAGTATCCTAAAATATAAGTTCTTTCGAGGGTAAATAATTTAAAATTCACAACGATTATCAACTCTTTTAAAATAGGACTAATATGAAAAACAAAAAGATTAGAGAAATACCTGAAACATTTGAAAAAGTCATCATAGAAAACAGTATTAGTGATTTGTCATTTAATGTTATGCCTGAGAAGAATGTTCGAGAGAAATTATCTATTAAGGAATACCGGTGCGCTAAAGACTATGTCGAAGTTGAGTTTTCACGTGAGTACTACACAGATATGATAAATAGTCCTAGCCATCTTGTATTTTTATCCCCATTGATTCAGTGTCAAAAGTTGCTCTATGTTTACTTTTGCTATTATAAAAACGTTGAATATTCGCCGAATGATGAAAAGTTTAAGATATGGCCCACTGGTTTTAATATTCGTTTGCCGGATTTAGTGAGGGAAGAGGAGAATTTGGTTCAAAGGTTTTGGATTAATGGGATAAAGCAATTACCTGATGGTAATTGGTTTGCAAAGTGTGAGACTGAAATTGGCGCAATCAAAATGACCGGTGACGCAATTATCATTCCTGTTGAAGAATAATTCAAAGATTTAATTGGAAGGATATCCTGGAAAAACATTCGAAGGGCGGTTAAAATTGGTAGGAAAGAAAGGAAAGGAATTCAGGAAAGAAACCTGATTAAAGTTGAAAAACGATGCCTTCCAGTTCCATCCTTTTACACTGTATTGCGTTTAATTCTACGAATAAATAGGCAATACTTTCGCTATCGGGCATCGCTAAACCTTTCGCCGTCCTGGTAAAAATGTCCATATAATACGGTAAATTCTCCGTGGTTTTAAATTCATGAGGAAGGTAATTTGGGCTTCAATAATTTCTTGCTCGTTTTCATATCGGCATATCTGGGATCGGAGATATAATCCTGTTTTAGCATTTTAACGACTTCAAGGCTCAAAAAGTCAAACTCACTTACCACTTTTCCGTAAAACCTGTAGATTCCTTTGCCCCTAAAATGATACTTGGCAGCTACTGGAGGGAATAACACCGTGTCAAACACTTCCCCGTATTGATCTACCATGGTGGCAAAGTGCATACGTTTTCCGTTGTGGGTGTTGGTATTTTTTACAGTGATTAAATAACCATAAATGTCGATGTGTTTGTTTAGGTACCGCTGTAAGTCTCGTTGGCCGTTTGAATTTTTTGGTAGTTCCGCTAGGAGCTTAAAAGGGCTACATAAACTAAATCCCAATAATTCCAATTGTTCAAATGCGGTTTCTAAACTTGTGGTGTGCAATGTGGGAATCTGAAATTTTTGGTGTCGGGGCGGGAAGAGTTTTGGGTGTTCCAAACGGTCGTTTTTGGATAGCATCAAATGTGCTTTCCAAAGCAGTTCATGTTTATTGATTCCAGTAAATCGGAAGGCATCAATACGGATGAGGATTGCTAACTGTTCTACGGAAATAATGACCCTATCCAGAAAATCCTCCAACGATATAAAGTTTCCATGTAGGATGCGTTCTTTGATGATACGCTCGGTTACCCTGCTTTCCAGATCACGGAGATACATCATCCCCAAATAGATGTGTTTTCCATAAATTTGGTTGATAGCAACACTGTTATTGATACAGGGAGGGTGAATGGTAGCACCCATCATGCGGGCATCATGAATATAGAATTCAGAACGGTAAAACCCACCTCCATTATTGAGTACGGCTACCAGATATTCCAACGGAAAGTAAGCGCGTAAAAAAAGACTTTGGTAACTCTCCACTGCATAAGAAGCGGAATGCCCCTTGGCAAAGGCATAGCCTGCAAAACTGGCCACTTGGTTCCAGATTTCAAAAATGAGCGTGTCTGTATAACCCTTTTTTCTACAGTTTGAAATAAACTTGTTCTTTACTTTTTGGAATTCTTCCCTAGATCTAAACTTTCCGCTCATACCCCTACGGAGCACATCGGCCTCACCTAGATCCAAGCCTGCAAAATGGTGCGCTACCTTGATTACATCTTCTTGATAGACCATTACACCATAAGTGTCCGGCATAATATCCAGCATCACTGGGTGAGCTTTTTCCTTGGCCCTTCCTTTATGGCGATGGCGAAGAATATATTCCCGCATCATACCGCTTTTTGCCACTCCGGGCCGAATAATCGAACTTGCTGCAACAAGGCCCAAATAATTGTCGACTTCCAATTTTTTGAGCAGCATCCGCATAGCCGGGGATTCCACATAGAAACATCCCATACACTGAGCTGTTTTAATGAGATTGTTTATAATCGTATCCTTTTTAAAACCTTGGATGTCATGAATGTCAATACTCCTATGTTTTTCAGGTTGATTGTAAGCCACAATTTCCAGGGCTTCTTTAATCTTTCCCAGTCCCCGTTGCCCCAAGATGTCAAACTTATAGAGCCCAACATCTTCGGCAATGACCATATCGTATTGTGTAGTGGGAAACCCTTTGGGTGGCAGATGGGTGGCGGAAAACCAATGCAATGGCTTTTCACTGATTAAGATACCCCCGGCATGAATACTAAGGTAGTTGGGTTTTCCTTTTAAAAGTGCTCCGTATTTAAGAACTAATGTGGACATACTGTCCAAGTGGGCGGGATTGTATCGCCCTGTAGTTAAAAAATCAATCTCTTGTGCGGGAAGGCCAAAAACTTTCCCTAACTCCCGGATAACCCCTCTTTCCTTGAAGGTGACATAGGTACCCAAAAGAGCTACATGATCAAATCGTTTAAAAATATATTGTGTCATGGCAGGCCTGTCCTTCCATGAAAAATCAATGTCAAAATCAGGGGGATTGGCACGATATAGATTGATGAAGCGTTCAAAATAGAGATCAAGTTCCATGGGGTCCACATCGGTAATGCGAAGCAGGTAGGCTACAATACTATTGGCTCCACTACCACGCCCTACGTAATAAAACCCTCTTCGATATGCTTCGGAGACAATATCCCAATTGATTAAAAAATAGGAGACAAATCCCATTTTCTTAATGAGCTTCAATTCCTTGTCGAGGCGTTTTTTGATGGATTCATTAATTTTTTTATACCGATAAGGTAGCCCTTCGCGGCATAGTCTTTCAATGAGTTGTTCATCTTCTTGTACACTAGCCGTATAGTTTTGGAGGTTTTGTGGCTTTCTCCCTTTGGAAAAATCGAAATGGATAGTGCAGGCATCGAGTAGTTTCTCTGTGTTTTCCAAAATATAGGTGTATTCGGAAAAGGCAGCAGCCAGATTTTGGACAGGAAACATTTTCTCTTCCTCGTAAGCCTCCTCTTCTTTGGAAAGCTTGCTCAATAAAACATTAGTATCAATGGCCCGTAATAGGCGATGTGCATTAAAGTCGCTTTTGTTTCTGAAAGTAACGGCTTGCTGTACCACCAATTTGTTTTTAAGTTTGATTAACCTGGAAAAGGGTAGTTTTCTTAAATCCTGTATGGAGATACCAATATACTCGTGATTTGAAAAGTTTTTTATTTCATGGAGCACTACCTGTTCAAAAGGATAGACTATAAATGCATTTTTAAATACGGGAGCCCGTTGTGGAATTTCCAATGTTTCGTGGAGATGGTGCGACAAAAAGTTGTTCAATTCCAAGTAGCCTTCGTTGTTTTTGGCAATTCCTACAAAACAAGGTTGAACCCCATTTCTAAAGTCAATCCCTACAATAGGCCGGACGTCATACTCAGGGGCTTTTCGAACAAAATTGAGGCAAGCTGAGGTATTATTGATATCTGTCAGTACCAGTTGGGCTACTTGGTTTTGTTGGGCGAGTTCAAGTAGCTCCAGTTCAGAAAACGTTCCAAAGCGCAAACTATAATATGTATGACAGTTGAGGTACAATGTTTAGGTATTAGGTATTAGGTATTAGGTATCAGGTATCAGGTATCGGGTGGTTTTCAAGTATTAATTTTGCTCATTGCTCATTGCTCATTGCTCATTGCTCATTGCTCATTGCTCATTGCTCATTGCTCATTGTTTCCGATGTGCTAAAACCACGGGCGGTTGGCCATTAAATGGATTGTGCATACTTCCTATTGTTTTGGCTCCCATTGCAGAAGCGCGTACAATGCTGCGACTGCCAAACCTGTTTCGCACATAATCCATGGCTTGGTACAGGTTCAACGCCTCTTCGGTATCCTCAAAAAGGTTGATTT
>JBDWSS010000007.1:0-1664 GCA_039985375.1 Flavobacteriaceae bacterium
GGTGGAAACCCATATAGCGGAAAACGGGCATTTACAGAATATCCCAAGTGCTAAGGAAGTAGCGGAATATGGTGTTAAACTGGGCGAGATGAACGCCAAACTGCTCCAAAAAATCGAGGAGCTTATGTTGTATACGATTCAGCAGGAGAAAAAAATTAAATCATTGGAAATGCAATTGGGAAGTATCCGGTCTTACCTGAAAGCTAACAAATAAAACAAGGTCAAAATGAAAAACAAGTTTTTAGTAATACCTGCGGTGTTATTTACTTTTATAATGAATGCCCAATGGACTGGTACCACCACTACTGATAATGTTGGTATAGGCACAAGTTCTCCAAGTTACGCATTGGACATATATGGTACTTCGAAAAGCATAAGATTGGGTGATTCTGGAAATTTTCTGTTGTTAAGAAACAACCTAGGTGGTACCAATGAAATTAGGAGTTATGGACTGGGACTAGAAATAGAAACTAGAAATTCTCAAGATATTTTTTTCAACAGTGATAATGGTAATAGAAATTTGATGACTATAAAAGGAGATGGAAGCGGTGTAGGTATTGGAACCAGTTCCCCTACCGAACGACTCGATGTTGCAGGAAATATTCAAGCAGATCACCTAAGAGTGAATGCTGCAACGTCCATTGAGGGCGGGGAGATTCGTCTTGATGGACCATCAGGATATAACGATTGGCGAATCGATAACCGTTTAGGTAGCTTTCGGTTACATCATTCGGGAACTACCTATTTTCAATTGGACAGTAACGGAAATCTAGGGTTGGGAACAACGACCACAGGTACACATAAACTTGCCGTTGAAGGCTCAATTGGGGCAAGGGAAATTAAAGTGGAAGCAAGTGGTTGGTCTGACTTCGTTTTTAAGAACGACTATAAACTTCCAACCTTAAGTGAAGTTGAGGACTTTATTGGAGAGCGCGGACACCTTCCAGAGATACCTAGTGAAGCTGAAATTATGGAAAAAGGGATTAATCTTGGCGAGATGGACTCCAAGTTGCTCCAAAAGATAGAGGAGCTTATGTTGTATACCATTCAACAGCAAAAGGAAATCAAAGAATTAAAATCGCGACTTGAAAAATTGGAATCAAAATAGAATTGCTTAGAACAATACTATTTAATTTAAAACTCTTCAAAATGAAAAAAACTATTTCTTTTCTTTTACTTTTTTTACTGGTATTTTTCGCAAATGCACAATGGACAAATAACGGCAACGGTATCACAACATATGATAATGTTGGTATTGGGACAACTAACCCCCAACATAAACTGGAAATTTATGGAGCCAACAACGCTATAGGAGTAGGTTTAACAAATTATGGTTGGACAAATACTAATTTGATAGGGGCTGAATATGGGACTTGGGATAATTCAAGAA
Organism: Flavobacteriaceae bacterium; assembly: GCA_039985375.1. Taxonomy (GTDB): domain Bacteria; phylum Bacteroidota; class Bacteroidia; order Flavobacteriales; family Flavobacteriaceae; genus Flagellimonas. The sequence goes on from JBDWSS010000007.1 coordinate 1,391, forward strand.
CAAATGCTGCTGGCACATATTTTTACAGATGGACAGGTACCGGTACTACTTATCATTTAGGTTATATTGGTCAAGACAATAACAATGGTCATTGGGGTTTAGCATTTAAAACAGACTCTGAGAATTCAAAGACACATGCTACATCCACAAGGATGTTTATCAATACTACTGGTAATGTTGGTATTGGGACAACTAACCCCCAACATAAACTGGAAATTTATGGAGCCAACAACGCTATAGGAGTAGGTTTAACAAATTATGGTTGGACAAATAC
>JBDWSS010000008.1:0-2882 GCA_039985375.1 Flavobacteriaceae bacterium
GGTGGAAACCCATATAGCGGAAAACGGGCATTTACAGAATATCCCAAGTGCTAAGGAAGTAGCGGAATATGGTGTTAAACTGGGCGAGATGAACGCCAAACTGCTCCAAAAAATCGAGGAGCTTATGTTGTATACGATTCAACAAGAGAAGAAAATCGAAATTTTAGAATCACGACTTGAAAGTATAGAATCCAATACTGCTAACAATAAAAACCCCTCAAAATGAAAAAAACTATTTCTTTTCTTTCACTTTTTTTACTGGTATTTTTCGCAAATGCACAATGGACAGATGATGGGAACAGTATCACAACTACGGATAATGTTGGAATAGGTACCGCTTCTCCCGGTGCAAAGTTTCATGTTTATGGAAGTAATGTGGGTTCAGGAAACGTTCTATCTTCTATAATGCTGGGAAAACATAATGGCCCAGAAATCCAAGGTGTGCAGGAGTCTTCGGATGATGACGCCCAAGGATTGGCATTTCGGGTAAAATCAAGTTATGCCAATGCAGATTCCAATTATGAGGCACTACGAATAACCAGAAACGGAAATGTTGGTATAGGAACTACCTCCCCAGACGCAAAGCTAGCAGTAAACGGAGACATCCACACCAAAGAAGTAAAGGTAGATTTGATAGGCTGGCCGGACTTTGTCTTTGAAAAAGAGTACAACCTCCCCTCTTTGCAAGAAGTGGAAATCCATATAGCAGAAAACGGGCATTTGCGGGATATTCCCAGTGCCAAGGAAGTGGAAGAAAATGGCATTAAACTGGGCGAGATGAACTCCAAACTGCTCCAAAAGATCGAGGAACTTATGTTGTATACCATCCAACAACAAAAGGAAATAGAAGCGCTCAAGGAACAGAATATTCAACTCGTAAGGGATGTGCAGGTTTTAAAGTAAAATATCATTAATAGCCATCTGTTCATAACATCGTTAAAAACTATTAGGTTTGTCAAATTTGTGCGGTTTTGGTTTATGTAACTTTAATAAAAACTAGCACATGGATTCAAGATCCGAGCATCTTTTGGGCATTCGACCAGAGATTAAACAAGCACAATTGTATGATAACATGAGTGCTGATGAGCGTTTTCAAAACCAAACCCTACGTCCCATAATCAAATTCCAAAATTTATTATTTATTGAAGTCTTTAAAAATTATATTCAGAAACATAAAGGGACTTTTTACGAATTGTCGTTGGAAAAGCGATTGGAATATATAGAAAGAGCCATTCAAAAGGATATCAAATTTAGGAATTCTTTAAAAGGAATGGTCATTGGTCAGTTTACCATTGTAGAATACCAAATCTATATGACAAACTCTTCTGCCCTAAACAAAAGAATGATGAATATGGTGATCGAACGATTAAAAGATCAAATATTATTATTGGAAAATGTGGTATTAGCCTAATACAGATTCTCCATTTAAGTTCGTTGTTAAAATGTCACTCATTAAATCGAAGAACGGCCTAATGGCCTTGAAAGATGTATCCACATCATCGAGAAAGGAACCTGACAAGACTTCCTTATCAGTAAAGTTTCTTACAAAAATAAACTGCTTTTTCTTTATTAAATCAATGTTCTGATGTTCTTTGTCAAACCCTTTCGGTGCTGTTTTCACACCATCGCCTTGTATTTCTCCCCAAATTTTCTTGAATGATTTGTCATTTATAATTCCACGAAATTCGGTTGCATCCATCTCCAACTCCTTTCGGATTCGGAATAAATCTTCTTTGTTGGGCTCCCAAAATCCAGTGGCTATAAAAGTTTCATTGGGCTTTATCCTAAGAAAATACCCACCTCTTAAATGGGCTCCCAACCGGGAAAAAGAACCCGCAAAATGGGTCTTGTAGGGTGTTTTATCCTTAGAAAAACGAACATCCCGGTAAATCCGGAACATTTTCATCTTTTCAATCTCATCATGTATGTTCAAACCTTCTAGAATATTTCCGTAAAAAGATTTAACATCGGCTTCATGACTTTTAAAGGTAGTTTTATGTTCTTGAAACCATTCTTTATTGTTATTGCGTGCCAATTCTTTAAGAAAATTAAACGCTTCTTTTGATATTGTTGGATTACTCACGTGACTTTGATGTTGTGTTATTTTTAAGCTAAAGTTAGCTATTTCTCTTATGGAGTGATAAGGATTTGGCTATTTTTAGGTTTTAATTTTAGACCATGGATAAGGGAAAGATTATAGAAGAGCTAAATAGGCACAAAAAACAACCCTATTTAGACTATAGGTTAAAACAAGAAACGGAAAATTTTACCAATACACTTTTTTATACTTTGTTTGACGTCAACACTCCGGTAGCTGAAAACTTGGAGGTACTGGAAACCAATTTCAATCTACTTGTTGATTTGGCCTGTTGGGATTTGGAAAAACCTTGCCATAAGGTTTGGGACAACTATATTGCCTCTTTGCCAAAAGTGCTTGAAAAATTAAATTTGGATGCGGAGGCCATACTCAATTGCGACCCGTCATCACTGTCCATACAAGAAATTTATATGGCATATCCCGGTTTTTATGCAATTGCCATTTACCGATTGGCGCATGAACTTTATACTCAGGGCTTTCCTCTTGTTCCAAGGCTTATGACAGAATATGCACATAGACAAACGGGGGTTGATATTAATCCAGGGGCAGAAATAGGAAGGTCATTTTTTATTGATCACGCTACAGGAGTCGTCATTGGTGAGACGGCAAAAATACATGACAATGTAAAGTTGTACCAGGGGGTTACCTTAGGTGCACTTTATGTTGCAAAACACTTGCAAAAAACAAAAAGGCACCCTACCATAATGTCCAATGTTACGATATACGCCAACGCAACAATTCTAGGGGGTGAAACTGTAATAGGTGAAAACTCTGTTATCGGTGG
>JBDWSS010000009.1:0-26214 GCA_039985375.1 Flavobacteriaceae bacterium
GGCTTTAACAGGTCGTTCACGGTTTTAACAGGGTTAAAAGTCACCAAAGGTACTTCTACAAAAATGGTGTTCCAAAAAGCCATGGCACCGTTCCATAGTCCCGGAAGTTCCAAAGCTTTAAGTTCCTTGCCCTCTTTCGTCTTACCTGTAATAAATCCTTGCTTGGGATCTACAAAATCCAAAAGATTATACTTTTCCCCTCTATGGTCCCGTATTCCACATATTAGATCTACCGGATTAAAATGCGTTGAATGTTTTAAAATCGATGCCTGTTGTTCGTTGGACATATCTATTTGAGCAGATTCAATAATCTGAAGGGACACGTTTCCTTCCCCATCTTTTATCCAAAAAGGTCCTCCTCCCGGTTCTCCTTCATTTTTGACCATTCCACATACACGTATTGGTCTATTTATTTTGTCTTTTAAACTGGAAAGCTTCTCCTCAATACTCTTGTTGGTATAGTTATCCGAAAAGCGAACATTCAATTCACTTTCCAAAAAGCTTTTTATTTCGGCCATTAATTCTGGGGTTACCTGATCCGCGCTAAGTGAGTTGGCATAGCCAAAAGTCTTGGATTGCGCTTTCAACAAAACCCCAGCCAACATTTTTTTGCTGTTCGAAACGGCTTCAAGGTTTTTATCAATCACCACATTGTCAATGTTCTTGATGAAAATAACATCTGCATCCTGATCATTTAAATTTTCGATCAAAGCTCCATGCCCTCCAGGCCTAAAAAGTATGGATCCATCATTGTTTTTAAAAGGTTTGTTATCCATATCCACCGCAATAGTATCTGTAGAAGGTTTTTGATTGGAATAGGAAATGGCAAACTCCGTGCCTGTAGTTTTGGAGACTTTTGGACCTACTTTTGCGTGCTCGGCCTTAAACATTTCATCATGTTGTTCCGATATCGTAAAATGAAGATTGGCATTACCGTCTGTTTTTGCGTATAATGCAGCCTCCTTTAAGTGTTCTTCAAAAGGTGTTGCGGTTGCTGACCCATAGCTATGAAAGGGCAACAAGCCCTTGGGATAGAAGCCATAATTTAATCCATCTGACATCAACATTTCCTTAACGAAAAGATGGACCTCCTCATCTTTATTTGTTGCTTTTCCCCCTATTCTATCCCTTATGAGTTCATAAAAGGGTAAATGGGGCATCTCCATGGCAAATTGTTCCACTGCTGTATCACCTGTGCGGTCAATATATGCTGAAAGTGTTTCTTTTGATGCATTATAAGCATCAACAAAATTAAACATGGCCTTGAACATACGGGATGCTGCTCCCGAAGCCGGAACAAATTTTAAAAGCTCCAAACCACCTCTTGAATCTTCAAAGTATTGAATAAGTTCCTTTTGCTCTTTTTCTGAAAATTGCAAAATTCCTCTTGAAACAACAGCTGCATTTTCCAGTCTTATGTATGGAATCCCGGCTTTAAATGTTTCAATTTGAGTTGTTACTTTTTCTTTGGAAATTCCTTTTTTTTTCAGTTGTTCCAAATCTTTTTGACTTAGGTCAATCATGTGTTCTAAGAAGTTTATCAATATGTTTAACTGCGGTTTTTAGTCTGGTCTTTTTATCTCCTCTCAAAATAACAAAATTCCGATTGTACTTTTCCAAAGTGTTCTGAAAATATGTGAACATTTGCTCCCTTTCATTGGGTTTATCCCTAAGATCATCTGCTTCCCAAGGTGTATCTATATAGGTCAGGAAATACAAATCGTAAGTGTTTTTTAAAGCATATTTTTCCAAAACTGGATCGCAATGGCCAATATAGTACGCCTCTGAATATACTTTGGTTTCCAACAAATCAGTATCACAAATAAGCACATCTGTAGCCTTCTTGGTCAAGGTATTCTCCAGCTTAATTTGACCTTCTGCAATGGGCAACAAATCTTTTGGTTCACAAGTTTTTCGTTCATTGTTCCATTTGTTCTGCAAATATTCACGCGCATATTCAGGCACCCAAACAGTATTATAATATCGGGCCAATTGCTGTGAAAGGGTTGTTTTTCCAGTGGATTCTGGCCCAAAAAGAACTACTTTAACAAGGTTTGAGGGCTCTTGCCCAAACTTTTTTTCCATGCTTTATAACCGTAAATAGCAATGAGGGTTAGCAAAAAATATAGCAGAGAGCTAAAAATAAGTCCTTTATACCAATATAAAGGTACAGTTATGATATCACCTATAATCCAGTATACCCAGTTTTCCAATTTTTTCTTTGCCATTAACCACATACCTACAAAAAAGATAGCTGTAGTAAGTGTATCAACATAAGCGGTCCATGTATCAAACTTGTCAAAAACAAAATACACAAATGACACCAAAGCAATGGCTGCGATGAACAATACAGCGGACCATTTTTTCTCTTTGGAAGTGGTTTTTGTAATAGGTACAAAATGGGTTTCGTCCACTTTTCGAGTCCATAAATACCATCCTATGATACTCATCACAAAATAGTATGCATTGATCAGCATATCTCCTAAAAGTCCAAAAACCCAAAGAATATAAACAAAAATTCCAGTGCCTATTATTCCAGTTGGGAAGACCAAAATATTTTCACGCTTTGAGTACCAGACGCTGAGAAGTCCAAAAACAACTCCTACCATTTCCAAAACAATAAGGTGTGTTGGAACACCTTCGTATTGAGCAAAAATCCAATCAAAAATGTGGTTCATACCCGCTTCGGTCCGATTTAACCAATTTCATATACAACAACCCTTTATCCATTAGTTCAAAGGCTGTTTCAATCTCGATATTCAATACTTTCATAACCTGATTATATTCTCCAAATACCTGAGTACTTAAAGGATTTTCTAAAATAGTGAGATCAGAAGCTCTTAGCTTTTTAATGAAACTGATGATATGTTTTTCAAAATCATCTTGCAAAGGTGAAAAGGTAAGTTCAACAGATATATTCATGTGCCAGTATAGATTTTCAAGGGCAAAGCTACTAAAAAGCAAGCGGTCAGCTACCCATTAATTTAAGAGCATAAGCACATGTAAATCCTTCAAATTCCAAAAACTCCACATCATAATGGGATTTCTTTCCTTCATAGAGAATTTCAGCTACGGTTCTGCAGTCATCAAATGTAAAATCCATGACGTTTATATGTCTCAAAAAACTAAGTCCTTTTTGGGCGTAAATTTTATACAGAGACTCCTTTGCTCCCCAAACCATAGTCAATTTTCTAATTATCGCATCCGTATTGGCCAAGGTTCTGTACTCTTGGATAGGCGTAAACTTATGGGCGATTCTAAGAATTTTATCCCGTTGCATTTCAATATCAATGCCAACCTCATCGGTTTCACTTATTATAATTCCAGTAAAGTTATGGGAATGGGTAATGGAAATATGATTGCCGTTCTTTAAATGTGGCTTCCCAGCATCGTCATAAAATAAATCGCTATCCACGTACCCGGCAATCCCCATCAAGTGCCTAATACTCAAAAAAGCCTTTCTATGCGCCTCGGATTTCATATCGTTCATTCTATTTTGACAATGGGCAGTGAGAACAATCCCTTCAGATAATTCATCTTCGGGTTCTGTAATCTTCCAAATAAATACGGAAGTGGCTGGCGAAACTGTTATGGTTTTGTAAATGGGCACGACTAAAAATTAAATAATTTGTACCTTTGCTGACTATTCTAGCGAAGCTACAAAAGTAAATTAACAAAAAGATATGAGCACTAAAACAATTCCTTATGTACCATTTAAGGTTAAGGATATTTCCCTAGCGGATTGGGGAAGAAAAGAAATTGAACTTGCTGAAGCTGAAATGCCAGGTCTTATGGCACTGCGAAAGGAGTACAAAACTGAACAACCCCTTAAAGGAACACGAATTGCAGGTTGTTTGCACATGACGATCCAAACTGCGGTTCTAATTGAAACTTTGGTGGAATTAGGTGCTGATGTTACTTGGAGTTCTTGTAATATTTTCTCTACCCAAGATCATGCGGCAGCGGCCATTGCAGCGGCAGGAATTCCCGTTTATGCCTGGAAAGGGATGAATGAGGAGGAGTTTAACTGGTGTATTGAACAAACCTTGTTTTTTGGTGAGGACAGACAACCTTTAAATATGATTTTGGATGATGGTGGGGATTTGACCAATATGGTCCTGGACGAATATCCTGAACTGGCGGCTGGAATCAAGGGTCTTTCTGAGGAAACCACCACCGGGGTACATCGTTTGTACGAAAGGGTGAAAAACGGTACTTTGCCAATACCTGCCATTAACGTGAACGATTCGGTTACCAAGTCTAAGTTTGATAACAAATACGGCTGTAAGGAAAGTGCTGTAGATGCCATTCGCCGTGCCACAGATACCATGCTAGCAGGAAAAAAAGTTGTTGTTGCGGGGTATGGTGATGTTGGAAAGGGAACTGCAGCTTCTTTTAGAGGTGCCGGTGCTGTGGTTACCGTTACGGAAATTGATCCTATCTGTGCATTACAAGCATGTATGGATGGCTATGAAGTAAAGAAACTGGAAACTGTTATTGGCAAAGCGGATGTGGTAATAACCACAACCGGAAATAAAGATATTATTCGCGAGGAGCATTTCCGAGCCCTAAAAGACAAAGCCATTGTTTGTAATATTGGGCACTTTGATAATGAAATAGATATGGCCTGGTTAAATGGCCAATATGGTCATACCAAAGACGAAATAAAGCCTCAAGTTGATAAATATACTGTTGAGGGCAAAGACATTATCATTTTGGCGGAAGGTCGACTGGTAAACCTTGGTTGTGCTACCGGACATCCAAGTTTTGTAATGAGCAACTCGTTCACGAACCAAACATTGGCCCAAATTGAACTTTGGAAGAACAGTGACAATTACCAAAATGACGTTTACATGCTTCCAAAACATTTGGATGAAAAAGTGGCAAAATTACATTTAGCCCGCTTGGGAGCAGAACTTACCCAACTAAGGGAAGACCAAGCCAAATATATTGGAGTAACCGTTAATGGGCCCTACAAACCTGAATATTATAGATATTAGGCACATTAAAGTGCACCAAACAATAAAACCCTTGCCGTTTGGCAAGGGTTTCTTTTTACATATCCAACCACCTTTTAAAATTGGTAGTTCGTTCTCTTGAAACAATTACCTGTTCCTCTTCCTTAGGCAATAATTTTAGCAATAAACGACTGTTGAAATAACTATGGATCTCCTCTACCGCCTTCACTGAAACCATAAATTTTCTATTGATCCTAAAAAAATGGATTGGGTTAAGTATATTCTCCAGTTGATCAATAGTATACTCAATAGGATAGGATTGCCCCGTATGGGTATATAGGCAAATCATTCCCTCATGCGATTTAAAAAAGGCAATGTCCTCCACATTGAAAGACCGGAATTGATTGCCTACCTTAACCATAAATCGATGTTTATATTCCTTATGGAAAAGCTGCTTTAAGTGCTCCAAATTCTCGGTTGAAGCCTGACCATTGCGGGTCATGTTTTTTTTGAATTTTTCCAAGGCTATTTTTAAATCGGTCTTTACGATCGGTTTTAGCAGATAGTCCACCCCATTATATTTAAATCCCCTTATGGCAAATTCATTGTAGGCCGTGGTAAATATTACAGGGGGGTGTTCTTCCAAACCATCCAAAATATCAAACCCATAACCATCATTTAACTGGATATCAAGAAAAACAAGGTCCGGCATGGTGTTTTTACCAAACCATTTAGTTCCACTTTCAACAGAGTTAATGTTAGCAACTATGTTCAATTCTGGGGCCAATTCCCCTACAAGTTGGGCCAGTCGTTTAGATGCAAATTCCTCATCCTCAACAATTACAGCGGTCATATTAAGAAATGGTTTTCAAATTCATAGTTGTTTCTCCTTTGTTCAAAAGCGGAGCAATTACTTCAAAAAACTCACCTTCCTCTCGAATCAAAACTTGCTTGTCCGTATAGTAAGAATATCTTCTTTTAATGTTATTTAATCCTAGCCTGGTGGTTTCTTCCTTTTCGCGTTTGCGCAAATTGTTCTTCACTACCAAGGCATCACTTCCTATAGTGGAAATCTCAATTTCCAGTGGTTTTTCTTTACTATAATAGTTGTGCTTCAAAGCATTTTCCACCAACATCTGTAGGGATAAGGTTGGAATAAGATACTGCTCAGCTCCTACATCAATTTGGGATTTAATCACCACAGCATCCCTATGGCGCACATTCATCATAAAAACAAAGGCATCCAAAAAAACAAGTTCCTTTTCCAAAGTTACCAGATCCCGCTCCCCATTATCCAATATATATCGGTAACTAGAAGCCAGGCGGGTAACAAAATCGGAGGCCAAATCCCTATCCTCATACATTAAGGAGGTTAGGGTATTCAAGCTATTAAATAAAAAATGCGGACTGATCTGACTTTTCAAAGAACTGTATTTTGAAGCTAACATTTCTCGTTTAAGGTCTTCCATTTGTTTACTCATTTCATCTCGTTGACGAAGGGAAAAGTTGAACATGTTTAGGAGTATCACCGTTATCGCCAATAAAATGGCTCTAAAAAAATCAATCGTAAACTCCACCAAGGGAGGGTCATCACAATTGATTCCCCATTGTTCCCTAAAAGGGAAGAGCCCAAGGTAGTACACTAAAACGGTTAAAGGAACAATCATAGCCAGGTTCTTACCAATGATTTTTAAGCTACTTTTTAAGTAAAGACCGCCTTTTAACCTCTGCTTATCCAAAAGCCAATCGTTCGACTCCCAAGTAAACATGAAAAGTAAAAATGCCGAGCAATAATAGAAAATGCTCGTAGGACTAAAAAAGCCCTCGGTTAAATCATCATTGGGTTCCATGGTAAGCTTAATCACAAAGAATACCACATTGATCACCAACAATCGAAACAAAAATTTATATATCCCCTTCTTTGTAAACATACCCTAAGCGCTTCGCATAAAGATACACAGGCTTAGTTTACAGTAAGGTATTTGGTTCTCCAATCCCCAAAAAATGGATTGGACTGTCACTATTTCGGCTCATCTGAAAATTGACCCCAATACCTAACACCTTTTAGTTTAACACAGGAATTACCAATCCAAAAGTCAAATGAACAACTCAGGAATTGGTGCTTAAAAGAATCACTGGGAATAGAAGATTTTCGAAGAAACAATAAAAATTCAATATGAAAACAACCATTATGACAGTCTTCTTTTTCTGTTCCATTCTTGGGTACGCCCAGACTGGTGTAATAAAAGGAATAGTCTTAGATAAGCAATCCGAAAGTCCTTTGGAGGGAGCAACCGTTGAACTGTTAAACATGCAAGTTGCAACTGGTGTCATTACTGATTTTGATGGTCAGTTTACCCTAGAAGATGTTCCCATTGGGAGACAGAGTATTCGCATTAGTTATATAGGTTTTGAGAGTTCCTATGTTCCAAATATTGAGGTAACAACTGGGAAAGATGTTATACTTAACATTACCCTAAGGGAAAGTTTTAATACTTTAACAGAAGTTATGGTTACATCCAATTCAAATTTGGACAAACCAAGAAACAAAATGGCAACCGTATCTGCCAGACAATTTGGAATTGAAGAAGTAGGTAGGTTTTCCGGCGGTCGTGGAGATATTGGAAGGTTGGCAGCCAATTTCGCCGGTGTATCCGCGCCAGATGATAGTAGGAATGATATCATAATTCGAGGAAACTCCCCTACGGGCCTCCTATGGCGGCTTGAGGGAATCCCAGTTCCAAATCCAAACCATTACTCCTCCGCTGGCACCACTGGAGGGCCCGTTTCCGCCCTTAACCCAAACATGCTCAAAAATTCAGATTTTATAACCTCTGCCTTTCCGGCTGAATATGGAAATGCCATTGGTGGTGTGTTCGATATCGGTCTTCGAAATGGGAACAGTGATGACTATGAGTTTGCGGTCCAAGCAGGTGCTTTCTCCGGCATTGAGGCTACAGGAGAAGGTCCATTAGGAAAAAAAGGGTCTTTTTTGGTTGCGGGGAGGTACTCTCTCGTTGGCTTAATCGGTTCTGCCGGGGCCGGCACCTCCGCTAACCCAAACTATGGAGACTTCTCCTTTAATCTAAATTTTGGAAAGGGAAAACTTGGCAGTCTATCTCTTTTTGGCATCGGAGGAACCTCAGATATTGAGTTTTTGGGTGATAGTATTGAGGCCGATGATCTTTTCGCTGCAGAGGATGAAGATGCTTATGTAGAATCTGGATTTGGTGTAATAGGGGCAAAACATACAATTCCCTTGGGAAAAAATAGTTTCTTGCGTACTGTGGTCGGATATTCAACTTCAACCAGTAAGTTCACTGCCGATCGTTATTTTGAAATGGATACCCCTCAAGAAACCATTTTGCTATACTCCAAAGATGATGAAACCGAAAATCGGTTAACATTATCCACTCTTTTCAATACCAAAGTAAACAACAAAGTAACACTTAGAACTGGACTGCTGTATGAAAACATTGTGTTGGACTATAGCAATCAAGATCGAGAAGAACAGTCTGACTTGGATGGTGATGGGTTTTCCGATCTCGTTACCCTTATTGATATAAATGAAAGTTTGGCACTATATCAGCCTTTTGCCCAAGGGCAACTTAGATTGTCTAAAAAACTTACCTTAAATGCCGGACTTCATGGATTATACAGTAGTTTAAACAAACAATTCGTCATCGAACCACGGGCAGGTATTAGTTTTGAAGCCAATGACAACCATAGTTTTAGCTTGGGATACGGATTGCATTCGCAAAACATCCCCACTCCCATTCTATTCTTGAATGAAGAAGTCAATGGAAATCTAGTGCAGACCAATCGAGACTTGGAATTTGTGCGAAGCGCCCATTATGTTTTTGGTTATAACCTTAAATTGGGAAAACAGTGGCGCGCCAAACTTGAAACCTACTATCAAGACATTGACAATGCCGCTGTTGATCCTTTTTCGTCCAGTTATTCCACCTTAACAGAAGGTGCGGATTTTGGTTTTAGTAACGATGCTGTTTCTTTGGTCAATGAGGGTACTGCAACCAATCAAGGAATAGAACTAACTCTTGAAAAGTTTTTTAGCCAAGACTATTATTTGCTCTTGAGCTCATCTTTTTATCAAAGTAAATACAAAGGAAGTGATGGTGTGCAACGTAATTCCCCTTTTAACAATGGACAGGTAATAAACCTGCTTGCGGGAAAAGAATATAGCGTTGGTAAAGCCCAAAAAAACAAATTTTTTGCGGACACACGCCTAACCTATTCCGGTGGACGATATTATACCCCTATAGATTTGGAATCTTCCAGAGACTTAGGGTATGAAGTTCTTTTTGATGACCTGGCCTACAGTCAACAATACGATAGCTACTTTCGATGGGATGTTAAATTGGGTATCAAAATCAATAACAAAAAGAAAAAACAATCACATCAATTCTATGTTGATCTTCAAAATGTGACCAATAAAAACAATATTTTTTCCCGACGATTTAATAGACTTACCAATAATATTGATAGAGAGGATCAAATAGGGTTTTTTCCTGACTTTGGATACCGCTTTCAATTTTAAGTGTTTTTACTGGAAACTGTTTATTAGTTAATTGGGTTGATTTTAGTAGTTTTAAGCGCATTATCAACCCTTTTGTTTTGACTAAAAGTACGGTATCATATTCTTCTTTCTTAAGCGAACAACTTAACGAGATTGCTACTCATATCCCCAATCGGGACAGCTTTAATCTCAAAGTGTCCAAAGTGCCTGTTGCTTGGCATTTGGACCATAGTTTAAAGACCATTAACAGCATTTTTAGGGCTATGGAAAGCTCCGATCCTGAATTATTTAGGTCCAATTTCAGTGTATCGCGTTTTTTTGTTTATGCTTATGGCGATTTCCCACGTGGTTATGCCAAAGCTCCAAGGCTTGTGCTGCCACCGGATAACATTACCACAAAAAGTTTATATAGGCAGTTGGAGGAGGCCAAAGTAAATTCAAGCAAATTGGAATACCTTCATACCAAGAGCCATTTTAAGCATCCGTACTTTAATGTGATAGATAAGGACCAAAGTAAGCGTTTTCTTAAAATTCATACCAGGCATCATTTAAAGATTGTTCGGGATATTTTAAAGTGACAACAATGGACATTCAAAATTAGACCATGTACTGAAATATAAAAAAATGGATTTTTTAAGGGAAGCCTGGAACCTAGTTCTATCCATTTGAACTGTGAGCCGTCTCCAAATGAGATCCGACAGGTATCACCACAAATTACAATACAATAGGACCACGGCTACGGGCAAGTTTATGACGGGCAGAAATTATAAAAGAATCTTATTTGGAAAATTGTCCATGTTTTTTGTTGAATCAAATGGGTATATTTTCCGTCTAGAAGATAGAATTAATTTCAACAACCTCGGTAAATAACATGTACTATTTGGACAATATTTTTTTAAAATACAGCATTTGGGTCCATTGTTATTTTACCTCCCCCAAAAAAACTTACACATGCCTCAGATTATTAATGATTTACAGACCGGTGAACTCGCCTTTGGTTTGGAGCACTTCGAGTGCCTAAGCCAATTTAAAAATGCACAACGCAAAAATTACTACTCCATTATTCTTTTAAACGGTAACAATACCAAGCTATTCGTAGACTTTTCGGAATACACGCTTGAAGGAAAACATATGATATGTTTATCTCCCTATCAAGTTTTTACAATAAGCTCCGATGAGAACTGCTCTGGAATTCAGTTAGACTTTCATCCCGATTTTTATTGTACTTATAGACATCAAAATGAAATTGAAACTGAAGGTGTCCTGTTTGGGAAATTTCATAGCCTTCCATTTTTCAAAATATCCAATGAAGCGTTGTTTTATAAGTTTATAGACCTTATTTCGAAGGAAATGAACCGAGACTCCGTTGCCCAACATGAAGTTTTGGTGGCTTACCTAAAAATATTCTTGATAGAAGCGGTTCGTCAGAAAAGGGAATTTGACAAGAATTCTGAATTCAATTTTTTCTGTAGGCAAACGGAAGTACTGCAAAGCCTGATTGACGCCATAAACAATCACTACACCGATAAGCACTCCCCCCAGGATTATGCAGATTTGCTATGTACAAGTACCAAAACGTTAGCAGGGCTCTCGAAGAAATATTTAAACCAAACCCTTACCTCCTTGATTGCGAATAGAATTCTAATAGAGGCAAAACGAGAACTTTATCTCACCCCAAAACCAGTTAAACAGATAGCTGCCGCATTGGGCTATATGGATGAGTTTTACTTTAGCCGGTTCTTTAAAAAGAGAGTAGGTGTTTCTCCGGATATTTATAGAAAAACTGTTGGTTTTGACAAATTGAGCACTTTATAAAGTAACCCGGCAATATTGGTCCAGGGTTGCCCATCGAGACCAAAAGGGATAAGGGCAATACAACATTTTAATTTTTAAGGCCCCAAGAATTTTTTGGGGCCTTGTTTTTGTACAAGTTTTAAGGAATATACAGTTTCTTAAAACTACCTTTAATAGGTAAATGCGATACCAAAGTGTTGTACAAGCACATCCTTTTTTTGCAGACAGACAATGTTTCAGTTGATTTTGACAACATTGTTTAGTACTTATAATATAGTTTTCTTTTATTTATCTAATAATCATGTGTTTTTAGTGTATGCGAAATTTGTGTCAAATGATAAAAATTTCAGTTGAAGAATGTTATAACTAGCGTTTTTATATAAAAATAATTCCGTGAATAGTGCTGACAACAAACACATTGCTTTGTTATAATGGATGATTTAAAAAAAAGATATACACACTTTTCTGCTAATAATAGAGGCTGGAGCACTTATTTCCTATTTACAGTCTTCTTTTTATTTGTTTCAAGTGCTTTAGCCCAAACGGCCACTGAAGACTTTAATCCAACAGCCGATGTGTTTGGTGGTGGGGCTAGTGGAACAAATTGGGCAAATAATAGCTGGATTAGATCCGGAGGAAATGGCAATACCGGAGATGTACAGGCCATAAACCCAACTGATGGAGACGATAATATCGGGGGGAATTTACTTCAACTTGATGATAATAATGCTGGTGCCTATAGAACCATTGACTTAAGTGGAGCATCTTCTGCAACATTAACTTTTGATTATGACTATGATAATGCCATGGATGGAGGGGAGACGCTCCTAATACAAATCGACCCAGAAAATGATGGCACCTATATTACATTACAAACCATAACGGCTACTACGAATTCTCCAAATCCTGAAGTTAATACAAGTATTGCTATACCTTCTGCTAATTTAGGGGGTGCTAATACGCGTATTCGATTTATCACAGGTTCAGCGGATGCTGTTAATGAAAATGGTGAGGATTGGTGGATAGATAACATATCGCTTGTTACAACAGTGGCAATAGATAGTGATGGAGATGGAATAGATGACCTTACCGATTTAGATGACGACAATGATGGGATACCCGATTTGGACGAAAGTGAAAATTTAATAGATACGGCAGACTTTGAAGACGTAATCCAACCCTCGATAGGAAATAATTTGGGAGTGGCAATTGCTCCATGGATACTTACCAGTGGTGGAACAAATATTGTTAAAGTAGATGGAGGTACCGGTTATAATAATTCAGGACCTAGGTTAGATGCTAACCCGAACACCACAGCAGGCACCGAACAGCATTATTTTGATATTAATGGTACCGGTGACCTATACCAACCTTTTACTTTGACCACAACCAGAACAATTAGCTATTCTGGTTACTTTTCTCCTAGAGACGGGGGTTCTGGAACTGTATCAATTTCCATTAGACAAGGAGTTGGCAACACAGGTACTTTAATGGACACATCAGGTACGGTTGTAATTTCGAGTAATGGTGGTGACTCACAAAATTCACCTTGGACTTATGCAGAAAGTTCTGTGATATTAGCTCCTGGCACATATTCAATGGTTATTGTCATGTCTAATGCTACCAATTTTGATGAAGGAAAAGTGCAAGCCATTGATTTAGATTCTGATGGAGATGGTATCGATAATACATTAGATTTAGATTCTGATAATGACGGAATCTATGACGCCGTTGAAGCCGGGCATGGCCAATCCCATACCAATGGGGTTTTAACCGGTTCTGTCGGTACTGACGGTATTCCAGATATTGCCCAATCATCTGCTAATGATGGCCTTATTAATTATCTTATTTCAGATGCAGATTCAGATAATATCTATGACGCATTTGAGATTGATGCAGACAATGATTTATGTAATGATGTTGATGAAGCTGGTTATACAGATACCAATAATGACGGTTTGTTGGGAACTTTGCCTACGCTTGTAGACCCAAACGGATTGGTTACTGGAACCAGTGTTGTAGACGGCTATACAGCACCAAATGATGGTAACAGCAACTTAGTTTTTGATTTTCAAGAAGCTGGGGGTATCCCTGTTATCAACACACAACCAGCTATTGAAACAGTTTCTGCTGGAAACAACGGCATGTTCACGGTTGTAGCCACAGGATTGGATTTAACGTACCAATGGCAACGCAGTATAGATGGAGGCGCTAATTTTAACAACATATCCGATAGCTCCGAATATACAGGCACTACCGCAGCAAGCCTTACCTTACTATCGGTACCTTTATCAAAGAATTCCTACCAATATAGGGTTATTGTCGGCAGTTCAAGCTATCAATGTGGTTCATTAACATCTGCTTCTGCTCTGCTTACTGTGCAAATCAAGACCGTTATAACCAATAGGAGAATAACCTATAGGGTTCGCAAGAATTGAATAACTTCAACAATCTTTGAGGTCTTACATTCTGAAATCAATTATTTCTTTAGTTTTAGGCGGATTTTTGTTTTAAAAAGCCCCTAATCAATAATGCAGTAGACGCTTATCAAAGGGTTAAAAAAAGGATTGGAACAGCAGTTACATTTTAAACTAAAAACCCGGACAACAAAGAGTTGAATTAAAAATAAGTATGCCTAATAGACAATATCAAGTTTACGTAATCGAGTTATCCAAAAGAGTATTTACGGAAAATGCGAAGTTCAGGAATGCAAATCCACAGTTTAATGGAGTGTTGGAATGTCTGTATGTAGGTATGACAAGTAAAACTCCCAAAGAGCGATTTAGACAGCATAAGTCTGGTTACACCAATAAAAAAGGACATAAACTTTCTGCTACCATTGTTCAAAAATACGGTGCATATTTAAGACCCAGTCTCTACAATCATATAGATCCCATACCAACGCGATTGGAAGCGCTTAAAATGGAAAAAACGCTGGCTTTGGAATTAAGGAGAAAGCAATATGCCGTATGGTTCAATTAATAAGTAAGGAGTATGGAGATAGTATTTGAAAAAGTTTAAAAAAACCACATCCTTAAATCAGTAAATCTAAGACACAATGAGTTAAGATATTGGCCGTATTTCACGGAAACACCGTTATACCACCTAAACCATAGATTGGCAAAAAAAAAGACTATTATTACGTAAAAGGGGGAATGAGTATTTCTCATTGGAGCTTCAAATAAAGTAACGGAACAATTAAACCATTTACTTCCTCTTACATATCATGATTAGGATATGAAACCTTTAAAAATCCGTTATGCATATAAATAAAAAAACCCCGCTAAATAGCGAGGCTTTTCTTATTGTAAAAACTTTTCTTAAGCTTCAAAAGGCTCAATGGAAACGTATGATTTTCCACCAACTTTCTTTTCAAACTTTACAACACCATCAACTCTGGCATGCAATGTATGATCCTTACCGGCATACACATTTTCACCTGGGTTGTGTTTTGTACCACGTTGTCTAACAATGATGTTACCGGCAACAGCAGCCTGTCCACCAAAAATCTTAACACCCAATCGTTTCGATTCTGATTCTCTACCGTTTTTCGAACTACCTACACCTTTCTTATGTGCCATGATATATAATTTTAAGTTCTTTTATTTGTTTAAAGCTTCAATTAAATCAGCTTTTTTCATTGAAGAGATACCTGAAATACCTTTGGCTTTGGCCAGCTCTTTCAATTCTGCAACTGTTTTGCCACTCAAATCTTCAACCACCTTTTCTGGTGCAGTCTTCTTTGGAGCTTCCTTTTTCACTGGAGCTTCAGTCTTAACCGCAGCTGGTTTTTCAGCTTTTGCTTTGGCAGGAGCAGCTTTTTTAGCACCCTTTGCAACAATACTTTCGACAACAATCTCCGTTAAGGATTGCCTATGACCGTTTTTTACACGGTACCCTTTTCTTCTTTTCTTTTTAAAGACGATTACTTTGTCTCCTTTAAGGTGTTTTATTACTTTGGCCTCTACAGCCGCACCTTCTATGACTGGGGCGCCAACAGTAACGTTACCTGAATCATCCAAAAGAAGTACCTTATCAAAAATAACTTTTTTACCTTCTTCTGTTTGTAAACGGTGAACGTACACTTTCTGGTCTTTTGCAACTTTAAACTGCTGCCCTGCCATCTCTACAATTACGTACATAATGCGTTAATTAGATTAAATTATTCGCCCTTTATCAAAATAAGCGGCTGCAAATATACTGCTAAATCCTTAATTAACAAGCATTATTTAACGCTTTCACCTATTATTTTTAAGGTTATTCGATGTTTTAAAAAGCTGCATAAACGATAGGGTGAGCACCAAAGTGGTTGCAAAACCCATAATAGCTACAGTAAAGAAAACTATTCCTTCAAAATTGGCATAGTCTTTTGCCCAAACCTTGGAAATTTCATCCAAGAAATTGGAGTTCAGCTCTGTGGCATAGAACGCAAAGAAAATGGTGAAAAGCAGTGTGGCAACAAATCCTGCGGTAACGCCTGCAATAAAACCCTTTCCATACGAAAAGTCTTTTCCAGACCGTAGCTTGGTATACCTTATGGTTTCATAGATTCCAAATCCTGTGATCACTCCATTGACAAGGCTAAAAAAAACATTGGTGTGCTTTCCCATAAGGGATAAAATCAAAAATTAGGCTATAAGACAAGCACTTGTAACAATTCCAAAGCGAATGGGAAGGCTTAGATTTTTCATCTCAATAAAATTTTAGTGAACTTATAATTTACTGAATGTTGATGAATTATGCTATATTTTCTTGTTAAAGACTTCCTTAAGTTCTTATAGAACTTTCAAAATTCCCCTATATTCGTGTAACATCGATCAAGGTCGATAGACTAATTCTTTCAGCATATTAATTCAAAAACTAATTAAAATGAAAAAACACCTACTTAGTGTTCTTTTCACACTCGCTTTGGGAAATTTTCTTGTAGCTCAGGAAGTGGCCTTTGAAGAGTATGATCTGGACAACGGACTTCATGTAATCTTGCACCAGGATAACGGGGCTCCAGTAGTGACAACATCGGTCATGTACCATGTTGGTGCTAAAGACGAAGACCCAGAAAAAACGGGTTTCGCCCACTTTTTTGAACATCTATTGTTCGAAGGCACCAAAAACATTGAACGCGGTGACTGGTTCAAGATTGTTTCTGCCAATGGGGGAAGCAATAACGCAAACACCACACAAGACAGAACCTATTATTTTGAAACCTTCCCGTCCAACAACCTGCAGTTGGGGCTTTGGATGGAATCTGAACGTTTAATGCACCCGGTAATCAATCAAATTGGAATTGATACCCAAAAAGAAGTTGTTCAAGAGGAACGCCGACTTCGTTATGACAATTCACCTTATGGAAGATGGAGGGAACAAATGTTCATCAATCTGTTTAAAAAACATCCTTATCGTTGGCAAACGATTGGTTCTCTAGAACATTTGGCAAGCGCTACATTGGAAGATTTCAAGGAATTCAATCAAACTTATTACGTTCCCAACAATGCTGTTTTGGTCGTAGCCGGTGATATTGATATTGCCGATACCAAGAAAATGATTCAAGATTATTTTGGCCCAATTCCCAAAGGAGTCGATATTAAACGAAATACATTTACCGAAGACCCCTTAAACGGACCCATCAAAGCGGTCTATCACGATTCCAACATCCAAATTCCTGCCATTTTAATGGGATATAGAACCCCTGCGCAAACGGAAAAAGATGCCTATGTATTAGATATGATCTCTACTTATTTGAGCGATGGAAAAAGTTCAAAACTCTACAAAAAATTGGTGGACGAGAAAAAAATGGCACTCCAGGTATTCGCATTTAACGGATCTCAGGAAGATTATGGTTCTTATGTTGTAGGAGGGCTGCCTGTTGGTGAAACCTCTTTGGACGACATTAAAAAGGAAATTGATGAGGAGATCGTGAAAATGCAATCCGAACTCATTTCAGAAAAAGATTTTCAAAAGCTCCAGAACAAGGCGGAGAACGGTTTTGTAAATTCCAATAGCAGTATATCGGGCATTGCCAATTCATTGGCACGCTACTATATGCTCTATGACGACACCAACCTCATCAATACCGAAATTGATATCTATCGGTCCATCACAAGGGAAGAAATCAAAGCTGTAGCCGCCAAGTATCTTAAGCCCAGCAATAGAGTTGAACTTGATTACCTACCACAACAAAAAGAAGCGAACTAAGATGAAAAAGACGCTATTATTTTCGATGCTATCACTTTTTTTGACCGCATCATATGCCCAAGTAGACAGGAGCCAGCAACCCAAACCTGGTCCGGCTCCCGAGATAAATTTACAAGAACCCAATACCTTTGAACTTAAAAATGGTCTTACGGTAATGGTGGTTGAAAATCATAAACTACCAAGGGTTTCCATACAATTGACCATTGACAATACACCCATTTTGGAAGGTGAAAAATCTGGCGTCTCTACCTTGACTTCCAGTTTATTGGGTAACGGTTCAAAATCTATAACAAAGGATGATTTTAATGAAGAAGTGGATTTCCTTGGCGCCAATATTAATTTCGGTTCCCAAAGTGCATTTGCAGGGTGCCTTTCCAAATATTTTCCACGAATATTGGAGTTAATGGCAGATGCCGCCATAAATCCCAACTTTACCCAAGAAGAGTTTGACAAGGAAAGGGATAAGCTGCTTACGGGATTAAAAGCCCAGGAAAATGATGTCTCTGCCATAGCGGATAGGCTTCAAAATGCCCTTGCTTATGGAAAAAATCATCCAAAAGGAGAATTTACTACAGAAGCAACCGTCAACAATGTTACCCTTGCAGATGTACAGGAGTTTTACAGGGATTACTTTGTGCCTGCAAATGCCTATTTGGTAATTATTGGAGACGTAGCGTTTGACACGGTAGAAGAATTGGTCACAAAAAACTTTACCCCTTGGACAAAAGCGGTACCTCCATCATTAAGTTATTCGAACCCTAAAAATGCGCAATACACACAAATAAATTTTGTTGATATGCCAAATGCGGTGCAGTCCGAGGTTGCGATTCAAAATTTGGTCGATCTAAAAATGAAAGATGAAGATTATCTGGATGCTTTGATTGCCAATAGAATTTTAGGCGGAGGTGCGCAAGCTAGGCTCTTTTTAAATCTGCGGGAAGACAAAGGATATACCTATGGTTCCTATTCTGGAATAGGAAATGATAAATATGGACCAACCAGTTTTAGGGCTTCCGCAAGTGTAAGGAACATGGTTACCGATAGTTCCGTTGTTGAAATTTTAAAAGAAATTGATGAAATAAGTCTTAAACCCGTCACAGAAGAGGAACTTGCAAATGCAAAGGCAAAATACGCAGGTAATTTTGTGATGGCTCTGGAAAAACCACAGACCATAGCCAATTATGCCCTTAATATTAAAACCGAAGGTTTGCCCAAGGATTTTTACAAAACATATTTGCAACGTATTAATGCGGTAACCATTGAAGACGTACAAAAAGCATCGCAAAAGTACTTTTCATCTTCAAATGCACGTATTGTAGTCATAGGAAAAGGTAGTGAGGTAATCGATAATCTTGAAAAAATAGATTTCAAAGGGAAAACCATTCCGGTTCTGTATTTCGATAAAACTGCCGAAAAAGCGACAAAACCGGATTACAGTGCCAGTATCCCAGAAGGTACTACAGTTGAAGCCATTTTGGAAAAATATATGCAAGCCATAGGGGGAAAGGCCAAATTGGAAAGTGTTGAATCCTATGCGCTTTTGGCCGAGGCTGAAATGCAAGGAATGAAATTGGAACTGGAAATGAAGAAAACAACCAAAGACCAATTTATGCAAGATGTTAAGGTTATGGGAAATTCCATGCAAAAACAAGTGTTGGATGGAGACAAGGGGTATATGGTTGCCCAAGGGCAACGAAAGGATCTTTCACCGGAAGAAATAGAAAGGATGAAAGAAGAGTCTGCAGCATTTCCGGAATTAAACTATCTGGCGGCCGGCAATATAAGTTTGGAAGGTATTGAAACCATTGGAGATAAAAAGGCTTACAAGCTAAAGATTACGGAAAAGAAGTCCTCATTTTACGATGTGGAAACCGGGCTTAAGCTCCAAGAGGTAAATAAGGAAGAAGTAAAGGGTCAGCAAATGACGAATACCTTGCAGTTTTCAGATTACAAGGAAGTTTCCGGAATAAAATTCCCTTTTAAATTGTCCCAGACCATGGGTCCGCAAAGTTTTGAATTTCTCGTAAAGGAAATAAAGGTTAATGAAGGAGTAACAGCCGCAGACTTTGAATAAAATTACATTACCCATTGAAAAAGGCGCTTTAGAGCGCCTTTTTTATTTTAAACAAAAATGACTGCCAAATTTAATCTTCTACCTTATTTTTGCCTTACAATCCAACTTTTTGAGGTTAGCATCCACATATCTTTTTATCTTCCTGTATCTTATTGCGATGTTACGACCTATTACCCCTTTGGTGGAATACGTTGTGTATGAAGATTACGTTGCAGAATTTCTTTGTGTTAACAAGGATAGGCAGGAGTTGGAATGTAAGGGCAAATGTTATTTGATGGAGCGATTGAGTGAGCAAAATGAGCAAAAAAAACAAAGCCTTCCTAAAATTGCAATGGAAGAATATCCCATAGGTTTTGTTGATTTCTTGTATATATCAGCAAAAAATGAGTTGGTATCCAAGTGCATAGACTTAAGTTTCTACAGTAACCACTACAGTTTTATCTTTTCCTCTTCAGATTTTCATCCTCCCAACAAGACTTGTTAAGTTTTGTTTCAAAGATTCTGGAATAAGGAACATCATTCCTATTTCGGGCTCACATTTTATTAAATCTTAAAATTAAAAGGATGAAAAAATACATTTCGGCCATTTTTCTTATGGTCACAATTGCAATATCGGCACAAGATGAAAATATTGACCCGCAAAAATGGGCTTCTGGAAGGCCAGATGGGCATGCTCCAATTTCGGTAATGGGGGATCATATGCACGGTAAGGGAGAATGGATGTTCTCTTATCGTTATATGTACATGAATATGGATGAACTTAAAGAGGGGAGTGATGATGCTTCTTTTGATGATGCTCTAGCAGATTACACCATTACCCCAACCACAATGCCCATGAATATGCACATGCTTGGTGCAATGTATGCCCCTAGCGATAAAATAACCATAATGGCCATGGTAAATTATCTATCCATGGAAATGGACCATTTAACACAGATGGGAGGAACATTCACCACGGAGGCCAATGGATTTGGAGACATTCAGTTAGGCCTGTTATATCAATTCTTCAATAAAAGGGGACAAACCCTTCATGGGCAATTGGGTATTTCAATTCCAACCGGAAGTGTTACCGCAAGTGACGCTACACCAGCATCTACTCCAAATGAAGTAGAATTACCGTATCCCATGCAATTGGGCAGTGGAACATTTGACCCAAATCTCGCATTAACTTACTTAAGCCAATACGAATCGATTTCTTGGGGTTCACAAATAAAAGGTACTTTCCGTTTTGGAGAAAACGACAGAGCGTACCGATACGGCAATCGATACAGCTTAAACAATTGGTTCGCGGTAAAGACAACCAATTGGCTTAGTTTTTCAGCTAGGTTAGAAGGGCTTGTTGTTGGTGAAATCGAGGGTACAGATCCAAATTTAATGCCGATGATGGTCATTACGGCAGATACCAATAACTCTGGGGGCACTTTTATAAATTCTGGCCTGGGTATAAACACGTACATATCAAATGGAGCACTTAAAAATCTACGTTTGGGGGTTGAATTGGGCTATCCGCTTTATCAAGATTTAAATGGAATTCAATTAAAGAACAAAGAAACCTTGACGCTCGGAGCACAGTACTCTTTTTAAGAAAGTGCCACAATTCCTGCAGGGTATCTAACGACTCTGCAGGAATGTGTTATTTTTGGAAAAAATTTAGCATGAAAACGGTTGTATTATTCCTTATATGTGCCCTTACATTTGTAAATTTTTCTTGTAAACAAGAAAAAAAGACTTCTGGCAAACCTTCTCAGATGGAACAAGTAATGGCTATTCATGATGAAGTTATGCCAAAAATGGGCACGTTGGGCAAATTGGTCGGTGAACTTAAAAGGAAAATCGACACCACGGAAAGAGGGCAACAATATGAAGGTGCCATGAAAGACCTTCAAGCTGCCAATAAATCAATGATGGATTGGATGATGGGTTTTGGTGACCGTTTTGATTCGGACGAAATTCTTGATGGAAAGGAACTTACTGAGGAAAAACAAAAATGGTTAAACGAAGAAGAGGTCAAGGTTAAAGCTCTAAGAGATCACATAAATTCCAGTATAGAGGAGGCTGAAGAGTTATTGAACAACTAGGTAGCCTTACGCTTATATCCTCCCATGTTTTTCCGGGTTACTAAATAGTGCATCTTGTCCTGCATTACCTGACCGTTTGCCGAAAAAACCTTTTTAGGATTTCCTATTGCGCTACTTTTGACAAAAAAAATAAACACACTCGATAGAAAAAGTTTAAATCCATGAAAAAAATACTCCGTCTTATACCCATTATTATAGCGCTGGTTTCTTTTCAAACCAAAGCTCAAGAGGTTAGTCAAATGAAACTTGTTATGGATATCCATGATGAAGTAATGGCTAAAATGAGTACAACGGTAAAATTAGTGCACCGACTTTCCGGTAAAACAGATTCCAGCGAATATGAAACAGCAATAAACGACCTTAAGGCATCCAACAAATCCATGGTTGTATGGATGGAGGGTTTTGGCAAACGTTTTGATGCCGATGAAATGATGAAAGGAAAACAGCTTACCGATCAAAAAAAGGTATGGCTCAATGAGGAGGAAGTAAAGGTAAAAGCACTAAGAGATCAAATTAATTCCAGTATTGAAAGAGCAGAAACACTTCTGGCAAAAGAATAACCTTATTTTTTCCAGCGAAGCGTTTCCATGATTCTTCGTATATCTTTTTGAAGATAATCTGCGGCGGGAAGAATGGAATCATAATTTGGTTTGGCATAAAAATATAATGATCCTGTTACAAAATGGCTTATGCTATCCGTAACATAAAATTGCGATTGGGAGGCTGCGTTTCCACTTACCTCATAAAACATTCCGTAAAGGTTCTCACTTGGATTAAGATATTCCTTTGGCTTAATGTTATCTGCCTTTACTACATGTTCATAAGTCAGTTTTTGAGCATCAATAAGCATTTCCCGTACATTACCATCAACCTTTTTATAGGTAATAAAAATAGATCCCTTCATCATAGGATAATCCAAAACCAAAGAACACTCTCTATTCTCTTTTAACTTTGACAAGGTGTTGATTTCAAAAGTGTAGTTACAATCCAATTCCACTTGTTGATATGAAGCTTTGGGATAATCCAAACGAAGCATTGCATTGGGTTTGGGCAAGATTTCATCTCCACATCCCACAAAAAAGACGAGGATTAACACGTAAATAACCGGACTATTCTTCATGAGGCAGTGTAACTTTTATTCGTTTTAATCTTTTCTTATCCAAACTTTCGACAATGAACTGATAGTTTTTAAACACTACTTTCTCTCCCCTTTTTGGAAAGCTCCCGGAAATTTCCAAAACAAATCCCGCTATTGTTTCAGATTCTCCCTTTTTATCTTCAAACTCATCTTCATCTTCAATTTTTACCACTCTATAAAAATCCTTTAACGTTGTTTTTCCATCAAAAACGTAGTTGTAATCATCCAATTTGGAAAATACTAAATCCTCATCATCAAATTCATCACTAATATCTCCTACAATTTCTTCAATGATGTCTTCTAGCGTTACTATTCCAGAGGTACCTCCATATTCATCCACCACAATGGCCAAATGATTTTTCTTTTCCTGAAATTCCAGCAACAAATCATCCAACTTCTTGTTTTCCGGCACAAAGTAAGGTTCTCTGATCAAAGACATCCAATTAAAGCTTTTCCTATCTATATAGGACAAAAGGTCTTTCACATATAAAACACCTAGAACATTGTCCATATTTTCCGAAAAAACAGGAATCCTGGAATAACCGTTCTTCTTAATCTCTTGAATTATTTCTGGAAATTTCATTTCCTCATTAAGTGCAAAAATATCTATTCGAGGGCGCATGACCTGTTTGGTATCCGTATTTCCGAACGAAACGATTCCTTCTAAAATTTTTTGCTCTTCTTTTGTGGTGTCTCCCTCCGATGCCAGTTCCAATGCCTGTGACAAATGGCCAACATTTAGATTGGATTTTTGCTTCCCCAATCTTTCATGTAAAAACCCAGTAGCCGAACTCAAAGGTGAACTTAATGGAGTGAACACTGCGTTTAAAAGTTTTAAGGGCATGGACATGAACTGGGAAAACTGAACTTTGTTTCTGTTGGCATATATTTTTGGCAGGATCTCACCAAACATTAAAATTAAAAAAGTGGCCACAATTACTTCTAAGAGAAATCTAACCGAGACAACCCCAAATAAATTTTGGTCTATTTTGGAGAAAATCATATTTCCGATAGAACTGAACAAAAGCACAATTCCTATATTAATGGTATTGTTTGCAATTAATATGGTTGCAAGGAGTTTTTTAGGCCTATCCAATAATTTAACGATTAACTTTCCTCTAGCGGTATCATTTTCTTCCAGCTCGTTCAAGTCGGTTTGGGAGAGTCCAAACAATGCCACCTCAGCTCCCGAGATTAAGGCAGAACAAACTAGAAGCAGTAATAGGACAATCACTTTTACAATAAAGAAGCTACTAAAAGTGGTTAGAAAAAACGCCAAACAAAGGGGCTCAGGATCCAAATTGATATTGCTTTAAACTTTTTTAGAACGGTAAGTCATCATCCTGTTCCGTTTCATCAACCGGTGCAGGTTCTGTTGGCTTAATAGGTTGGTTTTGAGCTATAGGAGACTGTTGGGTATTTGCAACGCTCTCCTTTTTGGTGGACAAAAAAGTAAAGTCCTGCACATGAACCTCGGTGGTATACCTCGTATTTCCATCTTCACCCTGCCACTGTCTGTTCTTTAGTCTTCCCTCCAAATATACTTTATCGCCTTTGCTCAGGTACTTTTCACATATTTCTGCAGCCTTATTTCTGACAACAACATTGTGCCAATCAGTATTGGTGACCTTCTCACCTGTTTGCCTGTTGGTATAGGTCTCATTAGTAGCCACTGGAAATCTGGCAATACAGTTACCTCCTTCAAAATAGTGGATTTTAACTTCATCTCCCAGATGCCCAATTAGCATTACTTTGTTCAGTGTTCCGCTCATAGTTCTTTAATTAATCAAAAGTACTAAATTTTAAATGTCTCAATGAAATCAGCAATCAAAACAGGAACAGGGAAGGAGCCTATTTGTTCCCATGCGATTCCAGTTTTAATCCCTTCCCTTACTTTTATGACCCAAAACCGTGTGTGTAGGTGTTGATGTGAAAGTTTATGCACTATGGGTTGATCGTTATGCAATTGAATGTTACTTAAATTTGGAAAATTATGTTGTTGGAGCATGTCTCTCAGTTGATCCATACCTATTATGTGTTCAGATTCCAACAAAGGAAATTGATATAAGTTTTGCCATATTCCTTTTCCTTTCCGTTGTTCCAACAAGGTATAATTACTTTCATCCAAAAACACTAAATAATTAAAATACCTGTTTTTTACTTTTGCCTTGTTTGTCTTAATGGGCAAAAGTCCCACATTGTTTTCCCTTAATGCAGCGCAACTATCATTCAAGGGGCAAATAGAGCAATCTGGCTTTTTTGGGGCACATTGTATTGCTCCAAATTCCATGATTCCCTGATTGTAATCCCTTATATTTTCAGTATTCATTACTTCTTTTGCCAACTCTTTGAAGTACTTGATTCCCGGAGTACTATTAATAGGTAGTTCCACTCCAAAATATCTTGATAGTACCCGATACACATTTCCATCTACCACGGGCTCCGGAATATCAAAACAGATTGAGGCTATGGCACTGGCGGTATAATCCCCTACCCCTTTGAGCATTTTTAGCTCCTTATAGGTTTCAGGAAAATTACCATTATAAGTATCAACCACCTTCCTAGCTGTAGCATGAAGGTTTCTTGCTCTTGAATAATATCCGAGTCCTTGCCATAATTTTAATACTGTTTCTTCTGCTGCATCCGCTAGATCATGAACCGTTGGAAATGCCTCTAAAAATCTATGGTAATAGGGGGTTCCTTGAGCCACTCGTGTTTGTTGCAACATAATTTCCGAAAGCCAAATTTTGTAGGGATCCTTTGTTGTTCTCCAAGGAAGTTCGCGCTTGTGTTCGGCGTACCATTTCAAAATTTTTTGTGAAAAAGACATTTAAGAAAATACTATTGGTTAAAAGTAGCAGTTTATATACTTAAAATTAAAGGCTTTAAGCGAAAGATTAATTTTAATTTTTATATTTGCAAGCCTAAAAAATAAGAAAATAATTATACGAAATGACGAAAGCAGATATTGTAACTAGAATCTCAGAAAAACTAGGTATTGAAAAAGGAGACGTACAAGCAACAGTTGAATCTTTTATGGAGGAGGTAAAATCGTCCTTGGAGAATGGAGATAATGTTTATTTAAGAGGTTTTGGAAGCTTTATCATAAAGACAAGAGCAGAAAAGACAGGTAGAAACATTTCAAAGAATACTACCATTAAAATCCCTGCTCACAATATCCCAGCATTTAAACCGGCTAAGGTGTTTGTTGAGGGTGTAAAGAGTAACGTTCAAGTAAAATAATATAAACTAACACAAAAGAAGCAACCATATGCCGAGTGGTAAAAAAAGAAAAAGACATAAGGTAGCTACCCACAAGCGTAAAAAACGCAGGAGAGCTAACCGACACAAGAAAAAGTAGTTGTAACAACTACTTTTTCATTTTAAACACATACGTTCTTTGACATAAGAGATTCAGGAAAGAATTTCAATCGGTTTGAAAA
>JBDWSS010000010.1:0-36066 GCA_039985375.1 Flavobacteriaceae bacterium
AAGGAGATTGAGGAGGAAACTGGTATAAAAACAAAAGTAGTAAGGCTTTTGGCAGTTTACGACAAGCAGGTTCATCCGCATCCACCAGAACCCTATTATATTTATAAATTAATTTTCCTCTGCCGAATGGTTGGCGGAGAACTTAAAGCAGGTTTTGATATGTTGGGAGCCGACTTTTTCCCTTTGGATAATTTACCGGAGCTTTCAAAGGATAGGATTTTAGAAAGCCAATTGAAGCATTTGTTCCAATTGGCCAAAGCTCCTGATGTTGAGGTGTATTTTGATTAATGTCCATGTCTAGAACACTTAAGATAGCACTTGTTCAGTCCCATTTACATTGGGAGAACCCAGAGCGGAACAGACATACGTTTTCCAAAAAAATTGGCGCAATTCCAGAAGATGTGGATTTAATAGTGCTTCCTGAAATGTTCTCTACCGGCTTTACCATGAACCCCTGGAATATTGAGATATCTGAAGGAATTAAAACGGTTGAGTGGATGCGGAAAATAGCCGCGGAAAATGATACGGCAATCGTTGGAAGTATTGTTTTTACTGAAGAAGGCAAAAATTTTAATAGACTCTTTTTTGTTTATCCCTCTGGGGAATATCTGAGTTATGACAAAAAACACACCTTTACCTTGGCCGGTGAGGATGAAGTTTATGAAGCTGGAAATACCAAGTTAATTGTGGAATATAAAGGTTTTAAATTGTGTCCTTTGATTTGTTATGATCTTCGTTTTCCTGTATGGGCCAGGAATGTTGAAACCTATGATGTCCTAATTTTTGTAGCGAATTGGCCAAAACCCAGAATTGATGCATGGGATGCCTTATTAAAAGCGCGGGCCATTGAGAACATGGCCTATTGCATAGGGGTCAATAGAACTGGTGTGGATGGTTTGGGTTATGAGTATCCCGGCCATTCGGCGATTTATGATTTTTTAGGACAGCAAATAGCCTATTCTACGCAGGAAGGAATACTGTATGCCACACTTGATAAGGATGATATTAATTTAAGCAGGCACAAATTAAGGTTCTTAGAGGACAGGGATTTTTTTTTATTAAAATAGATTATTTGTAAGAAAAAGATTTTTTTTAATTAAAAATATATCTTATATGAAAAAACTTAGTCTTAGAAAATTGAATTTACAGAGTGAGGAATTAATTGGCCGAGGTCAGTTAAAATCCATTATTGGCGGTTATGATCCTGAATGCTGTTCTGTATGGTATCAATGCAACAATGGGAGTTCTGGATACAATGATTGTACAACTATTGAAGAAGGTTCGCAATTGGCTTCTACCAATTGTGGCAGTGGTGGTGTAGCATATATTGGTGGTGCGGGCTGTTAATATTTAGGGAGAGAAAATTCATAGTTTCTCTCCCAATTGGCTCTCATATCTATAATTTCAGGAAAGTACACTACCTTTTCCGGTTGTATTTTTTTTAGATAATTACCGGTATCCCAGACACCATTTCCATTATCATCAAAAATGACGCGAACCCTATATTTTGAAGGCTCAAGACCATTGAACTCGTAAACCATTGGCCGCTCTGCCATAAGTTCACGCTTTACTTCCCCTTTTTCGTTGGTCAGCTGCACAATCATTGGAAAACGGATGTTACCAGTAATATTAAATCGTAAGTTGCCATAGTCCGCGTAACTTCCTGTGGAAAGATTGTAGTTCAAAGTATCATTTTGAACACCAAAAAAATCTGTAACTGCCCCAGGCAAAAAGGAAAAACGGTATTTCTGGTTGGGTTCAATAGTAAAGTCAAAATCTATTTTATTGCCTATAGTATCCAATGCATAATTAAATGGGGCCAAGAGAGAATCGTTAACCACCAGACCTATCCTAGTTGTATCCACACTAACAAGTGGAGTATTGGAAAGAACACCAAAGGTATCTTCAAAATTCATTTTACCAGTTACAGAGGCGCTCAAGCGCATGGAATCCAGGGGTAATTTTCTGGATTTAACTGTAAATGTGTCCGTTCTTTGCAGTTTTTCATTGCTAACGGTAAAAATAATGGAGTCTAGATCGGTGGGCTTTAACCAATAATTTAAAGTGTCCTTTTCCCTTTCCTTTAGAATAACGGTCTTTACAGAGTCTGGAAGTTGTGTTAAGGTTTCAATTTTGATATCGTTACCATCCCCTTGATAACCGAATAGGATTCTATTTTTTGCCGCATAACTGGGCACGGAAACACTATAGTCCGGTTGTTCCCGAAAAAGGTTCAATAAGTAAATTGAATCCGTTGGAATGGATATTGTATCCTGTAAAAAGCCTATTTTATCTTGTCTTTGGTCAAAAAGGTTGTTCTTGTTCACATCCTTAAGCGCAAACATGGCATAGTTCCCGGCCTTTAGGTTCTTAAGTTCAAAAAGAGGAAGACTATCCGAAGTGCTGGTTAAATAATTGGGAGGAGATTTATAAATGGTAGAATCGGTATAGGCACTATCAAGTTCATACAGCAATACATTGACATATTCATCTGCCTTACGGTTAAAAGCATCTTTAACCGCACCAGATACGGTTAACGAATCAATATAGGTACCCGTTGAAAAAACATAAGAGAAAAAACTATTGGGATTTCCTTCATTGTTATCCACGATACTCTGTCCAAAATTAAGTGTGTAGGTCGTATTTTCCTGCAAAGTATCCTTGATTACCACTTCAATATATTTGCTGGCGGTACTCAGTGGTTTTATTTCCGGAGCATGTTTAAAAGGCGGGGAAACGATCAACTGGTTTTGAGCATCTTCCAGTTTAACGAGTTCATCAAAGTACAATCTTATTTTGTTGGCCGTAAAGTTAATGGAATAATTATCCGGCTCCGCTTTTGTTAACTTGGGCGGGACGGTATCCTTTTCACCACCAGTAGGATTCCCTCTTTTTGCACAGTGCCAAAGTGTTAGGCCCATTAAGGCAATAAAGAAAAAGCTCAAGAGTTTTTTTAAGTATACCATACCATAAACCAGTATTGACAAAGAAACGACTTATTTAAAAATTGAAAACCAGGTATCACAAAATTTTAACCATTAAGGCACAACGGCAATACTGAGTATGGAAATCTCCACATTACCAAGTTGCGAAAGTGTTTTTGCACAGGCTTCAAGAGTGGCTCCGGTGGTAATGACATCGTCAACCAAGAGCACGTGTGCTGGGCCGGTTATCCTATTTCTGTTCAATTGAAAAGCGTCTTTTGTACTCTCCCAGCGCAATTGTCTATCTTTTTTGGTTTGTGTTTTTGAATTGTTTCTTTTGATAAGAATGTCATTGCTATAATCCGCTTCGAGGAATTCAGCAATTCTTTGAGCAAATAGGGAAACTTGGTTATAGCCTCTTTTTTTTTCTTTTTTCGGGTGCAAAGGCACCGGAATTACAATATCAACAGTTTTAAGTTGTATTTCATTTTCCAATAGAGAACCGCACCAATCCCCCAAAAACCCTCCTATTTGTTCCTGATTTTTATACTTTAAATGGTGTATGAGGTTCTGTACGATCCCTGTTTTGGCGAAAAAAACGAAAGAAGCCGCTTTTTTTATAGGAAATCTCCCATAAAATATACGGTCCACGGCATTTTCATCCACGTAGTTATATTCGGTGAGTGGTAATTCATGTCGACAAACGGCACACAGTACTCTTTCTCCTCTGGATAATTGAGCATTACATCCAAAACATACGGTTGGCAATAGGATGTTATTAATATCGTTTACTATCTTAGCCAACCTTTTTGGAATCAAATCTTATACGTTTTAGAGTAGTCTATACAGCCCATGGATGCCCAAGATAATAATTTCAACTACAAGATTATTTTTACCGCACTTATTGCCGTAATCGTGGGTATCTTAATAGCCTTTTATTATAGCTATGCGCAATCCAAAAATCAGATGTCATTTTTGGAACAGGAAAAATCCCTTTTGGTAAAGGATTTAACGTTGATGAAGGCAGAAGTGGATCGATTATCTGGATTAAATGAGGTAAATGACATTGAACTGCAGACATCAAGATTTAAAGTACAGGGATTGCTCGATTCCGTAGGGCGATTAAATTTCAGTATAACTAAGTTAAAGGAGACCCGGAAGGAACTTCGCATGTTAGAGGTTAAGTTTGATAGTCTAAAACTCAAAAACAACTTTTTACGATACAACAATAGTTTATTAGCGGACCGCTACGATGAAACACGGAAGCAACTGGAGGAAATAAAGGGAAGGGAAAGCAATATGGAACGCTCAGAGTCCTTGTTACGGGAGACCAACAAAGAGCTTAGCAGGGAACTTAAAATAAAAAGCTATCTAAGATTACAAGATGCAGAGGGGAGCGGATTCAGGTTAAGGGCTGGGAGACCTTTAAAGACCAATAAAGCATCGACCATCGAAAAATTAAGAGGTTGTGTCACTATTCTGAGCGATACAAACGAAGAAGGAGATGTAAAAGTACTTTACCTTCAGTTTTTAGATCCAAACATGGCTGTAATTGAAGACAACGCCAATACCATATCTGTTAGCGGTAATACCTATAGCAAGAAATTGGAAATCATCTATACGGGGAAAGAGATACAGGTTTGCGAGGCAATCACGGTTCCTGAGGCCTCTCTAGAGGAAGGAATTTATACCCTTAACGTCTTTGAGGATGAAAGACTGTTGGCATCCACCGAATTTCAGCTAAAATAGACCGCTTCTTTTTGGGCAAAATTCTATTTTTGCCGAATGGCAAATCAAGAAGATATTTTTAAGAAGGTTATTTCGCATGCTAAGGAATATGGTTATGTGTTCCAATCCAGTGAAATTTATGATGGACTCAGTGCTATTTATGATTATGCACAGAATGGGGCCGAGTTAAAGAAAAACATTCGCGAATATTGGTGGCAGGCCATGGTCCAGCTTAATGATAACATTGTTGGGATAGATGCTGCCATTTTTATGCACCCTACTACATGGAAAGCATCGGGGCACGTAGATGCCTTTAACGATCCACTAATCGACAATAAGGATTCCAAAAAAAGATATAGAGCCGATGTTTTGGTCGAAGATTATGTGGCCAAAATTGAAACAAAAATAGATAAAGAAGTTACCAAGGCTGCCAAACGCTTTGGGGATAGCTTCGACAAGAAACAATTTTTAGAGACCAACCAACGAGTTCTGGATTACCAAGCAAAAGCAGATGGAATCTTAAAACGATTGGGCAAATCTTTGGAAAATGAGGATTTGACCGATGTAAAGAACTTGATTGAGGAATTGGGAATTGCCTGTCCACTTTCTGGATCTAAAAATTGGACGGACGTAAAACAATTTAACCTTATGTTTGGCACCAAGTTAGGGGCTTCGGCAGATTCCGCAATGGATTTATACTTGAGACCTGAAACAGCCCAAGGTATTTTT
The DNA here is from genome assembly GCA_039985375.1 of Flavobacteriaceae bacterium. Lineage (GTDB taxonomy): Bacteria > Bacteroidota > Bacteroidia > Flavobacteriales > Flavobacteriaceae > Flagellimonas. The sequence continues at coordinate 5,382 of JBDWSS010000010.1, forward strand.
GTGAACTTTTTGAATGTGCAGAAAACTGGACGTATGAAGATTCCATTTGGAATAGCACAGACTGGAAAGGCTTTCCGTAATGAAATTGTGGCAAGGCAATTTATCTTCCGAATGCGTGAGTTTGAACAGATGGAAATGCAATACTTCATAAAACCAGGAACCCAACAGGAGTGGTATGAAAAATGGAAAGAAAAGCGATTGAATTGGCACCTTTCTTTAGGAATGGGGGAAGACAATTATCGTTTTCATGACCATGAAAAACTAGCGCACTATGCCGATGCGGCTGCTGATATCGAATTCAAATTTCCATTTGGTTTTAAAGAGTTGGAAGGTATCCATTCCCGTACCGATTTCGATTTAAGTCAGCACGAAGAATATTCAGGTAAAAAGTTACAGTATTTCGACCCAGAGGAGAACAAAAGTTATGTGCCTTACGTACTTGAAACTTCTATTGGTCTGGACCGAATGTTCTTGGCGGTATTCTCAAACTCATTAAAGGAAGAGGAATTGGAAAATGGCACCACAAGAACAGTTTTAAAACTTCCTGCAGTATTGGCACCCACCAAGGCCGCTATACTACCTCTTTTAAAAAGGGATGGTTTACCTGAAGTGGCCAAAAAACTGGTTGATGAGCTTAAGTGGGACTTCAACATTATTTATGATGAAAAAGATGCTGTAGGGCGTCGTTATCGTCGCCAGGATGCTGTTGGGACACCATTTTGTATTACCATTGATCACCAAACCTTGGAAGATGAAACGGTAACCATTCGCCATAGAGATACCATGGAACAACAACGCGTTGCTCTTTCGGCTGTGAAGGAGATTATTCAAAAAGAAGTGGATATGCGTTATTGGTTGCAACGCATTTAATATATTGATTCATAGGATTTTACCTTTATTTTTTCTGTTTGTAATAGGCCTTGTCAGCTATGTAAATGGTTTTCTTTACTTCGCAATATGTAATATTTTCATCCTTATCGGTTAACACAGTGGTTTTTACAACTTCCATTTCATTGTGCTCCGCTATGCCGTTCTTGATTTTATCCAATTCCTCCTGGGAATACGTAAAATTTGCGTAAAGATGTTCTTTGGCCGGGCGCTTAAAGAAGATTTCGGCAGATTTGTCCCAAACGACAAAGTCTTTCCCCAGCAGATGCATCAACTGAACCATAGGTATCGGATCTACTGCTGAAAACATACTTCCTCCAAATATGGAATTCACATAATTTTTGTTCTTGTAGCTTATAGGAAGTTTAATAGTAATGCTTAGAAGATTTTCAGAAACATGGGTAATTCTTCCCGTACTTCTTCGATACATGGGAGATAGATTAAACCCATATTTAAAAAGCTTGTGTTTTTTGATAAATTTAGCTCCTATTTCAGCGATGTTTTCATATAACGACATAATGTTTATCCATGTGCGTTCAATGGATGGTAAGATAACGATAATGTCCAATAATCTTAAAATCAAAAAGCATATCTTCCAAGATTTGTCCCCTGCCAATATTGTGTACTGTTAGGTTCCGGTTTCCATCCTGGGATCTTTTATGCACCACAATACCAATATGGGATATGGCCCTTCCTAAATTCCAACAAACAACATCTCCGGGTAAATAATCTTCTGGATTATTGGTAATCGGTTTTTCGGTTCCTTTGCGCTTAAAAAAAGTCATCAAATTTGGAACTCTCCTGTGGTCAATATTTTTGTCTGTTGATGTAAGGCCCCAAATTTTGGGATAATTGCTAAAATTGCCCTTCATATCCTCTAGAGGAAATAGTTCAAGGGGGATACCGCGTAGTGATATAGTTTGAACAATCACAGGTGGTTTTCCTGAGCAAAGGATTTGTTAGAATTAATGACAATTTATAGACAAATACTTGGTATTAGACAAGAAATAACTTCAAACGGTTATTTTATTTCTCGAATTATTGACTAATATTACTATACAGACAACTAAAAATCAATCAATTTGAATTTAAATAGAAATATTGGTATCCTCGGAATGCGTTTAATGCTTGGTTTCATTTTCTTTTGGCAAGGTTATGGTAAGGTATTTAAGTTTGGTATAGACAATGTATATACTAATTTTTTCAAGGACACCTATCAAAATGTATTACCGGACCTTGTGATTTTAACTACAGCATATTTTACAACATATACAGAACTCATAGCGGGATTTTTATTGGTGATTGGACTCAAAAGGGATATAGCATTGTATGCGTTGGCCGTTGTTCTAGTAGTTGTCACATTTGGACATGGAATGGTTGAGCCCATTTGGGACACCTCCCATGTTTTGGTTAGAGCATTATTTTTAATTCCATTATTGCTGCTGCCTAAAGAATGGGATTCTTTTTCGCTAGACCATTTAATAAAAGTGCGAAAAAATAAAAGCGCATAAACTAATCTAAGATCCAATGATTAATTTGCTATGGTTTTGGTACACTGATTACCCAATTAAATCTTAAAACGGTTTGAGTTTTACCCAAACCGTTATTGCTTTTATGCATTGTTAACAACTGACTACTTTAGTGCTTTCTTCTTCATGAATACTCTTATTTTATCTATGATTTCGCCCCCACCCTCTTCCAATGCAAAGTGGCTTGAGTTGTAAATAGTATAGACTATAGTTTTCACATCTTTTTTAAAAGCTACTGCTCTGCTTTCAACAAAGAACGAGTCATTTTTTTTCAAACAATCAAAAAAGGAGGAGTTTACGCTTTTTATAAAATAGTGCAATGAGAATACCAAAATAATTTCTGAAGCGTTGGAGGAAATGCGGTCCAAGTGCCTAAAGAATATATTGCAATCGTAGCCCAACATAAAAATTTCTATCATTTCCGGGATAAAAATAACGGGGCTGGGCACCGCCAAAACCAACGGCATTAATCAAAACACTTTGAGCATAGTTGGTATTGAATATATTGTTAATTCCAAAATTGGTTCCCAATGAAAAATTGGGAAGGATTTTAGTTTGGTAGGCCAGTTTGGCATTGATAACATGAAAGGAGTCACTTTCCAGCGTATTGGCATCGGTCAAGGGAATACGGTCTACAAATTGATGGATGAGGTTTAGTTGAAATCCAGTGGTATGTCGGAGATCTATTCCTGAACTAATCCGGTGTTTGGGAACTCCGGTCAAAGGATTACCGGAAAAGTCATTGTTTCCATCTATAAAATCCACAAAACTATGGTCACTTAAGGTATAGCTTAGATAAGGTGAAATTTGAAGGGATTTGGAAAGGGGGAATGCATATTTTAAATCCAGTTCCAAACCTTGATGCTTTGTTTCCCCAGCATTTCTACCTATAAATTGATCTTCACCAACGCGTTGGGCCACCAATAGATCGCTAATGTTCATTCTAAAGGCCGTTAGATCAAAAAATAATTTCTTTTTTAAAAGGGAAAATGACGCACCTAGTTCATAATTGGTTCCCTTTTCCTGTGCAATATCTGGATTGATTACTCCATCTGGCGTAAGAGTCTCTTCCAAACTTGGATTGGAAAACCCACGACTTATATTGGCATATAATTGCCCATGTCTTAATTGGTAGTGCAGCCCAAAACTTGGCAAAAGAATGGCATTAAAATCTCGTTTTGCAGACGTATTTTCACTTCCCTGGTTAAACAGGTCCCTAAAATTGTAATTGGTTTTGTTGAAGTTAAATCCTAATTGTGCGGAGAATGACTCGGATAAGGGATAGGTAAATGTCCCAAAAAGATTCAATTGTCTTCTAAACTCGCTGTTTCGGCTTAATACTTCTCCTTGTAAGCTACCATTGCCATTGTTCTCAGCAAATAAGTTTTCAAAAGTGCCCCAATGATATTCATCCTTATAAAGTTCGCCCCCAAAGGTATATTGAGTGCTTCCCAAAGAACCCTTAAAGACACTCCTAAAACCAAAACCGTGGGTAAATTCATCCAAAATATTAAAAGGGCGCGGTTCGTAATGATCTAAATACGAATAAAAAAAACTTGTAGTGTTATTTAGATTCTTGCCAAACTCATGGGCGTACGAGATTCCTGTCAAAGTATATTTATTGGCCTCAAAACCCTGTGCTGCCAACCAATTTGAAGCGGCCCGGGTGGGGTCTTCGTCAAAATCGGTCTGATTTAAGGAGCTGGGAATCTGGGCGGTGTAATCTATATGGTTTATAAGTAGCCCTAAACTGCTGTTGAAACCCAATTTTATGTTGGAATTCAACAAAAACCCATCCCTTTCAAAGTTGTTATTTTGCCGGTATCCATCGGTTTCAAAATGATTGTAACTAAAAGTTAGGTCAAAGTTTTGTTGCGCATGTTGGAAGGAAAGGTTTTCCTTCAACATTTTATAAGATCCCAAGGTAAAACTATTGGAAAGTTTGGTCTCATCTGCCTGCTGTTTTTTAGTATTGAGGATGATGGCTCCACCCAAATTGGTTCCAAAAGAGGTGGCCTTTGGTCCTTTTATGATTTCAATGGTCCCAAGATTTTCAAAATCGAAGGCTTCAATGGTTGATGAACCCGTGCCATTGGTAACTGGGATACCGTTAAAATACAGTCGGAGTTTATCCGTGCCAAAGGGTGTTCTGGCCCCAACCCCACGAATGGTGATCCTATTGGTGTTCAAAGCACCGGATAGCACATATACTCCAGCAACCTGATTCATGGAGGAAGCTATGTCTATGGGGTTGAATTTTTCAAAATTTGTAGGGCCAATCGTTGTAGAAATGGTAATTCCTGCAGCTTTTTTGGCAATTACATCCTCCAGGAGAACAATCTCATCCAATTTGGTGATGGAATCTTTTTGTATTTCCTGTGCAACCAGTTGTAAAGTAAAAAAGAAAAATAGGGTTGGAAAAAAACCTTTCATGTGACCAAACAGTAAAGCATAAAAGTAAGAAGAAGGGTTTAAATAAATTAGACAATGACCGCAGAGAATTCTGTTAAAAAAGTAGAGGTGTCCATTACACGAGCAAATTCATCTTTAAGGTTGGCCAAGGCTACTTGATGGACTACTTCTGCCCGAAGTGTTTCACCCAAAATCCCCTTTTTGTTGAAGGCTGCCGTGGCATCAGCAATTAAGGTTGTACTGAAACCAAGGTTGGAAGCCATGCGGGTAGTGGTGGAAACGCAATGTTCCGTTGTCAACCCTACAATAACAACATCTGTAATGCCCTGTTCTTTTAGTCGGCTTTCCAAATCTGTTCCAATAAAAGCGCTGTTTACATTTTTTCGGATTACAGGTTCACCTTCTTTGGGTTGCACCAAAGGATGAAATGCATTTCCTTTTTTGGAAGGATGTAGGGGAGATTCAAGATTTGTGGAACAATGTTGAATATGGAACCTCGGTAGATTTTTGTTTCTGAATGCGGTTAAAATTTGTTGACAATTGCCTTCTGTCTGAGGATTGTTCCGCTCTCCACCATAATAATCCAATTCTTGTAGACCAAGTTGTATATCAATTAATAATAAAGCTGTCATTTTGAAAAATTAAAGCCTAAAATTAAATATTAAAAACGATAACCCAACGTCAAGCCACCTCTACCAATAATTTCGCTCCGATAATAATGTTCATTATCTATATCCAATAAATTTCTTCCAATACCGGCAAAGATTTCCACAACAAAACCTCTTTGTGTTACAAATTTCCCCCCGATAGATATTCCTAGGGCGAACGCATTATAAGTGTCATTCATATAATCCTCATTAGAGATATCCATGACGCTGTCATATTCATAAAAATAGTAATAGTCATTTACTGAGGCGTAGGTTGCAAATCCCTCAACAAAAAAACCTGTGGCATATTTTTTAGAGAAGTACTGGCGATAAAATGGTGTTACTGAAAATTGTTTTACATAGCCCAAATTTTCTTGTTCACTATCAAAGGTAAATTGAATATTCATTCCAAAAGAAGCCTCTTCGTTTAAGAGACGTTCGTAAGAAAAATCAATATATTTATATACAATAAGGCTAAAAGCATCAATTTTAAGCTCATTTTTGGCAATGCTATCATTGTCTGAGCCTTGGCCGATGGCCGAAATTGTAATTAGTAGGAAAAATAAAGGGAATGAAATTAGTTTTTTCATGGTAAAATTGATTTGAGAAGGGTAATGTGCAAAAAAGAAATGGGATTTAGAAACGAGAACCAACAGATACCCCAACTCGATATATAAACGTGTTCTTTGAATTTACATTTCTGCCAATTCCGGCATGAATCTCCAGTGTAAACCGCTCACTTCTTGTTGCCCATTTATTTCCTAACCCCAATCCCAAGGCCAAGTTTACTTATCGACTCAAGTGCGTTGACAGGGTCAGCATCTTCACCTTTATAATACAGTCCAAAGGTCTTCGTAAAAAAGCCACTTCTGGGCTGGGATCCAAAATAGACCCAATATTTTATTTCATTGTCGTTTGCAAATCTTGGATACACTTAAGCTATTACCAAATAGCTTGATAGCAATAAACCAAAAATCAAAGCCAAACCAAGTCCATCAACATAATTCAATTTTAAGGAGCCAAGTACAATGGTTATTTTTAGTGAAAATTTAAGGATGAAGATTGTATCATATAATGTTAACGGGATTAGAGCGGCGTTGAACAAGGGCTTTTTGGATTGGTTAAAAGCAGTGGGCCCAGATGTTGTTTGTTTGCAGGAAATCAAGGCTATGAAGGAACAGGTTGATGTGTCTTTATTTGAAGCCGCTGGCTACAACTTTAATTATTGGTTCAGTGCCCAGAAAAAGGGATATAGTGGGGTAGCACTGCTTTGCAAGGAAGAACCCGACCATGTGGAATATGGCACCGGAATAGACTATATGGATTTTGAGGGTCGAAATATACGAGTGGATTTTGGTGATATATCCGTTATGAGCATGTACTTGCCTTCGGGAACAAATATGGATCGTCTGGAATTTAAACTCACCTATATGGCCGATTTTCAGAAATATGCCGATCGTTTAAGAAAAGAACGCCCCAATCTGATTGTTTGTGGGGATTACAACATTTGCCATGAAGCTATTGATATTCATGATCCGGTTCGTAACAAAAATGTATCTGGGTTCTTACCTGTGGAACGGGAATGGATCGGAAATTTTATGAAGAGTGGTTTTATTGACAGTTTTAGGCATTTTAATGAAGAACCCCATAATTATACATGGTGGAGTTATCGGGCCAATTCCCGAGCCAATAATAAAGGCTGGCGATTGGATTATGGCATGGTGAACGAGACTTTAAAAGATAGGTTAAAACGTTCGGTGATTCTTTCCGATGCCAAACACAGCGACCACTGTCCAATTCTTTTGGAAGTGGAAAAATAACCTTTGTTTTAAGCAATGCGTACATGTATTTGGTATTTTTGCCTGTGGTAGATATAACATAATGAAATACACTCGATTTCCGCATACCAAAATCAGAATAAGCAAGATTTGTTTGGGAACCATGACCTGGGGGCGTCAGAACACTGAGGCCGAAGGGCATGAACAAATGGATTATGCGCTAGAGCAGGGAGTCAATTTTTTTGATACCGCTGAGCTTTATCCAGTTCCAGCGAAAAAAGAACTGTACGCTGTTACAGAGGAGATTATTGGCAAGTGGTTTAAAAAAACGGGCAACCGGGATAAAGTGGTTTTGGCATCAAAGATTGCCGGGCGTGGTGACTATACCAAATTCATAAGAACAACAGGGTTTAGCAAGGAGTCCATTATCAAAGCTGTTGAAGGAAGTTTACAGCGACTGCAAACAGACTACATCGATTTATATCAATTACACTGGCCGGAACGGAACACAAATTATTTTGGAAGTCGAGGGTACAATGCGAATGGTATAGATTCGTGGGATGACAATATTCATCAAGTGTTGGAAACCCTAAGGGATTTGATTGCCGAAGGAAAAATAAGACATGTGGGTATATCCAACGAAACTCCATGGGGGGCCATGCGGTTTTTGGAGGAAAGCAAGGTGCATAGGAGTTTGCCACGTATGGTGACCATTCAAAATCCGTATAGTCTCTTAAACCGACTTTTTGAAGTTGGGCTTTCCGAAATTTCAATGCGGGAGCAGATTGGTTTATTACCCTATTCGCCACTTGCTTTTGGAGTTTTGAGTGGAAAGTATCTAGACGAGATCAAACCCAGAAAAGCACGAATGACCCTTTTCCCCCAGTTTGATAGGTATATGGGTGATACCGCCCAGTTAGCTACGGTAAAGTACCATCAATTAGCTATGGATCATGGGTTGAGTTTGGCCCAAATGGCTTTGGCCTTTGTAAATACCAGACCTTTTGTAACAAGCAACATCATTGGGGCTACTACTATGGAACAACTTAAGGAGAATATTGAAAGTATGGATGTGGAACTTTCAGAAGAGGTTTTGGAAGGTATTGAAGCTATTCATAATGAAATTCCCAACCCGGCACCTTAAAATAATTCAGCATTTATTTTGAAAAATCAACATGCCTGTTGGCGCTTTCTTCCAAAGAAATAAAGGATTCAATCTCTTTAATTCCTGGAATAACGAGTATTCTCGTTTGGTATATGTTTCTGTAATGATCGCTATCACGGGCATGTATCTTCACAAGAATGTCATACTTTCCACATATATGGTGCAACTTAACCACTTCTGGAATCTGCAATAACGTTTTGATTACATCTTTAAATGTGTTGGTCTGGTTCAGATGAATCCCCAAAAACACAGTTAGATCCCAGCCTATAACTTTATAATTCAGTTTCATGGTTGACCCATGTATAAATCCAAGGTCCCGCATTTTTTTGACTCTTGCGTGAACTGTCCCTGAAGAAATGATAAGGGTTTTTGCAATCTCAGTATAGGTTATTTGTGCATTTTCAGATAGAAGTTGTACAATCTGTAAATCAACCAGGTCAATTTTGTTTTTCATAATTGGGACTTGAACAATAACACGATCCATAAAATGATCCTTTGTTCAATCATCAATTAAAACAAATCATGTAATTATCAATATTGATAAATATAGCTCATCATTTATTTAAAATAAATGAAAATATCTTAATAATACATTCAAAAAATTAAATGTTAGGCAATAATTTACACTCAAAAAGTTAATAATGATAAAAGTGCTTTTGGCGTCATTTATGATGAAATTGAAAATTCTCTTACAAGATTGAATCAAAAACAAATAATTTTTAGCAAAAACCGAAAAAACTAAAAATTCATCAGTTTTTTAAGGTTTGTTTAAGCTCATGATATGCATTCTTCAAGAAAGCGAATTTTCTTTTATGACAATCTGTAAGTAATATTGCTTCAATTAGTTATGAGGCCAAAACTAATTGAGTTTTAAGTTTCCGGAACTTATTTTTTGAACACCATATCCCCCAATATTGACTTATATGGTAGGGGAGATTATGAAGGTTCTTGTGTAACCTAAAACCAAAATATTATGAAGAAATTTTTGCTGACTACCTCATTACTATTTTTAACTATCATTTCTTTTGCCCAAGAAATAACAGTTGCTGGAACAGTTAAAGATGATACCGGTGTTCCTCTTCCAGGAGCAAATATTATTGTCCAGGGCACGACCAAGGGCACGATAACCGATTTTGACGGAAAATATACTATTGATGCACCTTCAGACGGCGCCTTGATTTTTTCTTCGCTTGGCTTTGAGACCGCAACAATAGCCATAAATGGAAAAACAACTATCGATGCAATGCTAGCGACAGCTGCCGAGCAGTTGGCGGAGGCCATTGTTGTTGGAACCAGGGGGCAGGCAAGGACCAAATTGGAAACTGCTGCTCCAGTGGATGTAATCAGTATAAGTAAACAACAAATAAATATGCCACAATTGGATGTGGGGCAGATGTTGGTTGCTTCGGCACCCTCGTTTACAGCGGTACGATCACAAGGTGGTGATTTAAGCTCAGCTGTTAATCCACCACAGTTAAGAGGTCTGGGACCTAACCAACTTTTGGTTCTTGTGAATGGTAAAAGGCGGCATAGTGGCGCGCAATTGATTGGCACAGCAACAGGGGGGACGGCAAATTCCGTAGACATGGACTTTATTGCCCCAGATGCTATTGACAGAATAGAAGTGTTAAGGGACGGAGCTTCTGCACAATATGGATCAGACGCCATTGCAGGGGTTATTAATCTTGTCACCAGAAGAGGTACAGATAAATTTACCGCAAATTATTCAATGGGATTTTATACCAATAATAATCCTGATCTTAGTGATTCCAATATCAGCGAATCAGACCAAGAATTGCTTGAAGATACTGACGGAATTGATGGTATTACACACCAACTAGGAGCCAATTATGGGGTCTCTTTTGATAATGGGGGCTATCTCAATGTTGCCGGAATGTATCGCCAAAACGAGGCGGCCATCCGTCCAAATATTAGTGGGGCTACCCCATATGGTGAGTCGTACTTGAACAATGAAAGAACGGATGCTCAAGGAAATGTTATCATTACCAACCCCGAACTATTGGCCGCTCAGGCTGTAGGGAATGATGCCTTGGCTGCCGAACTTCAGACCGATGCAGGACTATTGGCAGCTCGCGGTCTTACACAAAAAGATGTCTCAACCTTTGCAGGTTTGCCTGTATCAGTATTGGGTTCTGTTTCATACAATTTGGAACTTCCACTATCCCAAACTTCCGAAATAGCTTTTTACTCTTTTGGAGATTTTGGTTACAAAAATACAGATGGTTTTGGTTGTTTCTATCGGAGGGCAGAACAGACGGACCGTTTTAATTATGACCTCTATCCCAACGGGTTTAGACCTCAAATGATAATAACCCAAACCAATTTAGCCTTCACGGGTGGTGTAGAAGGAATGCTCGGGGAATGGAATTTTGATTTCAGTAATACATTTGGCACCAATACCCAAAGGTATGGGCAATTCAACACATTCAACGCAAGTTTACAGTCAGAATCGCCCACAACAATGGATTTGGGGACTCATAAATTTTCACAGAATACGCTCAATTTTGACCTTTCTAGATTCTTTCCCGATTTCTTATCCGGACTTAACATAGCGGCCGGAGTGGAATTTAGGTTGGAAAACTACATTATAGAACGTGGACAGCCAGAGAGTTTTGAAGCCGGAGATGCAGGTTTTTTTACGGCCACGGAAGATAATCAAGCACTTATTGGACCGGACGGTTTTCCATTGGAAAGTTTGAACGGGAGCCCAATAGTGGATAATAACGGAGATGCCCTTATATTGCCGTTTGGCGGCGTTAGTTCCTATCCTGTATTGCAATACAGTCCAAACTGCCAGTGTTTTAGGGGTTTTGCTCCTGAGAACGAGGCTAACGAGTTTCGCTCGGTTACCGGACTTTATTTGGATGCGGAATTGGATGTTACGGATACATGGTTCGTGAGCGCAGCACTTCGTACAGAACAATACTCAGATTTTGGAGGGGTTTTTACCGGAAAATTTGCTACACGTTACTCCATTACGGATAACATGGCTATTAGAGGCTCTGTAAGTAATGGATTTAGAGCACCTTCTTTACAAGAATTAAATTATTCGCACACCTTTACCTTCTTTGTAGATTTAGATCCTTTTGACGGCACACTATATCCAAATAGCAGCCAGGTTGCCAAAGCTATCGGTATTGAACAGCTAACGGAAGAAAGGTCCACGAATTTAGCCTTGGGGATCACGGCAAAACTGTTCAACAAATTAGACCTTAGTATTGATGCCTATCAAATAGATATTAAGGATCGGTTGTTTACAACTGGGAATTTTAGCGCGGATGATGCTCCTGTATTGGAACCGTTAATAGGTGCTGGTTTGGCAAGCTTTAGAATCAATGGAGGGGATGTTAGTACGAAGGGGGTTGAAATAGTTGCCAATTATTCAGAGTATGTTGGCGAAGGAATGCTGAATCTCAATTTTTCTGCAATCTTTTCCGAGAGAACCTTTGAAGGAGCCAACGTTCCTGATTTAAATACCGCACTGACCGATCAAGAGCTTGAAGATTTGTATATAGACCGTGGGGTGATAGGTGCATTTGAGTTGGGCGTACCGACAACTAATTTTATTGCATCCGCAACATATAGTTTGGACAAATGGTCAGGCATGCTGAGAGGAAATTATTTTGGGGAAATATCACGAATAGATGATGGAATAGGAACCTTATCGGATGAAAACTTTCCAAATGCCGGGGAGCAAGGGTATTCAGACCAGACATTTTCCGCACAGTTTACAACGGATTTGGGGATAACCTATGCTGCATCAAAGAATCTATCTTTCACACTTACCGGACAAAACATTTTCAATAATTATCCTGATTTATATAGATCTGAAGAAAGAGGTTTTTACTTGTATGGGAATGGCCAACAAGGGTCTCTTGGAGCTAATTATTTGGTAAGAGCAACATTAAGCTTCTAGAATTTCAAGATAATTAAAAAAGTAAAAGACATGATAAAAACATATATAAAAAAACTAAGTGTATTTACAGTATTACTTATTGCATTCAGTTCCTGTAATATAGAACGATTGGAATCGGCCCAGGAAACAGCCGAAGGCGGTGGAACCATAGACACTTTTACCGCATATACCATAGACTCATCTGACCCAACTGGTTCAAACGTTTATGGGAGAATAGTATTCTGGAAAACCGATTTGGACCAGACATTGGTGCAGATTTCCTTGTACAATACCATTGATGATATCTTACATCCGGCGATTCTCGTAGATGGAGCGGCAGGGGTAGGCACAACTACCTTAATGACATTAGACGAGGTGGATGGAAGCACGGGAGAATTATCGGATAACAAATTTTTTCTCATTAGTGATACCGCATTCTATGATTCTATCTCAGTATTAGATGCACATGTAAGCATAAGTTTAAGCCCTTCTGATGATACTATAGTAGCAATGGGAGATATTGGAGCAAACGCAGACCCGGTGGATTCAAATTAACTTTTTTAAATTAAATATAGCACAATGAAAACAACAACAATTGACAGACGAGCTTGGTTAAAGCGAGGAGCTTTAACAGCTGCTGGAGCAGTTATGCTCCCACACTTAAGCTTTGGAGAAACCCCCAAGGCATCAGTAATCTTAGATGTAAACGGTGATGCAATTTACACGCCATTTTTTAAGGAATTTCTTCCGGATAATTACAGGGAGTTTCCAGAGTTGGCAGCTAAGTTGAATGCCAATGAGAATCCATATGGCCCTTCACCCAAAGCAATAACTGCCTTGAAAGAAGTTGCGACTAAAGGTAATCGATATGCTTGGTTTGAGCTTTTTGACCTGATACAGAAAATAGCAGATGCCGAGGGTGTGGATGTCAAGAATATTATGATGGGCCCAGGTTCTTCAGATTTGTTGGAGAAAACAGCAATGGTAATGTTTATGAAAGGAGGCAATGTAGTATCTGCAGATCCTTCCTACATGTCATTGATACGAGTGGCAGAAGCTACAGGAGCAACTTGGAAAGCTGTGCCCTGCAAAGAGGATTGGGCTCACGATTTAAAAGCCATGGAAGCTGCAATAGATTCTGAAACTAAGTTGGTGTATATCTGCAACCCCAATAACCCCACAGGCGCAATGACCGATCATGAAGAGATGGTTGATTTTTGTTCCAGAGTCTCGGAAAAAGTCCCTGTATTTGTTGATGAGGCCTATCTTGGGTTTTTGGAGGATGGCGCAAAGAAGAGTATGGTATCTCTTGTGAGTCAGGGTAAGGACGTAATAATTGCTCGTACATTTTCCAAAATTCACGGTATGGCAGGATTAAGAGTCGGCTATGTTGTTGCACAAGAAGCTACATTGGAAAAAATCCAAAAGATTACACGTGGTGGAATGGGTATTTCCTATACCTCAATTTTTGCTGCTGTAGCCAGTATGGACGATGTAGATTTTCAGGATACTTCTAGAAAACTCAATGCTGAGTGCAGGGAATATGTCTATAAAAGCCTAACAAAAATGGGGTTCGAGTATATTCCCTCAAGTACAAGTTTTATCATTTTTCCAATTGAAATGGAAGGCAAGGCCTTCTTGGAAAAAATGACCGCAGAAAAAGTTGGGGTGCGCGCCTTTGAAATTAACGGAAAAAATTGGTGCCGTGTAAGCATGGGAACCATGGAAGAAATGAAGCTGTTTACTGCAGCTTTGGAAAAAGTGCTTATTTAAGTTTGTTAGAGTTAGCTCAAGAGTTGGATGTTAAAACAACTATTTAATTTCCGCTCTTTGGGCTATCCTAAATAATTGACCTTATACAACTAAACTAAACTGTTCCAAACTTAATTACAATGAATCTTGCGCTTCAAAAAACATTGGAACTCCTACTAATAATAGGGTTAGGTTTACTACTTCAAAAAAAAGTTGCCAAACAAGACCTAAAAGGAGTAAAAACACTTATTCTTAGTGTTGCTTTGCCAGCAACAATATTTGTTGCATTGTTAAAAATTGAATTAAAGGGAAGCTTATTGGCCCTTCCAATTCTAGCCCTTACTTTCAATTTATTGATGTTGTTGGCCACCAAATATTTTCTTGCCTTTTCTTTGCCAAAAAATGAGGATGCGAAAAAAAGAACGTTAATGATGCTTTTGCCTTCTTTGGCGCCGGGACTATCTTGTTTTCCTTTTATTGTGGTATATCTTGGCGATGATTATTTGGCGCTTGCCGCACTGGCAGATGTAGGAAACAAGGTATTTGGACTCATTCTTTTGTATATGCTAGCAATGCATTGGTATCATCTTAGAGCTGTAAAGAACCATTTAGTGTCCGCCAAAAGTAAAATGCAAAGCTTAGTAGTGTCATTGATCAATGAACCCATTAATATCGTAATAGTGGTTGGTCTTTTGCTTTTAGCACTTGGATTAAGCTTGTCTTCATTGCCAGGATTTTTCCAAAACACGGTATTGAGCTTAAAAGTTTTGATGACACCTTTGGTTTTATTGTTTATTGGAATGGCGGTTAAAATAAAATCAGGAGAGTTTGGTTTTATTTTGAGTTTATTATTTCGAAGAGCAGGAATAACCTTTTGCTTATCCGCGCTTTTTGCAACATTTTTTCCGGTGTTGACCCCAGCCTTAATTCTATTGCTGGTAATATTTCCTCAAAGTTCCTGCAGTTTTTGGCCCTTTGCCCATATGAGTGCGGTAAACTCGCTTGAAGAAAAAGATGAACAAAAAAAGCCAACGTTTAATATTGACTTTGCGGTCAATGTTCTTGCATGTTCGCTTCCATTTTCTACAATATTGATTATTTCTATTCTTTCTTTTGGAGAATTTTTTGCGTCCGCCGGCACTTTATTCTTGTTTGGAACTACATTTATTATAGGTTCTTTTCTCCCTTATCTTTTATCGAGATTTAAAAATGGTAACAAAAAGACAATTTCCACATCAGAATTATCAAAAATGGCCTCAGGGCCTTATCTTGAAGAAAAGGATTGATTTCTTTCAAAAAAGAGATTTGACCATATCCTCAATTTTTGACACCAGTTGAACTTTAATACTGGTGTTTTTAAGCCCAATTTTGTTGCTTTTAGATACATAGATTGTAGTAAAACCTAGCTTTTCGGCTTCTAGAATGCGTTGGTCCACGCGTTGCACAGGTCTAATTTCACCGGCCAGTCCTACTTCTGCCGCAAAACAAAATCCCTTGGCTATGGGAATATCTGCGTTACTGGATAAAATAGCGGCCAAAACGGCTAGATCAATTGCAGGGTCATCAACAGAAATTCCCCCAGTAATATTTAGAAAAACGTCCTTTGCGGCCAATTTAAAACCTGCTCTTTTTTCGAGAACGGCCAAAAGCATATTTAACCTTTTGGCATTGAAGCCCGTTGCAGAACGCTGAGGAGTTCCGTAAACAGCGGTGCTTACCAAAGCCTGTATTTCAATTAACAAAGGCCGCATTCCTTCAACGGTTGCTGCAATGGCCGTTCCACTTAGATCTTCATCGTTTTTTGAAATCAATACTTCAGAAGGATTGTTCACTTCCCGAAGCCCATTTCCCTGCATTTCATAAATGCCTAGTTCTGCTGTGGAACCAAAGCGGTTTTTTAGTGAACGAAGAATACGATACACATAATTACGATCTCCCTCAAATTGTAGCACGGTATCTACCATATGTTCCAAAATCTTAGGACCTGCAATTGTACCATCTTTGGTAATGTGGCCAACTAGAATTACCGGAGTGTTGGTTTCTTTGGCAAATTTGATAAGCTCAGCGGTGCATTCCCGTATTTGTGAAATACTTCCTGCCGCAGACTCAATGTAGTCGGTATGCAAGGTTTGAATGGAATCTATAACCACCAAATCTGGTTCCAAAGCGCTTATTTGTCTAAAAATATGCTGCGTTTTGGTCTCCGTAAGAACAAAACAACGCTCACTATTTGGATAAATGCGGTCTGCACGCATTTTTATCTGTTTTTGACTTTCTTCTCCTGAAACATAGAGTGTTTTATAAGCTAGTTTAAGCGCTATTTGCAACAATAATGTGCTTTTGCCAATCCCTGGCTCTCCGCCCAAGAGAACAAGGGATCCAGGAACGATTCCTCCTCCCAAAACCCTGTTGAATTCTTGATCTTTTACATCTAAACGAAGTTCTTTTGCGCTGCTTATCTCTGAAACCCGTAGGGGTATTGGGGCTCTTTTTGAATTACTTGAATTGTCTTTCCAGGCTTTTTTTTCCTCTTTTTGAACCACCTCTTCCACTATGGTGTTCCATTGTTTGCAAGAAGAACATTGTCCAATCCATTTAGGATATTGGGCACCGCAATTTTGACAGAAGAATGCAGTTTTGGTTTTGGCCATAAACCTTTTTTGGTTTTGGCTAAAGATATTGAAATAGATGTTTTGATTTAAGGATTACTGCAATTTTGAAAGAAAACTTATCCGACCCTAAATCTAGCTGGTAAATGGACTAATATCCAAAATCGGCCTTGAGCGCATCAATTTTTTCTAGGGCCATATCCTTGGTCAAAAAGTCGATTTCTTCCATTTGGAAGGCCTTTTCAAATGTTTTGAAAGCCTTTTTGGGCTCTCCGAGTTCCTCGTAGTATTCGCCTTCAAAATAGAATCCTAGCATGGCATCGGGAAATTGTTTTTTACATAGTTCGGCCAATGGCTTTAAAGATTCGATGTCATCTTTTTTCAGACAAGCCGCATAGATGGCCATAATATCGTTTAGTTCCACTGGTTTGTTAAAGCC
This sequence comes from Flavobacteriaceae bacterium, assembly GCA_039985375.1. Lineage (GTDB taxonomy): Bacteria > Bacteroidota > Bacteroidia > Flavobacteriales > Flavobacteriaceae > Flagellimonas. Next base: position 22,517 of record JBDWSS010000010.1, read on the forward strand.
TAAGAGTTTTTCAATCATGTCATAGCGATCTTTCAAGTACTGAAAAACGGGATCACTAGAGGTCAATATTTCGGTTTTGTATTCTTTTGGAGTAATGGGCCTAAATATTTTGAACACGTTGTCGAACGCCTTACTTATTCCATAAGCTGCAATGGAGACATGGTCCGCTTCATCATATTCATCAAAAAAGTAATGTAAGGTTTCTTTGTTAATGGATTTAAGGGCATTGTTCATTTGAAGGATGCGTTGTCTATCCTCGGTCTTCTCCTTTTCCAATACTACATTGTAAAAGATTTCTTGGTTTAAATCGGATAATCTGGACGGAATCCTGCTTTCCATTTCAGTTGCCAGAACCGGAGAAATACTTAAATAGGAGTTAAAAAGAGACTTGTCCTTAAACAAAAAATAATTTCCAAAATTTGCGGTAATATCATAGCCAATGAACATTTTAAAAGGAGCAATACTGTATTGTGTTTCTAAAAATGGAATGAGTTCTGTCCCTAAAAAATCATAAAATTGTGCACCTTTTTCCGTTGGCAATCCCGTTGTCTGTTCAAAGTCGCAATCTTCCCATCGAAGATCATTTTCTGCCTGATCAATACCAACAATAATTGCTTCGGGCATTCTCTGATGTCTGCTATAAAATTTTGCATTGGCAACTACAATGTCAAAAAGGTATTCGGCATCCAGTACAACAATTAGGGGGTATTTTTTCTCTTCGGAATATTCGTCTGGAAAATAATAGGAAACTCCACGTCTTTCCTGGAGCTTGAACGATTCAAATATTTCCTTTTTTACTTGGGCGCCAAGATTAAAGCATAGTAGCCCTATTAATGGAAACAGACATCTTTTCATTTGGTCGGGTTTTTAATGTTGCCGGGGTTTACCGATTTCTATTCAATAACGGTAAGACAATGAAGGATATTGTCCCGAAAATAACGACCATTAAGGTTTGTGCTGTCCACATAATCCAGCCATAGGCATCCCCTGAGGTCTTGCTAACACCATACACGGATAAGGCTGCCGTAACCACAATGGGGAAAAGTCCCAAGCCACCATTTGTGGCGGCCATGGCAAATGCACCGGCAACGAAAGCAACAAGAAATGCTCCTAATGGAAGATCCACGGTTTCAGGGACGGTAAATTTGATGACCCAAAACATACCAATATAGCATGCCCAAATAAAAAAAGTATGAAAAATAAACGCACCCTTATTCTTCATTTTGAAGATACTCAGTACTCCATCCAACAGACCATTAAGGAATGTCTTTATTTTTACTGCAAATTTGGAAGTTGATTTTTTTATTAGCCAAATGGCAATAAATAGACCTAGAACGCCTATAATTAACAATAGCAGGGATCCAAAAAGTCCAATACCTTTTTCTTGGAGAATACCTAATATTACATCGGTTTGGAACAACAGTGCGGCAAAAATGATCAAAAATAGCATTAACACATCTATGATTCTTTCGGTGACAATGGTTCCAAATCCTTTTTCAAATGGAACATTTTCATAGGTGGTCAATGCTGTGGCTCGCAAAAATTCTCCAGATCTAAGAATTAAGGTATTGGCGAAATAACTGATCAGGATAATGAGCACATTGTTCATGAGCTTTGGGCTATAACCCATGGGTTTCAAAAGATAGTTCCAACGAATGGCCCTTGAAATATGGCTTAGAATGCCAATAAAAATGGATAAAAACACCCACAACAAATCTGCATTTTGGATGGATTCAATAATTTTTTTTCTGTCTTCAGGGGAAGTAGAGGAAAATGAATAAACCACAAGCCCTCCCCCAATGAGGAGAGGGATGGAAATTTTAAGAATTTTTTTGAGTGAATCGCTCAAAATCAGTTTAAGAGATTAGTTTCCTCATTTGGGAAAACCAGTGAAGGGTTGAAGGTTTTTGCCTCTTCAATGTCCATCCAAGCATAAGTTATAAGGATCAATACATCGCCTACAGCCACTTTGCGAGCGGCAGCTCCATTCAACGTAAGCTCTCCAGAACCCCGAGGACCTGGTATTGCATAAGTCTCTAATCGTTCTCCGTTATTGTTGTTAACAATTTGGACCTTCTCGCCTCGGATAATATTTGCAGCATCCATGACATCCTCATCAATGGTAATGCTGCCAATATAGTTGAGGTCGGCACCTGTTACCTTTACTCTATGAACTTTAGATTTTACAACTTGTATTTGCATGGTGTAAAATTAGTTAATTCAATCTTAGGTTATCTATTAAGCGCACATCTTCTGCATAAACGGCTATAAATGCCCTATATTTTTTATTTTCCTGCTTTTTAAGCATTGGAGCTAGTGTCTCCTCATCTGTGATTTGAAAATACTCCAAGTCCAATTGTGCGTTTTTCTTGAATTGGGTGTTGACCCATTCCACTATTTCATACGCATTTTCCGTGCCAAATTTGGTCTTGGCAGCTAGGAGCATTTTATAGATAAAACTTGCTTCCGACCTTGTCTTTTTAGAAAGACGTTCATTTCGGGAGCTCATTGCCAATCCACTGGGTTCACGTTCTATAGGACAATCGACTATTTCAACAGGCAGACTCTTCAATGCAACCATTTTTCTAATAATCTGAATTTGTTGAAAATCCTTTTCACCAAAATACGCCCTGTCTGGGGAAACGATTTTGAGGAATAGTTCCACAATGGTACCTACGCCGTCAAAATGTCCGTCCCTAAACTCACCTTCCATAACTTTGTCCAGACCATGAAAATCATAGGTTTGTGATTTTATGCTTGAGCCGTAAATTCCATCTGCAGTTGGTGCAAAGACAACAATGTTTTCAGAGACAGTTTTTAATAGTTCCAGATCTTGGTGCAAGTTCTTTGGATATTTTTCAAGATCATCCTTTTTATCAAACTGTGTTGGGTTCACAAAAATGCTTACAACCACCAAATCGTTCGCCGAAACCGCAGTTTTTACAAGGGAAATATGGCCTTTATGCAGAGCTCCCATTGTAGGCACCAATCCAATACTATGATGTAAGCTTCTTTCTTTTTCCAAGAAGCCAATAAGTTCGTTTTTATGGTCAAATACGTGCATAGACAGACTCAAAAGGGTGCAAAAATACTATAAATACTGCTAATCGGCATAATTTTTGTACTTTTGCAGCTACGTTTTTCAGATAAGCAAAAGAAAGTGTTTATGAATGGTAAAAAGATATTATTTGTATCTTCTGAATTAGTGCCTTACCTCCCAGAGAATCAAGTTTCCTTAATGTCGTACGAAGCACCGCGAATGGTCAATAGCAACGGGGGACAGATACGTATTTTTATGCCAAGGTATGGAAATATTAATGAGAGAAGGCATCAACTGCATGAGGTTATCCGTTTATCCGGGATGAATTTGGTGATCAATGATATGGATATGCCCCTTATAATAAAAGTGGCTTCAATACCAAAAGAGCGCATACAGGTATACTTTATTGATAATGAAGAGTATTTTAAAAGAAAAGCAACCTTTGCCGATGCAGATGGAAATCTGTTTCCAGACAATGATGAGCGTGCTATTTTCTTTGCAAAGGGCGTCGTAGAAACGGTTAAAAAATTAAATTGGTCTCCAGATATTATTCATGTTCACGGTTGGATGGCATCTTTGCTTCCACTTTATTTAAGGGAATATTACAAAGATGAACCGCTATTTGCCGATAGTAAAATAGTGACTTCCATTTACGATCAAGGTTATGAAGGGGAGCTGGATAATAAAATGATCAATAAGATTAAATTTGACGGTATTTCTGAGGAAGGTGTTTCAGCCCTTGCTGTGCCCGACTATAATAATTTGTTAAAAGTAGCAGCAGATTATTCGGATGCGATTATTTTAGCCTCGGAAGATGTGTCAGAGGATTTAAAGAGTCATATTGCCAATCTTTCCAAACCTGTACTCCCTTATGTTTCACTTCAAGAAGCGGAGGATGCGTACACAAATTTCTATACAACAGAAGTTTTAAAATAGATTGAATGAAATTTTCAAGGATTATAAAGGTGTCGGCCTTGGTTGGTACTTTGTTCATAGTTTTTGCATCCTGCGAAGAGGAATTGGGAACCATTGGAGAAGGAGTGGTTGCAGGAGAACCTTTTACTACGGACAAGGAGGTTTTTGATGTTTTTGCGTACAATAGGAAAATAGAAGCGGTACAAACCAATAGGTTGCCACTGTACCAGGTTGGGATTTATAATGACCAGATCTATGGAAGGACCGAGGCTAGGATTACGACACAGTTAACAATTGCCTCTGGGAATCCTATTTTTGGAGATTTAAGACAACAGGTAGAAGATTTAACGGATACCAGCGGAGCTACCGATACCATTCAAGAAAATGAGACCGTAAAATCCGTTTATTTGCATATACCCTATCAAGTAGCGCCGACAGCACTAAGCGACTCCGATTTGGATGGTGTGCAGGAAGGGTTTGATATTGACGATACCGACCCTAATAGTGATACTGATAAAGACGGTTTAACTGATAATGAAGAACGAGTACTGGGAACAAATCCTCTTGATGCTTTAGATCCAGACACAAATGGAGATGGCACAATTAGCGATACGGAACAAGAAAATATTTCCCCGAATACCTTTCCAATAGAATACGATTTAGATAGTATTTATGGAGATAGAAGCACATCATTTAAATTTAAGGTGCAACCATCCACGTTTTTCTTGAGCGACTTAGATCCCAATGCCAATTTTCTAGAGGCGCAGGAGTATTTTTCCACCCAATCTTTTTCCCCAGATTTTGTAGGGGAGGTTTTGGTTGATACCACATTGACCATCGATGTTATGGATACTGTGGTTTTTGAAGAAGATGACCTAGATACCGAAGATGTGGATGAATCCGAAACTGTTGCGGATAGGATTTTGCCCGGTATAAGGGTTAAGCTTGACAATGATTTTTTTCAAGAGAATATTTTGGATAAAGAAGGCGGTTCGGAGTTGCTAAATCAATCCAATTTCAGCAAATTTCTGAGAGGATTGCACTTTTCAATTGAGGATAGCGAGCTACTCTTTTTATTGGACCTCACACAGGCTAGCATTACCATTACCTATGAATACACCAACTTTAACAATAATGCTACCACGGATGATACCTCAGACGATTTTACGGAGCTGGAAGAAGCGGAGTATACATTGAATCTTATTCAAGCCACAGGGGGCAATGCAGTTAATACGTTTATTAATGAAAATTACATTGGAGATGTTGCATCTGCAATGGATACAGATGAAAATGCCTCCCGTATTTATTTAAAAGGAGGCGCAGGGACTTACACAGAGATTAGGCTTTTTGATGATGAAGAAATTGATTCTGATGAAGAGAATAATCGTGGTGAAAATATTATACAACAAATAAGAGCGAACAATTGGATAATTAACGAGGCCAATTTGGTGTTTTATGTAGATAGCGATGTAGTTGGCGGAACAAGTCAACCACCTCGAATCTATTTGTACAATGCTGAAACCAACCAACCTTTGTACAATATCTCAACCGAAAATTTTGATGATTCTGGATCCTCTCTTGGGGAGTATTTAAATTATGATGGGATATTGGAGGACATAAAAGGGGAGAATAAGGATTTTGAAAACGGAGTTAAATACACTGTGCGTATAACAGAACATTTAAATAATATAATCGTAAGGGATTCTTCAAATGCTACTCTGGCACTTACAGTTTCTTCAAATGTTGGTATTACTGCAGTCACAGAGTCTATGGCTTCTGGTGGAGCAATTATTGATACTCCTGTTATGTCGGATATTAACCCTTTGGGAACTATTCTTTTTGGAAGCAATGTGGAAGCCAATGTTGAGGACAAGAAATTGAAACTGGAGATTTTTTACACCCAAGCCAACTAGAAAACACATTTTCCACATACAACTTGCCAACTTTTTACGTTTTAAAACAAGGAAAGCGTTCATTTTCCCCAGGAGATTATAAATTTGCAAGAGTATAATCATTTATATTTAAAAAATTAAACCTGTATTATGTGCGGTATTGTTGGTTACATTGGTCATAGGGATGCCTATCCCATCATCATAAAAGGGTTACAAAGATTAGAGTATCGTGGATACGATAGCGCAGGGATTGTTCTGTTTGATGGGGAGGACACACATCTTGCAAAGACAAAAGGAAAAGTTGAAGACCTAAAGAAAAAATCCGAAGTAACAATATCTACAGAAGGAAAACTAGGCCTAGGACACACTAGATGGGCAACACATGGTGTTCCTAATGATGTTAATTCTCACCCGCACTATTCAAATTCTGGCGACTTGGTAATAATCCACAATGGGATAATTGAGAATTACGAGGCCATTAAAAAGGCCTTAATTGCACGAGGATATACATTTGAATCGGATACGGATACAGAGGTATTGATTAACCTAATAGAAGAGGTTAAGAAAAAAGAGGGGGTCAAATTAGGAAAGGCGGTTCAAATTGCCCTAAACCAGGTGGTTGGAGCTTATGCTATTGCTGTATTTGATAAAAATAAGTCGGATGAAATAGTGGTTGCCAAGCTGGGAAGTCCATTGGCAATTGGGGTTGGTGAAAACGAATATTTCATCGCATCCGATGCTTCTCCCTTCATAGAATTTACCAATAATGCCGTGTATTTGGAAGATGAAGAAATGGCGGTAATCCGGATTGGTAAGGAAATCAAATTGCGAAAAATTAAGGACGATGCCATAGCATATCCCAATATTCTTGAGTTGCAACTAAACCTTGAAGAGATTGAAAAGGGTGGATACGACCATTTTATGCTCAAGGAAATCTACGAACAACCAAGAGCAATCTTGGATACATATAGAGGAAGACTTAGAGCTGACCAAGGGATAGTTAAAATGTCCGGAATAGACCAGAATCTTGAAAAATTCTTGAATGCAAATAGAATTATCATAGTTGCATGTGGAACATCATGGCATGCGGGGCTTGTTGCTGAATATATTTTTGAGGATTTAGCAAGAATTCCTGTGGAAGTTGAATATGCCTCTGAATTTCGCTATAGAAACCCGATAATTACAGAAAACGATGTCTTAATTGCAATATCACAGTCAGGCGAGACCGCAGATACATTGGCCGCAATTAAATTAGCCAAGGAAAAAGGGGCGTTTGTCTTTGGGGTATGTAATGTTGTTGGTTCGTCCATAGCTAGGGAAACTCACGCTGGTGCTTATACCCATGCCGGACCGGAAATAGGGGTGGCATCTACAAAGGCATTTACAACGCAAATTACGGTACTAACCTTGATTGCGCTCAAATTAGCCAACGAAAAAGGAATTTTTTCTAAATCCAAATTTCACGAATTCTTGACGGAATTGGAGGGAATTCCTGCTAAGGTTGAAAAAACCTTGGAGTCTAATGAAACGGTTGAACAAATCTCAGAAATCTACAAAGATTCCACCAACTGTCTTTATTTGGGGAGAGGATACAATTTCCCAGTTGCCTTGGAAGGGGCATTGAAATTGAAGGAGATCAGTTATATCCATGCAGAAGGATATCCGGCAGCCGAAATGAAGCATGGACCCATTGCATTGATTGATGATGCAATGCCGGTGATTGTTATTGCAACAAAGAAAGGACACTATGAGAAGGTGGTTAGCAATATTCAGGAAATTAAATCAAGAAGCGGTAAAATCATAGCTATTGTGACAGAAGGAGACAGAACTGTTAAGGAACTTGCCGACCATGTTGTTGAGGTTCCGGAAACTTCAGAAAGTCTGGCGCCGCTTTTAACAACCATACCATTGCAGTTGTTGTCTTATCATATTGCTGTCATGAGAGGTTGTAATGTTGATCAGCCTCGTAATTTGGCGAAATCGGTTACCGTAGAGTGACCTTGAGAAATCAATGAAAATTGAAAAAACCTCTAATTTTGACGATTTTTTTGTTAAAATCGTAGTAGTCAGTGTATTTTTTTGGCAAAAAAATACTATGCATGCATAATTTTTTTCATTTTTGTAGAAAAAAAATGAAAAAAAATGTATCTTCCGCGTCAATACTTAACACTATTTTAACTCTAATTCAAAGCTAATGAGCAGACTAATAATAATTTCTCTAATGCTGTTTGGTGTAATTTCGTATGCACAGACTACAGTACAGGGAAAAGTAGTTGACGAAAATAACGAACCCATTCCTGGGACCAATGTGGTGCTTGTAGGTAAGGCCGAGGGAACCACCACAGATTTTGATGGAAATTTCATATTTAATACCTCGGAGGAACCACCATTCCAACTTCGATTCACAACCATCGGATATTCGGATTTTGTTACCGATGTGACCTCAAACAACCAAACGCTGTCAATAGTGCTTAGTGAAGCATCAACACTTTTGGACGAAATAGTTATTTCTGCGTCTCGGACTCCTGAGCGTATTTTTGAGTCTCCGGTTACGGTAGAAAGGATGGGCCTTAAGGAAATAAAGAATACGGCATCTGCAGATTTCTACGATGGACTTGAAAATTTAAAAGGGGTAGACGTCAATACCAACAGTTTAACCTTCAAATCTGTTAATACGCGTGGGTTTGCCACTTTTGCAAACAATAGATTTATGCAACTGGTAGATGGAATGGACAATTCCACCCCAGCACTTAACTTTCCAATTGGAAATCTTGTTGGGATGATTGAGACCGATGTACTTAGTGTGGAGCTTCTACCCGGTGCTTCATCAGCTTTATATGGAGCAAATGCGTTTAATGGTATTCTTTTTATGCGAAGTAAAAATCCGTTCGATTATCAAGGGATAAGTGCCCATATAAAACAAGGAATTACGTCTCAAGAATCATCCGGAAATAACAGCTATATTGATTTTGGTATCAGGGCTGCGCATAAATTCAGCAATAAATTTGCTGGGAAGGTGAACTTTGGATATTTGAGGGGAACGGATTGGGCCGCTACAAGTGAGGTAGATAAAACTACTCCTGGCGGTACAAGGGCAGACCTAAATTACGATGGAATCAACGTATATGGAGATGAAGTTTCTACAGATATAAAAGATGTTGCTTTAACATTAGAATCTACAATAGATCCTGATACAGGAAATCCGATTTTACCAGCAGGGGCGAATGCCTTGGTTCCTTCTATTGATGTAAGTAGAACAGGTTATAACGAACGTGATTTAACAGATTACGAAGCAGAGAGCATTAAGGCAGATTGGGGTTTATATTACAGACCATGGGAGAATGATTTTGAAATTTCCTATGTAGGTAAGGTAGGTACCGGTACCACAATCTATCAAGGGTTGAATAGATATAATATCGAGAATTTCTTTCAGGAGCAACATAAACTAGAGTTTAGAAATGACAATTTCTTTTTAAGAGGTTATGTTGTGGCGGATAAAGCTGGAGATTCCTATGATATGGTTTTTACAGGGATTAATATTAATAGGGCCTGGAAAGATGACAATACGTGGTTTGGAGAGTATGCGGGTACCTATGTTCAGGCTACCTTGGGTGGTGCAACAGAGGCACAAGCCCATGCTGCTGCTCGGGCCCAAGCAGAGTCTGGTCGTTTTGAACCGGGATCACCCGAATTTGAGGCTGCATTTAATAGAAGTATCAACGATCCTGATTTATCTACAGGATCTAAGTTTCAGGATGCCTCTAAGTACTATCATTCAGATGCCAATTACAATTTCAGTCATCTAATTGATTTTGCGGAAATCCAGATTGGAGGTTCGTACCGGAAATATAATCTTAACTCCTTTGGAACTATTTATACAGATTTTGATGGACCAATTGATTACAGTGAGTTTGGGCTCTATACGCAGATACAAAAGAATTTGGAATTGAGTGACGCCCTAGGTTTAAAATTAACGGGATCTGTCCGTTATGATAAATCTGAATTTTTTGATGGTTTTTTCTCGCCTAGAATATCCGCGGGATTAACGGTTAATAGAAATCATAATATTAGAGCTTCCGTTCAAACAGGATTTAGAAATCCAACAACCCAAGACCTTTTTATAGGATTGGATGCAGGGCGTGCAATCTTAGTAGGTTCGGCTCCAGACAATTTGGATAGATATGTAAGGGATTTTGATGTGAGTGCAAGTGGTCAGATTGCAGGACAGCCGGCAAGTATAACACAAACTGGCGCAGTAGCTTATAACAATTCCTACAATGCCGAATCTGTTGAAATCTATGAGGTAACAGGAGATGTTAATGATTTGGTTGTGGCTAATTCTGATATCGTTAAACCTGAAAAAGTAACTTCCATGGAAATTGGCTATAGAGGAAAAATAGACAAGCTAACAATAGATTTTAGTGCATATTATAATAAGTATCAGGATTTTATTTCGCAAGAGGCTGTAAGATCACCCTTTTATGGAACCGTCGATGGAAACAATGATGGATTGGTTGATAATGATCAATTGGCATTTGATGCATTGGATAGAGGAGATTATCAAACCTATAGTGCTTACACAAATTCGTCAGCAGATGTAAATTCGTATGGAGCTTCCTTAGGATTGGCTGCAAAGGTATTTGGTAATTTTGATTTAACAGGAAGTTATACCTATGCTAAGTTGGATTTTGATGAAGAGGCGAATCCTGGTTTCCAGACAAATTTTAATACACCCGAACATAAGTTTAAAGCTTCTTTTGGAAATACGGCACTCTTTGAAAATTTCGGATTTAACATTGCGTATCGCTTTAGCGATGACTATTTCTGGGAAGCAACCTTTGGTGATGGAGTTGTTCCAGAATTCCATGTTGTTGATGCACAGATTAATTATAGTGTTCCAAGCATAAAATCCACATTTAAGGTAGGGGGTACAAACTTGACCGGAGATGAGTACTTCACCGCTTTTGGAACAGGATTTATAGGTTCAATGTACTATGTTTCTTGGACAATTAATAATTAAAAGATGACTAAGATGAAACTAAAATATATAAGCCTAATTGCATTGCTTGTTACTTTTATTTCTTGCAATGATGAAGAAGATTTTGTTGAGGTAGAAGTAGTGGCGGAATTACCGGCAGTAAGTGCTGGAGATGCTGATTTTAGCAATTACATAGCTGTGGGGAATTCATTAACAGCTGGTTTTACTGATGGGGCGCTTTTTCAAGCCAGTCAGTCATTTTCTCTTCCGAATATTATATCGCAAAAATTTGCACTTGTTGGAGGGGGGGCTTTTACACAACCTTTGACCAATGATAACTTAGGAGGTCTTGCCGCTGCGGGAGATAGAATTCAGGATCCAAGACTTGTTTTTGGAGGAGCCGGCCCAGTATCATTGGAGTCGCTTATTGGAGATGTTACGGTGACCACAGACATTGTTCTAAACAATCCATCAGGTCCATTTAATAATTTGGGAGTACCAGGAGCAAAAAGTTTTCATTTACTGGCACCAGGATATGGCAACTTGGTCAATGTAGAGGCCGGATTGGCCAATCCCTATTTTGTTAGGATGACAGGAGCCACGCCTGATATCAGTGTTCTGGAAATGGCCGTTTCACAGGCGCCTACGTTCTTTTCCTTATGGATAGGCAACAATGATGTTTTGGGATACGCAACCACTGGAGGGGATGACACAGATCCTTTAACACCGATATCAGGTGCTCCGGGTGTAGGTTTTGATGGGAGCTATGGAGCTTTGATTGCCACACTTACCGCAGGTGGTGCAAAAGGTGTAGTTGCCAATATTCCTAATGTAACCAGTATACCTCATTTTACAACAGTGCCACATAATCCTGTACCCTTAGATGCGGCCACGGCAGCAGTCGTAAATGCTGCTTATGATGATTACAATAATGGTATTCAAGGAGCTTTGATAGCATTAACAGGAACGGGGCTTTTCTCACAGGAAGAGGCGGATGCACGTATGATAAGTTTTGCTGCAAGTGAGACCAATGCTGTGGTTATTGAAGATGAGACCTTAACTGATTTGGGGGCAATTGACTCTTTATTTGAAGCATTGCCAAAGATTAGACAAGCAACCGAAGAAGACTTGCTGGTACTCCCCGCTTCAAGTTTCATAGGTACAGAGGCGGTACCTGGTAACCCATTGTCTGTAAATGGCGTTGCGGTACCACTCGCGGACAAATGGGTGTTGTTGCCTTCTGAGCAGGAAGAAATTGCAACTGCCACAGCGGCATTCAACGATATCATTGCAGCAACAGCCAGTCAAGCTGGTTTGGCCTTGGTAGATGCCAACGCATTATTGGACCAATTGGCAGCTGGGGGCATTACCAGTGGGGATTATACGTTAACTTCAAGTTTGGTTACTGGCAGTGCATTTTCTTTGGATGGCGTACACCCAACTGCAAGAGGATATGCATTGTTGGCCAACGAGTTCATGAGGGCAATAGATGCCACATACGGTTCTAATTTTGAAGCATCGGGGAATTTTGTGAATGTAGGCGACTACCCTACCAACTATTCACCTACGCTTCAATAAATAATATCTTTTATGACTATTCTAAAACGCCTTCAACTGAAGGCGTTTTTTATGGTTAAAAAAAGAGCTAAGTAGTTTCTTTTTTAAGATTGATAACATATCTTTGCAGCCGGAAAAAAAGCAGTTTTTTCCTTCGTATTCAATTAAAAATAAACACAGTAATGTCTAAAGTTACAGGTAAGGTTGCGCAGATTATAGGCCCGGTCATTGACGTTGAGTTTGAGTCGGGAACAGAAATCCCGAAGATTTATGATTCTCTAGAAATCAATAAAGCAGATGGTTCCAAATTGGTTTTGGAAGTTCAATCGCATGTTGGTGAAAATACGGTTCGTACCATTTCTATGGATTCTACGGATGGTTTAAGTAGAGGAGTTGAGGCCCACGCTACAGGAAGTGCAATTCAAATGCCTATTGGCGAGGATGTTTACGGACGTCTTTTCAATGTAATTGGAGATGCTATTGATGGGATGGAAAATCTGCCAAAAGCTGGAGACAACGGACTTCCAATTCACCGAGAAGCTCCAAAATTTGAAGACCTATCTACTTCTACCGAAGTACTTTTTACTGGAATTAAAGTAATCGATTTGATTGAGCCTTACGCAAAAGGAGGTAAAATTGGATTATTTGGTGGTGCTGGTGTTGGTAAAACCGTATTGATTCAGGAATTGATCAACAACATTGCAAAAGGACACGGTGGTTTATCCGTATTTGCTGGTGTTGGGGAAAGAACAAGAGAAGGAAACGATTTGCTTCGTGAGATGTTGGAATCTGGTATTATCAAGTACGGAGATGATTTCTTACACTCTATGGAAGAAGGCGGATGGGATTTATCCAAAGTAGATAAAAAGGCAATGAAAGAGTCTAAAGCGACTTTCGTTTTTGGACAGATGAATGAGCCTCCTGGAGCACGTGCTCGTGTTGCTTTATCTGGATTGACCATAGCTGAATACTTCCGTGATGGTGCTGGAGACGGTCAAGGAAAAGATGTACTTTTCTTCGTAGATAACATCTTCCGTTTTACACAAGCTGGTTCAGAAGTATCAGCTCTTTTAGGAAGGATGCCTTCCGCAGTAGGGTACCAACCTACTTTGGCAACCGAAATGGGAGCCATGCAAGAAAGAATTACATCAACAAAGAGAGGTTCCAT
>JBDWSS010000011.1:0-18528 GCA_039985375.1 Flavobacteriaceae bacterium
AGAAAAATTAAGGAAGAGGGAGTTAATTTTAAATCGCATATTGACGGGTCCAATCATTTTTTTACTCCAGAAAACGTGATGGAAATACAGCGAGTCATTGGAGCGGATATCATTATGGCTTTTGATGAATGTACACCTTATCCATGTGATTATGATTATGCCAAAAGATCTATGCACATGACCCATAGATGGTTGGATAGATGTATTTCACATTTGGAAAAGCTTCCTTACAAATATGGATATTCCCAAAGTTTTTTCCCAATCGTTCAAGGTTCAACGTACAAAGATTTACGAAAGCAGTCGGCGGAGTACATAGCTTCCGTGGGTGCACAGGGAAACGCAATCGGTGGTCTCTCTGTTGGTGAACCAGCCGAAGAGATGTATGAGATGGCCGAAATAGTTTGCGATATTCTCCCAGAAGACAAACCTAGATATTTAATGGGGGTAGGAACACCCATAAACATTTTGGAGAACATTGCCCTTGGAGTAGATATGTTTGATTGTGTTATGCCTACTCGCAATGCGCGGAATGGAATGCTGTTTACCGCCCATGGTACCATTAACATTAAGAATAAAAAGTGGGAAGATGATTTCTCGCCCATTGATGAAATGGGAACCACTTTTGTTGATAAGGAATACTCCAAAGCCTATTTAAGGCATCTGTTTGCAGCAAATGAATATTTGGGAAAGCAAATTGCTACCATTCACAACCTTGGTTTTTATCTATGGTTGGTACGTACGGCAAGAGAGCGTATTTTAGCGGGAGATTTCAGGGAATGGAAAAATAAAATGGTAAAACAAATGGACAAAAGATTGTAATGCTTACCATCCTCGACAAATACATTTTAAAACGTTATCTGGTTACCTTTCTGGGAATGTTATTGCTGTTTGTACCCATTGGCATTATGGCCAATTTGGCCGAAAAAATAGGCAAGATCATTGATAATGAAGCGCCGTTAAGTGAAGTAATTGTCTTTTATGGAAACTTTACCTTGGTTATTGGAAACCTTTTGTTGCCTATATTTCTTTTTCTCTCCATCATATTTTTTACATCCAAATTGGCGAGTAACACCGAGATTGTGGCCATATTGAGCTCGGGGGTTTCCTATACACGATTTCTTAGGCCCTATTTTATAGGGGCCACCTTTGTTGCCATTCTTATTTTTATGATGGGAATGTTTATCGTTCCCCACGCCAGTATTGGGTTTAATGAGTTTGAGTTTAAATACTTTAAAAAAGGAAGAAAGGATAGGATAACCAGTAACATCTATAATCAGCTTAATGGAAATGATTACATATATGTGAGTAGCTTTGATCCCAATAGAAAAATAGGGAACAACTTTACTTACGAGCATTTTGATTCCATAAAAAAGCTTGACTTCAAGATTTCGGCCACAAATATTAGATGGGTCGAGAAGGATAGTATTTATAGACTTACCAACTATCAAAAACGAAAACTGCTCAATGGTATTGAGGTAATCCAAACGAAAAGACGACTGGACACGCTTTTTACCTTTAAAATTGAGGATCTTACTCCGGTTTCATACGTTGCAGAGACCAAGAATCTGTTTGAGCTTAACGAATTTATTCAAGATCAAAAACAAAAAGGAGCTTCCAATATCAATGCATATATTTTGGTGAAATACAAAAGATGGGCATTGCCAATTGCAGCTTTCATACTAACCATAATAGCGGTGGCGGTTTCCTCGGTAAAAAGGAGGGGAGGTATGGGCCTGAACTTGGCATTTGGAATAGGAGTTGCCTTTATTTATATCTTTTTTGATAAAGTCTTTGGTACCTTGGCCGAACAATCTGGCTTTTCTCCCTTATTGGCCGTGGTGATACCAAATCTTATTTTTGGTGTCTTTGCGGTTTACATGTTGCTAAAAGCCAAGCGCTGACATTAACCTAATCTTTTTTCCTAAGGAAATAGTAATTCTTGTTCGAGTAAGTGAACTATAAAGTTTTATATTTGTCCCCATCAAATTTTTCTGAAAAATTAACTTTTCATGGAGTATCTAGATTTTGAACTTCCCATTAAAGAGCTTGAAGATCAGCTTAAAAAGTGCATGATTATTGGCGAAGAAAGTGATGTTGATGTTAGCGAAACATGTCAACAGATTGAAAAAAAGTTGGTGGAAACCCGCAAGGACATATATAAAAATTTGACAGCTTGGCAAAGGGTTCAGCTATCCAGGCATCCAAATAGGCCTTATACCATGGACTATATAAATGCTATTTGCGGAGACACTTTTTTGGAGCTGCATGGAGATAGAACCGTTAAGGATGATAAGGCAATGATCGGAGGTCTTGGTAAGATTGGGGATCAAAGTTATATGTTCATAGGTCAACAAAAAGGATACAACACAAAAACACGTCAATACCGAAATTTTGGTATGGCCAATCCAGAGGGCTATAGAAAAGCGTTAAGATTAATGAAGTCTGCTGAAAAATTTGGAATCCCTGTAGTATGTTTTGTGGATACCCCAGGGGCGTACCCCGGGATAGAAGCGGAAGAACGGGGGCAAGGTGAGGCCATTGCCAGGAATATTTTGGAAATGACACGTCTTAAAGTACCAATTATTGTAATAATCATTGGAGAGGGAGCTTCAGGAGGTGCATTGGGCATTGGAGTGGGTGATAAGGTGTTGATGTTGGAAAATGCCTGGTATTCGGTAATATCTCCGGAAAATTGTTCATCAATCTTGTGGCGAAGCTGGGAGTATAAGGAAAAAGCCGCTGAGGCGCTAAAACTTACCGCTTCCGATAGCAAACGAATTAAGGTAGTGGATGAGATTATTAAAGAACCCGTTGGCGGAGCGCATGCGAACAGGGAAAAAACTTTTGATACCGTTAAGAATAAAATTTCTGCCCATTTCGAACAACTTAAAAAGTTATCACCAAAAGAGTTGGTGAAAACCAGAATGGAAAAATATGCGGAAATGGGTGTATTTAACGGGTAATGGCGGGTTTAAAGTGTTCATCTCTTTTTATTAGTTTTTTTCTTCAAATATTTTCTTGTTATTAACAGCTTTTACTAGTTATCAACATTAATTTTGTTGAACAACTGTGAACATCGCGATTGATGAAATTAAAGTTAACTAAAGGTTAATTACCTACTTTCGTAAACATGGATAAGCCTAGCCCAATTATTGGACACAAAGTTGACAAATCTACTCTTATTAATTTGGAGCGAGGTAAAATACCCCCGCAAGCAGTTGATTTAGAGGAAGTTGTGTTAGGGGCAATGATGATTGATAAAAAAGGCGTGGACGAAGTGATAGATATCCTACATCCGGATGCTTTTTACAAGGATGCGCACCGCTATATTTATGAAGCTATCTTCAAATTGTTCGAATCCTCCGAACCTGTGGATTTATTAACCGTTTCTACGCAATTAAAGAAGGATGAAAAGTTAGAGGCAATTGGAGGCGACTTTTATTTGATTAAGCTAACCCAGAAAGTAGCTTCATCAGCTCATATTGAGTTTCATGCAAGAATCATCCTTCAGAAGTATATCCAAAGAAGTTTGATTAAAATTTCCAACGAAATTATAGAGGATTCATACAGTGATTCCAAAGATGTTTTTGATCTTTTGGACAACGCTGAGGCGAAATTATATGAAGTTACCCAAGGAAATTTAAAGCGCTCGGCAGAGACAGCCCAAAACCTGGTTATACAGGCAAAAAAGAAAATTGAGGAAATTTCCAACAAGGAGGGTTTAAGTGGTATCCCATCAGGATTCGATAAACTGGATAAGTTAACCTCTGGTTGGCAACCCAGTGACCTAATCATTGTTGCGGCAAGACCCGGTATGGGTAAAACCGCACTTACTCTTTCCATGGCAAGAAATATTGCCGTGAATTCTGAAATCCCAGTTGCGTTTTTCTCATTAGAGATGTCTTCTGTACAATTGATAACACGATTAATTTCTTCAGAGACCGGACTTTCATCTGAAAAATTGAGAACCGGTAGATTGGAAAAACATGAATGGGAACAACTGAATGTTAAGGTAAAAGCGCTGGAAAAAGCGCCTTTGTTTATAGATGATACTCCATCACTATCTATTTTCGACCTGCGTGCCAAAGCAAGAAGATTGGCTTCCCAACACGGTATAAAACTTATCGTGATTGACTATTTGCAGTTGATGACGGCAGGAGGAAGTCAAAAAGGAGGAAATCGTGAGCAAGAAATTTCAACGATCTCCAGAAACTTAAAAGCATTGGCCAAGGAACTTAGTGTACCGGTTATTGCACTTTCCCAATTGTCGCGTGCAGTGGAGACCAGAGGTGGCAGCAAGCGACCTATTCTTTCAGATTTAAGAGAATCTGGTGCAATTGAACAAGATGCAGATATTGTGTCCTTCATTTATCGTCCTGAATATTACAAAATTGATGAGTGGGATGATGAAGAACGAACTCCAACACAAGGGCAGGCAGAGTTTATTGTAGCCAAGCACCGTAATGGCGGATTAGATAATATTAGGTTAAAGTTTATCGGAGCCTTGGGTAAATTTGATAACTTGGATGACTTTGATTCCCCATTTGAATTCCAATCGAA
Organism: Flavobacteriaceae bacterium; assembly: GCA_039985375.1. Classification (GTDB taxonomy): domain Bacteria; phylum Bacteroidota; class Bacteroidia; order Flavobacteriales; family Flavobacteriaceae; genus Flagellimonas. Next base: position 4,561 of record JBDWSS010000011.1, read on the forward strand.
GATGAATGCGGATGAAGAAAACCCGTTTGCCACTCCAAATCTACCCAATGCCAACGAAGCTTTTGGTAGTGCAATGAATAGCGATGATGACCCAGATAATGACGTGCCATTTTAAAATGATTTTTCCTTTGTCACCTCGAGTACGGTCCAAAGGTCTTCTTCTTCTTTTTGTTTTCTTTTTTTTGAAGTCAACAGCCTCTGTGATTTTGATTCCTATGGATGCTGAAAGTCAGGAAAACCATTTAAAAGCATACGGAATAACCTATTGGGTACTTACCAAACAACAAAAAGTACAATGGCTCATAAATTATAGAGGAGGCTCATTTTTAATACCAGATGGAGAAAACATTAGAAGGGAATGCCAGATTAGAGGTGTTTCGTTTGAAGTACTGTCCGATAATCAAGCAGAAACTATTTTAAATGAGATTAGTAGCCCCTCACAAAACCAAGACGCCGTAATTTTAGAAAAGGCCCCAAAAATTGCCGTGTATTCTCCTAAAGGAAACCAACCTTGGGACGACGCCGTTACCATGGTTTTGACCTATGCAGAAATTCCCTATGTAACCATCTATGATGAAGAAGTACTGGATGATAAACTGGTACTGTATGATTGGTTGCATTTACATCATGAAGATTTTACGGGGCAATACGGTAAATTTTATGGAGCCTATAGGGCAGCACCTTGGTATATAGAAAACAAGAAAAATGCTGAAGAACTTGCCATAAAAATGGGGTTTGCCAAAGTTTCCGAAGAAAAACGTGCGGTAGCTTTAAAAATTAGGAATTATGTGATTGGAGGCGGATTTATGTTTGCGATGTGTTCCGCAACCGATAGTTTTGATATTGCTTTGGCAGCGGAACATGTGGATATCTGTGAACCCATGTTTGATGGTGACCCCTCCGATGCCAATTATCAAGGCAAATTGGATTTTGGAAATACTTTTGCCTTTACCAATTTTAGTTTAGAACGCAACCCATTGCGTTATGAATTTTCTTCTATAGATATGACCAATAAGCGCAGAAATGTGTCCAAAGAATCCGATTATTTTTCTTTAATGGAGTTTTCGGCCAAATGGGATCCTGTCCCAACCATGCTAACACAAAATCATACATCTTTAGTAAAAGGTTTTATGGGGCAGACAACCTCGTTTACCCGAAATCAGGTGAAACCAACAGTAATGGTTTTGGGGGAAAATAAAATTAACGGTGAGGCTCGGTATATCCATGGTATAAAAGGAAAAGGTTTTTTTACTTTTTATGGGGGGCATGATCCAGAAGATTATCAGCATAGGGTAGGCGACCCGAAAACAGAATTGGAACTGCATCCAACATCTCCGGGATATCGCTTAATTTTAAACAATGTGTTGTTTCCGGCTGCTAGAAAGAAGAAGCAAAAGACCTAGGGAATTCCCCGAGGTTTTATAACTGTGTTATTCCAATATTTATAAATACAGCGTCCAATGGACTACTGTTGTTATTCACAACATATCTAAACCGTACCTCATCGTTGGCATCCAAGGGGTATACTATTGTACCAGAAGTGCCCCACCAATCCCTACTGGGAAGTGAAGCGAATCCACGAGTTAGATATCCTCTTAAGGTGCCGTTTATAAAAACACCAATTATATATTTTGTATTACCGGCAGGCATGTCCCTTACCGAAAAAGCAGCACTCATAAAATAAATACCAGCCTCTTGCACCCTTATTCTCCCATTGCCCAAAGTTTGAAAAATACCCCCTGTGTTATTAAGTTCATGCGAAGCATTTACAGGAAAGTCATAATATTGATTGGTGCTATTGACAATAAGATTGTTGTTGCCATTGCTTGCCCTATTGAGCACTAAAGTTTTACTGGTATTGGTATTGCTTGGAGCAATCCAATTAGAACCTTCAAAAAAATTAAGTTGTTTGGTGTCTTCATTATAAATAAGCATGCCTTCTTCTGGATTGATAAAATTGTTAATCTCAGTTTGACTAGCTTCATGAACCTTAATCAAATCTCCAGTGGAAGGTGCTTGCCCCCAGCATTGCGTTATACTTAGGAGGGACACTATCAAAAATGGCCCAAAAATTTTACGCACACCCGTTTTAAAGGAGACGAACTGGAACATACCTTGTTTGTTTTCAATAAAACTAAAAGAGGTACGCAGATATTACAATAAATTGTTGTGAATAGACTGATTTTCAATATTATTCGTAAAAGAATAATGATTTTAAGGCTACTATAAACCCTGCTATTGTATTCTGAAAACAATTTTAGATTCGAGTGAGTTTTCTTATAAGTGCCTCATGTTTGGGAAATTTTTCAAGCAACTCTTTTTGAGAAGGAAGGTCAAAATCCTCAAAATCAAACCCTGGTGATACGGTACAACCTACAAAGGAATGGCTATTTGGGTCAATCGTTTTTGCAGCAAACCAGTGATTGCCTGGAACAACAAACTGCGGAACTTGCCCTTCCGCGAAATTGGTGCCGATGATTTGTTCAGAATACTCGCCATCCTCTGAAATAATATATATTTTGATGGGAGATCCTGAGTAGAAATGCCATATCTCATCTTGTGTTATTCTATGAAATGCAGAGAAAGTATCAGAAGTCAGTAAAAAATAAATGCAAGTGGAATAATTACGTTTGGTCTTGTATGCTGCGTTCAATGAAGTTTTGGCAATTTCTCCTGAACTTCTATAAGATTCCTTAAAATAACCACCCTCTGGATGTGGACTTAGATTGAATCTTTCAATAAATTCTTTAATTTTACTCATATCAATTTTTCTAAAATCCGTTCTACCCCATAATCATTATTGCTGGACGTTTCAAATTTGGAGACTTTTTTTACATTGGGGTGTGCGTTGGCCATGGCAAAACTGTATTCTGAAAGCTGAAGCATTTCCAAATCGTTATTGTAGTCACCAAAAACCATAATCTCATCTGAGGCAACTCCGTAAGTTTGCATTAGTTTCTCCATGGCATATCCCTTATGTGCATTTCTATGTGAAACATCGACCCAATTGGAACCGGACACCTTTACTTTTAATTCATTTTCAAGATACTTCACCGATGGATAGATATACTTTTCTGCATTTTCAAAATGATAAATGGCAATTTTTAAAATTTCATCATCTACCAGGGATTGATTTTCTACAATCTTATATTTTGAAAAAAACTCGCTAAGATTATCAAGGTATTTGATAGAGGAATTATGTAGAAAAGCAACATCTTTGCTACACACAATAGGATGTATATCTTCTTCCGTAGCAAACAACTCTAGAATGGGTTCTATATTGTTTCTAGAAATCGGGGTGGTCAATAAAACTTCTTCTTGCTTCTTTATCAAAGCGCCATTTTCAGCAACAAAAATTACATCGTCCTGTATCGTTTTTAATTTGTCCACCATGCTGTGATATTGTCGTCCACTTGCAGCTACAAACTGAATGTTTTTCTGTTTGAGTTCTTCAAAAATTTCAAAGAAGCGGTCGCTTACCTCATGGTTGGAGTTTAACAAGGTGCCATCCATATCGGTGACCACCATTTTAATATTTGATAAATCCATAAGCCGAGTGTTTTTTTTAGCTTTCCTACACTGGGCGAAAGTACTGAAGATGTAGCTAACTGCCTATTTGCAAATCAGGTTTAAAAAAAGGATAACATTTGGATTGGGACGGAGTTGGTTTGCCAATTAGTAAACTACCCTAAACCCTCCTGAGTTTCTGGTTTCACCAGCTTTTCCCAATGTATTGAATTTCCAACTAAAGCTTAACATAAAGTATTGTTGAAGCACCGTGCTTTGCCGATCCTCAATAAAATTCTGATTGGCAATACGACGTATATTGATGTTCTGATTGAGTAAATCGTACGCTTTCAAGGTCAATGTTGCCTTATCTTTCATAAAAGAATAAGCTAAAGTGGCGTTCCAAAACCATGTACTTTTTTGAAAACCATCTGCTACATTGGGATTGTAGTTGTAGCGTATTTCATTTCGGAGGTCAAACTTCTTTTTGAAATAGTTTGTTGTTCTAAAGAAGAGACTGTGGTACATGAATTCTTGGTTATTGAAGAATTCGGTGTTAAAGGAATTGTCTGTAAAGGAAATACTGTAATTTGCCCCTATTTCGGTGACTTGGTTCCAAGTAAATCCCAAGCCTACATTCGGGGCCACTGTTTTGGACAAAGCTGCGTATTGCACATCATTTACAAAATTTACAGAGCGTGTGAGATTCGTATAGATCCCACCATTGAGTCGAATACTTTTAAGCGAATCCAACTTGATTTTTCTGTTCATATCCAATTGTCCAAATAACCGATAGCCTCCATCAACATTGGCGTAAGTTGTTTGGCGAACCAGATTTTCGTCAATATTGGTTTTGGAAATCACATTGTTATTCTGGATGTCAGCGCTTATGTAGGTATATAGCCCAGCTCCTTTTTGAAAATTATTTTTGTTATAGTAGACCGATAGATTATGAGTATTCGATGGTTCGAGTTCAGGGTTACCCTGAACTATATTTAGGGGATTTGTAATATTTACAACTGGTTGGAGTTGAGCGAGGGAGGGGGAACCATTCCTTAGGTTGTACCGGAGGCCCAAGGCAGATTTAGGGCTTCTATGATTTAGGTTATAGGAGATATCGGCTCCGGTAAAGTTGCGTTTTAGATTAAATTGAGGTCTTAGAAAATCAGTATTCAGCAAAGTTCTATAAATATAATCAAGTTTAAAGGAACTTGTCCACTTTCCCTTTTTGTATTCAAGCATTACATTGGGTGTTGTGGTAATGTTTTCATATTCAAAGTCGGAGCTAAAATCTTCATTTACCGATTCCTGAAAAGCTTGGGTGGTCTCATCAAAATCGAAAGAATTGGTATTGTTTTTTTGGATGTTATTCCTATGTCCCAATCCAATATCCAATGTCAGTTTCTTACCTTTAAGAGGTATTCTATACGTTGATGCTAGGACAAACGTATTGTCTTGTCCATCAATTTCCCTTAATTGGTTCACATCAAAATCTTCTGGATTATCACCAAAGATTTGTACGTTATTGTCCAAGAAATTCTCCGATTCATTGTTGGTAAAACGGGTAAAAAAATCAAATTTTATAAAGGAGCCCTTCTTTCCCAATTTTTTGGTAAGGTTCAAATTGTTTGAAAAGAACTCTTCGGTATTCTTGTTCGAACGACTGCTCAAAGTGGAATTTACAATATCTCCATTAGTATCGAATGATTGCTCCGTACTGGAAAAGTCATTAATTGTTTGGGTATATCTTAGTTTAGGCTCAACAGTAATTAATAAAGTGGAATCTGGCTTTATTTTGATTTTTGTTTCCGTACTATGTTTTTTGGCATTTACATTGGAGATGGAATTTAGATTTGTAAAGAACCGATTATCAGATAATATGTTTTCACGTTCAGATCTTATCTCATTTTCGGTATCGGAAATTGAGCCAAAGTAATTTGTGGTAATGTCGGCTTTTTTGCCCCAGTCATCGGCATAATTTAATCCTTGATTTCTGGAGGTAATTATTCCCTCGGCCCCATAATTGAAAACTTGCCGGTTTATGTTATATGAAGAGCCCCCAAACATTTTCCGTATTTCGCCAAAGCTAAAACCAGGAGAATTTATATTGTTGCCGCCCACCAGGGTACTTAGTCGGAGATCGTCATTAAAGTAATTGTACATTCCCGCATATTCATAGTGGCTGTCAGTGCCTGCTCCCGCAGCCAAACGACCAAATGCCCCCTTGTTGTTTTCCTTTTTTATGACAAGGTTTACGGTCTTGTTACTTTGGTTACCTTGCTCCCCAGCAAAGGCTTCTTCGTCTGTTTTTGTGTCAGATACCTGTATTTTTTCTATAATTTCCTTGCTTAAGTTTCGCGTGGCAATAGTAGGATCATTCCCAAAAAAAGGCTTACCATTGACCAGTACCTTGTTTACTTCCTTGCCATTTATTTTGATGTTACCATCCGGGTCTACCTCCACACCGGGTAATTTTTTTAGAAGATCCTCAATATTCGCGTCCTTTTTGGTCTTAAAGGAGTTTACATTGAATTCAATGGTGTCCTTTTTTATAGTGATGGGCGCATTGGCCTTAACTACAACTTCATCTAGGGCATTTGCACTAAGTTGAAGGGCAATGGTTCCTAAATCTATTTTGGTTTTCGTAAGATCAACACTTTTGTAATAAGTTTGATAACCAATATATGACACATATAAGTTGGCAAGCTTTTCCGATGATTGTCCCTCAATAAGAAACCTGCCTTTACCATCGGAAATTGTATAGGTTATTAGAGCGCTGTCCTTTGGTTGTTGTAAATATATTGTTGCCGCTTCAAGAGGCTGTTTATCCTCTACAGAGGATAAAAGACCAGAAATTTGGAACGATTTTGATTGTGAAATGGAGAAGTTAAGGCAAAACAAGGCTAATATCGCTAGGAAATACTTCATTTGTCTAGTTTGGTTTAAATGATTGATGATGATTAGGTGCCTATAAAACTATTATAAACTTTATGTTTTAGGCATTTAGAATGAGTCAGTGGTATGGAGGGATTAGTATTTTGACCTTTTGGATGAGAATTTATCTAAGGGTTGCCAAGGCTCTTAATGTATTCTCCTTTTTATGTTTTGAAACACATACCGTACTGCCATCTTTCATAAGGATGTAGCCTCCGTCCTTTTTTACAAAAGATTGTACATGAATGCTGTTCACTAAATGGGACTGATGTGTTCTGATGAACCCGTGTTCAGACAACAAATCGTCCCATTCCTTAAGCGTTCTGGATACCAAGATAGTACGTTCATCACTTAGGAAGAAGAGTGTATAGTTATTTTCGCCCTTACATCTCACAATATCTGTAACTGAAACGAAATAAAGTTCCTCGGCGGTGGGAAGGGCAATTTTATTGGGTTCGTTGATGTTCTTTAGATTTTGCACCAACAGTTTTAATTTTTGATTTTCCCTTTTCTCAAGAATATGTCCATGCACCTTGTTGACAGCAGAAACCAATTCAAACGTGTTAATTGGTTTTAAAAGATAATCCAAGGCACATGATTTAACAGCTTTGAGGGCATATTGGTCATAGGCGGTGACAAAAATCACCTCAAAATCTATTTCCGATACTTCGTCCAGAAGGTCAAATCCATTTTTATGAGGCATCTCAATGTCCAAAAAAACCAGATCAGGTCTGTGTGTCGAAATTAATAGTATGGCTTCATCCACTGAAGCAGCTTTAGCAATGACCGAGACCATGGGGCAGTGATTCTTGATGAGATGCTCAAGATTTTCCAGATTATGGATTTCATCGTCAACCAGTATACTTCTTAAGGTCATATTGTTAGTACTTCAGGGGTATGGAAACTTTTACCAAAGTGCCGGTGATTCCCTTATTATTCATTGATTTGTCTTCTATTACTACTTTGGAATTTGTTTTGTGGCTTTCATTGATCATCGAAATACGATCATGCGCCAACTTAATACCAAATCCATTTCTTTGATACGTCTTCTTTTTGCCCTTTTTGGCTGCATTGATACCAACACCGTTATCATCAATCGTACAGATTAGATCTTCACCCTCTGTATTAAAAACTATTTCCAATATTTTTTTTCCATCACTTTCCTTTAATCCATGAATTATGGAATTTTCCACAAAAGGTTGTATCAGCATGGCCGGTATTTCTGTTAAGTACATGTCTATACAATGTGCCACCTTAATGTTGTACTCAAAGTTAAATCGTAACTTCTCAAGTTCCAGATATTTTTTTATCGATTCTATTTCGTCTGCTAAGGGAACCAAACCCTTTTCGGTCTTTTCCAGTGTGGACCGCATTAAAAGTGAAAACTCGGTAAGATAGTGGTTGGCCTTGTCATTGTGCCCTTTGTTGATTAAATTTTGAATGGCACTCAAGGCGTTGAACAAAAAATGAGGGTTCATTTGACTACGGATACCTCGGAGTTGCGTTTCAATGAGTTTACGTTTTATGGACTCCCTTTTTTGCGTCGTTCGCATTTTCCATCGAATACCTAAAAATATTGCAAACATTAACAAAAGGCCTAAAAAAATGATGATCAGAGTCTTGTGTCTTTGGAAAAAAGTTTCCTTTTGCAACAGGAGCGGTTCTTCCAAGTAGATAGTGATATGGGCCTTGTCTTGAATTTCCTCAAGGTTTGAAAGGTAGTATTTTCCACCTTCGTAGAGTATAAAGAAATACTTGTTTTCGGCCGTAGAAATCAAATTGTCCAATTGATAGGTTTCATTCAGGTAAACAAGGGAATCTTCCCAAATCTCTATTAAATTGTTGTCACTTATCCACCTTCCTTGCATTTGCTTGGGAAATACGGAGGAATTGGGAGCTATTATTTTCCTAAGCTTTGTAAGCTTGTAACTTTCATCCAAAAAAACATCGGAATTACGCGTTATCAGGCTAAAATATTTTACATCAAAATTGTGTACGGCTGTTATGTTGTAGGAGTCCCCATCAACCACAATTTCATTGAAAAAATACAACTGCGACTCAATGACTAGGTAATCTTTGGAGACAATTAATTGCAGTTCCCCTTCTTCATTGATAAAACCACCAAGCAATCTCTCTGGAAGTAGCGAGGGTAGCATGCTATAAGAGTCCTGGCCTTTAGAGACAAAGGAAACGGCTAAAAAACATGCAAATATGAGATACTTGAATTTCAAGGATTTAAAGTGTTTATTTGTTTACCTTATAGTACCTAGCTCCTGGATAACGTTGAACCCCAAGTTCATACGCGCTATTTTTCTTTTTCGCATAGTACAGTTCATAATCTCTTTTATTGGATTGATATACAATGATCCAAATAATTTGGTCCAATTCGGAAATTGCAATATGGTCAATGATGTTTTTTACGGTGCCATGTTGATTTAGTTCCCCATTGTCGTCATTGTATATATAGTTTTCAGTGACTTCAATTGTTTTTATTTTTCTCCAATGTAACCAATCACCCTTTAAAATTTCTGGAATACCTGCTGTGGAAGATTCCTTTTTGTGTAGGGTTTTGATCCGATTGTCCCGTATAATCATTTGCGACCCTTCCACGGAAAGTACTTCGACTATTCCTCCTGAAGTAAGAATTAGATATTTATTATCTCCCATCTTCTTGATACTCTGGTAATACTGTATTCTATGGTTGGAAACAATATATTCCGGGGTGGTAATCAAAAGTAGGGTTCCAAATTTATCGAACCAGTTTCCGAAAAAAATCTTTGGGAGGTCTTTGGGAGTTAAGGTAGATTCTTCCAGATTTTCCCGGATAAAATTTTGCCCTTGATATCCAATGACGCTAACATGGGGAACTTGTTTCTCCAATATCTTTAAATGGTCAGGTTTTCCATTTTTTGAAATGTCCAGTTTGTAAACAAACCAATTGCCCCCAGGGTTAGCTTCGCCATAATTGATTAGCTTAGTTCCTTTCTCCAATGGAGGGAAATATAATTTGTACCTGATTTCGTCCCCATTAGATATAGTATGCCTTTTTGCAAGGGTAATTCCTTCGGATCTGGTGATATACATTCTGTTTCCGTTTCCGTAAGCATTTTCAATGTAGGTCTTTTTTGGGATTAAGAGCCAACCTCCAACGGGTCCTCTCATTTTAAAATGGATTACTGTTTCTGTACTGCGGAGTTCAACCTTGGTTATATCTGCTGAAAAATTTTTATTTACATAACTTGGGTAGAACACCGTCTTTTGGGCAGGAGAGGATAAAGTAACGAGAAAAATAAAAATGGATAGATTAGAGAACCTTCTTTTCATTTCAAGCGATTTTAAAACAAAAATACACTTTGGTTAGACTTCAAGATCTATTAAATTAGAATTTGGTAGGAACCAATGAGGAATTGAACAAAAAAATGGCCGAAACTCAATTGAAGGACTTATGAACTATTATCAATCAGAGATTAAACTGAAATCGTATAACAGGGGTTTTCATTTAATAACGAATACCATCGTCAATTCATTTCCTGATATTGAAAAGATACAGACAGGGATATTACAGGTTTTTATCAAACATACTTCTGCGGGATTGACAATAAATGAAAATGCCGATCCAACAGTGCGTGTTGACTTTGAAAGCCATTTTAATAATATGGTTCCTGAGAATGAACCATATTACATTCACACATATGAAGGTGCGGATGATATGCCGGCGCATATAAAGGCCTCTTTGTTGGGAAGTTCGGTTCAGATACCGATAACCGATGGGAAGTTAAATTTAGGAATCTGGCAGGGCATTTATTTGTGCGAACATAGAAACAATGCTTCCGGTAGAAACTTGGTGCTTACTGCGTACGGAAAGTAAATCTTTCCGTAAATATAAAAACCCCACTCAAACGAGCGGGGTTTTTAATAAGCGGGGTAAAGTTTATGTTAACTCTTATTTTACTCGTTCAACAATTGCTTTAAAAGCATCCGGATGGTTCATTGCCAAATCGGCCAAAACTTTTCTGTTAAGTTCTATCCCATTGGATTTTACCTTCCCCATAAATTGAGAGTAAGACATTCCGTGCATTCTGGCTCCAGCATTAATACGGGTAATCCATAGTGAACGGAAAGTACGTTTTTTGTTTCTTCTATCGCGGTAGGCATAAAGCATTGCTTTCTCTACTGCATTTTTGGCTACTGTCCAAACGTTTTTACGTCTTCCAAAGTAACCTTTGGCCTGCTTCATTACCTTTTTTCTTCGAGCTCTAGAAGCAACTGAATTTACTGATCTTGGCATAATGTTTCATTTTTTTGTAGTAGGCGGTCAATTTTTGACACTTTCAAGGCCTAGCTCCAGGGTTAATAATTAATGTACCGAACTGAACAATTATTTTAAACGTAATTGTTCTTTAATACTGTTGACATCTGACTCATGAACTAACGTAGAGTGTGTTAACTTAAGCTTACGCTTTTTTGACTTTTTGGTCAAAATATGACTCTTAAAAGCGTGCTTTCTTTTGATTTTACCAGAACCGGTAAGCTTAAAACGCTTTTTGGCACTGGATTTTGTTTTCATCTTAGGCATTTTCTCCTCTTTATATATTACCGCTGACAATAGTCAGCATCCCACTTATTTTTTACTGGTTTTGGGAGCCAAAAACATGGTCATTCTTTTACCCTCCAGTTTTGGCATCTGCTCCACTTTTCCCAATTCCTCAAGCTCTTGTGCCAATTTTAACAACAAAATTTCGCCTTGATCTTTATAAACAATTGACCGTCCTTTAAAAAAGACATAGGCTTTGAGTTTGGCACCATCTTTTAAGAATTTTTCGGCATGTCGCTTTTTAAATTCATAATCGTGGTCATCCGTTTGCGGACCAAACCTTATTTCTTTTACAATTACTTTGGTGGCCTTGGCCTTCATGGCCTTGTCCCGTTTCTTTTGTTCATAAAGAAACTTTTTGTAATCGATAATCTTACATACTGGAGGATTTGCTTTCGGAGAAATCTCCACCAAATCCAATTCCAGTTCATTTGCTTTTACCAATGCCTTTGCAATTGGATACACTCCAACTTCAATATTATCTCCAACAAGCCTAACTTCTGGAGCTGTAATATTCTCATTGATTTTATGAGGGTTTTTATTTTCCCTCCTAGGTTGGGGCCTAAATCTTCTTCGTATTGCTATGACGTATACTTTTTAATTAAACTAAATTTTGTTAAAACGACTTTAAGGTACTATTTATTTCAGTAGATACCAAGTCGGAAAACTTATTGATGCTAATGCTTCCAAAATCTTGACCTCCATGTCTTCTGACCGATACAGTTTCAGAGGCTTCTTCCTGCTCACCAACAATGAGCATGAATGGGATTTTTTTAAGCTCAGCTTCACGGATTTTCTTCCCTACCGTCTCATTCCTATTATCAATGAGCGCGCGAATTTCGTGATTTTCTAAGGAATTCAAAACTTTTTCCGCATATTTTTCATGTTTCTCACTGACAGGCAATAGTATAGCCTGTGTTGGGATTAGCCATAATGGGAAGTTTCCGCCCGTATGCTCCAACAATAGTGCTACAAAACGTTCCAAGCTTCCAAAAGGCGCACGATGTATCATAATAGGTCTATGAAGTTCATTGTCACTACCTTTATAGGTAAGTTCAAAACGTTCAGGTAAATTGTAATCCACCTGAATAGTTCCTAGTTGCCAGTTTCTACCAAGAGCATCCTTTACCATGAAATCCAACTTAGGGCCATAGAATGCAGCTTCCCCACTTTCGATCACATAATTCAATCCTTTTTCATCCGCGGCGTTAATAATAGCCTGTTCCGCTTTTTCCCAATTATCTGGCTCTCCTATATATTTTTCCGGTTTATCCAAATCACGTACAGAAACTTGTGCTGTAAAATTTTCAAAGCCTAAAGAACCCAATACATATAAAGAAAGATCGATAACTTTTTTAAACTCGTCATTCAATTGATCCGGGGTACAAAATATATGGGCATCATCTTGGGTAAAGCCTCTAACACGAGTTAGACCATGTAATTCCCCACTTTGTTCATACCGATATACCGTGCCAAATTCGGCATAACGTTTTGGAAGATCTTTGTAGCTAAAAGGACTACTATTATATATCTCACAATGATGTGGACAGTTCATAGGTTTCAACAGAAATTCCTCATCCTCCTTTGGAGTTCGTATTGGCTGAAAACTATCTTCACCGTACTTGGCATAATGGCCCGATGTTACGTAAAGTTCTTTTTGTCCAATATGTGGGGTAACTACCATTTCATACCCCGCTTTCTTTTGTGCTTTTTTTAAGAAATCTTCTAGGCGCTCTCTCAAAGCAGCACCCTTGGGAAGCCACAAAGGAAGTCCTTGTCCAACTTTTTTAGAAAAAGTAAACAACCCCAGTTCTTTACCTAACTTTCTATGATCTCGTTTTTTTGCTTCTTCTAAAAGTTCTAAATATTCAGTAAGTTCCTTTTGTTTTGGAAATGAAATACCGTAAACCCTCGTAAGTTGTTTATTGTTTTCATCTCCTCTCCAATAAGCACCTGCAACACTCAATATTTTAATTGCTTTGATAATTCCTGTGTTAGGAATATGACCACCTCTGCATAAATCTGTAAAAGAACTATGGTCGCAAAAGGTAATAGTGCCATCCTCCAAATTTTCAATAAGTTCTACCTTATATGCATTATCCTGTTTTTTATAATATGAAAGGGCTTCACCCTTGGAGACACTTCGCATTTTATAATCATGCTTGCCTCTTGCAATCTCTATTGCTTTCTTTTCAATAGTAGGAAAATCTTTTTCTGAAATTGATTGCTCTCCAAAATCTACATCGTAGTAAAATCCATTCTCTATGGCAGGACCTATAGTAAGTTTTACACCAGGATACAATTCTTCAATTGCCTGCGCAACAACGTGGGAAGTAGAGTGCCAAAAAGCTTTTTTGCCTTCATCATTGTTCCAAGTATATAGGGTAAGCGTGCCATCTTGGTTAAGAGATGTAGTGGTTTCTACAACAGTATCATTGAATTTTGCCGAAATAACGTTTCTGGCTAACCCTTCACTTATGCTTTTGGCAATCTCCATTGGAGTAGTGCCCTCGGAAACTTTCTTTACTGCGCCGTCTGGCAATGTAATTTCAATCATTTTGTTCTCCTTCTTTTGGATGGTGTGCAAAGATAGTATGTTGAGTTGATGCCTACAATAGTAATAGAGAGTTCAATTGATAGAAAGCTTTCAGTCAAGTGTTTATCAAATTATAATATAATTTGAATAGCTTAAAAGCATGTTGTTTTTACTATTTTAAATTTTAATAAATTGATTATCAATTAATTGTATTTTTTTTTATTTTTTTTTCGAATTTGTTTTGTGGTATCATTTAAACCTCTCTATATTTGCACCCGCTTAGCTGATAAGGCTGGGTGTAAAAAGGAGAATAAAAAGGCTTTTTTCGGTTTGTTTTTTTTCTTTTTTAATAGGATTAAAGTTCATTAACATATTGTATAGACAGCGTAAAAGAGAA
>JBDWSS010000012.1:0-2891 GCA_039985375.1 Flavobacteriaceae bacterium
GATGGGCCGTTCAAAAACATGTGCCAAAACCAGTTAAATCAGGGACGAATCAGGGAGTTTAGGGGATGTTTTAAATTTTTGCATACATGTGCCAAGGGGTTTTTAAACGACACTATTGTTATCGGGATATTGGACGGGCTTTGGCTAGGAGCTTCATACATTTTACAAAGCCCAGGACCGAAATGACCACCTAGGTTTTTGCGTTGTCTTGGTTACAGATCAATCTAAATGGCCTGCTCACATTGGAAGCAGTGCTCAAGTTTGTGTTTTCTATTTTAATATATCCAAAGGGTATAGGTTCACTGTTTTCATTAACCAATTTTCCCGAAATTATGGTTTGGGCAAAACAAGTGTGAAATGAAAAAAAATGAATACGTTTAAAAACATAAAGTCTAAAGTCTTATGTTCTGGTGTTTTCAAATTCCTCGACTTGGTCATATGGATATTATTTCAGGTTTGAGGGGGAGGGGCTATGACAAATTATATGCCATTTACAACAGCACATTCTTAATAAAAGATTATGGCAATATCCTTTATTCCTCCATAATCCGATCAATGCGGGTTTACAATTGATGAATTCCTGTTGAGATAATCATTTACACCACTAACTTTACGGAGAACCTTAATGGTAAAGTACACCAAGATCAAGTTGTTATTCCCCATGGATGCTGCTGTCATTAGATCAGTATATTAGGCTACAAGAAAAGCTGCCAAAATAAGCTCGATGCCAGTTCCGTAACTGGGGCATAATCTTAAAATCAGTTATTAACTATATAGAAAAAAGGGTTAGACTTTTATTTAAAGTCTAACCCTCGTTATTTTTAACTTACACACTTAGAGGAATAGTGTTTGTAATTTCTGGGGCAGTCATCTGGTTCTACCATTTGGTTGCCCTGATTATCACTACAGGTAAAAACAATTATTAAGGCGTACAATTGGTAAAGCTTGGTTTAGCGAGCGTCCATAATGTGGCGCCGCTAGAAAAGTCAGAGCAATCCGTAACATCTGTTACAACCCAACTTGATAAGTCTCGGTTAAAAGCATAAGCGTCATTAAACATTCTTTCCATATTAGTCACATTGCTCACATCCCAAGAGCTAATATTTTGGTTAAAAGCATAAGCGCTATCAAACATGTATCTCATTGCGGTCACCTTGCTCACTTTCCAAGAACCAATGTTTTGGTTAAAATTATCAGCGTTAAAAAACATAAATGACATATCTTCCACATTGCTTACATTCCAACGGCTAATGTCTTGGTTGAAATATTGAGAAAACATTTCTCCCATATCAGTCACATTACTTACATCCCAATTGCCAATGGGTTGGTTAAAATCACCACTCTCGGCACCAAACATACCTCGCATATCGGTCACATTGCTCACATTCCAAGAACTAATGTCTTGGTTAAAAGCAGCAGTATCAACAAACATGTATTTCATATCGATCACATTACTCACATCCCAAGAACCAATGTCTTGGTTAAAAGTATCGTTGTCTTCACATAGGCGATACATATCCGTTATTTTTGTGGTACATACACCGGTAACATCTTCGTTATTGGCAATCATAGTTTTTAACGTTTCTAGATCTACAATCCTGTAAGTCTTGCCGTTAATGGTACCTACATCTCCTACTATTGCCCCATCAGAAGCTTTTACAGTTATGCCGTTAGCATCTAAATAAACGGGGGCAGGGACAATTACTTCTCTTGCGCTACTTGTGGAATTTCCCGCTGCATCTGAAACGCTATATGTTACTTCGTAAGACCCAGGAACATTTAAAACTACTGTAGATGTAATTTCTATACGATCACTAATGTCTCCATCTGTATCATCAAATGCCGTTGCGCCCAGTTCAGTATACGCTCGTAGGGTTATTGTTAGCGGGTTGTCTCCTAAAATTGTAATCTCTGGGGCAGTTGTATCTTCCACAATTACTTCTCTTATGATACTTGTAGCGTTTCCTGCTGCATCTGAAACGCTATATGTTACTTCGTAAGATCCAGCAACATTTAAAGCTACTGTAGATGTAATTTCTATACGATCACTAATGTCCCCATCTGTATTATCAAATGCCGTTGCTCCTAGTTCAGTGTATTCGGAATATTGTTTAATTGTTAGCGGGTTGTCCCCTATAATTGTAATCTCTGGGGCAGTTGTATCTTCCACAATTACTTCTCTTATGATACTTGCAGAGCTTCCTGCTTCATCTGGAACGGTATATGTTACTTCGTAAGATCCAGGGACATTAACATCTACCTCGCCTGTAATTACTATGTTGTCCGTAATGTTTCCGTCTGTATCATCCAATGCAACTGCGCCTTGCTCTATATACTCGGAATATTGATCAATTGTTAATGGGTTCTCTCCTATAATTGTGATTTCTGGGGCGGTCGCATCTGGTTCTCCTACAATTATTACTTCTCTAATTACACTTGTAGTATTTTCCGCTGCATCTGAAACACTATACGTTACTTCGTAAGACCCGGGGACATCAATATCTACCGTGGATGTAATTTCTATGTTATCACTAATGTCCCCATCGGTATCATCCAATGCCGTTGCTCCTAGCTCCGTATACGTAGCGGGCAGGGTAATTGTTTGCGGGTTGTCCCCTATTATTGTGATTTCTGGGGCCGTTGTATCCAGATTATAATCCTCTACACAGGAAAAAGCAACTAGTATAACCAATGCGATAACTATCTTTTTTTTCATCATAATTACATAATTTTAGAACCGTGTCAAGATTAAATGAACGATCTTTTGATGGGCCGTTCAAAAACATGTGCCAAAACCAGTTAAAGCAGGGACGAATCAGGGAGTTTAGGGGATGTTTTAAATTTTTGCATACATGTGCCAAGGGGTTTTTAAACGACACTATTGTTATCGG
>JBDWSS010000013.1:0-2833 GCA_039985375.1 Flavobacteriaceae bacterium
CTCTTTGAAATTAAGTCCTATAAGCCTATCTGGGGGAACCGAAATTATCAGAAACGTACCCATAAACTTTTCAGCTACCTTAGACCCTTATGCCATTGACAATAATGGTGCCCGAATCAATACATTCAACGTTAACAATGGAGGAGGGCTTTTTCGATTAACTTCGGCACGGGTAAACACTGGTTTTTCCATAGATAGTGAAATGTTCAAAAAAGGAGGAGGAAAGAAAAGGGAAGAATCCGGTCAGCAAGATCCAGACTATGGGGCAAATCCGTTTGAACTGGAAGGTGCAAGGGATGGAGAACCACATTTTAAAAAAGACGAGGAAGATGCAACAGATAGCGAGACCTCCAATTATTCCACAAAGATTCCTTGGGATATGCGACTCACTTATGTTGCCACTTATAGCAACAGCAATAGGCAGAACGAAATTACCAATCACTCACTTATGTTCTCCGGGAACGTACAACTTTCCCCCAAATGGGAGGTTGGTTTTAATTCTGGATATGATATAAAAAACAAAGGCTTTGCCGATACCCGATTAAATTTTAAAAGAGATTTGGAGAGCTTTAGATTAAGTTTTGACTGGACGCCTTTTGGTAGGTTTGAACGATGGTACTTCTTTATTGGTATTAAAAGCTCTATTCTTAGCGATCTTAAGTGGGAAAATAGAAGTCAGCAATAAGTCTTGGACCCTAATCTTCCTTAATAGCATAATAAACATCAGAGACATGAAAAAAATAATCAACACTCCCAAAGCACCAGCTCCTATTGGACCTTATAATCAGGCAACCTTAATAAACGGTACACTTTACATTTCAGGACAGATTCCTATTGATCCAATTACCGGGTCATTGGTTGAAGGTGATATCAAAAAAGAAACTATCCAATCCATGGAGAATTTAAAAGCTATCTTGGAAGAGGCCGAAATGTCTTTTGAGCATGTGGTTAAAACCTCCATTTTTGTGAAAGACATGCATCAGTTTTCCGAAATCAATGAAGCGTATGGAGCTTATTTTGATGCCGCAACCGCACCAGCACGGGAAACCGTTGAAGTAGCCAACCTGCCAAAATTTGTAAATGTCGAAATTTCTATGATTGCCGTTAAATAGTTTGCCTGTGAAAATCTACCAAGCCCTCTATTGGACGTCTCCTAATCACACCTAAAATTAAATCGTTACGTTCCAAAATAGTGGTGAGTTCGTCCTTTAAGAAATGTGCAATACTTCCCACAAAACTAATAGGTACTTTTGTGGCCAGTTCAAATTGCATGATATAATTGTTCACAAATTGCTGCAAGCCTTTCTCAATAACACCCTTACAATATGGATGTTCTTTATTTTCAATAATAAATCTGGCAAAAGTGGCCAAGTAGGTATTTGGGTTGGGCTGTTTGTATAGGTGTTCTTTTATAACATCTGCCTCCAAGTCATACTCCTTGGCGAATTTAATTCCCAAATCCTGTGGCATTTTATAAAAATAATAGTCGCGTAATAGTTTTCTTCCGAAGAAATTACCACTGGCATCATCCATTAATATATATCCCAAGGAAGTAACTTTTTGAAAAAGTTGGTGCCCATCGTAATAACTACAATTGGAACCGGTACCCAGAATACAAACAATACTTTGTTGTCCTATGCTTGTGGTTGCATAAATAGCTGCAAAAGTATCCTCACGGACCTCTGTTTTTGCATTGGGAAAGAAATCCTTAAAAATTTCCTTCATAAAACCCTTCATTCTATCCGTACCGCAGCCAGCACTATAAAAAAACAATTGGGTAACCGCTTCCTTATTTTTGGAAATCTCAAAGTTATTGGCAAGTCGGTCTTCAATGACCTCTCGTGTTAATACCTCAGGACTTAATCCTAAAGTTTGTGTAAGAAATAATTGTTCGCCTTTTTCATTTAATGCAATCCAATCAGATTTGGTTGCTCCACTATCAACAATTAATATCATATTTTAGATTTTATATGAAACCCATGTAAGAGATGAAACCCTTACATGGGGTTTTAAAAAAAGGATAATTACTTAAAGTGCTGCTGCATGCTCGGCCAAATCGACCAATTTATTGGAGTATCCTGTTTCATTATCATACCAAGATATCACCTTAAAGAACTTTGAGTTCAACTCAATTCCCGCTCCCGCATCAAAAATACTTGTCCTTACATCGCCCACAAAATCCTGAGAAACAACAGGTTCATCGGTATATCCCAAAATGCCTGATAATTCTCCCTCCGATGCATCTTTGAATGCTTTCTTAATCTCTTCATAAGAAGTCTCTTTTTCCAATCTTACCGTTAAATCGACAACTGAAACATCTGCCGTTGGAACCCTAAAAGCCATACCTGTAAGTTTCCCCAAAAGTTCCGGAATAACTTTGGTAACTGCTTTAGCAGCCCCAGTGGAAGCTGGAATAATATTGAGAAGAGCACTTCTTCCTCCTCTATAATCCTTTTTGGAAGGACCATCAACAGTTAATTGCGTAGCCGTTGTTGCATGCACAGTGGTCATTAATCCTTCCTCAATACCGAATTTATCATTCAACACTTTGGCAAGTGGTGCAAGACAATTGGTGGTACAAGAAGCATTGGAAATTATAGTATCCGAAGCTTTCACATCTTGGTGATTTACACCCATAACGAACATTGGGGCATCTTTGGATGGGGCTGAGATAACTACTTTCTTGGCTCCCCCATCTATATGGTATTGAGCTGTCTCTAAAGTGGTGAAAATACCCGTGCACTCTGCTACAATATCCGCACCTACTTCATCCCATTTTAAATTCTTGGGATCGCGTTCGGCAGTAATTCGAATAGTTTTGCCATTAACAATC
>JBDWSS010000014.1:0-1153 GCA_039985375.1 Flavobacteriaceae bacterium
ATTTATGAAATAAAAGACCCTAATTTTCATTAGAGCCTTTTCCTCTTATAAAGAAATTATCTTAGTTGCAGGAACCATCGCAAGGAATGGCATTGTCATAATTTTCTTGGGTAATGGTGTAAATAAAAGATATATTACTCTTTACTTCATAATCCCCCAATATTATTGATCTATCAGGAATAAGCTGATAATGGGCTTCTGCTCTTTCGTTATTAAAAATAACGGAGACCGAGTCTGCCTTAAATGCTATTTCAGGTGTATTTTGGTCCCTCATATAGGTTTCCAAAGTCCGTTCCACAATTAATCCTTCACCATTTAAGGACTCCGACAAAACCAATTCTGGTTTATCACCTTGCGTATCATAAAACAAGAGACTTACTTGTTCTTCTGTTCCATTAACAATACTATAAGTTCTACCCAATGTACCTACATCTGTACATGACAAAATACACATAGTCAAGGTTATAGTTAAAAAAAAATATCTTTTATTCATATCACAAATTTACCAATTATTAAATAGCTCTCTTATTTGCGTAGCTTGTCCGGGAGCACTATTGGCCAGTTTATCCCTTAATTGACTCCAATTTCTTGTACCCTTCATTTGTTGTTGTATCGTTGTTATAGGTATTCCCGAAACATTATCTTGTGGGAAACGCAAATCTGGCCTTGTTGCCGTTACGCCATATTGACTTCTTTGATTATAATTGTCCATTAAATCTACGATTGCACTAGTATAAAACGGCTGATTATTTATAGTCTGAAACTGATAGTTCCCTGGTCTATTCCTATTTCTATCAGCACGTGTATTGCTTGATAAGTACACATAATTAGAATATCCCAAACTTCTATAATATCTGTTTGTCAAAAAGACTTCTACACCGACCGCATAACTCTCCAAGGTTCTTCTGGCGCTTTGGCCTGTCGAATTTGGAGAATCAACCGTTTGACTGGAAGAAAACCAAGGGCCAATCCACCCATCCCATACCAATTTGTTATAACTGGATTTATCCAAAGAGCCTTTTCCTCTTATAAAGAAATTATCTTAGTTGCAGGAACCATCGCAAGGAATGGCATTGTCATAATTTTCTTGGGTAATGGTATAGGTGAAATAACGAAATTCCTTTATTTCATAATCTCCGGTTCCGAATATTGA
>JBDWSS010000015.1:0-14898 GCA_039985375.1 Flavobacteriaceae bacterium
GAAGCTGTTAGAAGAAAGCCGTATTCCGTAATACTCTTAGATGAGATCGAAAAAGCACATCCAGACACCTTCAATCTACTTCTTCAAGTCTTGGATGAAGGAAGATTAACCGATAACAAGGGACGTGTAGCAGATTTTAAAAATTCCATTGTTATTATGACCAGTAATTTGGGCAGCCAAATCATACAGGAAAGTTTTGAAGACACCGTTAATATTGAAATTGCTTCAAACACTGCGCGTGCTGGGGTAATGGGATTATTGAGACAAACCATTCGTCCCGAGTTTTTAAACAGGATAGATGATATTATCATGTTCACCCCATTGAACAAATCCAATATTAAAGAAATTGTTGGATTGCAATTGGATCAATTAAAGAAAATGATTTCCAAAAAACATATTATCCTAGATGCCACCCCTGAAGCAATTGAATACCTCGCGGAAAAAGGTTATGACCCACAGTTTGGTGCAAGACCGGTAAAAAGATTGATTCAAAAGGAAGTGCTGAACAATCTTTCCAAGGAACTGTTGGCAGGAAGAATAAGAGAGGAAAGTATTATTCTATTGGATTCATTTGATGGCCATTTGGTCTTTAGAAATCACAATGAACTGGTAAACTAACTTCAATTTCAAGCAGCAAAGCCTTTATTTTGTTAAAAGTAAGGGCTTTTGTATTTTTAAAATACCATACAGTATCTGTTTTTTATATATTAGCTAAACCCAGAACCAACCTGAACTCCCAATGAGTAAAAAAGCAGAACGAACCACAGCTTATATTATTGAGACTGTTGCCCCATTGTTTAACAAATACGGCTATGTGGGCACCAGCATGAGCGATTTAACGGAAGCTACCGGGCTTACCAAGGGAGCCATTTATGGCAATTTTGAAAACAAGGAAGCCCTAGCATTATCCGCATTTGAATATAATAGAAACCATTTATTGGTTGCTATTGATGAAAAATTAAGTACAGAGGGAAATGCGATGGACAAGCTCTTCTCCTTATTGCGTTTCTATAAACAATATGATATTTTTACCTTGCCATTTGGCGGTTGCCCAATTTTAAATGTTGGTGTGGATGCCCAGCACAACCATAATCTCTTATCTGCCGCGGCCAAGGAAACCATTAAGGAAATCGAGGGTAAAATTGCCCTCGTGTTGGAAAATGGAGTAAACCAAAGGGAAATTTATTTGCCTGTTCCACCGTTGCAGTTCGCCAAGCAGTTGTTTACAATGCTAAAAGGCGCGGTGGCCATGGCCACCATAACACAGGATAGAAAATATCTAATGAACACCATTGCTTATTTGGAACAATTGGTGCAAAAAGAAATAAAAAAATAGGTTGTCTATTTAGCTCGGAATCGAAAAATCCAGGTTTTATCAGCGTATTTTCCAAAGAACTTGCTGTCTCTTGCTGCTCGGGCTTCCGACATGGTGTTATACCTACTCAAGTAAACGTAATTAAATTTATTCGTTTTCCTATAAAATGATTTTGGATCTAATCCTTTTTTCTTCAAAGCAAGCATAAAACTTTCATAGTACTTTTGCGTACCAAATACGTTCGTAATAAGATAAAAACCAGGCTCCACACCTTCATTACCTAGTACTTCCTTATATATTTCATTCTTTTTGAGTACCACATCTTGATCCAGAAGATCAGCAATACTATCACGCTTTTTTTGTTCTTCCAGCAATCTGTTTTCCTTTAATTGAACAGCGATAATGGAATCTCTCATCACTTCTTCTCGCTTTAGATGCTCCTGTTCTTCCAGCAATCTGCTTTCCTTTAATTGCACAGCGGCAATGGAATCTTTCATCACTTTTTCTTGCTTTAGACGCTCCTGTTCTTTCTGAACCTTCTTTTTCTTAAGTGCTTCTAATTCAAGCTGTTCTTGATCTTCCAACTCTTTTTTCACTTCCAACTCTTTTTCCTTCTTAGGCTGTTCAAAGAGGCGTGTATCTTCTTCTTCAACATCAAAACCAACAATTTTTTTACGATTATCCGAAGCGCCAAAATGATAGGAAGCAATCAATTCAAAAGTTGGATCCTCTCCATCCAAGTCGTTACCCGTGCCAAACTCCAATAGCCCTCCAATGGAGAATTGTTTGGCAAAAGTGGCTCCTATTGCGCCTGAAACGCCATAGAAACTATTATATCCTCCCTGAACCCAGAATTTAGAAGTGGAAAGCAATCCATTTATTCCAAACTGAGTGTCTTCATTGGGAATTGTTCTTATATATACAATGGGCCTAACAAAACTATTCCCGTCGTTGGAAAAAATTGAAACGGGAAAATCATTGCTCAAAGTTCCTGTCACAATGCCCATATCTCGCACTTCTCTATCTTTGGTTCCACTAAAATCCAGTATATTTTCCAAAGCAAGTCCTAGATTGAACTCATGCACTTGCAATCGAATTCCAGGGGAAAACAATAGCATAAATTCACTGGTGCCTTCCAATTGGGGTAAATCAACATCAGGGTCGGAAATAAAACGATCGTCCGCCAGCTTTTCCTGAAATCCAAAAAGGTTGGCCCCAACAATAAGTTTACTGCTATTCCCCAATAAAAAGGTATGTACATAGTTTAAATTGGCCCCGGTATCCAGATAAGTCCCGGTATTGTGTTGTAAAAAACCAATCCCAAATGCCGAGACTTGGTTAAGCTGATGTGCATAATTTGCAAAAATACTTGTAGGATCTCCGTCTATGCGCTGCCATTGCCAGCGGGTCCATATAGAGAACGAGTTGGGGCTACCCCAATCGGATCCATAGGTAGCATTCAATAAACCCGCATTAAATTGGGTGAGGTTGTGTTGTCTAAAATCGGCTGGTAGTCTTCGTTCTTGGGACCACAACAATGCAGTAAACAAAAACAAGGAACAAAAAACCAATAATACACGCATACGAGAAAATGAAAATTAAACGTTACATTTAAATATCATAAATATAATTAAAGAGGGACCTTTAGATTAGTAGCCATGCGAATGACCAAACTTTTTATTGCAATTACAATTTTTATTGTTGGAAGTATTAGCTGTAATGACTCCAATAAAGATATGCAAAATATCAAAGAACCGATTATTTCCACTTTCTATTTCATTAGGCATGCGGAGAAGGATAGAACCGACCCTGAGAACAAGGATCCCGAATTAAACCAAGATGGTTTGGGGCGGGCGATTAGATGGGCCGAAGTTTTTGATCCCATTGTATTGGATACAATCTATTCCACGGACTACAAAAGAACCTCCATGACAGCGGCTCCCACATCGGTTAAAAAAGCTATAGATATTTCCTATTATGATCCGAACACACTGGAAATTGAAACTTTTAAAAAGGAGCATGAAGGGCTCAATGTATTGGTTGTTGGGCACAGCAACACAACCCCTCAATTGGTTAATAAAATCTTAGGGGTGAACAAATACAGTTCCATGGATGACCATGACAACAGTAGCCTTTTTATTGTTAGGTTCGTAGATGGAGTTGCCACCGACATTAGGTTAAATATGGACTAATTTTTAACAACTTTCACATCGGAAAGTACTATCTTGGAGAGAAGTTCCAACTGTCCCTTTTCAAATAAATCTGCAATTTTAAAAATGGATGTTCCTTCCGTTTTGGATTTGTAATTGTTATAATCAACAAAACGCACCCCATTCACATAGCGCTCATTAAACGCTTCACGAAATCGCTGCCCTCCCCCATTTACATGAAAGTCATATGCCAAGTAATCTGGCTTAAATGTTTCAATATTAAACCAATACACATAGACATCATCATAATCGTCACCGCCTCCATTTTCATCAAAAGTGATTTTGACCTTGTAATAGGTTTTACCCTTTATTGCTTCCTTTCCTAAATACGCTTTGTTTACCGACCTATCATCAAGACCATATGGAAGCCTAGCAAAATAATGAACCGAGTTGAGCGCATTGGCATACCTATGTGCAATAGAATCTGAAACATGTACAAGTGTGTCATTTATATAACGGGAAAATCCTTTACTGGTCTTTCTATCTGTTATGATAATGGTATCTATATAGGAGACTCGTTTCAAAACTTTCTTTCCATCAATGCTTTCCGAAACATATTTTTTATTTCGGAAGAAAAAGGAGGTATTATGGTCTGTATAACGTTTTCCACCGCTCACTTCTATTGATTTATCCACAATTTCCTGAGCTGTAATAACAACCACCTTTTCCTTACAAGACATAAAAAAGAGTAGTAGGACGCCTAAAAACGATATTTTCATAGGTACATTTTCATCAATAATCGTAAAATCTATGGCAACATTACAATTTTCTTGAACAAGAGTTTCTATTTTTGCCTTCCATGCAGAAGAACATCAACATTAAAAACAGACGCGCCAGATTTGATTATGAGATTCTGGACACTTATACCGCGGGTATTGTTTTAGGAGGTACGGAGATAAAATCCATTCGGTTGGGCAAAGCTTCATTGTCTCAAAGTTTTTGCGAATTTAATGATGAGGGAGAGCTTTTTGTAATTAACATGCAGGTTGACGAGTATAGCCATGGGGGCCACTACAACCATAAACCAAAGGCAGCGCGGAAATTGCTTCTTAACAAAAAAGAATTGAAAAAATTGCGCAAAGAGGTAACAACCTCGGGGCTTACAATAATTCCATTAAATCTTTTTATTAACGACAGGGGTTTGGCCAAAATGAATATTGGATTGGCCAAGGGTAAAAAATTGTATGATAAAAGGGAAACTATTAAAGACCGTGATAACAAAAGGGATTTATCCCGAATAAAAAAAAGTTTCAACCAATAAAGCTAGTTTTTATTTTCCAAGAGTGGAACAAACCGAAAAGAACCCAATTCCTGTTTTTCAAACTTCTTTTCCGATTTTCGAATAAAAAGTGTCATCACTTGCTCTTCCACCCCAACGGGAATAACCAAACGTCCTCCTATTTTTAACTGTGCCATTAAAGCTTTTGGAACTTCTGGAGCTCCAGCGGTAACGATTATTCCATCAAACGGAGCTTCTTGCGGCAGTCCTTTATATCCATCACCAAAAATGACTTTCTTGGGCCTATAGTTCATTTTACCAAAGAAAAGTTTGGTTTTTTTAAAGAGTTCCAATTGTCTTTCAATAGTAAATACCTTGGCTCTTAAATGTAGTAAAACAGCGGTTTGATATCCACTACCTGTGCCAATCTCCAAAATGGCGTCATTTGGTTTTATTTTTAGCAGTTCCGTTTGAAAAGCAACGGTATAAGGTTGGGATATTGTCTGTTCAGCACCTATGGGAAATGCCTTATCCTGATAAGCATGATCTTCAAAACTACTATCCAAAAACAAGTGTCTTGGTATAGCTCTAATACCATCCAAGACCTTTGTATCCTGAATTCCCTTGGCGAACAAAACCTCCGCCAATTTATTGCGCATACCTTTATGCTTTAGTGTATCTCTCATTGTTTTAGTCTGGCACACGAATTTAAAAAGTTCTACAGTATTTTATGCCTAGTTCCCCGCTATTTTTATGGAAGAGTGATCCCATATCCTTATTTTTGACAAAAACGGTAGGTATGCTTAAAGTTGGTGTTCTTGGTGCTGGACATTTGGGTAAAATTCACCTCAGGCTCTTAAATGATTCTGATGCTTATGAATTGGTAGGGTTTTATGATCCAGATGAAATCAATGCCAAGAAAGTGGCAGACGAATTTGGATATGCTTACATTGAAAACATTAATGCCCTGATTGATGCAGTCGACGTTGTCGACATTGTTACACCTACCCTTTCCCATTTTGATTGCGCCAAAAAAGCCATTGCAAAGGGAAAACATATTTTTATTGAAAAACCCATTACCAATACATTTCAAGAGGCTGAAGAGCTATTGCAATTAGCGGAACAACATAGAATTAAAGGGCAAGTTGGCCATGTAGAGCGTTTTAACCCGGCCTTTTTGGCTGTAAAAGACGCCATTGATTCACCCATGTTCATTGAAACCCATAGATTGGCAGAATTCAATCCTCGGGGAACCGATGTCCCAGTGGTCTTGGATCTAATGATCCATGACATTGATGTGATTTTGAGTGTAGTAAAATCGGAAGTGAAAAAAATCAATGCCAGTGGGGTTTCGGTAATCAGTAAATCCCCTGATATTGCCAATGCAAGGATTGAATTCGAAAATGGCTGTGTGGCCAACCTGACAGCAAGTAGGATTTCCTTGAAAAACATGCGTAAATCACGGTTTTTCCAACAGGACGCCTATATTTCTATAGATTTTTTGGAAAAGAAGGTTGAAGTTGTTAAGATGAAGGATGCTCCACAAAAACCGGGTGATTTTGATATGATTTTACAGAACGCCGAAGGCACCAAAAAGCAAATCTATTTCGAAAACCCAGAGATTGAAGCCAATAATGCCATTCTCGATGAACTGGAAACCTTTGCAGCCGCCGTTAACAACAACACCGAGCCTGTTGTAACCCTAAAACAGGGAACGCAGGCGCTATATGTTGCCCTTCAAATTATAGAATCATTTAAAAAATAGTTGGTCGTTTGCCACTATAAGGAACAACAAAATTTGCCAAAAAGCTTGTGAATTAGCTATGTAGGGTAAATTTTCAACACCAGAACGATTAAATTAGCGTAATGAGAACAATAGCGATAATTGGAGCGGGCACCATGGGGAATGGAATTGCCCATGTTTTTGCACAAAATGGATTTCAGGTGCATCTTATCGATGTGGCGCAAACTTCTTTAGACAAAGGAATGGCCACAATTACCAAAAACCTGGACCGAATGCTTTCAAAAGAATCCATTACGTCCAAAGAAAAAGAGAATACCTTAAGTAATATAGCAACATTCATCAATTTAAAAGAAGGTGTCTCAAATGCAGATTTGGTTATTGAAGCCGCTACGGAAAACTTGGATATTAAGTTGCAGGTTTTTAGGGATTTGGATGAAATCTGTAAAGCCAATACCATTTTGGCAACAAATACCTCTTCCATTTCAATAACCCAGATTGCGGCAGTAACCAACAGACCGGAAAAGGTTATTGGGATGCATTTTATGAATCCAGTACCAATCATGAAATTGGTAGAGGTCATACGGGGTTACAGTACTTCCAATGAGGTGACCCAAACAATCATGGAATTGGCCATCCGTTTGGGCAAAACTCCAACAGAAGTGCATGATTATCCTGGGTTTGTGGCAAATCGCATTTTAATGCCAATGCTCAACGAGGCGATAGAAACCTTGTATAATGGAGTGGCCGGTGTCCAAGAAATCGATACGGTAATGAAACTGGGAATGGCCCATCCTATGGGGCCATTGCAATTAGCGGATTTTATTGGTCTGGATGTTTGCCTATCCATCTTAAACGTAATGTATGATGGTTTTAAAAATCCTAAATACGCACCATGCCCCCTTCTGGTAAACATGGTAAACGCTGGGAAATTGGGCATTAAATCCGGTGAGGGGTTTTATGACTATTCGGCATCCAGAAAAGCAGAAAAAGTTTCCGTCCAATTTATTTGATATGGCCCAAATAAAACCATTTAAGGCAATTCGCCCGTCCAAGGACAAGGTAGCTTTTGTTGTATCAAAATCGTATGAAGAGTATTCAAAAGATGAACTGAAGGCGACATTAAAGTACAATCCATTTTCTTTTCTCCATATTATCAATCCAGGTTTCAAGTTTGATAAAAGTTTAACTGGAGACGAACGCTTTAAACTGGTGCGGAATCGTTATCTGGAGTTTTTGGAAGATACCATTTTAACAAAAGACGATGAAGTATCTTTTTACCTCTACCAAATAACAAAACGGGGCTTTAAAACTTTGGGTTTTTTCTGCGCTTGTAGTGTTTTGGACTATCAAAACGATATTATAAAAAAGCATGAGAACACGATTAAAAAAAGAGAAAACCTATTTGCAAATTATTTAAATACCGTTGGATTTAATGCAGAACCGGTATTAATGACCTACCCGGACAATGATGTCATAGCCGCATTACTCCAAAAGGAATCGGAAAAAGAGCCTCACTACGATTTTACAACATCCGATAGGATAAACCATAAGCTTTGGAAAATTACTTCGGCGGAAAATATCGAAAAGCTTCAAATCGCTTTTAGCGCTATTGAAGCACTTTATATAGCGGATGGACACCACCGAAGTGCCTCCTCGAATCTTTTAGCGGAAAAAATGAAATCGGCCAATCCCGGACATACAGCTAGGGAGGCCTACAATTTTTTTATGAGTTACCTAATTCCGGAATCAGAAATCAGGATTTATGAATTCAATAGAATGGTCCGAGATTTAAATGGTTTATCCAAGAAAGCATTTTTGATTCGATTGGATACTCACTTTAGAATTGAGAAAAGGACAGATGAACTATATAAGCCAACTAAAAAACATCATTTTAGCATGTACTTGGATGGGGAATTTTATTCGCTATACTTAAGAAAAAAAGTATATTATTTTACGGATAAACTTAGTGAACTGGACACACAGATTCTGTTCAAAACCATTTTGGAACCTATTTTGGGAATACATGATCTGCGGAATGATAAACGAATTTCCTATGGCTACGGTAAGTACAATGTCGTTAAAATGAAAGATAGCATTGACAAGGGTGAATTTGCTGTTGGATTCAGTTTAGTGCCCATTAATATAAGTGAAATCAAGGCAATAGCAGACGCTGGCCTGGTCATGCCGCCAAAAAGCACTTATATAGAACCTAAATTAAGGAGTGGACTGGCCATCTATGAATTTTAACACATAAGTAATAATTAAAGCATGTCCATAAAAGACAATCTTAACAACATAAAAGCAAGCCTGGAAAATCATGTTACCCTTGTTGCAGTTTCCAAGACCAAACCCAACGAAGCAATTCTAGAAGCATACGATGTGGGGCAACGAGTTTTCGGTGAGAACAAAATCCAGGAAATGACTCAGAAATGGGAGGCATTGCCAAAAGACATTGAGTGGCACATGATCGGCCATGTGCAACGCAACAAGGTTAAGTATATGGCAGAATATGTTTCGCTTATTCACGGAGTGGACAGTTTTAAATTACTTAAAGAAATTGACAAACAGGCCAAAAAATACAATCGTGTAATACCATGCTTGTTGCAAATACACATCGCGGAAGAAGAGACCAAATTTGGATTGGATAACTCAGAATTGAACCATATTGTAAGCTCTGAAGAATTTGCAGCCCTTAAAAACATAAAAATCATAGGCTTGATGGGAATGGCGACTTATACCCAAGATAAAAGTCAAATTCGAAAAGAATTTGCCAACTTAAAGTCAATATTTGACAAGCTAAAAATGCAGCTCTCGGATATTTCTGTACTATCTATGGGTATGAGTGGAGACTATACCATTGCCACTGAAGAAGGTAGCACTATGATACGTGTGGGAAGTAGTATCTTTGGGGCTCGTAACTATTCATAAAATCTATTTTCAAACCTTTTCATGTACGCCATACTCGATATTGAAAGCACCGGAGGGAAATACAATGAAGAGGGTATCATGGAAATTGCAATCCATAAATTTGATGGACATCAAGTTGTGGATAAATTCATGAGCTTGGTAAATCCCGAACGAGAAATTCAACCCTTTGTGGTAAAACTCACAGGGATAAACAATAAAATGCTACGTACGGCGCCCAAGTTTCATGAAGTTGCCAAACGTATTGTTGAAATAACGGAAGATGCCGTGTTAGTTGCCCATAACGCGCAATTTGATTACCGAATACTTAGAACTGAATTTAGAAGATTAGGGTATGATTTTCAACGAAAAACCTTGTGCACCGTTGATCTTTCAAAGAAGTTGCTCCCAGATGCCGAATCGCATAGTCTTGGCAAACTCGTTCGCTCTCTCGGAATTCCTATGAGCGATCGCCATAGGGCAAACGGCGACGCGCTGGCCACACTAAAACTTTTTAAATTACTACTGGACAAAGATTCCAACAAAACCATCATCAAAGAAGTTATTCGTGAGGAAACCCAAGGAGAACTATCCCCTACGCAATTGGGCATTGTTTCCGATTTACCTTCGGAAACAGGAGTATATTATATGCACGACAAGGATGGTGAAATTATCTTTTTGGGAAAGACAAAGGATATCAAAAGAAGGGTCAACCAACATTTTACCAATACAGGCCAACTTGCAAGAAAACTTCAAAAGGAAACCAAAAAAGTTAGCTACGCATGCACAGGGAGTGAGCTTGTAGCCATTTTAAAGGAATATGAAGAATTAAAAAAGAATAAACCCAAATACAATACAATACCTAGAAATAAGCTCTTCTCCCATGTTATTAATTTTTCAAAAAATGGCAAGTCCCATACCACGGTCGATATTGTAAAAAGCAAGTTTCAAAAAGACCAAAAAATTGGCTTTAACGGTATTCCGTCCGCAAAGAGTTTTTTAAAAAAAATAAGTTCGGAGTTTGAGCTATGTGGTAGATCACTAGGATTGGATTCTCTTTGCGACAATACTAAAAACGATTGTTCAGGTGGTTGTATCGATGTTATAAATGCTGTGGATTACAATAACAGATTAAATACGGCCTACAGCAAATACAGTACAGACAATAAAAGTATGGCTCTCATGGATAAAGGCCGTGAAATTGGAGAACGTAGTTTCGTTTTAATCAAAGATGGGGTTTTACAAGGGTTTGGATATGTGGAACTAAATCATCAAATAAATAATATTCATATATTGGAATCAATTTTGACTCCTATGTCAAGTGACGAAAACACTTCGTTTATTATAGAATCTTATTTGAGAAAAAATAACAGATTGAAGGTTTTAGAATTAACACCCGCCCTTTGAAAGAGCAAAAAGTACATTCTGGCTGGAAGAATACACTTCATGAGATCATCTATGAAGCAGATACACCACTGGGTAAATTTTTTGATATTGTCCTTGTCATTTTAATTATTCTCAGTGTTGTTTTGGTAATGCTGGAAAGTGTAAAGGAAATTGACCTGCGTTTCCATAAAGTTTTATTGACCTTGGAATGGGTTGTCACCATATTCTTTAGCCTAGAATACATTGCAAGACTTGTCAGTATAAAAAAGCCCTGGAAATATGTTTTTAGCTTTTATGGGATAATTGATTTTATTTCCACCATTCCGCTCTACCTATCCTATATTCTAGCCGGTTCACAAGTACTTCTGGCCGTAAGAGCTTTTCGATTACTGCGTATTTTTAGAATATTGAAACTTGTAAAATTTATGGGCGAGGCATCGCAGTTAAAGGCCGCCTTAAAAGCCAGTAGAGCCAAAATTGCGGTTTTCATTTTTGTGGTATTGATTCTTTCCGTGATCATGGGGACAGTCATGTATCTCATTGAAAGTGATGACGCCGGGTTTACAAGCATACCAAGAAGCATCTATTGGACTATTGTTACCCTTACCACTGTGGGATATGGTGATATTGCCCCACAGACTAATTTGGGGCAATTCTTAGCCACGATTATTATGGTTTTGGGGTATGGAATTATCGCCGTACCCACAGGTATTGTAACGGTTGAGTTTTCTAGACATGGAAGGGGAAATAAAGGAAAGAGTATTGTACATACCAATACACAGGCGTGTCCAAGTTGTGCTGCTGAGGGCCATAGGGATGATGCCACGAACTGTTATAACTGCGGTGAACTGTTATGAGCTCCAAAACTTTGATTGCCGTGGTAGGACCAACGGCTATTGGAAAAACCACCTTGGGAATTGCACTTGCAAAGCATTTTAAAACCGAGGTTATTTCCGCGGATTCCCGGCAGTTTTTTAAGGAAATGAATATTGGCACGGCGGTGCCCTCTTTAGAGGAATTAACCGCTGTTAAACACCATTTCATTCAACATAAAAGCATTGTTGAACCCTTTTCTGTGGGGGATTTTGAAAAGGCCGCCATTGAGCTTTTGGAAACTCTTTTTCAAAAAAAAAATGTTGTTGTTATGGCAGGGGGCAGTGGACTCTATATTGATGCTGTAATCAATGGGCTTGATGAATTTCCGGAAATAGCTCCCAAATTGCGTGAATCCCTTAACTCAAAACTTCAAAAGGAAGGAATACAGGCCTTGCAGATGGAACTAAGCACCAAAGACCCTCTATACCATGATGCGGTTGACCTTGAGAATCCACATAGATTGATACGGGCTTTGGAAGTTTGCATTTCAACAGGGAAACCTTATTCCTCATTCTTGAACAAGAAAAAATCAGAGCGGAATTTTAAATCACTATATGTGGGTATACAAGCAGATAGAGAGATTATTTACCAACGCATCAATAAACGTGTAGATATGATGATGGAAGCTGGTTTGCTGAAAGAAGCTAAAAGCCTTTACCCATATAAATCCCTAAATGCTATGCAAACAGTAGGATACAAAGAACTGTTTAAATATATTGATGGCCACTCCTCCCTCGATTTTGCCGTTTCCGAAATAAAAAAGAATACAAGACGCTTTGCCAAAAGACAACTCACATGGTTAAGAAAAAACAAGAATGTTTTATGGGTAGATCATGATGAGAAACTAGGTATCATCCTTAACAAAATAACAGAGCAACTTAATACCGATCTTCATGCTTGATACTAAGAATATATATATTTTAATGGGAGTGTCTGGAACAGGAAAATCGACCATTGGCAACTTACTTTCCAATACACTTGACATCCCTTTTTTTGATGGTGATGATTTCCATCCCAAGGCAAATATTAAGAAAATGGGAATGGGCAAACCCTTGAATGATAAAGACCGAGAAGGATGGCTCCTTAGGTTAAATAAATTGGCCCAACAACATAAGGTAAAAGGGGTTATAATTGCCTGCTCCGCACTTAAAGAAAGTTACCGAAAAATATTGAACAACAAAATGGAGGGACAATTGCGATTTATCTATTTGGAAGGTTCCTTTGAACTTATAAAGTCTAGATTGGACAGTCGGGAGGAGCATTTTATGACATCTTCCCTGCTTAAATCACAGTTTGACACGCTTGAACCTCCCAAGAATGCAATTAAGGTATCCATATCCCTGACCCCAGAGGAAATTATAAAACAGATTATAAAGCAAATCCAATGATAGAAGTCAACCTATTGCTTGCCGTCCTTGCGGGAATAGCCCTGCTGTTATTTTTAATTCTAAAATTGCGAATCCATGCGTTCATTGCGCTGCTCCTAGGAAGTATTACGGTTGGCTTGATTGCTGGATTGGATGCAAAACAAATCATCCAAACCATTCAAGATGGTATGGGGAGCACTTTGGGTTTTGTTGCTACTGTGGTTGGCCTTGGCGCAATGTTCGGAGCTATTCTGGAAACTTCAGGTGGGGCAAAAACCATTGCAGACTTTATGGTTTCCAAGTTTGGCTTAAAAAAGGCTCCAGGTGCCATGGTAATTTCTGGTTTTTTGATTGCCATTCCTGTTTTTTTTGATGTGGCCTTTATCATTCTTGTGCCCATGATTTATGCATTGCAAAGAAAAACGGGAAAATCACTTTTGTTGTATGCCATACCCCTACTTGCAGGTTTGGCAATAACACACGCTTTTATACCTCCTACCCCAGGGCCCATTGCCGTAGCGGATATCATTGGTGCCGATCTGGGCTGGGTAATATTGGTGGGATTTCTGGCGGGCATTCCTACTGCACTGATTGCAGGGCTTTTGTTTGGCAAGTTTATCGCTAAAAAAATATTTGTAGAGGCTCCCAAACAACTAGAGAACTCAGAACCTTCCTCCTTACCCCCAATTGGACAAACCTTATTGATCATTGGACTTCCTATTATCCTAATCTTATTAAATACTATTGTTTCAGCGGGTAACGCGGGGATATCCCATAAAACCGTACTAAATGGCATTGCATTGCTTGGACATCCCTTTTCTGCATTATTGATCGCAAATATTTTGGCCTGGTACTTTTTTGGGGTTCGAAGAGGGTTTTCCAAACAACAACTTTTTGATATTTCCACCAAATCCTTGGCTCCGGCAGGAACCATTATTTTATTAACCGGTGCAGGAGGTGTTTTCAAACAAGTTTTAACCAATACTGGGGCAGGGGAACTATTGGCCACATCGCTGAGCAATGCGGGTTTCCCTGTATTGGCCTTTGCCTTTATCAGTGCTGCCATTGTAAGGATCATTCAAGGATCTTCCACAGTTGCCATGATTACCGCCGCGGGCCTGGTATCTCCCTTATTGATTAACGCAGCATTAAGCCCAATTGAGCTTGCATGCATGGTAATTGCTATTGCATCCGGGGCCAGTATCTTTTCGCATGTAAATGATAGTGGTTTTTGGTTGGTAGGTCAGTACTTGGGAATATCTGAAAAGCAAACTTTTAAATCCTGGACGATTATGACCACAATTCTTGCATTTGTGGGTATTTTTACGGTATCACTTATTTACTTTTTGGTATAAAAAAACCATGCTAAGTGATCCTGATCTTTCGACCTTTATAGCATCCTTTTCTCCAATCATTTTCACCTTCCTTTTTAGCGACTCCAAAGTCCTTTCTGTATTTAGGTCTCTTTTCATTTAAAGTTCTGACACATCAATTCATAAGAGGGCATCCGTCAATTCATGTCTATTCTCAATGAATCCTCTGTTTATCTTCTATGTTCAATTAAGAGTTCTGTCTTAAAAAAAACCAAGAAAGACAGGTATATAAACATGAAAGACTTACTTATTTTTTCATTGTTATGCGGGTCCGGTCCATTGAAATCTCCCAAAAACTCCCCAACTGATATGCGCCTGTGCAAGAACATCTATCTGACGATCGTGGCGGTGCTGTTGTGGGCCCTGCCCTTAGCGGCCCAGATCCATCCGGTGACCGTCACCCATACCATGGTGCCGCCCTATACCTCTCGGCTTTCGGACTATGCCACCGCCCTGAACACAAAACTGCGGCTGCAGCTACTGCTCACGGACATCAATGTGGCC
>JBDWSS010000016.1:0-2568 GCA_039985375.1 Flavobacteriaceae bacterium
GGCCACATTGATGTCCGTGAGCAGTAGCTGCAGCCGCAGTTTTGTGTTCAGGGCGGTGGCATAGTCCGAAAGCCGAGAGGTATAGGGCGGCACCATGGTATGGGTGACGGTCACCGGATGGATCTGGGCCGCTAAGGGCAGAGCCCACAACAGCACGGCCACGATCGTCAGATAGATGTTCTTGCACAGGCGCATATCAGTTGGGGAGTTTTTGGATTTTTAGGTCCGCACGGATATAAGAGGCCGTGCCCTGGTCCACAAAATCGGTGATTTTTACGGCCCCTTTACGGCCATCGGCAGTCTGGAACAGGATAATCCTAGGGTTGACAGTAGCATCAAAGGCAGCAATTCCTCCCGAGGTTTCTGTAATGACAAAATTTTGTAAGGGGGTGTCATTGACCATGGTATCGAAATCGATGCTGCTAAAGGCAATACCGCAAGCGCAATGCTCCAAACTATTGATGATACGGGTGGAACCGGCCCCAGGGATGGTGGCAAAACCATTAGTGCCGGCCTCATCGGGCGACACAAATTTATTGACCCCAAAATTACCATTAAGACCAAAGAACACCAGATCTAGGGTTGCACCGTTTTCTTCCGTTACCTCTTGTTGTGAGAGTACCCTGCCCAATTCGGCCGAGAAAATAGCCCCTACCTGATCGCTATTATGGGCCTGGACCACACCAAAGGCTAAATTATCAAAGATTCTAAGGTTGGTATCTTCCAAAACCTCAAGCTCCTTGCTTAGGTTTGCCGTTCGCTTTCCATTGGTGACCTCCAAATGTATGGCATGGACACCCGGATCGTTAAACACCACCGAAGGCTCGGCCTGGGTGGAACTGGCCGGACTGCCTCCTTCAAAGGTCCATAAATAGCTGGTGGCACTGATTGCATCCATGGACAGTTGTATCGCGACCGGAGCCTGCATATCCTCATCGCCCTCATCAATGGTATAATCAAAATCGACACTTATATCCGGGGCCACCCTTACTGTACTTTCCTGGGTCAGTGTTTCAAACTCATTGGATACACTAAGGCTTACGTGATGGTCGCCAGGGGTTTCAAAAACCACTTGGCCCGGGTGGCGTTCGGCAGAAGTTGCAGGTTCCCCACCTTCAAAGACCCAAGAATAGGTCAGGTTTTCACCGGGGCTATTGTTCACGAGGTTTACCGTCATGGGTGGAAAATCATTATCCACAATGGCCATATCAAAATCTACGGTAATACCTTCTAATACCGTTATCTCCTTTTCAAGGGTCTCTACCACCCCATCCGTATTGGAGGCCTTTAGACCAACATTATAGGTTCCCGCTTTGGCATATGCAACAACCCCGGGATTACGATCTGTTGAGCCGGTGGGCTCACCGCCAACAAAAGTCCACTCGTAGGTATCGGCCCCTTCGGTTTCATTCGTGATGTCCATAAATACGGGCACCGATTCATCATCGTTTACATAGGAGAGTTCAAAATCGAGGTCTATGGGAAGGGCCGTTTCGGTATAACAGGAAATGGGCAACCCTCCCATGGACAAAAGGATAAGGGCCACAAGCAAACTGTATATATCCGACCGCTTTTTTAACATCAAATGATTACCAATTTTTTTATCTGGGTCTCCTTGGCAGTTTCCAACACCACAAAATAAATTCCCGGAACCCAGTTTACTTGTTGCGACAATTCGTATTCCAGATTGGCTTCCAAACTCGGATGGGATCCCATATACTCCCCATTAATAGTAAAGAATCGCAGGGATATGGATGCCTCCTCCGCCAGGCGAATGGCTATTCCAAAATTGCCGGAACCGGGGTTTGGACTGATTACAAAACTTTCTATAAATGGATCGGAGTCATCGCCAAAATCCTGGATCCTGGCACCTTCCTCAATCACAATTTGTTTATATTGTACATCCTCACAATCACCTTGAGTGGACAAAAGACCTATTTCATAAGTGCCTACCGCTGGAAAATGTAGGGTAACAGAAGTCTCCGTTTCGGCTACATTCTCAACATCTTCGGGTATTATCCACTCGGAAGCCTCCCCCATGGGGTCACTTACATTGAACAAGATCACCTCTTCTCCTTTATAGGCCTGGGTACCCATTAAAAATTGGGCATCTATGACCTCATCGAAAAATTGTACATCTACATCATCCGTGGCCGTACAGCCTTCGGTGCTGGTTGCCACCACTTGGTAATTGCCCGCTTCGGCTACCTCTATAAGCCCCGTATCGTAGGTATCACCAATATCGGAAATCCAGAGGTAGGTGGCATTGGGGTCATCGATACGGCCGTCCAAAATCACCGT
Source organism: Flavobacteriaceae bacterium (assembly GCA_039985375.1). Classification (GTDB taxonomy): domain Bacteria; phylum Bacteroidota; class Bacteroidia; order Flavobacteriales; family Flavobacteriaceae; genus Flagellimonas. The sequence goes on from JBDWSS010000016.1 coordinate 2,302, forward strand.
TTGATCCTGACAAAGGTTTCGGGTATCTCCCAATTCGACCACATATTCCTTCGGGTCTTCCAATGGTATGGTCTTAAAAGCGGTGCAACCTTCGGCATCGGTCAATTTAAGGGTATAGTTCCCTGCACTCAGACCTTCCAATCGCTGTTGGACAGGCCCATGTTCCCATGCGTAAGTATAGGGGGTCACTCCACCGGAAAAGGCCACTTCAATACTTCCATCGTTACCTTGAAAACAGGTGGGATTGGTTTGGGCAATGGTCTCTAT
>JBDWSS010000017.1:0-136620 GCA_039985375.1 Flavobacteriaceae bacterium
TTCGGTGGACTGATTTTATCTCACCTTGCTGATCAATATATACCAATGAACAGTACAAACTATGACCTCCTCTATCCTTGGCACGTTCCATTATACCAAGATAAATGGATATGCCATGTTCTTTTGCCAACGTACAAATAGTGTTTAACTCTCCTGCTTCAACCTGAATGGAGTTTCTAGCATAGTGGGCATGTATTTCCTTGTTCACTTTTAAGTCCCAGGCTGCCCCTTCCGTATAGGCCAACCAAAAAGGATATCCAGGCAACAAGGCCTCTCCAAAAACAACCAATTCCGCTTTTTCGTTAGCTGCTTCGGTAATTGTCTTCTCAATTTTTTTAATTGTGGCTTTTTTATCCAACCAAACTGGAGCAATCTGGGCCAGTGCCACTTTCAAAAAATTTTTCATTATACAATTCTATTTAGAACCAAATCTACATCAATCAATAAAATACTGAACACACCTGCCACAATGATAAACTTTAAAATGTTGTGCAACCAAACATAATGCTTTTTGTCCTTAGCCTTGATCAGTAAAACCAGAAAAAGGGCCAATAAAGCAATACAGGCAATAAAATATAGATACATATAGCCTACCTCAAAAGTATAGATAAGCAAGAGGGCCGGGACAAGGGTTAGTACAATCAACAGTCCGATTAGGAATTTTGAAATTTTGGGTCCATAAATAATGGGGATGGTTCTATAATCCTGAGCCATATCGCCCGCCATATTTTCCAAATCTTTAATTATTTCCCGAGTTAAAATCAACAAAAACAGAAACAGGGCGTGCATAAATATGACCGTTTCAAAGTTTTTATAGTACACGAAAACCACAAAAAAAGGGGCTATCGCCAAAGAAGCGGAAACCAAATTTCCAATAAAAGGGGTTCGTTTTAATTTATGCGAATACAACCAGATCCCAAAAATGTATACGGAAAAAAAGAGTACAGCCTTAAATGAAATATAGCTTGCCGCCAAGACTGCCAAAAAATTAAGAATGAAATAGGTAGTTAATTTGAAACGCTGACTTACCAACCTGTCCAACATACTTTTACGGGGCTTATTGATCAGGTCTTTTTCGGCATCATAAAAATTATTGATAATATATCCACTTGCAATAACCAAGGCGGAAACGGTTATAATAAGAAAAAGGTTTAAATCAAAAACCACGCTGTATAGCCGTAAGTTGGGTGAAAGTATATAGATTGAAGCCAGGTACTGTGCCAAAGTAATAATAAGAATATTATACCCCCGTACTACAGAAAACAAACTCAATAGCTTAAAAAGCAGGAGTTTATTTTTTCTATTAAACATGGAATTGTATTAGAAGTTGTAGACCACTTCCAAATTGTGCCCTTCAAGCGCTTTTTTAGCTTTCTCCAAATCTTGGGTAAAGCCTAAAATATAACCTCCTCCACCTGACCCACAAAGTTTCAAATAGTAATCGTTGGTCTCAATCCCTTGTTTCCAAAGTTGATGGAACTTGGATGGAATCATTGGTTTAAAATTATCAAACACTACATGGGACAGTTGCTTAAGGTTTCCAAAGAGTGATTTCACATTGCCGTTCAAAAAATCTTCCACACAGGCATCAGTATGCTTAATGAACTTATCCTTGATCATACTACGGAACCCTTCCTGCTTCATTTTTTCCATAAACAGCTGAACCATAGGCGAAGTCTCCCCGATCATTCCACTATCCAATAAAAAAACAGCTCCCTTTCCTTCCTTATTTTGTGAAGGAATACTGGTAGATTCTATATTATCCTTTGAATTAATAAGAATTGGAAGACTTAAATAGCTGTTTAAGGGGTCCAATCCTGAAGATTTCCCATGAAAGAAAGATTCCATCTTTCCAAAAATCTCCTTGAGCCTCAACAATTTTTCTCGGGTTAGATTCTCAAGAACGGTAATTTTCTCAGTGGCGTATTTGTCATAAATAGCCGCTACCAAAGCGCCGCTACTTCCTATTCCATAGCCTTGTGGAATAGAACTATCAAAATACATTCCATTGGTAACATCCTCTTTTAAAATTTCCAGATCAAACGAGACAAGACCTTGTTCTTCTTTCCCCAGTCTTCTTAAATATTCCACATAAGCCTTTAAGTTTATGTTGGATTTTTTGGCCTGTTCAGATGGATTCTCCTCCGTTTTGAGTGCTCCTTTGAAAAAATTATAAGGAATGGATAGTCCTTTGGAATCTTTGATAATGCCATATTCTCCAAAAAGAAGGATTTTAGAATAAAACAGTGGTCCTTTCATAATTTGTTCAAAGATACAACCTTAGTTTGTTCGCATATAACGTTTTAAAGATAAACAATAATCGTTTTCTACTATAAATACTTGTCGTTAAATACGTTGTTCGACCTTAATTAACGATGTTTTCAATTATTAATTATATTCTTTTCGCTCCATTTCCAATACGATCGCAAATATAATGTCCGTTCTCACAATGCACAACCAATTCATTCTTAATAAATTGTATTGCTTTTTCTTTAACAGATTCGGGATACAATACATGTACATTGGCTCCTGCATCCAACGTAAAACAAATTGGCACTTTGGTTCTTATTCTATACTTCCATATTTTATTGATAATCTCCAAAGTATCAGGTTTTATCAAAACAAAATAGGGCATACTGGTCATCATCATGGCATGTAGCGTTAACGCCTCACTTTCCACTACTTTAACAAAGCCTTCCAAGTCTCCCGATTCAAAAATAGTCTTAAGCGCATCCAAATTTTCATGTGCTTGATCAAAACGTCTTTCGGCATAGGGATGGTCATGCATCAAATTGTGCCCCACAGAACTGCTTACCTGCTTTTGTCCTTTATGAACCAATAAAATAGTGTCATGGTAGTTCTTAAAGATCGGATTTACTTTATAGGGATATTTAATCCCATAAAAGTCTGAACTCTCTCCTATTGGAACGTATTTCCCCCATTGAATTAAATCTCCTTGAATACTTCTACAAGCGCTCCCTGAACCCAAACGAGCCAAAAACGAAGCCTTTTTTCTAAAAAGCTCATCATCAATGTTCGTATCTATTTTTTTTTCAATATCAACCAAGCATAGCGCCAATGCTGCCATCCCACTTGCTGACGATGCAATACCGCTGCTGTGTGGAAAAGAGTTGGAGGTTTCAATACTAAAATGATACTCCTTTAAAAAGGGAATATAACGTACTATCCGTTCAAAAAAAGTTTGGATTTTGGGTTTAAAATCTTCCTTAGACTTTCCTTCAAAAATTAAGTCAAAAGAAAACTTGGTTTTATCTTCCTTCTTGGAATAAGATATAACAGAGGTAGTGGCACAAGCATCCAATGTAAAACTTATGGACGGATTGGCCGGGATTTGATGTTCTTTTTTGCCCCAATATTTAACTAAAGCAATATTACTTGGAGCTTTCCAGGCAACTTTTCCTTCCATCGGCAAATCTTCATATGGGTTTGGCAGGAAGTCTTTTTCGGTCATTCAAAAAATCATTTGGACAAATATAATGGATGGCATGGGGTTCTATGGATACGGATTCAAATAAATTCTTATTTTAGACGGAATTGCATTGTTCATGAAAAAAAAGTTTGTTTACATTTTGGTTGCGGTAGCGATATGCCTTTTAATAGGGTTTTTATCGAGTTTTGCTACACAAAACACGGTAGATGACTGGTATTTAACCTTAAACAAGCCAAGTTTTAATCCGCCAAATTGGCTTTTTGCGCCCGTTTGGACAGCCTTGTATATCATGATGGGGATTGCTGCCGGAATTGTATGGTCTAAGGGGTTTCATCATATTTGGGTAAAAACAGCCTTGTATCACTTTGGTTTTCAGCTACTTTTTAATGCACTTTGGAGTATTGTTTTCTTTGGATTTAAAAGTCCAATATGGGCACTTGCGATAATTTTTATTTTGTTGACTTTAATTATTTTAACCATACGATGGTTTAAAGTAGTTAGTAAATTAGCTGCTATTTTACTTATTCCATATATGCTTTGGGTGTGTTTTGCCACCTTGCTCAACTATAAAATTTGGGAATTAAATTAATCCTTTCCCATTTCTACCAGCTTTTTCATTGTTTTTAAATTTCGGGTTGTGGCCTGCACTTTTAGTTTTCTCTCCACAAGATTATTATTGAGTTTGGCATTGCCATATCCATTTTTACAGCACAAATAAACACATGTATTGGTAATATGGAAATCTTCATGAACAAAGTCTAGGGCATTGAACTCATCCACCAAAATCTGGTCTGGTTTTTCTTTAAGCAAAACAAAATACAAGCTATACTCTTCAACCTCACTCTTAAAAGGATTTGCTTTCAAAATCTTTTCCAAGGCATCCCCCTCAACTATCAAGGTAGGTACATCAAAGCCAAAATCTTCCAAAATAGCATCCTGTACTTTGTCTTGTAATAAATTAGGATTGGATTCCGCATACCTAAAAGAGATGTTCCCACTTTGAATATAGGTCTTCACATTTTTCAGACCCTTGTTTTCCAAGGTTTTTTTCAGATCGACCATTTTTATTTTCTTCTGCCCGCTAACATTGATTCCTCTTAAAAGAGCTATATAGGTTTTCATGATATACTATTAAAGAATAAAATTACTCCGATTTATTTTAGTAAATTCAAGCGCATTAAATTAACTAAAATGAATCAATATATACTTGCCCTAGATCAAGGTACAACAAGTTCCCGCGCAGTAGTTTTCGACAAGGCAGGAAGCATAATTTCGGTAGCACAAAAAGAATTTACCCAGATTTTTCCAAAACCGGGATGGGTAGAACACGACGCCAATGAAATTTGGGCAACCCAAGCTGGAATGGCTGCTGAAACCGTTAGTAAAAAAGGGTTGAAGGGAGAACAGATAGCTGCAATAGGCATTACCAATCAACGTGAAACCATTGTTGTCTGGGACAAAAATACTGGAGAACCCATTTATAATGCCATTGTTTGGCAGGATAAACGAACTGCTGATTATTGCGATGAATTGAAAAGTCAAGGAAAATCAGATATAATTCGTCAAAAGACAGGTTTGGTCATTGATGCCTATTTTTCCGGCACTAAGGTCAAGTGGATTTTAGATAATGTAAAAGGTGCTCGTGATAAGGCCGAAGCCGGTGATTTAATTCTGGGAACAATTGACACCTGGCTCATTTGGAAAATGACAGAAGGCGAATTGCATATTACCGACGTTACAAACGCATCTCGTTCATTAATGTTCAACATCAACACCATGGAATGGGACGATGAGCTGCTGGAACTTTTGACTGTTCCAAAAAGCATGCTCCCTGAAGTAAAACAATCCAGTGAGGTGTATGGGCATACAAGCCCTAATTTTTTCGCAGCTAAAATTCCAATTGCCGGGATTGCCGGTGATCAGCAAGCGGCCTTGTTTGGCCAAATGTGTACGAAGCAGGGTATGGTAAAAAACACCTATGGTACTGGATGTTTTATGTTAATGAACATTGGTGAAAAGCCAATTGTATCCAAAAATAATCTACTGACCACAGTGGCATGGAAAATAAATGGAAAGACCCATTATGCTTTGGAGGGAAGTATTTTTATAGCCGGTGCCGTAGTTCAATGGTTGCGAGATAGCTTGAAAATTATAAAAACCTCTTCGGAGGTTGAGCAACTGGCAAGCTCGGTAGACAGCTCAGAGGGTGTTTATTTTGTTCCAGCGTTTGCAGGCTTAGGTGCTCCACATTGGAACCAACATGCCCAAGGCACTATTTTTGGGTTGACGCGAGGAAGTACCGATGCTCATATTGCACGTGCTGCCTTAGAATCCATAGCCTACCAAACCATGGATATTTTAAAGGCAATGGAGGCCGATTCTGGTATAGCCATAAAGGAGCTTCGGGTTGATGGAGGTGCTACGGTAAATAATATGCTCATGCAATTTCAGTCAGATGTGCTCAATACAGTAACCGTTCGTCCTAAAATTGTAGAAACAACGGTTATGGGTGCGGCCTATTTAGCTGGATTAGCTGTTGGATATTGGAAAAGTCCTGAAGAAATTCAGGATATTTGGCAAACTGATGTGCACTTTAATCCATCTCAAGAACGTGAAGTAATCGAAACAGGGATCAAAGGCTGGTACAGAGCCATTAATGCACTTGAGCATTGGACAAAAAATAATTAAACCAAACCTAGCATGACTCCTTTTATATCAGAAATCGTTGGAACATTTCTATTGATTTTGTTGGGTTGTGGTGTCAACGCCAATGTTTCCTTAAAAAAAACCTATGGAAATGGTTCGGGTTGGATCGTGATTACAACAGGATGGGCATTTGCCGTTTATACTGGCGTAGTGGTTGCTGGCCCTTACAGTGGAGCACATATGAATCCCGCTGTGACCATTGGATTGGCCTTGGCCGGTGAGTTTTCCATTTATGATGTTCCCAATTATATTTTGGCTCAATTTATTGGAGCTATGCTCGGAGCTTTCTTTGTGTGGTTAATCAACAAAGATCATTTTAATGCTACCGAAGATGGTAATACCAAAAGAGGGGTTTTTTGTAATGCGCCTGCGATTCCAAATACTTTTTTAAATCTTTTGACTGAACTATTAGGAACCTTTGTTTTGGTATTTGCGGTGCTTTATTTTACAGATGCCGTGGCAACCAATGACAATAGCATTATAGGTTTAGGTTCTTTGGGAGCTTTACCTGTTGCCTTGATTGTTTGGGGAATTGGTTTGTCTTTAGGAGGTACCACGGGATACGCCATTAACCCTGCTAGGGACCTAGGGCCTAGAATAATCCATGCCTTGGTTCCCATTAAAAATAAAGGTTCCAACGGATGGGGGTATTCCTGGATTCCAGTTATAGGTCCAATTTTAGGCGCAGTATTGGCAGCTGGGATTGCCTTGTTTCTTCAATAAACTTATTTGGAAGCCATGGCATTAGCCGCAATATAGGCCCCAGTCCATGCGTTTTGAAAATTAAACCCTCCTGTTATGGCATCAACATTAATGATTTCACCTGCAAAATAGAGGTTTGGATGAATTTTGCTTTCAAAAGTCTTAAAGTTAATTTCCTTTAAATCAACTCCCCCAGCAGTTACAAACTCATCTTTAAAGGTACTCTTCCCTTCTACTTTAAAGGAGCATACCGTTAACTGTTCTGCTAAATTCTGAAGTTTTTCCTTTGTGACATCTGCCCATTTCAAATCCTTATCTATTCCAGCTGCTTTTACCAAATTTATCCAAAGTCTTCTAGGAATGTCAACAGCATTAGTTCTTAAAATGGTCTTTTTTGGCTCTACCTCTTTTATTTCTTTAAGAAATAGTTTCATGGAACCTGATGTGTATTCCGGCATCCAATTGATATTGACCCTAAAATTATAATCGTACTTGTGCAATTGGTTTGCACCCCAAGCAGAGAGTTTTAAAATAGCGGGACCACTTAGTCCCCAGTGGGTAATTAAAACGGGGCCTTCAGATTGTAAAATGGTCTCATCTTTAGGTGTACTTTTTAGCTTAACATTGATTTTTGAGCGAAGTTTCTTTTTTGAAGGAATTTCAACCGATGCTTCTGTACTTATTCCTTGAATACCTTTTATTCTTTCATCAGCAATATTAAAAGTGAACAATGAAGGTACAGGAGGAACAATGGTATGTCCCATTTTCTCCAATTGTTTCCAGATTTTTGGGTTACTCCCTGTTGCCAAAAGCAATTTTTTGGATTGATAGTGCTTGTTCATTGTAGTAACCTGCCACCCATCGCCATCTTTACCCTTACTAAACTCCTTAACTGAGCTGTTCTTTAAAATTTTAACTCCCAGCCGCTTAGCTTCATTAACAAAGCAATCAATAATGGTCTGGGAAGAATTGCTTTCTGGAAAAACCCTACCATCATCCTCTATTTTTAACGGAACTCCTTTTTCTTCAAAAAATGACATCACATCTATGGGAGAATACGTATGAAAAGGACCTAAAAGCTCCTTTTGTCCTCTGGGATAATTCGTAACCAACTCCTGGGCAGAAAATTCACCATGGGTTACATTACAACGACCACCACCCGAAACTTTAACTTTGGACAACACGGTTTTTCCTCTTTCGAAAATGGCTACATTTAAATGCGGGGCATCTTCAGCAATTTGGATGGCGGCATAAAAACCTGCCGCTCCACCTCCAACAATAATAATATCAAACATTAATGTACGCGTTCTGGGTAATTGGTTATTATTCCGTCAACTCCATATGCTTTCATTAATTGAATATCACCAGGGTCATTAACGGTCCAAGTATAAATCTTAAAACCTTCCTCATGTATTCTCAACGTATTTTCCTTGTTTAACATTTTAAAATCAGGGTTGATTGCTACTGCATTCAATTCTTTGGCAATTGCAATAGCTTCCGTAGGGTCCTCCTCTGTCAAAATAGCAATCTTAACATCCATATTAACCTCACGCATCCTTCTAAGCTCTTCCCTTTTAAAACTGGAAATCACAAAATGGTCAGATTCCCATCCTTTCTTCTGAATGATGTTCTCCATTATGATATTTACGTCGGTGGCCGTGTTTTCTCCCTTTAGCTCTATGTTAAGGGAAACTTTTTTGTCAATGAGCTCCAAAACATCCCATAAAGTGGGAATACTATGATTTCCTTCCAAGGTAAGGCTACTTATTTCTGACATGGTGTATTCTTCTATTGGTCCTTCCCCATTGGATAGCCGATCTACCTGCTCATCGTGAAACACCACTATCTCTCCGCTTTTAATCTTAAAAACGTCTATTTCAATCATATCCACCCCTAAATCCATTGCCTTTTTTACGGAAGCCAAGGTGTTTTCTGTTTCATGCCCCATTGCTCCCCTATGGCCAATGACCAAAGGTTTATTATCTATCATGCTACAACTATTGGTTAGAAAAACAGTGATTAACACCACTGATATTGTTTTTTTCATTTCGGCTAAGTTTTAATCCTAAAAATACAACTTGAAAATGGAATTTTCCCTTATTCTTTCAATAGTAATTCAGCATTTAAAATACATCCAAATAGACATATAATCAAATAATGGTCTATTTTTTTGTTATATTGATAAAAATTATTTAATATATTTATCACATTAGTAACCAATTAAATAATCAACATGTTTTCAAAATCTAATTTACTAGCCACCATAGCTGCTACTGTGGTCATGTTTTTGTTGGGCTACGGTCTATGGGGTGTTGCCTTAAGTGACTTTTTTGAATCGCACAGCATTACCGACATCTCCAAGGACCCAATGGACTTTCCTTTGATTGTGGTTTCCAATCTAATCGGGGCCTTTATATTGAGCTCCATTTACAGTAAATGGGCAAGAGGCCATCATAGTATTGGACAAGGGTTTGAATTTGGAGCCGCAATAGGCGCTTTTACAGGCATCTCCATGGGGCTTATGTGGTATGCCACCTCCAACCTTACGGATTTCACGGGCTATATTGTTGAAGCAATTGTTGAAATTATCTATTATGGTATTGTAGGGATTGTCATTGCATTAGTATATAAAAATACTACCTCCACCAAAGCATAGGAAAATTAACCAACTTTAAACTTGAGCGGGTTGTTTTACAACCCGCTTTTTATTGCACAATACTGAAAATAACAGATGCCAAGGGTTCTAAGTTCGTTTTTATGGTTCCCTGTTGTTCCACTACCAAAAGTACATTGTTAATTTGATGGTAAAGTTCTTCCTTTAAGCGGTATTCCCCATCCTTTAAATTCCATTTCTTGATTATGGTTTCGGGAATTTTTAAATCGAAGGCATGGCTTATATCCGCATCAAAATTTGTTATAATGATCAACCTTTCCCTATTTGACCATCGCACATAGGAAAGAACCCGATGATTGTAGTGTTCTGTATGTTCCTTGTTATAAAAGTGAATCTCTTCATATGAACCCATTAAAGCTTCACTGTGAATTGTAAAATTCAATAATCGTTTATAGAAATCCCTTAGTTGCTGTTCCTCAAATGACAATTGACCTCCATCAAACTTTTTATTGTTTACCCAACGTTGATGGCTCGGCACTCCTATATAATCGAATATTGAAGTCCGCGTTGGCCTACCATATCCTGCTTCTTCATTTGCCCGTTCCCCTAGCTCCTGGCCAAAATAAATCATCGTAGGCGATGTACTTATTGTTGCTGATACTACCATCGCCGGTTTTGCCAAGGTTGCATTTCCAGCAAAATCAGGACTGGCAATCCTTTGTTCATCATGATTCTCCAAAAAATGGAGCATATGATGTTCAATATCTTCCAACCCCTTTTGCACAACAGGGATATGATCCGTCCATCCATAGCCTTTTATAATGTGTTTGATTCCATCATATAATTCTACCTTATCGTACAAATAATCCATTTTACCATTATAGATATAGTCTCGATAAAGCCCAGGATTGTATACCTCAGCAAGTAAAAAAGCATCCTGTTTCTTCATTTTGATGCTTGAATTGAGGTAGCTCCAAAATTCCACAGGTACCATTTCGGCCATATCAAACCGAAAACCATCCACCCCTAAATCAAGCCAATAGTGAGAAATATTCCTAAACTTATTCCATGAATCAGGAACATTGTTGTTCTCCCAAAACTCAAAATGATCTTTGTAATCCTTTTTTTCAAATTCCTCGGGCAATTCAACAAAATCCTTTGTGCCATCTGGCCTTATTCCATAATTCACCTTTACGGTTTCATACCAGTCATTAAAATGGGGCTGCGCCAACCTAGACCCATTTCCGGTCCATTTTGCAGGAACCTCAATGAACTTTTCAGTCGAAAATTGACTTTCTTCCCCACCAAGTGGCAGATAGCTATCTTGCCATTCGGGCACTTTAAATTCTGTATTGGGAACGTAGTAGAAATTATTATTGACATAATATTCCAAGGAAGTATCATCATTTGCCCCAAAATCCAAAACTCCTTCTGGATTTGTGAGTCCTTCATAATTTCTGGCCACATGATTGGGTACAATATCTATGATGACCTTCATTCCAGCTGCATGCGTGCGCTCTATTAATGCTTTGAACTCATCCAATCTCTTGCTGGGATCAACAGCCAAATCAGGATTCACATCGTAATAATCTTTTACAGCATACGGAGAACCGGCCCGTCCTTTAACCACATCTGGATGGTCATTGGAAATTCCATAGATGGTATAATCATTTATAAGTGCATGGTGGGGAACCCCGGTATACCAAATATGGGTCACCCCTAAATCTCTAATTTCTGTTAAGGCTTTATCGGTAAAATCCGCAAACTTTCCAATCCCATTTTCTGTTATGCTTCCCCAAGGTTTGTTCGTGGTATTGGTATTCCCAAAAAGTCTTGTAAAAACCTGATAGACTACGGCTTTCCTTCTCATGCATAAACTACTTTTCCAGGAATCAATACCAAAGGTTTATTGTTAACTTGAATGGTACGCTCCCCTTTTCCAGTTATTTCAAAGCTTGTATGTCTTTCGGTAACCGAAACAGTTATAATCTGATTTCTAAAATTGATTTTAAAGGAATATGATTTCCATTGCTCTGGTATTCTTGGGGTAAAGCAGAGTTGATTATGCAATACACGCATTCCACCAAAACCTTCCACAATACTCATCCATGTTCCTGCCATCGATGTAATATGGAGTCCTTCGTCCACTTCTTTATTGTAATCATCCAAATCCAATCGAGAAGTTCTTAAGTAAAAAGTATAAGCCTGCTCCATTCTACCCAATTTTGCCGCTTGTATGCTATGAACACAAGGAGAAAGGGATGATTCATGAACCGTAAATGGCTCGTAAAAATCAAAATGCTTTTTTAAGGCTTCTTCGCTAAAATGTTCTTCAAAAAAATAGAAGCCTTGTAATACGTCGGCCTGTTTTATGTAAGGTGAACGCAAGATTCTGTCCCAACTCCATTTTTGATTGATTGGTCTGTCTAATCTATCCAAGTCTTCAACCTTGATCATTTCTTTGTCCAAAAAACCATCTTGTTGCAGAAAAACACCATATTCTTCCGAATAGGGAAAGTATACATTGTTGGCAACATTGGTCCAATGCGCTGTTTCTACAATGGTTATACCTACTTTTTCAACAATTCTATTGTAGTCTTCAGGATAGGATTCCTTTACAACTTCCAATTGTTCTAAGGTATAATCGATACACCATTTGGCCAAGTAGTTGGTATACCAGTTATTGTTGACATTGTTTTCATATTCATTTGGACCTGTTACTCCAAGCATTACATATTTCTGTTTGTCTCTAGAAAAATTCATCCTTTGGCACCAAAACCTAGCAATTCCGATTAAAACTTCCAGCCCCATTTTAGGCATATAACTGTAATCTCCAGTAAATCTGTGGTAATTGTAGATTGCAAATGCTATTGCCCCATTCCGGTGAATTTCTTCAAAAGTAATTTCCCATTCATTATGGCATTCCTCCCCATTCATAGTTACCATAGGATAAAGCGCTGCTCCGTTTTCAAACCCAAGCTTTTGTGCGTTTTCTATGGCTTTTTCCAAATGGTTATAACGGTATTCCAATAAGCTCCACGCCACTTCTTCATTTTTTGTGGCCATATAAAAGGGAAGGCAATAGGCTTCTGTATCCCAATAGGTACTCCCTCCATACTTTTCTCCCGTAAATCCCTTGGGGCCAATATTCAATCGGGAATCTTTTCCCAAATACGTTTGATTTAGTTGAAAAATATTAAACCGGATTCCCTGTTGCGCCTTTACATCTCCGGCTATGACAATATCGCTCATTTCCCAAATCTTGGCCCATGCTTCCCTTTGCATTTGGAGCAACCCATCATACCCAATGGCATTTGCTTTTTTTAGCGTTTTCGTTGCTGCTTTTTTCAGTTCAGATGCTTCATGATTTCTGGACACTGTATATCCTCCAAACTTTTCTATGGCAATGGAATCCCCTTTGTTCACCGTTTTCGCATACTGCAATCCAACGGAATTGTCCGACTTTTTTTGAACAGGTACCATTTCAATTGGCAATCCATTGTAGTATAATTTGGACTCCATAAAGGTACAGGTGGCAAAATTGGTTTTCATTGTATGCGCTTCAATAAAAGCCATGGTACCGTCAACGTCAACCTTGGTCGTGTTCCAAAACTGGTCATCCCAATTACTGTCCTCATTGCTAATACCACTATCCAAATAGGGGCAAAAAACGATATCAACCTCCGCATTTAGTGGCGAAATCTCATATTTAACAGTTCCTACCTCATCCAGATCAAGGCTTAAAAAACGAGTGACCGCTACTGAAATTTCAATGTCGTTTTTCAGTTTGGCTTTAAAGCTACGATGATACCAGCCTTCACGCATGTTGAGTTCTCGTTTAAACTCTTTTATGGATTTACAAGTATTTAAATCCAATAGCTCATTGTTTATCTGAACATCAATCCCAATCCAATTGGGCGCATTTAGTACTTTCGCAAAATACTCAGGGTATCCGTTTTTCCACCAGCCCACCCTTGTTTTATCAGGATAATAAACCCCTGCAATATAACTGCCTTGAAAGGTTTCCCCGGTATACTTTTCTTCAAAATTTGCCCGCTGCCCCATAGCACCATTGGCAATGCTGAAAAGGCTTTCAGATGATTTTACCCGATCCCTGTCAAAACCTTCTTCTATAATGGACCAAGGATCTTCTCTGATGTAATCTTGATTCATGGATACACTAAATTTGGTAAGTAAATAGGCTACCCTTATATTGAAGGGTACGATGCAAACTTAGTTAATTGTGGAATCCCTTACCACCAAAGTGGGTTCTAAAATTTTAGTCTGGAACGTTTCCTCTTCATGTTCGCTTTCTACCTTTTCAATAAGCATCTGAGCAGAAATTTCACCCATCTTTTCTCCATGTTGGGCGACAACGGTTAATCTCGGGTTCGAAAACTTTGCCAAAAGTCCATTGGTAAATCCGATAAACGATACATCTTCTGGAATTCTAAGGCCTTTCTCCTGCAACAAACGCATACTAAATACGGTGAAAACTTCATTTACGCAAAGTACGGCATCAACTTCTTGGGTATCAAAGAAATTTCTAATACTGGCTTCCTCTATCTCCATGGTGGAGAGCTTAAGGATTTTGGATTCATCAAGTTCCAAGCTACTTTCCGAAAGCGCCTTTATATAACCATCACTTCTGGCCTTGCTAACACTAAGGTAGTCATCGGTTGTAATAAGGGCAATTTTCTTCCTTCCCTCGGCAATAAGTTTTTTTGTTGCCAAATATCCTCCCAATTGATCATCAATAATCACCTTATCACAGTCTATATCATTGGTAACCCTATCAAAAAGCACTAAGGGGATTCCCTGTTCGGTAACTTCCTTCAGGTGATTGTAATCATTTTTGGACTGGGTATCTGAAGATAGTGACATAATAAAGCCATCAATGCTACCATTTGCCAACATCTCCATATTTATTACTTCTTTATCAAAAGATTCATTGGAAACACATATAATAACATTGTATCCCTTTGCATTGGCGTACTTTTCAATACCCCGAATGACCGTTGTGAAAAAGTGATGCACAATGTCCGGAATTACCACGCCAATATTTTTGGTCCTCTTATTCTTGAGGCTAATTGCAATATTATTGGGTTTGTAGTTGTACAACTTGGCGAAAGCTTGAATTTTCTCCTTGGTATCCCTACTTATTTCCTCACTGTTTTTAAGTGCCTTTGACACCGTGGAAATAGAGACTTCGAGCTCTCGTGCAATATCTTTTAATGTAATCTTTGTTTTCAAATGGGTGAAGATTTTGACTGATAAAACAATTTTTGAAATTACTCAATAAAAACAAGCAAGTTGTCCCAAACAAAACTTTTAACTATTCCACTTCCATAGCCTATAAAAAACCTACAACACAATCCCAAAACACGTTAAAAATAAAAATAGTATCTTAGATAAAAAATTATATATTTCTCTTAATTTACACCTCTAAATTGTGATTTATATAATTTATTGCTTACAAATTCATAAATCTTTCATTATTTCAAAGTTATTAACACGAAACCGTTTTCGTGTAGCGTTGCACTCTCCTTAAATATTAGATTAACATTTTTTTTATATATGTTTAACACTTGAATTAAAATTAACTAAACTTAAAAATTAATTATTTATGAAGATTACGCTACTAAAAAGCTTTTTGCTTCTGGGTGCATTTATGTGCTTTGGAATAGCAAAAGCGCAGACAGTATCTGGTATGGTTTCGGACGCCACAGGTCCATTGCCGGGAGCCAGTGTTGTTGTCAAGGGAACAACTAACGGTGCGCAGACGGATTTTGACGGTAATTACACCTTAAATGATGTAGGGGCAGACGCGGTCTTAACCTTTAGTTACATTGGTTTTTCTTCTCAAGAAGTCCAAGTGAACGGGCAAACAACCATAGATGTTGTTCTACAGGAGGATGCCAATGAATTGGATGAGGTTGTTGTGGTAGGTTATAGTACACAAACTAGGGGAGATCTGACAGGTTCCGTATCCTCCGTGGATATTTCAGAAGCGGTGAAGGCTCCAATTTCAAATGCAGCAGAAGCATTACAAGGTAGAACAACAGGTGTTACCGTTATCAATTCAGGAAGTCCGGGAGGGAGCCCAATTATTAGGATACGTGGTTTTGGCACGGGCAATAGCAATGCACCCTTGTTTATTATTGATGGTGTCCAAACAGATGATGCTTCAATATTAAACAATATAAACCCTGCGGATATCGAACAGATGAACGTTTTAAAAGATGGTGCCGCTTCTATATATGGCGCCAGAGCATCCAATGGTGTTGTAATTATTACTACAAGAAATGGTGGTTATAATATGGATTCGGCCTCCATTAAATTGGATATGTATACAGGTTTTTCAAAAGCCTCTAATCTTCCAGATTTGTTGAATGCAGAACAACATGCAGATGTTATATTCCAAAGTTTGACCAATGCAGGTGCCGCAGTAACGCATCCACAATATGGTAATGGCCGAACACCTGTGATTCCGTCAACCATAGCAGAAGCTCCTACAACAGTAACCACAAGACCCAATGGATCTACTTGGTTGGACGATCTTTTCAAATCTGGGGTTACTCAAAATATTAATTTGAGTATGGAGAACGGAACAGAATCCGGTAAATATGCCGCTTCCTTATCCTACTTAAACAGGCAAGGAACACAAATTGAAACTTTTTTCAAAAGAGCTTCCATACGTTTAAACTCAGAATTCAAGATAGGTAAAAGGGTAACCATTGGTCAACATTTAAATGCCTCTTTTTCCAATAACATAAGAGGACCTTTACCAAATGAGGACAACTTGGGCGGCACTCCTTTAATGTTGGCCTATAGAAACAGCCCGTTGTTACCAGTTTTTGCAGATGATGGTTCCTATGCAGGTACATATTCCAACGCAACTGGGTTATCCAACCCAACAAACCCTGTTGCAAATTTACAACGCTCTTCAGATGATTTTGCTAAAAATTTCAGGGTTTTGGGAGATATTTACGCCACTTTAGAAATCGTAGACGGTTTAACATTCAAGTCATCGATAGGTGGAGACATTCAAGATTTTAACTCTAGAGTATTTCTAGCTACGAATCCAGAACACTCCGAAGCAAGAACTGACAATACGTTGACTGAAGAAAACTTTGACACCTATAACTGGACATTTACCAATACGTTGAACTATCACCAACAATTCGGTGATCATAGTGTAAATGCACTGTTTGGCTTGGAAGCCGTAGAAACCAGATTTAAAGGAAGCTCTGTTTCCGTAACTTCTTTCTTATTTGAAACGCCCGATTTTTATCTTTTGAATACAGGAACGGGTACGCCAAACTTCAACTATGCCAGTGATGACAGCAATTCATTGTTTTCCGTTTTTGGAAGTGTTAATTATTCCTATAATAATAAATATTACTTGACAGGTACGTTACGTAGAGATACCTCTTCTCGTTTCATTGGAGATAATAAGAGCGATGTTTTCCCTTCACTTAGTGCAGGATGGTTGATCAGCAATGAAGATTTCTTTGGTGATGGCGGAGCCGTTAGCAGGTTAAAACTTAAAGCATCTTGGGGTGAATTAGGCAACCAAACCATTCCTGGAAACAATCCTACCCAAAACATTTCCAATTTGAGTTTGAGCCTTGCCAACTATTCCTTTGATGGGAGTGGTGGCATAACCACAGGAGCTATCTTAAATGATGTAGGAAACCCTAACTTAAAATGGGAGACCAGTGAATCTATCAATGCAGGTGTAGAAATGGGGTTTTTGAGCAATGCACTTAGTTTTTCTCTAGAATATTTTAAACTGACTACGAATGATTTGATTAGTCAAGATAATAGCTTGATCAGTACCACGGCTATAGATGCCAATGCTCCTTATGTAAATATTGGAAGTGTGGAAAATACTGGTTTTGATGTGGCTTTGGGTTATCAGAACCAAACAGATTCAGGTTTATCCTATGGCATTGATTTTAACTTGTCCTCATACAGAAATGAGGTAACGGAATTGGTTAGTGAATTCCAAACAGGTAATACTTCCTTTAGAGGTGGTGCCGTCACAAGAACTGCAGTAGGCCAACCTATTTCTTCGTTTTTCGGCAGGGAAGTTACCGGTTTTGATGATGAAGGAAGATTTACCTATAGAGATGTTGATAACAATGGTACTATAGACGATAGTGACAGAACATTTATTGGCTCACCTCATGCAGACTTTACTTACGGTTTAAATTTGAGTCTAGCCTATAAGAATTTTGATTTATCCGCTTTCTTACAAGGTTCACAAGGAAATGATATTTATAACTACACTAAGGTATTTACAGATTTTCCAACATTTTTTAATGGTAATCGTAGCACACGAGTATTGGATTCTTGGACTCCAACAAATACCGATGCTACTTTACCGGCATTGAATAATGCTATTGTAAACAATGAAGCTGATCCTAATTCCTATTTTGTAGAAGATGCATCCTACTTAAGACTTAAAAACTTACAAATTGGTTACAACCTGCCAGATACTATTTTAGACAAAATTGGTATGGCCGGTGTACGTTTCTACCTACAAGCCTCTAACTTATTCACGATTTCTGGATATAACGGTGTAGACCCAGAAGTACAGCCTTTATTTAATACTGATGGATCTGTAGATAACTTAACGCTTGGAGTAGATTTTGGATCATATCCAATAGCTAAAATATTCACCTTCGGTACTAATTTAAAATTTTAAAAAAATGAAAAAGAAATTTATTTATTCACTACTCTTTTTGGCTATACTTAGCTGTAGTGACGAATTTACGACACAGCCAGCTGTCGGTGCCCTTAGTGATGAAGCGGTACAAAACGCGGATGGTATAGATTTGTTATTAACCGGTGCCTACTCTACCCTAGACGGCAAAAGGGTGAACCAAGGTGCCTCAGACTGGGCTGCCAGTGGTGACAACTGGTGGTTTGATGTTCTTTCAGATGATGCCCATAAAGGAAGTACAGATGGTGACCAAGCGACATTAACAGATTTAGAAAAGTACAATATTACAACTGGAAACGATTATGTACTTGGAAAGTGGTTGGCATTATATGCCGGCGTTAATAGAGCCAATGCAGTTATCGCTCTAATTGCATCTTTAACGGAAGGTGATTTTTCAGCTAAATTGGCAGAAGCTAGATTTTTAAGAGGTTTTTACAATTTTGAACTTCAAAAAATTTACGGAAAGCCTGCTTATATCTCTGAAGAAAACTACGCAGCTACGGAATTCAATCAACCAAACCCAGGAGATATATGGGAAGAAATAGAAGCTGATTTTGAATATGCTGTAGCAAATCTGCCAGATACTCAATCGGATGCTGGCAGACCAAATTCATGGGCCGCAAAAGCATTTTTAGGAAAAACGCATTTATTCCAGTCAGACTGGACTACTGCATTGCCTTTTTTGCAAGATGTCATCAACAACGGGCCTTACGCTTTAAGTAATGAGTTTTTGGATAACTTCACTGCAGCAGGTGAAAACTCAGCAGAATCAATTTTCTCAATTCAGTTCGCTGCGGATGACGGACAATCGTTTAACGGAAATCTTGGAGGAACTCTTAACTTTCCAGGCTCCGGGCCTACTGGAACTTGTTGTGGTTTTTATCAACCATCACAGGATTTAGCCAATGCTTATCAAACAGATGCTTCTGGACTTCCATTATTAAACACGTTCAACGATTCTGACATTGCCAACGATTATGGAATTAGTTCAGATTCAGATTTTACACCGTACAATGGTAACTTAGACCCTAGAATTGATTATACTATGGGAAGAAGAGGAATCCAATACAATGGCTATGGAATTAATGAAGGGCAGGCGTGGATTAGATCAACTACTGCTGATATAGGTAGCAGCCCTTATTTGCCTAAAAAGAATATTTATCAACTAAGCGAAGTAGATATTAACCAAGGTACAGGTGGTTGGGGACAGCAACATTCTGGAATTAACTATAATATCATGCGATACTCAGATGTTTTGTTGATGGCAGCAGAAGCTGCAGTTGAAACAGGAGACTTGCAAACTGCACTTGACTACGTAAATGAGGTACGTAACCGTGCTAAAAACATGACATATGTACCTGAATATGATGATGACAATGTTGCCATTCGTAATACAACAGCAGCAAACTACGTTATTGAGCCATATACTAGTTTCCCAGATGTGGACTATGCAAGAGATGCGGTACGTTTTGAAAGAAGATTGGAATTAGCTATGGAAGGTCATAGACTTTTTGATTTAAGAAGATGGGGCACTACAGTGGAGGTTCTAAACGAATACATTACGAACGAATCTAGAACTGTTACTGTATTTTCCGAGGTAAATCCTTATATAGCTACTTTTGATGTTCTACCAATACCAATTAACGCAATAGATTTAAGCGTTGGTATCCTAGAGCAAAATATTGGCTACTAATAAACTTTGATAAAATCAATATTACTAAAATATTTCAAATATGATTAAATTTCGATTAATAGGAATCACTTTCGCACTACTTGCCTTAATAGGCCTTAGTTCCTGTGAAGATGATGATGTAGATAACGAGGCCATCATTGGTCCAGGCACAGTTGATACTAGAATCAATACTACCGGAAGTTTATCGTCCTTAGAGGCTGCCTTAGGTGTCGCATCAGGGGACATAGCCTCAACATTAAATGGAACAGGTCCTTTTACAGTGTTTGCTCCAAATGACGCTGCCTTTACTGCCCTTGCAGAAACATTGGGCTTTGAGGGCACAGATGACATTACACCGGCTGAGGACTTATTAGCCAATGTAGACTCCGATTTACTTGCTCAAATACTAACATACCATGTGGTACCGGAAAACTTAGAAGCATCATCGCTTTCTGATGGTAGCATTTTAACTACGGTTCAAGGAGGGAGTCTTTCCACAGTAGTAACTGATGATGACATACAATTATTGGATGCATCTGATTTACCGGAAACCAATCCAGTTTCCAACATAATTCAATCAAATATATTTGCTGATAACGGTATCGTGCACATCATAGACAAAATTTTATTGCCTCAAGATGCAATTGATGCTTTGAATTTTGACACAAGACCAAGTGTACTAGAATGGGCCACTGGAACGGACAACTTAAGTTCTTTAGCAGCTGCTTTGGACAAGGCCGGATTGGTAGACGCAGTTACCGCACTGGATACTGCTAGAGTTTTAGCTCCTAACAACCAGGCTTTTGAGGACTTCTTCGATACTCTTGGCGATAATTACTCGGATCTTGAGGATTTTGACAATGATGCAGAGATTGCATTATTGCAAAACACTCTTTGGTACCACATTCTTCCACCAGTTGATGAATCCATAGATTTATCCGCAGGCGCCAGAGAAACACTTTTGGAGGACAATACGGTGGATGTAATTGCTTCCGGATCAAGTTTTGAGTTTGGAGATGCTACCGCTACAATGGCAAGTATCCTAACTGGTGATATTGATGCCAACAATGGCGCTGTAGATATCATAGATAATGTTCTTTTACCACAAGTTGCGTTAGATTTCCTAGCATTGTTAGCTTCAGACGATTTGGCCACTACGGTAGTTGACAATGGTAGTTTAACCATTTTAGAAGAAGCCTTGATTGCAACTGATCTTCTTGGGGATTTTATAGATGAAACCAATGTAGCATTTGATTCAACGGCTACGAATTTTACCTATTTCAGAACTGCAACGGTCTTCGCACCAACAGATGCCGCTTTCAATGATTTATTTGACGCTTTAGGTACTGATTATACCAATATAGCAAGTTTTGATACGGAAGACGAACTAGAACTTCTTTCAGAATTACTTTTATATCACGTAATATCAGGACAGATGGCCAGCGAAGATCTAGAGGCCGGAATAGTAACTACAGCTGCAGAAAGGGATATAGAAATCATTAGTGTTCTTGGCACTGACGATTTCGTCATTGGCGATGCCACCAATGATATTAATGCCAATATATCCACTCCAGATGTTTTTGCCAGAAATGGTATAGCACATGTTATCGATAAAGTTTTATTACCACAAAGTGTTATTGACTTTATTGATTCCTTAGATGACTAAAATCATAATGTTTTTACCTTCTTTTTAAGGAAGTAAAATGAATATTAAAACCACTCTACATCTAAAATGTAGGGTGGTTTTTTTAGATATGGCACTGAAGATTAAAATATCTTACACCTCTTTATGTTAACCAGTGAAATTGGCTATTCGTCTTTTATGTTAAACTGGTATAACTGATAACATTTGTTTTATATTTTTATTTGATCGATTAAGTAATTATCATGAAGAATATCTTATCATCACTTTTTGTTTTCTTGTTTGTATTTTCTTGTACCGAAAATCAATCCAAATTATCCTCTAATGATACGGATAGCACTATTTTTGGCAATCTTCATCATCAATCTTCAGGGATTACTTTCCAAAATACCCTTACGGAAAACGATTCTTTAAATTACTTTACCTATGGTTATTTGTATATGGGCGGTGGGGTATCCGCTGGTGATATTAATAATGATGGATTGACCGATCTTTTTTTTACCGGAAATATGGTGTCCAACAAATTATACCTTAACAAAGGTGGTCTTAAATTTGAGGACATTTCAGAAAAGGCAAGTATAGCAGGTGACAATAGATGGTATACAGGTGTTACAATGGCAGATGTAAACAATGATGGCTTTTTAGATATTTACTGCTCCGTTGGAGGCAAATTTGGCCCAAAGGAAAATCAATTATTTATTAATAACAAGAATGGTACTTTCACGGAAAAAGCAGAAGAATATGGTATAGCTGATGTTGGCAATAGCGTACAAGCCACTTTTTTTGATTATGATCTTGATGGAGACTTAGACCTATACGTAGCCAATTATCCCCCTACACCCTTTAACGCACCCAATCAATATTATGCCCTTAAGAAAAAGTTTTCAAAAAAGAAAGAAACCGACAGATTATACAGAAACGATGGCGAAATTTATACTGATGTAACCAACGAATCTGGCGTGCGCTCCTTTGGACTATCCTTAAGTGTCACCATAGGAGATGTTAATCAAGATGGCTGGCCTGATATTTACGTGTCCAATGATTTCAGCACCCCAGATCTATTCTACATCAATAACCAAAATGGAACATTTTCGGAAAAGCTTAAAGATGTAACAAAAAACACCTCCTTTTATGGCATGGGGGTAGATATCGCCGACTTTAACAATGATGGCTTGATCGATATCCTGCAGGTAGACATGACCGCAAAGGACAATAGACGGGCCAAAGCAAACATGGCCAGCATGAATCCTGACCTTTTTTGGAGTACGGTAAATTCCGGATTTCATTATCAATACATGCAAAACAGTCTTCAATTGAACAATGGAGTTGTTAACGATTCTTTGACAGATTTTAGCAATGTGTCCCGATTTGCAGGGGTATCATCAACAGATTGGAGTTGGGGGCCTCTTTTTGCCGATTTGGACAATGATGGCTGGAAAGATATTTATATCTCCAATGGCACCAGAAGGGAAATCAATAACAGAGATTTCTTTTTGGATATAGAACGAAATAAAATCCCAAAAGACAGCTTACTGGATAAAAGCCTTGCGATACCCTCCGAAAAAATAGACAACTTTGTTTTTAAAAATAATAGTGACCTTACTTTCTCCCAGAAAAATAAAGAGTGGGGTATTGAATTTAAAGGATTCTCCAATGGATGTGTATACGTTGATTTAGATAATGATGGAGATTTGGATATTGTAACCAATAATATCGATGATTATGCTTCCGTTTTTGAAAACACCAGTAGTGAACACAGTAATTTTCTTTCCCTAAAATTTAATGGGTCACCTTTGAATCGTTTTGGTATTGGCGTAAAAGCTACGTTGTTTTCCAATGGCAAAAGTCAATTCCAAGAACTTACCTTATCCAGAGGGTTCCAATCTTCAGTAGCCCCTAAATTCCATTTTGGACTAGCCAAGGAAGAAAAAGCAGATTCCATTAGAATCTTATGGCCAAATGGTAAAACTCAATTGTTAACAAATATTGCAGCCAATCAGTTCCTAACCATAGAGCACAAAAATGCTGGAAGGAATCTTAAGGGAATTCCCAATAGAAAAAACGGCCTGTTTACAACTATAACTGATACATTATTAATTCCCGAGCATAGACATATTGAAAACTACCATAATGATTTTGCAAAAGAAATCCTATTGCCCTATAGCACCTCAATGTTGGGGCCAAACTTATCCTCCGGTGATCTAAATGGTGATGGTTTGGAGGATATCGTAATAGGGGGAGCTTCAAAATACAGTGCCCAAATTTTCTTTCAGTCAAATACCGGTTATATCAAAAAAACTATTGATGTTTTCAAAACTGATAAAGAATACGAGGACTTGGGTGTCCAAATTTTTGACGCAGATAATGATGGTGACAACGACATATACATAGTAAGTGGTGGCAACGAATTTCCTGCTAATTCGAAAATGTTACAAGATCGACTCTATGTAAATGACGGTAACGGAGGTTTCGTTAAATCTACTAACGCATTGCCTAAAATTATTTCAAGTGGATCCAGAATAAAAAGTTATGATTATGACAACGATGGAGACCTTGACCTATTCGTGGGCGGTAGGCTGGTACCAGGAAACTATCCAGCGCCAGCAAGTAGCTATATTTTAGAGAATAAAAGTATGCCCGACCATCCTAAATTTATTGATGTTACAGACTCTGTAGCTCCTTCGTTGAAAAACACCGGACTTGTTACAGATGCTCTTTGGACCGATTTTAATCAAGACGGGGCAACGGACTTAATCGTAATAGGAGAGTGGATGCCCATAACCTTTTTACAAAACAACAGGGGCAGGTTTGAAAATGTAACCGAAACTTATGGGCTATCAGAATCCAACGGTTGGTGGTTCAGCATCAACGAAGCTGATTTTGATATGGATGGAGACCTAGATTTTATTATTGGCAACCTAGGCCTTAACTATAAATACAAGGCTACCGAAGAAAAGACTTTTGATATCTTTTTTAATGACTTTGACAAGAATAACACCAATGATATTGTATTAAGCTATTTTAACGGTAACGAACAGTATCCATTAAGAGGTAGGGAATGCTCCTCTCAGCAAATGCCTGCCATAAAGAAAAAATTTGAGGATTATGCTTCCTTTTCAACAGCCACATTGGTAGATGTGTATACCAAAAAAGATTTGGAAAGTTCCCTACATTATAAAATAAAATCATTTGCCAGTATTTATTTAGAAAATGACGATGGAAAATTTGTCGTTCATCAACTACCAAATGAAGCTCAAATTTCAAACATCAATAAAATACTCATCGATGATTTTGATGGGGACAATAATTTAGACGCCATTATTGCGGGCAACCTTCATGCGGCCGAAGTAGAGACGCCAAGAAATGATGCTAGCAATGGTTTGTTTCTAAAAGGTGATGGGACTGGCCGTTTTGAGGCCGTTCTCGGAAAAAATAGCGGCCTGCACATTACAGGTGATGTAAAAGACATGGTACAAACAAAATTTAATGGAACCAAACATTTGGTGGTGGCCAAGAACAATGATTTTTTACAGTGGGTAAAAATCAACCTTTAAGATAGGTATGACCTCAAAAAAATTATCTTTTGGTATTTTCCAAGACCATAAAATCCAAATCCGATTTTCTCCAGTCTTTTAATAAATCTTTAGGGACCGGATTAAAATAATATGAAAAGGTACTCAGCACAATATCTTTATCCCCGTCTCCATCAATATCATTGGAATCGATTAATAACCACCTTCCCAAAGAAGGTTCATCCAATCCAAACATTTCAAATTTAAAGTTCTTGGCATCCTTGTTCTCCAAGTACACAAACGAAAAATCGGAACTTTCTTGATAGCTCGGAAACGAGGACACCAAAGCAATGTCGATATCTCCATCTTCATCAAAATCATTGGCAGTGAAACGAGTGGCTCCATACATTGGGAAAAAGTACTTTTCCTCAAAATTATTAGCACCGTCGTTGATATGAATACGCATTCCATGATACGGTTTGTGAACATAGGTTTTATCCGCATTATCTCCATGTACCGTAATGATATCCTCATCGCCATCGCCATCATAATCCAACAGGTCAAACCAACTACTTCCATATACAGGACTGAAACGGATTACAGTCTCAGATTGGAATGACAAAGGTGCAGTTTGATATAAAATAGTGATGCCTTCATTACCTTGAGTACTTAACAAAATTATATCAGCTTTGCCATCATTATTCATGTCCTTTACAATTGTTCTAATGATTCCTGGCTGACCGAGCAGTACGTTCTTTTTATATCGTTCCCCAACTAATTCCCATAGACACAATGCTCCTGTTAAATGCCCAAATTCACTAACTAAAACTTCATCCTTACCATCATTATCAAAATCATATATTGTCGAATGAACAGGGCGGTGCATATCCATTGCTATTTGATCTAAGGATTCATTGGAAACTTTGAATATTTTACCTCTTTTACGTTCTGATGGGTCTAAAATACCAACCATGGTAACGTAATCAACATTTTTGCTGTTGGAATACCATGTTATCGGCATCTCAAAATTGTCCCTCTTTATTGTTTTGTTTTTTTTGAAGTCATATTTGGAAATATCACCTTTAAGATTTGCCGTTATTATCGCCCCACCTTCATTTTCAATCTCTAAAAAGGTGATGGAGGATCCTGGAATACTATCCAAATTAATCTCCTTTTGTTTAAAAAGGGTTAAGCCCTTTTTAAAATCTCTATGTGGGATTTTGGGTAAACTATCAGGAGCCATTTGTATAATATAATCCTTCAATAAGGCCCAAGCCTCTCTAGAAATAGTTGGTTTTTGGTTGTAAACCCCAGAGCGTATCATTTGTTCTTGCTCCGAAAAAGGTAGACCAACATACGGACTATAGGTAGAGTCCCTTATTCCCATTCTTGCACCCATATCCGGTAACACGGAAGTCTCCCATAAGTGTTTTGGCAAATCTTCCGGACTTGGCGCCATATGACAACCCGCACATTGATTCTTGAACAATGTTTCAATTCGTTCCTCTCGGGTTGGCGAACAAGAGACTAAATAAAACAAAAATACAGTGAGTCCAATAATCTTAAAACCTCTCATATTAAAAGGCCCAATAAAATACTTTTCCAACGCTTTAAAGATACATTTTGGCTTACGCTTTAGAATCATACAAACTCAAATACTTTTAATAAAATTAAATATTGTTTATAATAGTTTTGTGGTTGAACGATTAAAAAACCGGAGGCTTACAAATAGAAGTGATTTAAACTTTTTTTGAATCGAAATACTCGACAAAGATATAATAGAAAAAGAGATTGTGGCATATATTCCAAGGGCAAGTCTGGGATTTCCCCTGACGGTTCCCATACAAGAAATCATGAAGGCCATACCCTACAAGGTCACTCTTCGAAAGGAAAGCGTTGAGCTGGCAATCGGCATACCACCTACGAAAGCTGAAAGGAATTCAACTATCTTGTTTTCAAATGGGTGAAGATTTTGACCGATAAAACAATGTTTGAAATTACTCAATAAAGACAAGCAAGTTGTCCCAAACAAAACTTTTAACAATTTCACTCCTGAAACTTATAAAAAACCTTAATTAAATGCCAAAAACATGTTAAAAAATAAAAATAGTATCTTAGTTCAAGATTATGGATTTCTCTAAATACACATTCTTAAATTATGATTTAAATAATTTGTTACACATAAATTCATAAACACCCAATAATTTCAAAGTTATTAACACGAAACCGTTTTCGTAAAATTTTGCATTTTCTTTAAATTCATATTAACATTTTTTTTGTATATGTTTAACACTTGAATTAAAATTTACTAAACCTAAAATTAATTATTTATGAAGATTACGCTACTAAAAAGCTTTTTGCTTCTGGGTGCATTTATGTGCTTGGGAATAGCAAAAGCGCAGACAGTATCTGGTACGGTTTCGGACGCCACAGGTCCATTGCCGGGAGCCAGTGTTGTTGTCAAGGGGACAACTAACGGTACGCAGACGGATTTTGACGGTAACTATACTCTAAATGATGTAGGGGCAGACGCGGTCTTAACCTTTAGCTACATAGGTTTTTCTTCTCAGGAAATTGCAGTAAATGGACAGACAACCTTGGATGTTGTTCTGCAAGAGGATGCCAGTGAATTGGATGAGGTTGTTGTAGTTGGATACGGTACACAGTCTAAAAGAACAGCAGTGGGCGCCGTCGAAAGCGTAAAAGCCGAGGAATTTAACAAGGGAGTAATTGTAAACCCGCAACAGTTAATCCAAGGTAAAACTGCTGGGGTACAAATTTCTGCCACCAATGGTGAACCTGGTGCTGCAGTAAACGTCAGGATTCGTGGAACGGCTTCTGTACGATCTAACAATAACCCTTTGTATGTTATTGATGGTATTCCATTAAGTGGGGCCAATACCTCACCAAGCAATAACGTCTCCGGAGATATAGGGACAACAGCAGCGCTAGACCCTTTAAGTTTTCTTAATCCTTTTGATATAGCAAGTATCGATATTTTAAAAGATGCGTCGGCAGCTGCCATTTACGGTTCTCGAGGTGCAAATGGGGTGGTTTTGATCACAACCAAAAGAGGTTCAAGAGAAGGAGTTTTAGAATTTTCGTCAACCGTATCGCTAGGTTGGATTCAAAATCGTATCGAATTATTGGATAGACAACAGTTTATTCAAGCGCAGACTACACTTTCTGTAGATGGAACTTTTGATGATGCTGGAGGGAATACAGATGCTTATGATGTCATTTTTCGTAACTCAATTACCACCAATTACAATGTAGCCTATAGTGATGCGAATGAAGATGGGGATTACAGGTTGTCTATTGGTTACCAAGATCAACAGGGAGAAGTGGAGAACAGTGAATTTGAAAGATTAACGGCAAGGTTCAATGCCACACGACGTTATTTTGATGATAAATTGACACTTGAAACACGGGCGAATATTTCTAACATAGAAAATCAACGTCCTCCCATTACGGACAATCCGAATGCCAGGGGGGATTTGCTCTCAGCTTCATATGGCTTCACACCGGATCGAGATTTACTTGAAAGTGATACCAGTGCAGGTGGTTTTGGAGGTTATTACCAGCCCTCTGCTGAAAGAAGAAATCCATTGGCATTGTTAGATTTAACACGCAGTACTTTCAGTACATTAAGGGTTTTGGTTGGCTTCGGCGCTACCTATAAATTCACTGACAATTTAAGTTTTAAGACCAATATAGGTCTAGACAAGTCCACTTCTACTGGGAAATCTGCACAATCTAGATCGTTTCTCTCAGAATCCACTACGAACATTGGACGCGCACAGCTTAATGGTGTAAAACTAACCAATACTACTTGGGAATCCTATTTTAGCTACAATAAGGGGTTTGGGGATGATATACTTGATTTAACGCTAGGACATTCTTTTCAAGAATTTAATACTGAAACCACTTCGCTAGAAGGTATCAATTTTGAAACCACCGATTTGTTCCTAATGATGAACAACATTGCAAGAGCTGATGATTTTGCTGCTAATAGTAGCAATCAGATTGATGAATTGCAATCCTTCTTTTTCAGGGGCAATTATTCCTTGGATGGAAAATTCAATTTTTCTGGAACTGTAAGAATTGATGGTTCTTCTCGTTTTGGTGGAAATAACAAATATGGAACTTTTGGTGCTTTTGGTGCTTCTTGGGATTTATCTCAAGAAAACTGGTTCCCCGATGTATTTGACCGCTTCAAATTAAGGGCTGCCTGGGGTGTGGTTGGTAACCAAGAAGGACTTGGTACAAACCAATTTACAAGAAGGGAACAAGTTAGTATTGGAACCCCTGGAGGAGATCCTGGTTCTACCGGTACAGTTTCTTTTGCCAATGACGATTTGAAATGGGAAGAAAACGAGCAATTTAATGTGGGTGTTGATTTTGGTCTATTGGGCAATAAGATTACTGGCTCCTTGGAATATTACAAACGAACCACAACCGACTTCTTATTGCAGTTACAGACCGCTCAACCGGCTGATCAGCCTTTTCGTTTCGAAAATATTGACGGAGAAATCGTAAACCAAGGGGTTGAATTAAGTTTGAGCGCCACGGCAATTGAAAATGAAGATTTCTATTGGGACATTAATTTTAATGTTGGGTATAACGACAATATCCTTCAGAACTATGCTGGACCTGATATTCAAGCGGGTGCTATCAACGGCCCTGGTCTTACAGGCGCTTTTGCCCAGCAATTATCCAACGACCAACCATTGTTCAGTTTTTACCTAAGAGATTGGCAAGGTTTGGACGCAGACGGAAACAACATTTTTGGTGATAATGCTGTTCAACAATTTGTTGGAGCAAGCGGATTACCAGATGTAACTTTGGGCATAACCCAAAACTTCAAATACAAAAATTGGGATCTAAGTATTTTCTTTAATGGTTTATTTGGCCAAGAAATTTACAGTAATGATAGAAATGCATTCGCTAGTATAGGAAACCTATCCCAAGGTAGAAATGTATTTGCATCTGTCTTACCTCTAGTTGGTGTAGAAAACCCATTTAACCCGGCCGAAGTTTCCACGAGGTTCTTGGAAGATGGGTCATTCCTGAGATTACAGAATGTGACCTTAGGGCATAACTTTGAAATTTCAGAGAACAGTATCTTCAATAATCTACGTGTTTTTATGAATGCACAAAATCTATTTGTGATTACAGATTACAGTGGTCAAGATCCTGAGGTTTCAACACCAAGGCTTTTAAATAATGTACCATCACTGGGAATTGATTTGACAGCATATCCTAGACCAACCACAATTTCACTAGGCATTAATGCAAGCTTCTAAAAAAAAATTACGATGAAAAAACAAATTTTTAAAAGAAAAACGATTGTACCAATAGCCATAGCTTGTATTGCGCTTTTGGCCGGGCAATCATGTACAGATTTAGAACCCACTTTTAGCGACTCCGTAGATACATCTGGAGATTCGGGAAGTGCATCCTTTGGAGGTGTTGCCAGTAGTTCAGCATCCTTAGAATCACTGTATACCAGTGGAGCAAGTAATGGTCTTGGAATCTATAACTTAACTTCACAAGCAGATGATTATGCCCTTTCAGAGGTAGCGGCGGACAACATTGCCGTACTAACTAGAGGTGCGGATTGGAGTGATAATGGGGTGTGGAGAGTTTTGCACGCACACACTTGGGATCCAAACCACCAGTATGTTCTTCAAGTTTGGAATAAGCACAATGCTGGTTTACTTTTAGCAAACCAATTGCTGGATTCTAGATCAAGCCCTTCAGCGGCCGAGACAGCACAAGCACAAGTCATTAAAGCTTTTCACTTGTATACCTTAGTAGATTATTTTGGCAAGGTACCGTTTAGGGACCTAGATGCAGATAGTTCGGAGCTCCCAACAGTATTATCCGCCCAAGAGGCTATTGCTCTTGCGGAAACCGAATTGAATGCTGCTATTGCAAGTGGAAACCTATCCGCGCATGGGCCAGAAGCTCCTCTTTCAGGAGGAGACAGAGCTACCTCCCTAATTGGAGTTGGACAGGCTGCTGCTCTTTTTATGAGAGCTCGATTAAATCTGAACCTTGAAGTTTTGACAGGTACCGCTGGTGATATGAACCAGGTTATTGCCGATGTTAATGCTATAGAAGATCTGGGCTTTGAACTTGATACCAGCGACGATTATTTTGACATTTGGAATTTGGCAGAAAATGAAAACCAAGAAGTCATTATGGCGCTCAATGGTGACACCAGAACTCGCTTGTACAACCAAGTGCACCCAAACCAAGGGGGTTGGAACGGTTTTGTGACCCTTACCGAAACTTTTAGGTTACACGGTACCAATGACCCTGCCGATGATGCACGTATTGGACTATCCGGTGAAAATGTTGATGGACTTTCTACAGGATACATCAGAGGCCAACAAGTTGGACCCGATGGTGTTGATCTTACTGACCGACAGGATAACGCTCTTGTATACGAAGATGAATTATTGACATCTTTAGAAGTTAATAATGAGCGTAATGGTATGCGTATCGTGAAATATCCCGTAAGAAGTGCAGATGGTGGTCTTCCTGGCGATGGGTTTAGAGATTATGTATGGATGCGGTTTACCGATGCAGCATTAATGCGCGCTGAAGCTGGTTTGAGAGGTGGAAGTGGTGCTCTATTAACTCCGTTGGAAGAAGTAAATCTCATTAGGGCAAGAGCTAATGCCTCCGCGCTAGGGTCACTATCCTTGGACGATATGCCAGATATTCTAGCAAGGGAACTAAATGCAGAAGGTGTTATTGGAGGAAGAAGAATAGCTCAAAGAAGGTTTGGTTTATTTACAACAGGTACTTGGGAAATGAAAGTTGTTACTGAGGATTTTAGGGATTTATACCCTATTCCAGGTTCTGCGGTTGCAACCAACCCAAATCTGTTGCAAAACGAAGGTTACTAGTAGTTTATCAATATATTCAATTTAAAAAGAGGGCAGAATATCTGCCCTCTTTTTTACTTAATCTAATTTTTACCCTTTCCAATTCCCATTTATTATGTAGTTCGCATGGATAGTTTTCCTAAATTGAGGTGCGTTTTCCTTTCAGAAAAGCCCGAACTATCTAAATCAATCAAACTTATTCTAAATCAGATGCTAAATAGACTGCTACCATATTCTCTATTCCTCATCGTTTTAATCCTTAATTCTTGTTCAAAAGACAAAAGAATCAAAACCAATGCTACCAATGAAGCCTTGTTTACATCCTTGGATAGCTCAAAAACAGGTATCTCTTTTGTAAACAAAATAGAAAACGAAGAAGATTTTAACATCTTCCTATACCGCAACTTTTATAATGGAGGTGGTGTTGCCATAGGAGATATCAATAATGATGGGCTACCAGACATTTACTTGACGTCCAACCGCGAAAAAAACAAACTTTTTCTGAACAAAGGTGATTTTTCTTTTGAAGACATTACAGAAACCGCAGGGGTTTCCGGTACCAAAGCATGGTCTACCGGTGTTGTTTTGGTCGATATCAACGCTGATGGGTTATTGGATATATATGTCTGCAACGCCGGCAACATAGAAGGGGATGACCAAAAAAACGAATTGTTCATCAATAATGGGGATTTAAGTTTTACCGAAAAAGCAGAAGATTTTAATCTAGCGGATAGCGGTTTCACTACCCATGCAGCTTTCTTTGATTATGACAAAGATGGAGACCTTGATGTATACATGCTCAACAATAGTTTTATTCCTGTAGCCAGTTTGGGTTACGAAAACAAAAGAAATTTAAGGGCAACTGATTGGAATGTTAAAGAGGAAATAAAAGGCGGCGGAGACAAACTTTTGAGAAATGACAATGGAAATTTTACCAATGTAAGTGAGGAGGCCAATATTTATGGAAGTCTTGTTGGTTTTGGTTTAGGAGTCACCGTGGGTGATATCAACAATGACCTGTATCCAGATATCTATGTATCCAATGACTTTTTTGAACATGATTACCTCTATATCAATAATCAAGACGGTACTTTCACCGAAAACATAAAAGATTGGACCAATCATTTGAGCTTATTTTCAATGGGTGCTGATATGGCCGATATCAATAACGATGGAAAATCTGATGTCTTTGTTACAGACATGCTTCCTGAAGGTGACGAAAGACTGAAGAACACCACTACTTTTGAAACATTCGACACCCATCAGCGAAAACTTCAAAATGACTACTACTATCAATACATGCAGAACACACTCCAGCTAAATTTAGGTAACTCATTCTCAGAATTGGCTCATTACAGCGGTGTCTCAAGCACCGATTGGAGTTGGGGCGCTCTATTGTTTGATATGGATAATGATGGATATAGGGATATCTACGTCTGTAATGGGATATACCATGATTTGACCAATCAGGATTTCATCGACTTTTTTGAAGATGTAGCACATCAACAAACAGCAGTACATGGAAGCAAAGAACAAAAAGATGTCATTATAAATGCAATGCCGTCCACTCCTATTTCCAATTATGCCTTTCAAAACAACAAAAACCTCACATTTTCCAATACTTCAAAAAATTGGGGGTTGAGTACACCAAGTTTTTCAAATGGTGCCGCCTATGGGGATTTAGATAATGACGGGGATTTAGACATTGTAGTGAACAATGTAAATCAAGAACTTTTTGTATACCGAAACAACAGCGAAAAAACGGGGAACAATTATCTAAGGATAAGGTTAGCCGGGGAAGCCCCTAATACCTTTGGTGTTGGGAGTATTGTGGAACTTTTCGTTAATAACGAAATTATTAGGCATGAACTAATTCCCTCCAGAGGATTTCAATCTTCGGTTGATTATGAAATGACCATTGGTCTCGGTCAAACCCAGAAAATTGATTCTTTGCGGATTATTTGGCCCAATGACAGAACACAAATACTTGAGCATATCGAAGCGAATACCTCCATCCTTCTCGAGCAGGGGAATGCTGACAAAACTTTCCAAAAAAACCAACATCCGGAAAAAACACTTTTAAATGAGATTGAATCATTGGTAATCAAACATCAAGAGAACAAGCATATCGATTTTGATTACGAGGGATTAATTTCTAAAATGTTATCCCAAGAAGGGCCTACCGTGGCCATAGCCGATATTAACGGTGATGGCAATGAAGATGTTTTTGTGGGAGCCGCCAAAGGAAATGCCGCCAATATTTATCTGCATCAAGAAAATGGTGTACTGAAACCTATGTATGTTCAAGATGTTTTTAGGGAAGATCGATTTTTTGAGGACACCGCTTCTTCTTTTTTTGATATTGAGGGCGATGGAGATATGGATTTGGTTGTGGGGTCTGGTGGGAACATTCCCAATGATTCCGACAATTATAAAAATCGGATCTATATAAACGATGGGAAAGGGAATTTCTCCCGAAGTGCTCACCTCTTAAAAAGTTTAAAAACCAATGTTTCTATCATTGCTCCGAATGACTTTGACAATGATGGCGATGAAGACCTATTTATTGGCAGCAGAAGTGTTCCCGGAATATATGGCGTAGACCCGGCGCATCTTTTCCTTCAGAATAATGGAGATGGAACTTTTTCAGATGTTACCCAAAATAAGGCATTTCATTTGAAAAATGTGGGCATGGTAACCGATGCCTTATGGGCGGATGTCGATGGGGATTCAAAAAAAGACCTTGTCCTCACCAGTGATTGGGGTACACCCAAAGTATTCAAGAACAACGGTCGAAGATTGAGCCCCAAAACAAGTGCATTGGATAGTTTACATGGCTGGTGGAACACAGTTTATGCAAAAGACCTGGATAATGATGGGGATTTTGATTTGGTCCTTGGCAACCAAGGAAGCAATTTTTCATATAAGGCAACAAAGGAATCACCTGCTAAAATGTATGTCAACGATTTCGACAATAACGGGACCATTGAACAAATTGTTACACGAAGTGTGGAAAACAAAGACGTGCCAGTTTCAATGAAAAGAGAGCTCACGGCTCAGCTAGTTTCCCTAAAAAAACAAAATTTAAAATTTTCAGACTATGCCACAAAAAGCATTGATGAACTCTTGGACTCAACCCGCTTAAAAAATTCAATTACCAAAGAAGTCAATACCGTTTTAAGTCTTGTTGCTTTTAACGATGGTCAGGGAAATTTTGAGCTAAAACCACTTCCTCGGGAAACGCAATTCTCATGTGTTTGCGATATAAATTGCGCAGACCTTAACGGCGATGGTACATTAGACCTTGTCCTTGGAGGTAACAACTATGACTTTAAACCACAATACAGTAGGCTGGATGCCAGCTACGGAAGTGTTCTTTTGGGAAAAGAGGACGGTAATTTTGAATGGTTACCCTATGAGGAATCTGGGTTTTATGTAAAAGGAGAGATCAAACATCTACTCCCCTTCAAAGACAAAAATGGGCAAGAATTCCTGTTTGTTGCTATTAACAACCAGAAACCCAAGGTATATCGTTTTAGTAAATAGATACATTATAAAAATAAAAATGTAAACGTTTTCATTTTTATTTGTAATTTCGCATTCGTTCAGAATGCTTTCAAAAACAGCGACATACATATTTGCAATAGCGGTCCTAATTGGTACTGTGCTTGGCTATATCTCTCCAGCCTTGGCCTTGGCCATGGGTATGGTACTTGGTATTTTCAAGATAGCCGATCAAGGCGCCGTTCAAAGCAGCGCAGGTTTTCAGAAAATCCTTTTGCAACTATCTGTTGTAGGGCTCGGCTTTGGAATTCATATGAACGAAGCCATAGAAGTAGGCTCAAATAGCTTCTTTATCACTCTGGTAACCATCGTATGTACCTTTATTATCGCTTTTGCCATTGGAAAAATGCTGAAATCGGAGCGGATTACTACAATCTTGGTTGCCTCCGGAACAGCAATATGCGGAGGTAGTGCCATCGCCGCAGTAAGCCCCAGTTTAAAGGCCAATTCATCACAAACTTCGGTTTCCCTAGCGATTGTATTTTTGTTGAATGCCATTGCCCTATTCATTTTTCCCTACATAGGTCGGTATTTTGAACTAACGCAACTTCAATTTGGTACATGGAGCGCCATTGCCATTCATGATACCAGCTCTGTTGTAGGAGCGGCCGAAGTCTATGGAGAGCTTGCTTTAAATGTTGCCACTACCACAAAATTGGTTAGGACATTATGGATAATCCCATTGGTTTTGATTATATCCTTTGGTTCCAATTCCAAAGAAAAATTTGCTTTTCCATGGTTTATTTTTGGATTTATCGCTGCCATGCTCATCAATTCGTATCTCCCATCCGCATCGGAAATCAGTGAACACATTGTTTGGGGTGCCCGAAAATTGTTGATTTTCACCCTCTTTTTAATCGGTTTACAGATCAATATCTCCCAACTAAGGAAGTTGGGCTTTAATATTCTAATAGTTGGTATTTTTACCTGGATAATTCTAGGAATCGTATCATTGCTCTATGTTTTAAATTACATCTGATTTTAACCCATTGCGTAAGCTATTTGTACAGTTCGTTTTATGGCCGGAATAAAGGAAATTTCCAAGATTACAGGTTTATCATTGGCTACCGTATCCAGAGTATTCAATGATAGTTCCTTGGTTTCTCCAAAAACTAGGGAAAAGGTATTGAAAGCAGCCGCTACCATAGATTATCAGCCAAATATTATGGCTGCTTCCCTCAGAAGTGGAAAAAGTAAAATCATTGGTGTCATTGTTCCCGAGGTAAACAACTATTTTTTTAGCGGGATTATTAACGGTATTGAACAAATTGTAAGCGACTCCGGTTATAATATCATTATCTCCCAATCCCATGAATCGCAGGAAAAGGAAAACGAAGCCTTAAATTCGTTTTTAAAACTTCAAGTAGATGGAATTTTGGTATCTGTTTCAAAGGAAACCACCGATTTTTCCCAAATTAAAAAAATCATAAAAAGCAATATCCGTCTGGTATTTTTTGATAGGATCCCTAAGCTTACCGATATTAGTTCGGTAACACTAGATGATTACAAAGGAGGTTTTATGGCCACAACGCACTTATTAAAGGAAAAGTGCAAAAACCTCATTCATATCGCAGGTAATCCCAAAGTCTCCATTTTTAATGAAAGACAAAAAGGGTTTCGGGATGCCATTAAAAACCATGCACAAAAAGTTTCCCATGATACCATAGAACTTACTTCCAACATGGAAAAAGACAGTGAAACACTTCAAAAAATATTCAAAGCCAATCCAAAAATAGACGGGATTTTTGCATATGGTGATGAAATAGGTTTGCATGTTTTAAACCTTTTAAAGGAACTGGATATTGAAGTTCCGGCGCAAGTACGGCTAATCGGGTTTGGAAATGCCGATTTTA
This sequence comes from Flavobacteriaceae bacterium, assembly GCA_039985375.1. Taxonomy (GTDB): domain Bacteria; phylum Bacteroidota; class Bacteroidia; order Flavobacteriales; family Flavobacteriaceae; genus Flagellimonas. Next base: position 37,347 of record JBDWSS010000017.1, read on the forward strand.
GCGGCCTTACACAACCCAAAATAAGTACCATAGATCAAGAATGCTCCCAAATGGGAGAATTGGCAGCCCGCCTTTTGCTCAAGAATCTCAAGCATGGTAGCACAAAAGCTGAAGCCAAGGTTTTATCCCCAAGACTTATTGTGCGCGGGTCTTCACTAAGTAACGTGAGTTAGATATAAGAAAATTACGTCAGTTTGCGTGTTTTTGCGATGGCAAAAATGTATCGAAAACAAGTTGTTTTCTCGTAGAATCCTAATTTCGATATAATTTTTCTTCATTTCATTACGAAAAACCACTCAATTTGACGGATTTTGGTAGATAAAAAATTATGCCGAACTCACGTTAAGTATTTAAATTTTAGAATTCCAATATCTGCGCAATCTGTTTTTGAAGGGTCTCCTCTCCCTCTAAAGTAACGGAATTATTCGCAGCGTTCAATAGATTAAAAATAGAGGAAATTGGGTTTTTATTAGGATGTACATGAATCCCCAAATGGTTTAACACTTCTGCCAGATGGTCCATTCCCCTTAAATTTCCTGCCCTTCCCGAGGCTATTCCCGTAATACAGGCCTTTTTATTGGCGAAACTAGGTTTGTACTCCCTGATAGACATGGCATCCAACAACAATTTTACTATTCCGGGATAACTGCCATTATATTCCGGAACAAAAAACCAAAATTTCGTTGAAGGTATAAAATAGGTATCCTGAATTTGCTGGATAATCTGTGGTTGATCAGAATCCTTGTACATGGTCTCGCTTACGATATCTCCTGCCAATTCCGATAAATCCAAAAGTTTTACCTCAATATTGGGTTCCCTGCTCAGTTGTTCATAAGCATATTTGGCAAAATGAAAGGTCTTGTTATCTTTCCTATTAGATCCGGAGATAATTGTAATCATCTGAGCAACAAAATGAAATTAATTGAATACAAAGATGCAATATTATAAATTTTTATAATGTAAACGTTTACATTTATCATATATTTATTTAAATTTGACCTATAACACCTATCGTATACCATACATGAAACTAACAAAAGACAGTATTTCTCCATATGTAATCGGCACCATGCGATTGGGCAGTTGGGGAAGCAAGCTTTCCACTTCTGAATATGAAAATTTTATAGAAGGTTGTATAGACCTGAATCTTATCGATTTTGACCATGCCGATATCTATGGCCATTATACCACAGAGGACGATTTTGGAAAGGTGCTGAAATCCAGAAAGGATTTACGGCCTAAAATGCGGATTACCACCAAGTGTGGGATAAAATTGGTTTCAGAAAATCGTCCAGAACATCGCATAAAATCTTATGATTTAACCGCAACGCATATTGAAGCATCCGTGGAAAAGTCCCTTGCAAGTCTCCAAACGGATTATTTGGATGTGCTTTTGTTACATAGGCCCGATTACTTATTTGACCCGTATGAAATAGCGGACGTCTTTTCAAAACTAAAAAAAGAAGGGAAAGTGTTGGCATTTGGGGTGTCCAACTTTTCACCATCGCAGTTTGATCTGCTGAACACTTTGACCCCTTTGGTAACCAATCAGGTAGAAATATCCCTTTTGCATCGTAACGCGTTTGAGGATGGCACCTTGGATCAATGTCAAAAATTGAAGGTGATTCCGTCCGCCTGGTCGCCATTAGGAGGTGGACTTCTCTTTAAAGATAGTTCAGATACCAAGATCAAGGCCATTCAAAACACCTTGGCAACACTGGCCAAAAAATATGGCGCGGCGGCAGACCAGATACTTTATGCCTGGCTACGAAAACATCCTGCGGGGATTATACCGGTTTTGGGCACCTCAAAGATTGAACGGATTAAGACGGCCCATCAAGCTTTGACCATAGAACTGACCCACGAAGAGTGGTACATGCTCTGGGAATCTGCCCTGGGAAGAGAAATAGACTAATAAAATTTATAAAGAAAAAGAAATGGACAACTCAAAAATAGCAATTAGATCTCCACATTTGGAGGGAGCGGAAGTCTCCTGGTTTGCCCCTATTTGCAATGGGGACGACCGATACTTGGGGGAACGTAGTATGGATTACAAAAGCACCTTTGAAAATGCTTCACAAATATTGCTCACCGCAGATAAAAATGGTTTTCGAAACATCCTATGCCCTTCCTCCTATCAGGTTGGTCAGGATACCCTTCCTTTTGTGTCCGCAGTTGCACCTATGACGGAGCAAATCAATGTATTGGCTGCCGTACGATGTGGGGAGGTTCATCCTGCCATGTTGGGCAGAACCCTGGCCACCATTGATCATATTCTAAAAGGACGGTTTACCATAAATATCATTTCCTCGCCCCTACCTGGTGAAGAAATGTCATCAGAAGACCGCTACCAAAGGTCTCGGGAAGTTATCGAAATTTTAAAACAGGCCTGGACCCAGAATCAAATTGATTACCAGGGACAGTTCTATCAAATGAAAATATCATCCATGCCGGCAAAAACCTATCAAAATGGAGGACCATTGTTATATTTTGGTGGATACTCCCCAGCAGCGGTGGACCTATGCGCCGAGCATTGCGATGTATACCTCATGTGGCCAGAAACCGAAGGGAATCTAAGAAAACTCATGGAAAATATGAGTGCCAAAGCAGCAACATATGGCCGCAAAGTAGATTTTGGCCTTCGCGTTCATGTAGTGGTAAGGGAAACCGAGGAAGAAGCAAGGGAATATGCTGATAGCATTGTTTCAAAACTGGGCGTGGAGCAGGGAAAAGAAATGAGGGAAAGGGCCCTTGATGCAAAATCCTACGGCGTTAGCAGGCAAGCGGAAATGAGGAAAATTGCGAAAGATGATGGTTATGTAGAACCCAATATGTGGACAGGAATAGGACGTGGCCGATCTGGTTGCGGAGCTGCGCTTGTTGGAAACCCAGACCAGATAGTGGAAAAGTTGAACCGCTATATGGACATGGGAATAAGAGCCTTTATTTTCTCCGGGTACCCGCATAAAGAAGAATGTGAGCGATTTGCAAAACTGGTTTTGCCTCGTTTAAAAACATTTTCCATGCCCATTGCACAAGGAAAAGTATCAAAAAATGAACCCTCAAGTCCACTAGCTGCAGGAATACGAATTTAACAGCAGTTCAAGTGTTGATTTTAGAAACAAAATAGTATATTATTGCATAATTCATAATTATCCCATTAACCAACCATCAATAGCTTTATGATAGATCATATTTTGGAATGTCATACTATGGGATTTGCTTATCTAATTACGTAGTCTATGATTGATTTACTTATTGTCTGTGCTTATTTTATCATTGTTTTTGTTACCGCCATAACCGGGAGGACTTCCAAAGAAGCCACAACCGAAGAATATTTTTTAAGCGGAAGAAATCTTCGTTGGCATTCCATTGCGTTCTCAACAATTGCCACCAATGTGCAAGGGTACCAATTTCTTGGTTTTATGGGTTCTGCTTATTTGTATGGACTAGCACAGGCAAATTTTGAGATCAACGCCATTCAGGGTTTGCTTTTGGCGGCTTTTATTTTCGTTCCCATGTATTTACGGGAAAAAATCATCACCATTACCCAATTTATAAAAACAAGACTGGGAAGCACGGTTGCCCTCTTATATTCCGCTTCAAATATTTTATTGTTTTCCACCATAACCCTAGGAGCCGCATTATTCTGGGGTGCCTATTCGGTAGATTTGGTCTTTGGGGATTACCTTTCCTTCATACACCAAGATAGATTGATCAGAATAGCAATACTCATTGTTTTTCTAGGGCTTTTTTCTGCTACCTACACCTACTTTGGTGGTTTGGCGGCAGTGGTTAGAACAGATGTTATTCAATTTGCAATTCTGTTAACGGGCGGTGTCGTAGTATTATTTATTGCCATTTACCATCTTGGGGGCTGGTCCGAACTCTATACTAAAACCGGTGATTTAATGCATTTGCACCTGCCCGCCGATCATGATACCCTTCCTTGGATCCATATTTTTGGTGCTTTCTTATTGAACGTCAATTATTGGTGCGCCAACCAATCCGTAGTGCAGCGTTCGTTGGCTGCCAAAAGCTTAAAAGATGTACAGATTGGCCTTATGGTTGGTGGTCTGATGAAATATTTCATGGCCGCCATCATCATCCTTCCAGGGATTGCCCTGGTTGGCATCTTGGGAGAAGGTGGTCTTCCAGAACCCGATGCTGCCTTCCCTTATTTGGTGAACACCTATCTTCCCGTAGGCGCGAAAGGCCTTATTTTATGTGCGTTGTTCGCCTCTTTGATGAGTACGGTAGATTCTACCTTTAATTCCTTGGCAACCTTATGGTCCATCGATATTTACAAGGTATATGTCAACAAAAAAGCAACCGATCAACAAGTGGTGAAGTCTGGAAAAAGAGCTATTTTATTGGCTTTTATTTCCGGTTCAATAATTGGGGTGGTACTGCTATACCTAAAGTTCCAAGATCCGGGTGCAGCCTTTACACATACACTCAATCAATTGCGCTATTTTATTAACTGTGGTATTGTTGTCTTGATCAGTGCAGCAGCCTTTCTTGCCTTTCCAAAGCAAAAGGTTGCCCTGCTCGGGTTTGCAGCAACAATTCCTTTGCAGTTTTTCTTTTTAGAGTATTTTCCCGACATGAACTATTTTGTTAGGGCCATGTGGGTTATTATCATTGGGTTTGTAATTATCTGGTTAGGCTCGCGAACTGGTTTTATAAAAGACAAACTAAAGCCAGAGCCCGCCTCACCCATGCTTGCCAAAGCTGGTATTGGAATGGCGTTATCCTTGGCGGCCCTACATATTATATTTCACTAAATAAACTATGAATAGAAGGCATTTCATTACCAAAGGAACCTTGGGTACTTTTAGTGCCCTAATGGGGGCCGAAATCGTCTTTGGGCATACCCTCCCTTTGGACTATGAACCCTTAGGGCTTCAGGACCCGGACCCTTTTAAGTTGTTTAACAAGGATCGGGGAATGACCGTTTTGAATAACAAGCCTTGGAACATTGAGGCCAAGGCCCATCTTTTGGATGATAAAATTACCCCCAACAAATTCATGTTCATTAGAAACAATGGGCTCATTCCAGAAAAAATTGATGCGGCAACTTGGTCCTTGACCATTGATGGCGAATCGGTTGTAAAAAATAAAACCTATTCCCTATCAGAATTAAAATCTAAGTTTCAACAATACACCTACCAGCTTACTTTAGAATGCGGTGGAAATGGACGAAGTGAGTTCAATCCGCCCGCAAAGGGAAATCAATGGACGGTAGGGGCCGTATCTTGCGCCAATTGGACTGGAATACGGCTCAAAGATGTTTTGGAAGATGCCGGAATAAAGAACAATGCCGTTTACGTTGGCTACCATGCGGCCGACATCCATCTAAGCCGAAACCCTGAAAAGGAACCTATTTCAAGAGGTGTTCCCATTGCAAAAGCGCTTCAGGATGAAACGTTATTGGCCTTTCAAATGAACGGAAAGGATATTCCTTTGACGCATGGCTATCCATTAAGGCTTATTGCTGGAGGTTGGCCCGCTTCAACTTCTGGAAAATGGATAAACAGATTGAGTATCCGAAATAAGGTCCACGATGGTGCTAAAATGACCGGGACTTCATATCGTGTTCCTTGTGAACCCGTTGCGCCCGGGGAAAAGGTGGCCGATGAGGACATGTGTATTATTGAATCCATGCCCGTAAAATCTTTGATTACCTACCCAAAATCCGGCGCAATGATCAAAGAAGGACAAGTCTTGAACATTAGAGGACATGCCTGGGCGGGTGAATTGGAAGTTGTAAAAATGGAATATTCCATAGATTTTGGATCCACTTGGACAAGTTGCACTATTGAAAAATCGGTAAACAGGTTAGCTTGGCAGCACTTTTCAGCAAAAATCGGCCACTTTCCAAAAAAAGGATATTATGAGGTTTGGGCCCGCGCTACCGACTCTCAAAATGCAAGTCAACCCATGCTGTTGCCAGGGTGGAACCCCAAAGGGTATTTGAATAATGCATGTCATCGGATTGCAATAAAAGTGATTTAAAATGTCGTCCGAAAAGCAATTCCAAAAGCAAGTCAGGAATCTATACCGCAAGCTTGTAGCAGCTTTTGCATTCATTGGCATCGCCGTTTTTTTGTTTATTTATATGGCCCTAAATCCCAATGCTTTTAGCAAAAAGCCAACAGAAAGTACGGTAGTGGACATCCCGGCTGTTGAAGATAGCATTGAACATGGAATTCACATAACAACCGGTTTTGTGGACGGGGATGGACTAACTGAAGTAATTCAAAACTGCACCAACTGCCATTCGGCCCAACTAGTCACACAAAATAGAATGACCCGAGAAGGCTGGGAAGCCACCATTCGATGGATGCAGGAAACCCAAAATTTATGGGATTTGGGCGATCAGGAAGAAACAATCCTCAACTACCTATCCATCAACTATGCGCCACAGAAAAAGGGACGCCGTGAACCACTGACCGCTGTGGGATGGTATGTTTTGGAAGAATGAACAATTATCGGTTATCAGTGAACAGCTACCAATTAACAATAATCAATGTACAGTAAATAGTGAACAGGAAGCAGTTAAGAGATATGAGAAGGAATAAAATATTTTATATTACGACCATCTGATTTCTGAGCGCCGACAACCGCCACTTTTAGCTTTAACTCTCTGATTTTTTTCCATTAACGCACTATAAATAAGTCGCAAGCTATAAGCCTCAGACGACAGACAGTGAATGATTCCTGAATGGATACGAATTTCACGAATTGCCCCGAATGAATATTGTATGGGATATGTCATTTCGAACCGATCCGCTAGGAGCGAAGAAGCGTGAGAAATTTAGGAACAATAGATCGAGATTCCTCGTCGCTACGCTCTGTCGGAAGACATTTAGCCCATTACAATTCCGAATCCTCCGAAGGCCAACGGCCGAAGGAGGAACTCTTCACCTTTCACCCTTCACCTATCAACCAAGACCAGCAACAAAAAACGAGCAGGGAGTTATGAGAATTGAGAACTGTTCACTGAAATCTTATATCTAAGGTCTCCTATCTAATTTCTGACCACTGAAAACTATTCCACTAATTCACTAACTGCCACCGAACAACATTAAACCTTCATTTAGCAAAACAGATGTAGATGCCGATCACAATGATACAAATAACAGCACCTGCCTGTTTTACATACTTATAAGGCGTAATTTCAACCTGCTTGGTATACTGCTGTACAAAGGCTTCTTTTCTGGGATAGAACTTCCCAATCAACAACATAATACCTGCATTCAATAGGAAAAGTATGGCCATTACATGTAAAAAATGTGGGTATGCATCTGCTTCCACCAGTTTTAAGGCATCAGCATCAGTTATCCCAGCAGCTTTGGCCGCTTCCAATGCCTTTTCCACCATATTGGGGCCTACAATAAATTGACTGATAATATAAAGCCCCGAACCTAAAAATATCGCTATTTTGGCGGCTATTGCCGGTACGCGTTTCGTTAAATAACCAACCACAATAATGGTTAAAATAGGAATGTTGTAAATTCCATTTATTTCTTGTAAATAATTGAATAAACTGCCTGCATTGGCAATCAAGGGAGCAATGAACATTCCTGCAAGTGCCAAGCAAACCCCGAACACCTTCCCATATTTTACAACGGTAGCTTCAGGAGCATCCTTATTGATATGTTGTTTGTAAATGTCAATTCCGAAAAGGGTAACCGAGCTATTGAGCACACTATTAAAGGAACTTAAAATGGCGCCAAACAAAACAGCAGCAAAAAATCCTACCAAATACTTGGGCAAAACGGCTCCAACCAATGCTGGATAAGCCATATCGCTTGAATCCAAATTCCCATCAAAATAATGATATGCAATCATTCCGGGCAGTACCAAAATAAGTGGCCCCAATATTTTTAGAAACGAAGCCAATAACAGTCCTTTTTGCCCCTCAGCGAGGTTTTTGGCACCCAAAGCCCTTTGAATAATCTGTTGATTGGTTCCCCAATAGAACAATTGTACCAACATCATCCCCGTAAAAATTGTTGCAAACGGCACCTCTTGCCCGTGAGCACCGGTAGAATCAAATCGTTCCGGGTTGGCGGTCATTAAGGTATCCAGTCCCGTTATTACACTACCATCACCAATGGCCATCAATCCAAATACAGGTATTAGTATTCCCCCAATCATTAATCCTATCGCATTGATACTATCGGAAACCGCAACGGCCTTTAACCCCCCAAATACGGCATAAATGGAACCAATTATGCCAATTCCCCAGATACATATTACAAGAGCGGTCTTGTCAGAAACATTCAATAACTCGGGCACATTGAACATTCCGCTTATTGCCACTGATCCCGAGTATAGGATTACAGGAAGCAAAACCACCACATAACCTGTTAAAAACAGGCCTGAAGTAATTGTTTTTGTGGCAACATCAAAACGATTGGCCAAAAATTGGGGAACCGTGGTAAGTCCTCCCTTTAAATATCTAGGCAATAGAAAAATAGCCGCAACAACCATGGCAATTGCCGCCAGTGTCTCCCAGGCCATTACCGATAGTCCATCTTTATAAGCACTCCCGTTCAATCCAACGATTTGTTCAGTAGATAAGTTCGTCAGCAGCAAGGATCCGGCAATAACCCCTGCCGTTAAACTACGTCCTCCCAAAAAATATCCATCAGAAGATTTTTCATCCGTAGTTCGGGTAGCTAAATACGCAATGATTCCTACTAAAAGTGTGAAGCCCAAAAAAGATAATATTCCCAACATTTTTAATTAGTTCAGTTTGTTTGTAATCTATAAATATATTGGATTATTTATCAAATAAATAATTACGACTACCCTGATTTACTTAAGAAGCAAAAACTCATACGTTTTTGAGACAAAACATTAAACCAATTCCATTTTCTTTGTTATTAAGGGAATGGTTATCTTACCCCCTATTTTGATTCAATGAGAAGAATTTATTTGATTTTCTTAGGATTTGTTTTAGTCGTCACCAGCTGCTCAAAAAACAAGCTGGAAAGTCTATTTAAAAAACACGCTTCAACGCGTACAGGAATAGGTTTTAAAAATGACCTTAAAATTTCTCCTGAGCTCAATATTCTTACGTATCTATACTACTACAATGGTGCTGGTGTAGCGGCAGGCGATTTTAACAATGACAACCTAATCGATCTATATTTTACCGCAAATCAAGGTCCTGATAAATTATACCTTAACAAAGGTGATTTTCAATTTGAGGACATCACACAGCAGGCCAATATCAATAACAGTGATGGATGGACAACAGGAGTAACACATGTTGACATTAACAGCGATGGGCTATTGGATATCTACATCTGCAAGGTTGGTAACTATAAACAATTAAAAGGAAAAAACCGGCTCTATGTAAATCAAGGGTTAAATGAAAGGGGAGTTCCCAGTTTTAAGGAGGAGGCTTCCAAATACGGGCTTGATTTTTCTGGTTTTTCAACCCAAGCTGCCTTTTTTGACTTTGATATTGATGGGGATCTGGACATGTATCTGCTTAATCATTCTGTAAACCCCAACCGCTCTTACGGAAAGGGTCTAAAAAGAAGGGAAAAAGATACACTTTCCGGCGATATTTTATTCAGAAATGATAAAGGAACATTTACCGATGTTTCGGCTGAAGCCGGAATTTTTCAAGGAGGTATAGGGTACGGCCTAGGATTGGGTGTCAGTGACCTTAACAATGATGGTTATCCTGATATTTATGTAGGGAACGACTTTTTTGAAAACGACTACCTCTACATCAACCAAAAGAATGGGGCTTTCAAGGAAATAATCTCCGAAGACCATACAAAGTTGGGACACACTACGCATTTTTCCATGGGAAATGATATTGCCGATATTAATAATGATGGCTTAATGGACATTATTTCTTTGGACATGCTACCGGAAAACTTGGAAACCTATAAAACCTCTGGATTGGAATATGCCTTTCCAGTGTATCAACAATATTTAAAAAATGGTTTCGCCCCGCAATACATGCAAAACACCTTGCATCTAAACCTAGGGGGTACAAATTTTAGCGAGATTGCAAATTTGAGTGGTATTTCGGCAACCGAATGGTCATGGGGATCTCTTTTTGCGGATTTTGACAACGATGGATATAAAGATGTATTTATTTCCAATGGAATAAAAGGCGCAACCAATGATATGGATTTCATTAGCTTTATAGCCAACGACAAGATTCAGCGCAAGATTGAAGCAGGTATGTCTGAAAAGGAAATGGCTTTTATCCAGGAATTGCCAGAAAAAAAAGTTCCCAATTACTTCTTTAAGAACAATGGTGATTTAACGTTCAAAAACGTTTCGGAGTCCTGGTCCAACACCGAAAATTCTTATAGTAATGGTTGTACTTATGCCGATTTGGACAATGATGGAGATCTAGATCTAATCGTAAACAATGTGAATGAAGAAGCCTTCATTCTTGAAAACACGATCAATACAAGTAAAGGGCAGTATTCGCTTAGAATTTTATTTAATGGAAGCGGGCAAAACACTTTTGGTATTGGAGCAAAGCTCATTGCATATGGTTCAAATGGAACCTTATCCCAGGAAAATTTTACAAGCAGAGGATACCTGTCCGCAGTTTCCAATACAATGCACCTTGGATTGGGCAAGGATTCTATACTGGATTCCCTTACGGTTATATGGCCCAATGGAAAATACCAAAAATTGGAATTTGTTACATCAGGAAAACTTAGTGTTGCTGAAAAAAATGCTGATGGTCATTTTTATTCCGAAAAACATCATCCCCAAGCTTTGAAACTTATCCAAAGGGATAGTTTAATCTCCTTCGTTCACAAGGAGCAAGCAACATACGAATTTGATCGAGACCCATTGGTTCCATTTGCCAATACCAATGAAGGCCCCTCAATTTCTGTTGCGGACATAAACAATGATGGACTACAGGATATCTTTATTTCCGGAGCAAAAGCCCAAGCCTCCAAACTATATGTTCAGACAGCCACTGGCACCTTTCTTGAAGAACAAGAAGAAGCTTTCGCTTCAGACGCCTTCAATGAAGATATATCCCATATTTTTTTTGATGCCAACGGTGATGATTTTAAAGATTTGATTGTGGTAAGTGGCGGCAACGAATTTAAAGCCTCAGATAAGATACAGCCCCGGTTATACATAAACAACAATGGGGAATTTGAAAAACACCAAAGCGCATTTAATGGCGTTGAGCTCAATGCATCCAAAGTAACGGCCGTGGATATTGACAATGATGGCGATACAGATCTTTGTATTACAGCGGATCAAATGCCTCAGCAATTTGGAATGACCGCAATGCAATATTTGTTCAAAAACGATGGTGAGGGTGTTTTTAAGGAGGCTACCTCAACCCTTTGTCCTGACTTTAAATCCATAGGGAATATCAAAGACGTTATCTGGACAGATTTGGATGATAATGGATATGCAGACCTTATTGCAGTGGGATATTGGATGCCCATTTCCATTTTTATGAACGATGGAACAACCTTGAAATTGGTTTCGGAAAATGGCCTGGACAAAACGCATGGTTTTTGGAATTCCATTCTTGTGGAAGATTTTGACAAAGATGGGGATCTAGACCTAATTGCAGGAAATTGGGGCAATAACAGTAAGCTAACAGCATCCCAAGAAAAACCCATTACATTATACAACAACGATTTTGATGAAAATGGTTCTATTGAACCATTGGTCACTTATTTCTATAATGAAAAAGAAACTCCTTTCGCATCCAAAGATGAACTGGTAAAACAGATGCCCTTTTTAAACAAGAAATTCCTTTCATATAAAAGTTTTGCAGGTGCCTCCCTAGAAAACCTCTTTGGATTGGAAAGCCTTAAAAATGCAAAGCAGAAAAAGGTTTACGAACTTTCCAGTTGCTATTTTGAGAACATCGGGAACAATACCTTTAACAAAATTCAGTTGCCCGCAATGGCACAAGTTTCAACAATCAATGATATGGTTGTGGATGACTTTGACAATGATGGGGATAAAGACATTCTTGCGGTTGGAAACAACTATGAAATTAGTACCCAACTGGGTAGGATGGATGCCTCCCATGGCATACTTTTACGTTTTGGGAAAAATGGTTTTCAATGGATTCAAGATTCTGGCATCAATATAGCTGGTCCGGCAAGAAGCATTGAAAACATTGTTATTGGTAATACAGAATATTTTATTGTTGGCATTAACAGTTCCAGGCCGCTTTTTTTAGAAAAAATCAAACATGATTAAACACATTTTTATTTCTTGGGTTCTTCTACTCTTTTTGGGTTGCGGTGAAAAAGAAGGCGAACTTTTTTCAAACCCTACTTCGGAAGAAACCGGAATTTCATTTACAAATACAATTTCAGAATCGGATGATCTGAACATTTTGGATTACCTCTACTTTTATAATGGAGGTGGGGTTGCTATTGGCGACATTAACAATGATGGCCTGCCTGATGTCTTCTTTTCAGGAAATCAGGTGAAAAATGTATTGTATCTCAACAAGGGCGCCCTAAACTTTGAGGATATTTCTGAGCAATCTAATATTCAAGGAAACAGTTCATGGAATACAGGGGCCATTATGGGCGATGTAAATGGGGATGGCTACTTAGACATATATGTATGCGCGGTTGTAGGAATCAACGGATTTGAGGGACACAACGAACTTTTCATCAATAATGGTGATAACACCTTTACCGAGAGTGCCGCAAAATATGGTCTGGACTTTGACTCTTACAGCTCTTCCGCTGCTTTTTTGGACTTTGATCTGGATGGTGATTTGGACATGTACTTGCTTAATCATGCTGTGCATACCCAGGAATCCTTTGGCAAAGCACATCTTCGATATACCAGAAATTATGAAACAGGGGATAAATTACTCCGTAACGATGGAAACAAATTTACCGAAGTTAGTGAAGAAGCAGGAATTTATGGGGGAATCAATGGATACGGATTAGGAATAGCGGTTTCCGATTTTAATCTGGACGGATATCCGGATATTTATGTCGGCAATGATTTTCATGAGGACGATTATTACTACCTGAACAATGGCGATGGTACCTTTACCGAAAGCCTACGGAAGTATTTTGGACATACCAGTAGGTTTTCAATGGGAAGCGATGTTGCAGACATTAACCATGATGGCTTACCCGATCTAATTTCTTTGGATATGTTGCCCCAAGAGGAAATCCCTCTTAAATCTTCGGAAGGTGACGACAATATTCAGGTACAGCGGTTACGAACGGAGCGTTATGGATATCACTACCAATTTACCAGAAATATGTTGTATGTAAATCAACCCAGCGGCAACTATCTCGAAACTGCACTTTTAAGTGGGTTGGCAGCTACCGACTGGAGCTGGAGCGCTTTGTTTGCAGACTACGATCAGGATGGAGAACAGGATCTATTTGTTTCCAATGGTATTCCTAAACGTCCCAATGATTTGGACTATGTCCGCTTTATTTCCAATGAGCAAATCCAAAAGAAACTGGACAATACCAAACTTGTAGATCAAGAAGCACTTAATATGATGCCTTCCGGGGCTACCAATAACATCGTCTTTAAAGGAAATTCAAAGCTAGAGTTTGAAAACAAAACTGCAGATTGGATTGCTAAGGACACCCTTATTTCCGGAGCCACGGCATATGGAGATCTGGATAATGATGGTGATTTGGATTTAATTACCAACAATATTAATAGGCCCGCCACAATTTACCTCAACAAGACCAACGATAAAGGAAACTATCTCAAAATTCATTTAAAGTACAAAGACAAAAATCCCTTTGGCGTTGGCACAAAGGTATATTCGTACCATCAAGGAATTTTGCAGTTTAAAGAATTATATACAAGCCGAGGTTTTCAATCCAGTTCAGAACCTATTATCCATTTTGGTTATGGAACTATGAACAAGGTGGATTCCTTAAAAATAGTTTGGCCCGATAAAACATTCCAAACTATAAAAGATATCGAGGTAAATCAAACCCTAAAGATAAAACCAAAAGCTCCCGTTCCTTTTGATTTTAAATCCCTAAAAAAGGAACATAAAACAATTTTCAAAAAAGTTGATGACAATTTAGGCATTGATTTTACACATATTGAAGACAACCATATCGACTTTAATAGGGAAAAACTTATTCCGTATAGCGTATCCAGTAGAGGCCCGGCAACTGCAATTGGCGACATCAATGAAGATGGGAAAGAAGATATATTCTTTGGTGGCTCCAAGTTTTTTCCATCTAAAATCTACATACAACAAGACACATCATTTCTTGAAGAATCTTTTCGCACCATTCAAAAAGATTCTATAAAAGAAGATGTTGTTGCCCTACTAAGGGATTTGAATGGGGACAAGAAAAACGATATTTTATTGGGTGCAGGAGGCGCAGATTTTTCAGGAAATTCCAGGGCCTTACTGGATAGTTATTTTATTCAAAACGATACGGCGTTCTTTAAAGTGGAACTGCCCGATATCTTTGAAAATACTTCGGTAATTAAACCTTATGATTATGACAATGATGGTGATTTAGACCTATTTGTGGGAAGTAATTCTGTAACCTCCCATTTTGGAAAAATTCCAAGCTCATACCTCCTACGAAATGACAGCGGGGCTTTCTCCATTGTCGAAAATCTACCTTTTCAAAATTTAGGTATGGTAACGGATGCCATTTGGACCGATTTTGATGCCGATGGAACTACGGATTTACTTGTTATTGGAGAATGGATGGAGCCCAAGTGCTATAAAAACATGAACGGATCCTTCAAGGAAGTCAACTTGTGGGATGAATCTTTAAATGGCCTTTGGCAGACCATTCAATCTTTTGATATCGATGGCGACGGCGATATGGATTATCTTTTGGGAAACTGGGGTTCCAACTCCAAATTCAGTGCTTCTCAAGAAGCTCCCATGAAAATGTACTTCTCCGATTTTGATAAAAATGGAAGTACTGAAACCATTGTCGCCACACAAAAAAATGGAAAATACTATCCAATTCTGGGCTTGGACCAATTGTCAGGACAGATGGTTTCTCTAAGAAAAAGATTCAATACCTATAAAGCCTTTGCAGGAAAGACCATTGACCAGCTTTTTGAAAAATCCATTCTTGGTACTGCCAAAATTTTGGAAGTCCACCAGCTTCGATCGGGATACTTAAGGAATAACGGTGGAAAATACACCTTTGTTCCTTTTACATCCGAGTTACAAGTTTCTCCCATTAAATCCTTTTTGGATTATGACTTTGATGGGGATGGAAAAAAAGAAGTATTGGTGGGCGGAAACTATTTTGGTGTAACTCCTTTTCATGGAAGGTTCGATTCTTTCCCTGGAGCATTGATAAGTAATGAAAAAAACATAATTTTAGGTGACGTACTGGGGCTGGAGCTTTCCCAGAAGTCTGTTAGACACCTAAATACATTTACCGTAAACAACCAAACATACCTTTTGGTAACCCTGAACAATGACAAAGTCCAGGTTTATCAACTGCTCAACTTAAAAAATAACTAAACAATGAAGCAACAAATTGGCGTCCTGATATTAGCCTTAATTTTTATTTTTTCCTGTTCCAAAGAAAGCGAGCCCATAGTCATTACCCCGGAGCACTTCCACGGTGCTGTGGATAAGGTTACCGAAATAATGATTCATGATATATTTTCTCCTCCCGTTGCCAGTAGAATTTTTGCATATCCAAACGTGGCTGCCTATGAGATTTTGGCATCTCAGGAAAATAAATACCTATCGCTCGCCAATCAGGTGAGCGACCTTTCGACAATTCCTGTACCTAAACAGGCTGAGGTGGTAAACTATGAACTCGCAGCATTAATCGCGCATATGGAAGTGAGTAAACGTCTTATTTTTTCGGAAGACCGAATGGAGGCTTATCGTGATAGTCTTTATGCCATCTGGGAGGATAAAAATGCTCCTGAATTTAATGCATCAAAAACCTATGGGCTTGAGGTAGCGGAACACATTGCCACATGGATGAACGCAGACAACTACAATCAAACCAGAACCATGCCCAAGTTCACCGTTGATACCGATAATCCATCAAGATGGCAGCCCACACCTCCAGCGTACATGGCAGGTATTGAACCCCATTGGAATAAAATTAGACCCTTTGTTATAGACTCGGCAAGTCAATTTAAACCTGCTCCACCACCGCCATTTTCAATGGAAGAGGATTCTAATTTTTATAAGGAACTTAAGGAAGTATATGATATAAGCAATGAAATAACCACTGCTGGCGATGATTCTGAGGAAGTAGAGATTGCGCAATTTTGGGATTGCAATCCCTATGTATCCGTAACCAGAGGACATTTAATGTTTGCCACCAAAAAGATTACCCCGGGGGCCCATTGGATCGGCATTACTAAAATCGCAAGTAAAAAAACCAATGCCGATTTCCACAAAACAGTATTCGCCTATACAAAGGCTTCCATTGCCATGGCAGATGCCTTTATAAGCTGTTGGGATGAGAAATACCGAAGCAATCTCATTAGACCTGAAACGCTTATTAACGAGCATATTGACGAAAATTGGGAACCCATTCTCCAAACACCTCCTTTTCCTGAGTATACCAGCGGACATAGTGTAGTCTCTGGTGCTGCCGGGGTTGTACTTACCGAAATTTTTGGTGATGATTTTGTTTTTGATGACGATACTGAAGTACCTTATGGCTTACCGGTGCGTTCTTTTACTTCTTTCAAGCAGGCTGCAGATGAAGCGGCCATTAGTAGAATGTATGGTGGAATCCATTATCGTGCAGCAGTAGAAATTGGAGTGAACCAAGGACGTAGTTTGGGTAAATTTGTCGTGGACAACCTTAACATGATTCAATAATTCGCTAATCTAAAATTTCTTTGGACTATTAATGAAACGTAAAATTTTTTTTGTACTTGTTTCAGTACCGTGTATTGCTTTGCTATGGTATCTTTTTATAAAACCAAATGATTATTTGGTTTCATTTCATGCCAAAACTTTTCCGGGAGCCATTAACCAGACAATAAAAGTTTGGAACAAGCGAATGCGGCCCTATACCCCTATTCAACAGGATGGAATTTTAAACCTAAAACAGCAGTTGACCTATAATGATACCTTGGTCGAATATAATTGGGAAATAATCCCCGTTAATGATTCCCTTTCAAGAGTTAGAGTGGGCATTAAAGATTTGGATCATAGTATTATGAACAAAATTTTGGTGCCATTTTCAAATACGGTTTTGGAAAGACGTTCCAAAGAGAACCTAATCAACTTTAATATCTTATTACAAAACCATATTAAAAAATTTAAGGTAAGCCTTGTTGGGCCAGATGAGATTGAACCCACTTATTGTGCTTACCTAAAAGTAAAATGTCTGCAAAATGAAAAAGCATTTAAAATGATGTCTGACTTTCCTTTTCTCAGTGGGTTTGTACGTGAAAATGGACTCGACGCAAAGAAAGTCCCTTTTGTTGAAATTGTAAATTGGAACATGAAAAACGATAGCATTGAATACAACTTTTGCTATCCGATTATTAAAAAGGACTCCCTTCCCTTTAACATGGAAATAAGATATAAAGAGTTTAAGGGTTTCAAAGGTTTAAAGGCAATTTACAATGGAAATTATATTACTTCAGACCGAGCCTGGTATAAGCTTTTAGACCATGCCAAAAACAATGATATTGAAGTAATAAGTAAACCGGTTGAAATTTTTTATGACAATCCAAATACTAGCGGCAACGAACTGGATTGGAAAGCAGAAATATTTATGCCCTTAAAAGAAACCCATGAATAAAACCTCTATTTTCCTATTACTGATTTTTCTGCAAGGGTGTGCCCAAAAACCATATTATGGAGATTTGACCTATTTGGGCAAACTTCCCTCAAAACTTAGTGAGGTTTCTGGTATTGAAACCATAAACAGGTCCTCCGCTTGGGTTATTGAGGACAATGGCAATAAGGACCACTTGTATGCCATAAATCTTCAAGGCAAGTTAATCAAGGATTTTAAGGTGAAAAATGCAAAAAATACAGATTGGGAAGATTTGGCGCAGGATCATAAAGGAAATCTATTTATTGGGAACTTTGGAAACAATGCTAATGATCGAAAAGATCTCTCCATCTATAAACTAAAAAACCCTGACCAGGAAACAGGCAATTCGGTAAAGGCAGAAAAAATAACATTTCACTATCCCGAACAAAAAAAATTCCCTCCAAAGAAGTCAAACCTGACGTTTGACTGTGAAGCCTTCTTTTATAACAATAATTTTCTTTATCTCATTACAAAAAATAGGTCAAGACCATACACCGGTAAAGCCTTTGTTTATCGAATTCCAGCAAAAAAAGGTTCGTATACCGCAGAACTAATAGGGGAGTTTACCACATGCACCGACCAACAGTTCTGTTCTGTTACTGCTGCCGATATCTCTCCCGATGGTAAGAAAGTTGTATTACTAGGATCTGGGTTTATTTGGGTCTTTACAAATTTTAAATCCGATAATTTTACAAAAGGAACCCTGCGTACCATTGATGTATACCATAGAACACAGCAAGAATCCATTTGTTTTTTGGATAACAACACTGTTTTAATTGCCGATGAACAATCCAAAACAAAGGGAAGAAATCTGTACTCTTTTACAATTGATTAGAACCCAAAACCAACTCCAAAAGCAAAGCGCAGGCCATCCGAACTATTAAAGAATCCAAGGTTTGCCGATAGAATATCTGATCCATTTACAAAGAAACCACCTCCATAAGAATTGTGCCAGGTATCCGAGCTCTCATTTGGCAACCACACCCTTCCGTAATCAAAACCTCCAAAGATTCCAGGAGTAACTGGCAATATACCGGTTTTGAGTCTTCTAAAACTATACCGTAGGTCGGTATTCTGATAATATGCGGTTTTTCCAGTAAAGCGTTGAAAACGAAATCCACGCAACCCATCATTTGCGCCAATACTAGCTCCTTGATAAAACTCAAAGTCGTTCCCAATATTAAAATGCCCCTTAATCTTAGTAGCCAAAACCAATCTTCCATCGGAACATATTTTATGGTCAATGGAAAGACTTGGTATGATATATCCAAAGGCTCGATCCGAATCATTCAAATTGGCTTTATATCCCCCATGTAAGGAAAATTCCATTCCCATGGTCGGGAAGGCTTCGTTGTCTGTGTTAGAATACTTGTATTCAGCATCCACACCAAAAAAACTTTGTTCGCTCTCTTCTCCATTTTGGACAAAAAACTGATTAATGAACCTATCTTCCGTTTCTTCCACTTCAATATCTTCATAGGAAATACCCAACCGTACTTTGGAACCCAAATATCCGCGCCACACCAGTGATGGTGCTATCCGGATAGTGCTTAACCTAACCCTATTGTAATCAAGCCCCAGTGGCTCTTCATCCTCATTATTTTCAGTTTCATTTCCGAACCCAAAGAAGTTGATCGTAAAATTGGGACTGGTAAATTTGGCATTCAACTCAAGGTTTACGCCCTCAAAAACATTGGCAAATTCACCATTATAGGTAAAATCGAAGCCGTTGGTGGCAAAATAATAGACCGCGTTGAACGTGTGTTGTTGGGTAAAAGGGTTTTGCCTAAACCCGTTAAAGGTATAAGTGTCCATTATCCCAATTCTAAACCCATCGTCAGGGTTAAATCCAAATGTTGGTAGCAACTGGTTGTTACTGGCCTTTACTTTTAGAAATTCATAGGTATTGGAGTCATAATCATTGGTTCTGTGAACAGTTCCACCAAAAGCTTTATCATAGGTATTCTTTTTTGTCTTGAAATCGTAGGTATGTGTTTTCTTGGACCCCTCGGATATCTGATATTGATCATTATTTTGCCCCCCTACTATTCTAAGCTTTATCTTGGAAGATGCTGTATTGATAGTAAAAATGTCGTCATCATCCAATCCATAGAGCCATACCTCCTTTGTAAATTCTGGGCTGTATATTTTTTCAAAAAATAAGTCACTCTTTTTTCCATCCTTAATACGATATCCCTTTACTTCCAGACTTCCATCTTCCAAAGATTTTACACTAAAGGAATCATCCTTGTCCGTACCTGTGACTACGCTGTATCTATTTATAATTTTAAAATACTCCATTGCCGTATCCACAAGATTTTGTTTCCGTGACATTAAGGTTTTTTTAAAGGTAGAAACAGTTTCATCGTTAACTTCTTCCGGAAATGCGGAAAATGCATGGTCGATAACAGCTTCATCTATGTTCATTTGAATGAACTTTGCCTGGGCTATCCATAGCTTCATATCTGTTTCTGAAAGCAGGGCCATATCTAAGGCGAATGTTCTTGGGGATGAATTAAAGCCCTTTACATTTCTTATTTCTTCATTAAAGCCTTCAAAAATTCGAAGAGAAGGAACCGTTCTGGAGGCAAATGCCATTAGGGCACCATCTCCCCAAATAGAATAGGCCTGGTCTCTGTCTCTAGGAATGGGCTTATACACTTTTTTTCCGTTTTCCTTGAATTCGGCCCATCTCCATTGATCCACATGACGATCCCAATCTCCAATCAACATATCAAACAGGCGTGCTTTTACATATTCCTTTGTATCTATCTCATATTCCTCATCTTCGCGCAGCTTATTAATAAGGTCATAGGTGCTTTCGATTTTTTTAGTTTTTCCAAAACTTGCCAGGTCTGTATGGCCTTCAGATACATGTTCTTCAATCATATAAAGCCCATCGCCAAAATCCAAATTATAATCTCCCAAGGCATTTTGTTTAGGTATGTAATACAATTTTGGATTTGTATGGTAAATTCCCACCGCATCAGATAATGGCCCTACTGTAAACGGAGCATAAGGATGTGCCCCAGTGTAAAAATCCAAAAGAAGTTTTTGGGTAAACGAATCTTGAAAATCCCCAATAATATATTGTTCTTGAAACGCAATAGCCTGTAAATACCGCTCCGCACTCTTACGAAGCGCTCTCATAACAAATTGCCTTCCATCTTTATGTTGGAGCCTAAGCGAATTGGATTGATTTCCCCCTCCTTTTCTTACCACTGAGAGCCCGCCTAACAGCGTGTCCAAAAGTACTGTTGGTGCCTTGATCTTAGTAGCATAATATTTTCTGTAACGATCGCCCCAAAGCCATTTGTAAAATCCACTCTTAGCTATTTCTTCTTCAGAATAGATAGAGGCTTCCTTAAAGGCTGGGAACTCCTGCGCGTAGTTTTTTTCCTTTACTTTCTTGTTCGGCTCCAACACCTTAGAACTATATAACAATGCTTCCAAACCGTTTTCATCTATCCCATAAAAATCAACAGCGGAAGAACCGTCCTTATACACCTTTAAAATAGCATAACCCATGCTACCTGTAGAGAATTTGCCCCCATTTAAAAGTTTAGTCGCACCCGTTTTCGCCCCAGAACCGCTTACTATTTGAGGGATTCCGTTCTCCTCAATATATTGGAGTGTATGTTCATGGCCAGATGCAAAAATCACTTTTTTAGAATATTGCGCTAGCGTAACAATTCTGTTTTTTAGTTGATTATACATTTTATTGGATTGGTCCTCAATGGTAGCGCCCGACGTTTTTCTTAAAACATTGGCCATTGTTCCCAAAACTGGAAGCGGAAACTTACCACCACTTGGATACATATGTTTTTTAAAGGAGAATTGCCCCCCATGTGGGCCATAGGAAAACATTGGGTGATGCAACGCAATCAAGGTAGTTTTGTCAACATTCTTCTTGATTAAGCCCTCCAATTCTTCAAAGAACCTTCCTCTATCTTTTATTTTACAATCATCGTTCATGGTTGGATGCTTGTCCCAATTGGTCAGGTACCATTCGGTGTCAATTGCTATTACAATAATGTTATTCCCTATTTCAATCTTTTCAATAGGGCATCCATTGTCAGGAAGAAATACTTTTTTACTGTCAAGAGCTTTCTGAATATATTTCTCTTCCCTTTCCAACCCTTGGAGCCCATCGCTATACCAGTCATGGTTCCCAGGAATAAAAAAGGTATTGCCTTTAAAATCTTCCAATGTACTTAATTGGGCATCCAAATGGTTCTTTGCCATTTCATGTCCCTCAGGGTTATCTTTGCTATCGGGAAATCCTTCTGGATAAATATTGTCCCCCAAAAAAATAGTGGTGCTATTTTCATTTGCTTTACCCAGTCTTGTCTTGAACATTTTTAGAGCTGGGTTTAAATCCCCCATGGGGGATTTTCCGGCATCACCTATTAAATAAAAGCTATGTTCAATTTCTTTGCCCTTAAAAACCTGTTTGTTTGTATAGGGAACTTTATATTTTGTCTCGTACGTGGCGCAACTGTAGCACATGGCCATTAAAAGAACAATGAGGTAATGTTTTTTCATATCAATGTGGTTGACTCCATTTTTTCGTATTTTGGAGATTCAAAATGCTGTTATGTCTAAAATTGTTGAAAAAGCTGAATATTTTGTTTCGGAAATTTTGGAAAATGAATTGAATCCAAAGTTCCTTTACCACAATTTACGACATACCCAACGTGTAGTTAAAAGTACTAAAGAATTGCTCAATTTCTACAATCTAGAGGACTTGGAAAGTGAAAAACTCCTTCTGGCTGCTTGGTTTCATGATACCGGATATACGAACAACACGGAAAACCACGAAGAAACCAGTTGCGAAATTGCTAAATCCTTCCTTGAAAAACACCAATATGAAGACAAAGATATTGAACAAATCTGCGCATATATCATGGCTACTAAACGGCACCATGAACCCACAACACTTCATGAACAAATTATTCGGGATGCAGATGCTTCCCATTTTGCCCAAAAAAGCTACTGGGAGACAACAGATTTCCTAAAAGAAGAATTAAGAGAGCTGGGCATTGCCAAATATTCCAATAAGGAGTGGAGGGATGAGAAT
Source organism: Flavobacteriaceae bacterium (assembly GCA_039985375.1). Taxonomy (GTDB): domain Bacteria; phylum Bacteroidota; class Bacteroidia; order Flavobacteriales; family Flavobacteriaceae; genus Flagellimonas. The sequence continues at coordinate 60,204 of JBDWSS010000017.1, forward strand.
ATAAAAATGTTTAGAAATGAGCATCAATTCTATACGGATTACGCGAAAGAAAATTGGGAAGAGGGCAAGGAAAGAAATCTAAAAATTTTGGTAAAGGAAAAAAAGACAGAGAAAGAAATTGCGAAAAAAGAAGCGCTAAAAGCAAAATATAAAAGTGAAAGTCCCGATCGCGGGATACAAACCCTTTTTAGGGTCACACTTAAAAATCATTTAACACTTAGTGACATTGCCGACACTAAAGCCAATATTCTTTTATCTGTAAACGCCATTATAATTTCAGTGGCTCTTTCCAATTTAATTCCAAAATTGGACAACCCCTCAAACAAGTACTTGATATATCCTACTGCTATTTTTATACTATTCAGCGTTGTTTCAATGATTTTGGCCGTATTGGCCACAAGACCCAACGTTACCAGCGGACAGTTCACAAAAAAAGATGTGGAAAACAAAAAAGTGAATCTTTTGTTTTTTGGAAATTTCCATAAAATGAGTTTGAACGAATATGACTGGGCCATTCAAGAATTGGTCAAGGATAAGGACTACATCTATTCTTCCTTAACCAAGGATCTTTATTTTTTAGGCCTTGTATTGCATAGAAAATACAAAATCTTGAGATTAACGTATACCATTTTTATTGTTGGAATCGTTATTTCTGTGCTTGCCTTTGGTCTTTCATTTCATTTTTCTGCACCAATAGATAGGTGATTTTAGGATTTCAGCTCCTCCATTAAATCATCATAAGTATACGTTCTTTCAGATTTTGTATCCTTGGTATAAAGAATTTCTGCCCGAATTGCTTTAAGTCCTGTAACACCTTGCAAACCTTCAAGTTCCACGATTTCAATATTATTGGTAAAGTAGCCTTTTGCCTTTAAGAATTTAATGTAGCGCATATATTCCTTTTCGTCTTTTCGCTGGGAATATACTATTGCCAATTTTCCCTTCTGGGTCAATCTTTCATTGGTTCCTTTAAGGTATGATTTATCTATACGTTTTTTAATGATTTCATATCTGGCATTATAGGTCCCGTCCACGTCAAAACGTTTTTCATCCATTCTAAAGCGAATGGACAAAGAGGTGCTGTAAACCAAAATTAAGGAGGCAACATCCAATTTAACGGGTAGCTTGGGCTTTAGTGCGTAATATTTGTTTTCCATATCGCACATTACCTGTAATTGCCATAACCTGAGGTTGCTCAGATAAAGCTCATCAAAATTTCTATCGCGGGCTATAGAGCTTCCAATGTACATATTGTGCTCAACACCATCTGTTTTGTAACGCTCAAAATAATGCGGGAACATTTCTTGGGCATCTACCTGTTTTTTATCCAATAGCGAAGCCAATTGTAAATTGGCTTCCATTACACTATCATCATAATTACGTCTATGGTCATAATAAGATTCGGTGCTAGGATCTATCCGGCTCTCATACTCCTCCACCAGTGTCTTGAGTTTCTTATCTTCCCGCTTTAAATGACCAAAGACGGGTGTTATTTCTTCTTTTACGAAATCGAAGACAGCTTGCTCTGTGTGTGTGTAAAATGTTTCCCTAAGTTCTTCAAGATAGGTATCAACCCTAAAAATTAATTCCTCATAAATTGGAAGCTTGTATTTTTTTACTGCCTCGGACAACACCTCATTAATCTCTGAAAGCTGAATCATTAAATCTCTTTGGATAGAAAGATTTCGCTCTTTTGAGGACTCCTTAACATCAATTTGGCCGTATAGTGGATAAACGTCTTTGAAGACTATTTCCTTAAAAACGGGTTGATTCCCAATAAGCTCGTCGGCCATAAACCGTTTTGCTTCTTCCTGAAATTTCCAGTACACTGAAGAATGTACAGTGGTGCACTCATGCTGAATAATGGCATCCACCAAATTCTCCTCTTCTTCTATAGATCTAATGACCGCAGATACAATATAGGGCATTACATCGTCCAACTTGTTGGCATTAATGCTGTTAAGCTCATTTACCGTATTGGAAACTAGTTCTAAAACACCTAATAAATTACCATTATCCGCAATTGGTGCCAAAATAGCGCTCTTTATACCTTGCTCATAAAGGTTTTTATAGGGCTGTCCACCACCAGATTTTTTGTAATATTTTTCCACATTGGAAATGGCAAAATAAGTATTTTCCTTAAAGAGCTTGTCATAAGAATAATCACAGAGCATGGTATCGCAAGATTCCATTTCCTTTCCCTTTAAAATATGGCTCTCAATGCCCTTTCCATATATTTTTAAAAATCTGTTGGTCTTGGAATCATAGCCCGCAAAACCAACATTGATCTTTTTTAAAGCAAAAAGGGATCTAAAAGTATCCTGAAAACTCTCCATAAAGTTTTCATTTCCCCGTTTATTGCTTCCAATAAGCGTGGATTTTATTTCAGAAATAGAATGTTCGGCAGTGACATCAAACATACTGGAGATTACAAAGCCTTTTGAAATAAAACTATTGGGTGGAATTTTTTCCTTCCAAAGGTCCACATTGTCAAAATTTTCCAAAAGCTCATCTACATCTTCCTGCGAAAGCTCTTTTGTCTTCGCCGTGGGAATAATTTCCATAAAATCGGCATTATACAGAATTCTATAATGTCGCATCACCCCATTGGCATCTGGAATGTTATAAAACAAAGGTCTTTTAAAATCCATCTTAAAGCCATAGTAAAAATTTAACACCACGGTACATTTCATGATGTAATTAAGATCCATGGGCATATTCTGGATTTCCAGCTCAAATCCTTTACCTGCGTTTTTCAATATCTTTTGAAACCGCTCAGAGGAATTAAAGAATAAGTTTTCAAAAGGAGTAGAAGCGGTCTTAATTTCATTTAAGGTAAGGATCGGTGAAAATGTATCCGCCAAAATGATACCTATCACCTCCTTATGCTTGTTCAACAGTTCAACATCATCAAACCCCTCTCTTAATTCAGGGAAAGGAGCCTGTGCATCAAGCACATATTTGGCCTTATTGGCCAAGAACTTATCCTTGCTTTTTAGCTGATTGTCATAATGCTCCAATAACTTATTGAAACTTACCAAGTGCAGCATGGGACTCTCTACATTGTAATTTTGTTCCATAAAATATTAGACGAGGTTTAGCTTGTAAAGTTACAAAAAGAAAAAATGTACTATTGTTAAGAGAATCTTTATGGTTTTGTCGGCATTTTTTGGATATTTAGTAAAATTTGTTCCATGTCGTCCAATTCCCGGTTAGACCGTGCTTATAAAAATGCCAAGATTATCCCTTTTGACGATTCTGACAAGTTTATTCTTTTTAGCGACTGCCATAGAGGAGACAACAGCTTTGCAGACGATTTCGCGAATAATAGGAATATTTATTTTCATGCATTGAACCATTACTATCGCGAAGGTTTTCAGTATTGTGAACTGGGAGATGGAGATGAGTTATGGGAAAATATAAGCTTTGAGGCAATCTTTGAAGCGCATAAAAACGTTTTTCAACTACTTCGCCAATTTCATTTGGAAAATAGATTGCATATGATCTGGGGCAATCATGATATGGTCTATAGGGACAAGGCTTATGTGGACAAACATTTATCAAGTTATTTTGAGCCAATTGACGACTCGGACAAAGCTCTTTTTGAGGGAATAACCTATCATGAGGCTATTGTTCTAAAACATAAGGAGAGAGGTCAGGAATTGTTTTGTACCCACGGACATCAGGCGGATTGGTGGAACTATGTCTGCTGGCGCATTGGTCGATTTTTAGTTCGGATCCTTTGGAAACCACTTCAGGTTGTTGGCATTGCCGATCCCACCAGTCCTGCAAAAAACTACAAGGAACTTATTCGGATTGAACGCCGTATTAAACGTTGGATTTTAAAGAATAATCTTAAGATTGCCATTGTAGGTCACACCCATAGACCACGTTTTCCAGAACCTGGTCAAATCCCCCTATTTAATGACGGTAGCTGCGTACATCCAAGAAGCATTACTGGAATAGAGATTGAAAATGGAAAAATTTCATTGATCAAATGGCAAATTGCGACCAAACCGGATGGCACCCTTCAAATAATAAGGATATTACTGGAAGGTCCCGAAAAATTGGTTGATTACAAGGCGGAATAATCTTTATGCCCTTTACGTCAGTATTTTTGTATACAGATAAAAGAACCCTAAATTGGCTGGCGCCCGTATATATTTACACTATAAAACCTATAGTTGGAGCACTTACAATCCATATTAGATCAAATTCCAATTAGGCATAATATTGCCTCCAACATAATGCTGCTGGGTGTAGTTCAAGGATTTTTTCTAAGTTTTGTGATTTTTATCCGTGGCAAAAAGGGTTCTGCAATAGCATTTTTAGGGTGGTCATTCTTATTTCAATCCCTTGTATTTCTGGACACGTATTTATGTTATACCGGACTCATGAAATACTCCCTCCATTTTAACGATTCTACAGAGGTCTTTGTGTTGTTGATAGCTCCAACCATTTATTTTTTCACCTACACCTTGTTGGAAAGAAAACCAATTACTTTAAAAAAGCACTGGCCACATTTTTTACTCCCCTTTATTTATGGATTATCCCAGATTAATTATTACGGGGGGCCTTTAGCTGTAAAACTCAATGCATATCTAGGAGCTTACTATAATAATCTGGGTTATATACCTATTGAAGAATCTTTTAATTTTTCCTGTCATAGTATAAAAGATGAATTTAGATGGATGATTCTTTTCAGTTTTGTCCTCTACCTTGTCCTTTCGGCTAGATTAGTTTTTAAGTCAAAGCGCAAAAAGGGATTGACTCCTAAAAAAATAAAAGTTGACAAATATGCTTTTTCCAGAAACACCGTTGCACTTTTTATCTTCTTGCTGATTTTTCTATTTCTTGTCTTTTTAAATCATGATGATGATGGTGGGGATCATTATATTGCCATTCTGCAAACCATAATCACCTTCATCACAACTTTTTTTATCATTTCAGAATCTCGATTCTTTGAAAACTCTTGGATAGCCGACAAATATGAAACACTTACTGCCAATGGACTACATTTTAGCGAACTTGAAAACTTTATACACAATAACAATTACTTTGAATCTCCCAAAGCAACCTTAAAGGACCTAGCCAAAAAGTTGGGAACAAACCCCAATCTGGTCTCTAAAGTGATCAATACCCATACCGGAAGTAATTTCAACGACTATATCAATCAAAAAAGAGTACAACTGGCCAAAGAAAAATTGGTTAGGGCCGAGTATGCCCATTTAACCGTAGAGGCCATAGGCGAATTGGTTGGTTTCAGCTCAAAATCAGCATTTTACAACGCCTTTAAAAAATATGCCGGCACCTCTCCCTCCCAATATTCAAAAAACAAAGTTTCTCCAGAATTGTAATTCAGTACATCTCAGTTTCTGTTAATGCCAATTCTTTCCATTTGCTTCCCATCTTTGGCCCAAAATAGTTCGTTATGGATAAAAATGTTCGTCGTTATGATTTGGATTGGTTACGTGTTATCGTTTTTGGCCTATTGATTTTTTATCATGTGGGCATGTTCTTCGTTCCCTGGGGATGGCACGTAAAAAACAATGTAATCTATGATTGGCTCCGTTGGCCCATGCTTTTTTTAAATCAATGGCGACTACCTATCCTCTTTGTTATTTCAGGTATGGGCACGTATTACGCTCTAGGGAAAAGAAACATTTGGAAATTTAACTTGGAACGTTATTTGCGATTGGGAATCCCATTGGTTGTGGGCATGCTCTTAATCGTTCCCCCACAAGTGTATTTTGAAAGGTTGGTTCATGGCCAGTTTTCCGGGTCCTATTGGGAATATTTAACCACGGCCGCCTTTGACGGGATTTATCCCGAAGGTAATATTAGCTGGCACCACCTATGGTTTTTACCCTATCTTTTCCTGTTTTCATTGGCACTATCCCCTATTCTTGTCTATTTGAGAAGAAATAAAACCAGTTTTGTGCAATGGACTAAAAGACAAATCCAAAAGCCTTTTGGCCTTTATCTGTTTATTCCTCCCTTGTACATTTTGGAAGTTTTGGTAGAGCCCTTCTTTGATATTACACATGCATTGGTTGATGATTGGTTCAACATAAGTTTTAGCATAGTACTCTTCTTCTATGGCTTTCTATTAATTTGTTGCGGAAGTACATTTTGGGAAAGTTTAAAGAACATTAAGGCCAAAGCCTTATCATTGGGCATCATTGCCTTTTTAAGTCAAGTTGCCATTTGGCTATTTTTGGAAGATGGTCTGGTTGTTCACATAACCGAGGCGTTCCTTAAGGTGGTGAATATCTGGTCATGGATTTTGGTACTTTTTGCTTATGCCGCCCAATATCTAAACCAACCCAGTAACAAACTGGCCTATGCCAACAGGGCAGTCTATCCTTTTTATATTTTGCACCAGACCATTACCGTAGCGATAGCTTATTACCTTATCGATTTAAACTGGGGACTACTTCCCAAAGGTTTAATTCTGGTTGTTGGAACCTTTGGATTAAGTTGGCTCATTTACGACCTCATTATTTTACGAATCCCTTTTTTGCATCCCTTGTTTGGATTAAAAAAAACCCGCTAAATGGGGCGGGCTTTCGTTTTTATTAGAAGTAATAGGACAACCCAAAAATCAAATCCGAAGAACTAAGGTTCAAATTAAATGAATTACCATCACTTTCGCTGGTGGTATTGCTATTGGTATTATATGATGCAGTTTCGTAGCCTACCGAACCCAAGCCGGTTTCAAAAGCAAAATTGTTCGATACAAAAAACGTTAATCCTGGTCTAATTCCCATAAACAAGGAATCTGAGGAAGAATCAGCATTTAGGATATCACCATTTGTAGTTTTCTGTTCAATTTTTGACCGATCATATCTTCCTTCAGCTTGAAGATAAAGCGCAAAATTCTTGCTCAATCCAAAATACTTTCGAACAAAAGGATATAGGGTAAAAGTATTCCGCCTATAATCCATATCGGTTGTTTGAACACCGCCAACAAATTGCGTGTTATCATTTCTAAAACCATATCCACCGCCCAATCCAAGCTGTATGTCTGTTGCAATAAAATAGCCCAAAGCCGGTGCAAACGATGCGAAGCTCGAATTTTGATCGGTCGATGAGTCCGCATAATTTAAATTTTGATCACTAAAACCAAAAGAGAAATTCCCAGCAAGGTTCCACGTTCCTTTTTCAATGGCAAGTTTGTTCTTTTTTTGTTCTCCACCTTGTGCTTGAATGAATCCCATGCCAAGTAATGCGGTAAAAAATAATACTCTTTTCATTATTGATTTGATTTAAAAATTAAGCCTTACCATCATCAAGCATTGTTCCTTTTAAGCCGAAAAATATTGCTTTGGGAAGACTTTAACGAGCAATCTTTTGGTTTGACGATTTAACGCCATGTTAGCACAGAAATGGCAAGGTATTTGTTAACTTTATGGTTAACTGTAGACCAAGTAGTTATGAAAAAACTTGTTTTTTTGCTTTTTAGTTTTGCTTTGGGGATAACCTCGCTCCAAGCCCAAGGAGATATTCCAACTACGCGCCCACTGAAAATTGATAACAACAATAATCTAGATATTGCACCGAGCAATAAGGGAACCTCACTGAACATTCCCTCGGTTCTCAGTGAAAGTTTAACTTCCAAAAATGAAAAGCCCGGTATAAAAATGCTTCCGGATAGAGAATTAGTGCAGGCTGGACACAACATGGTCATTGATCCCAAAGTGGGTGAAAAAGAAAAAAAAGGCTCCAAGGAACACTTTGGAGACCAATACTTGGGTGATATAAAAACTACTGCAAAATTTATTGGTGTTGTTTGCAGAGATCATGAATATGTAGATGGAGATCGGGTAAAGATTTACCTCAACGGAGAAGTAGTTGAAGCCAATATTCTATTATCAAATTCTTTTAAAGGAGTAAACATCGATTTAATTGAAGGGTTTAATCGTCTTGATTTTGAAGCGTTAAACCAAGGGTCCTCAGGCCCAAATACAGCTCAGGTGGTTATTGCAGACGAAAAAGGTGAAATTATCCATAACAACCGGTGGAACCTTTCAACAGGTTCCAAAGCCAGTCTAATTGTTGTAAAAGAAAAAGAATAGTCTTAAAGTCCTGGAATATAAGACTTAACCGCTCTCTTTAATACATCCTCCTTGTAATAGGCCACATTTTTCCATTTCATATCGGCATACATTTGAATCTGATTATCAAAATGCTTTGAATTAGGGTTTCCGCTTTGACCTCCTACTAAAATTGTTTTGGCCCTAATCTTTTCTCCAAATTCAACCGCGGCAACAAAACTATTGCCCCTCGTTCCATAAATTTTCTTGGTACCATTATCGTATCGCGCTCCATATGCTGCCAGTGCTCCCCATCTGCCGCTTGCAAAACCAATAGGGATACTGGGTTTTGAATCATCAAAAGGTTGGCGAATATCACCGTTTAATCGCTGGTACCTGTTGACTTCCCCCCAGGGAATTTTCCAAGTGCCAAAATCCTGCACTAACTGGTTTACGGTTTCTTGAAATAGGGCTATTTTTTCAGCATCTGGTGATGCGCTGCCCCAATGCTCCATGAGCTGCATAGCATATAATCCTTCTGGCCTTCTGGCCTGCTTATAAGATTCCGTTCCGTAGAAATGCGCCAAAGTCATCGCCACAGATTCTTTTATAGTTTTAAAATCCCAGTTTCGAAGCACTGCTATAGGTTCTTTTAATTTAGCAATGGGATTAGCATCATATGCAGTTATCAATCCGGGAATTAACGCTTCAAACGCGGGTAGGTATGGGTCATGTGCCAAAACGATTAGGCTATCCAGAGTATAACCGCTTCGATCTTCTAATAGCTGGATTGCATGAACTCCACGAAAATTCTCCTGATCTCGCGACATATATTTGGGATAATCTTCTCTTTTGGGACTAAATTCTTCCGCGGAGGTGTAAGGGGTAGAATTGCAATTCTGAATCCATCCATTTTCCGGATTCAATACCAAAACATTCTCATCCACGGTATGCAACCTTTGCCAATCCGTTTTGGGATTGCTCCCATCTACTGGTCTGGAATAATCAAAAATGGTGTCTCGTTTGGGAACAAAATTCCCATGAAAATAGGCAATATTACCTTCGGCGTCTGCGTAAACCGTGTTGTTGGACGAATTGGTTCTAATATCCATCATTTCTCGAAACCCTCCATAACCTTTCTGCTTGGTACGGATAAAGGATTGCTCTAAAGCTTTTACAGGTTCCCACATCATTGCCGATGCCGTCCATTGATCTCCCACCTTATGGGTTATTGGACCATGATGCGTGTGATACAATGGGAAAATACTTTCTTTTACAGCCTCACCGTCCTTATATTTCAAAGTAACTTCAGATACTTTAACCGGTCGTAATTCCTTACCATATTGATAAAATAAATTCCCCTCATTCTCAACAATGATTTCCTTGAATTCATCCATCACATCCGTATAGGTTGAAGTATGCATCCATCCTGTTTTATCATTAAAACCCTGGTAAACAAAGAATTGACCCCATGTCACTGCTCCATAGGCGTTCAATCCTTCCTTACTGACCATATGCACTTCACCCCGGAAATAGAAGGAAGTATGGGGGTTTATCAATAACATAGCATTGCCAGATTGGGTAAGTTCTCCGCTAATAGCAATACCATTTGATCCTTGCGGTTCCGCCATTTCTTCTTTTTTCTGCAATTCAATCTCTTCTATTTCAGGAAGTTGCATTTTATTTTCATAAAATGCCTTTATTTTTTTTACCGAAATGCGTTCAATATCACCTCCAATACTTCCCTCACTAAAATACATGGGCATCCATGGCTCAAATCGCGTTAAAAGTTTGGGTTTTATCTCTGGATGCGTGAATAGATAATAATTGATTCCATCAGCAAAGGCATCACACAATTTCTTCAACCAATCTGGACTTCTATCATAATTGGCAATTGCCTCTTCTTCGGTCATAAATAGTTTGGCCCTCAGATCACTATAAAGGGCATCTTCCCCCTCGAGCTCTGCCAAGCGCCCCGTTGCCCAAATGTAGTTTTGCTCAACACGGTTAAAATCATCTTCGCATTGTGCATAGAGTAATCCAAAAACTGCATCGGCATCCGTCTTTCCATAAATATGGGGCACTCCAAAATCATCTCTGATTATTTGAACCTGTTCTGCCTGGGCTTGCCATTTTTCAATTTCGTTTTTTTGCTTCTTTGAACATGAAACTATCAATAAACATATAAGTATTACAATTGCTCTCATAACAACATTTTGCACTTTCTTTAAAAAATTAGATCTTGGGCATTCCATAGACCTTTAAATATCCGGTTATATACACATAATCACTATTTCCCAGAGATTTTCAATACGGTCTTCTGTGTCCATGGTTTTGCTTTATATGGTGAAAATACCCTAATTCTTTTTCTATTGCCAACTTCCACCTGCACTACCTCTTATAGCATATACATTACGCTCTATAAGCGTATCTAAATTCTTACAAATAAGCGATTTAACTCAAATATTAGGGGATACTGCCATAGACCATTATCCAACCTGAATTCATAATCTCTATTTCCACTTACGGTCACCTCAATACTATTATTGTTCGAGAACAAATCAGTCTTTATTTCCGTAGTAGTACTTTCTTGGGAGTAGGAATCAATGACCAAGGTCGAGGCCACTGGAGAACCGCTGACCTGGAAGGAAAAGGAGTTCACTGCTACATAATCGTTCGCAATCAATACTTCTTCAATACACTGTTCAGCATCATAACTGGATTCCGGTGAGGATGCGTCATTTATACTCTTGCTTTCCTGAGCTTTGCCCGTTTGAATCTGCAAGACAACTATCAACGCTATTGTAAAGTTTTTTTTCATTTAGTCGAAATGGGGAAACTAAACTGGTATTCAATTCTTTCAACTATTTAACAAGCTAGCATAACCTTTTTTGTACACCCGAAAACTCTTGTTTTAATACTTTATAGTTTTTTCAGCTAAACATTTTGTTTGATTTTAGTGCGGTATCTTTAGTAAAAGTCCACATTTTGCTCAAACTATTCAATAAAAAGTGCCGATCTCCTTTAAAAGCGGGACGAATACGGGAATTATTGGGACGAATACAAAACAAAAAAGACGCTATTGAAGCTTAAACAATTAAATATATCAAAATCACTTATTACAGTTAATGAATCCTTTGACACAAGGAAAAATCATTATGAACGACACCCTTGTTTTATGATATGTTATAGTTTTGATTCTTTTTGAGTTACCAACTGCCGCTGGCACCTCCACCTCCAGAACTGCCACCTCCACCGGAAAAGCTACTGGAGCTACCTCCTGATGATGAACTTGAACCAAAGGAATGACTCCCAGATGATGAAAAGGTTTTACTCATGTATGTTTTATCGCTTTTTAGCAACGAAAGTTTAAATCCTTCTTTTCCTTTTATCAAGATTTTCAGTATTGCCAAAAGCATGGTAAACCCCAAGAAACTGCCAATGACAACAAAAACCCAGGTGTTATTTTCCAATAAATAATCGTAACCCTCAACTATTTCAAAATCAAAGATCATAACCATGAAAAATAGAGGCATTAACACAAAAACGAGCGAAAAAAGTACAGGTATCAATCCAAAAACAGCCATGAACAACCCTTGGACAACACTCAGTTTTCCAATCATCATTCCTCGAAAAACCTCAATGATATTTCGATAGGATTTATAAAAAATAAAACCGCCCGCGGCTACAAAAATGCATAGGAACAGAATAAAGAAAAGCTTCACTCCAAAGCCCATCTCTCCCTCTTCCTCAATCTCTTTTTTAAATTCCTCGAGCGCTTCGGGGCTCTTTAGAAAATCGATAATCTGATCTGTTGCTCTATTGAGACCAATCACATAATTCTCCTCTTTAAATTCAGGAATCATGGTTTTCCTTATGATACGTGAGGCCACAGCATCTGTAATATATTGTTCTAGGCCATAACCAACCTCAATACGCACTTCACGATTATTTTTTGCAAAAAGGATAAGTATGCCATTGTCCTTGTTTTTTTGCCCCAACTTATTTTGGTTAAAGGTTCCATTAGCATACTCTTCAATGGTTTCATAACCCAAATCATTTATGGTAAGTACAACCAACTGATTGGTGGTCTCCGTTTCAAAATCGATCAGCTTCATCTTTAATTCTTCCAATTCCAGGGCAGTAAAAATTTCCCCACTATCGGTTGCAATGGCTTTTAAATCAGGATACCGCCGTTGACCAAAACTGAAAGCGGAAACCAGAATTAAAAAGTAAAAAAGGGCTTTTCTTTTCATGCTATTAAATCATCCAAACATTTAAATATACCATATGTTACACAGTCCTCTTAAAATAAATTGCCCTGATACCCTTTGGGCATACTATCCATATTTTCAAGTACCTTGCATACTTTTATTAAAATGGCGTATGGCAGAAAAAAAAGTTAGTATTTTAAAAGCGTTTAAGACCATAATTTGGCCCAAAAGAAAATTGGTCTTTATTGGATTACTGCTGATCGCAATTAGTAAAACAGCTAGTTTTGTTACTCCGATTGCATCCAAATACCTCATCGATGACGTCATCGTCAACAAAGATATTGATCTGCTCAAATATCTTGTTGCAATAGTAATATTGGCCATTTTTGTACAGGCCATTACTTCTTTTTTACTCACACGGATTTTAAGTGTACAGGCGCAATATTTAATTTCTGAATTAAGAGCTCAAGTGCAAAAAAAAGTGCTTTCCCTTCCCATTCGTTTTTTTGATAATACGAAATCCGGTTCTTTGGTCTCTCGCATTATGTCTGATGTGGAAGGGGTTCGAAATCTTATAGGTACTGGATTGGTGCAACTGGTGGGTGGAGTGATCACCGCGGTAGTTTCTCTGATACTGCTCTTGGATATTGATGTCTTCATGACTCTTTTTACCTTTATTCCCCTTATTATTTTTTCCTTAATTGCCTTAAAAGCCTTTAAAATAATACGTCCTATTTTCAGGGATCGCGGAAAGATCAATGCGGAGGTCAAGGGAAGACTAACGGAGACTCTGGGAGGTATAAGGGTCATTAAAGGGTTTAATGCGGAAAAACAGGAACAGCAGGTTTTTGAAGGAGGTGTAGAACGCTTATATCAAAACGTAAAAAAAAGCTTGACCACCACAGCTTTTATGACCAGTTCCTCCACCTTTTTATTGGGTGTTGCGACTACCAGTGTCATGGGTTTTGGAGGTTATAAAATTATTGAAGGTAATCTTACCGTGGGTGAATTTGTTGAGTTCACGGTTCTTCTTGGCCTTATGATAGCTCCCATTGTTCAAATGAGTAATATTGGTAGTCAACTGACAGAAGCTTTGGCAGGGCTAGATCGTACCGAAGAACTCATGAACATGAGTCCTGAATCCAACGAAAAAAACCGCACTATACTACTGGAGTCTGTTCATGGTGATATGAATTTTGCACAGGTTTCGTTTGCTTATGAGGAAGGCAAGACAGTTTTGCATAATATCAATTTTAAAATAAAATCGGGGCAGGTGATAGCCCTTGTGGGCAGTTCCGGTTCTGGAAAGTCAACAATAGCTGGATTGGCGGCTAGTTTTTTAAATCCAGATTCAGGAACCATTACCATTGATGACAAAGATCTGTCCAAGGTTGACCTGAACAGTTTTAGACAGCATCTGGGTGTAGTTTTGCAAGATGATTTTTTATTTGAAGGTACCATTAGGGAAAACATTCTCTTTCCAAGACCGAATGCTACCGAAGAGCGATTGCTAGAAGCTGTCAAGGCTGCTTACGTAAATGAATTCACGGATCGATTTGATGACGGTCTGGACACCTTAATCGGTGAGCGTGGCGTAAAGCTTTCTGGTGGGCAACGCCAACGGATTGCCATAGCCAGAGCTGTTTTGGCAGATCCTAAAATCCTTATTTTGGATGAGGCCACTTCTAGCTTGGATACCGAATCTGAAGCCTTGATTCAGAAAAGTTTGGCCGAATTGACGAAGGGCAGAACCACCTTTGTAATCGCGCATCGTTTGAGTACCATCCGAAAAGCAGACCAAATATTAGTGATTGAAAATGGTGAAATTGCAGAACAGGGCACCCATGAAGAATTGATAGCTTCTGAAGGAAGGTATTATAATTTGTTTACGTATCAGGCGAGAATTTGACGAATTAACCTTCATTTTCGACTTCGGCTTCATTCACCTTTTCCACCTTTACAAATTTCACCATTAGAAGAAAGAAAACTAAAATTGATAAGCCTAAAACAGGAAAAAAACCATAAATTTTCAAAATCCATAGATATTGCAATGCGGAAATAACTATTCCAATAATATATGCTGCTGTAGTCGTGCGAGTAATTTCTTTCTTTGACTTACTAGGATGTATAAAATTTTGCAAAACTGTCTTACCCCAAGATAAAAGAATCCAAGTATTAATTAGGAATCCAATCTTACGAACCATTGACTGAAATTTTATCCCAGGAAAATCCTCCAAGAAAAATAAAGAGATTAAAACAAAGATTATAGAAATGGAAGTAATTTCTAAAAACCACCATAATAGATTTCTCTTCCAAGATTCATTTTTTTTCCTATTTATATAAGTAAGATTCATATTGAGCAATCTATTAAATGGCACACAAAACATATGTCCCGAAATCGGTATCAGCTCAAAGTTTCCCTGCTTATCAAATTTATATCTATTCGTGTCTTCCAAAAAAACACTTTCCAATTGGTTGTTTTCGGGGTTAATAAAATAATCTGAAATTTTACCGCTATACATTTTTGCTTTTCCTTCATGTTCTACAAGAATATCTGCTTCTGTATACCAGTATACCTTCCCAGATTCTTTAGGTGCAGATTTAACTCTACCTCGAACAAAATAGTACCAATAATTCTTATATTTTAAAACAGGAAATACGGAACACACTTGACTATTTAAAGCAAGTTTTCGCATTAGAATCCCTAATAAAATGGCCGCTAAATAAATCCCAAAAATCAAAATCAAAAAATCCTTATATACTAGAAAAAAATGACTAGTTTCAGGCATTTTATTATCGGATAATAAATCAAAAATCTCTTTTACTGTATCATAAGATATTGCCGATAATAATTTCTTTTTTGAAATTATTCTAAGAAGGGTAAAGAAAAAGGAGCTTGCTAATAACACTATAATACTTCCGAAAATGGTCCAGATAAACCTTTCCATGAGATTACCTTGAGAAAATTCCTTATTAAATTCTCCACTGAAATAAAATCTCCTTAATAAAAAACCTGGGACAATAAAAACTGAAACGTAGAAGATAGTATGTAATGCAATATTAAATTCCATGCACTACATTGAAGTTTTAGTCTATTGAGATTATTATCTCCTTGTTATTCGAAAGTGTCAACTTCTTTCTAGTAATTGAAGAGTCTTTCTTCATCTCTTGAACCGCTTTATCTATTTGTTCTTTATCCTCTGGGTTTTGAAGTACACCCTGAGCCTCACGACTAATTATAGAATCTTCACTTCTAAATTGAGAAAAAAGTGTACTGGCTAATAGGCCATAAACCAAGCTAATTTTCTCCGGTAAATTCTCAAAATAGTGGGACATGGGACTAGTTTTCTTTCTAAATGTATACAAAATTAAATAAATAACGCAAAATCAATGTAATTGTTTTGTAAGAATAGTCGTTAAAATATGCTTAAAATTACATATTTAGCAACATTAGCCTTCCTCTGGAGCCAACTCTACCTCAAGTCCATCCAAATCATCGGTCATATGGATTTGACAGCCCAATCTTGAGTTGTCCTCAACATTAAAAGCCTCAGAAAGCATTGCTTCTTCATCATCTGACTTTTCTGGAAGTTGGTGATCTGACGTCACATAGCATTGACATGAGGCACACATGGCCATTCCGCCACAAATACCAATGGTTCCTTCAGGGGCTAATTCATAAGAACGTACCACCTCCATGAGATTCATGTTCATATCTGTGGGGGCATCTACTTCATGTAAAGCACCTTCACGATCGGTTATCTTTATCTTTATATCTGACATGCTTATTCTATACTTTTAACTACCGCCTTCGGAGCTTCTTTTTTACTTCCATCAAAACCGGTGACCCCACCTACGGTGGTATATTTCATTACATATTTTTTGTCTGGATAGATGCGTTGATACGCGCTCTGACACATTAGTGTGGCTTCATGGAACCCACATAAAATCAATTTTAATTTTCCAGGATAGGTGTTCACATCCCCTATGGCGTAAATTCCTGGAATATTGGTCTGATAGTCCAATGCATTGTCCACCTTTATGGCATTTTTCTCAATTTCCAAGCCCCAATCGGCAATCGGCCCTAATTTAGGGGATAGTCCAAACAGGGGAATAAAGTTGTCTATTTCAAGCTCAATTTCTTCCAAATTATTCGTTTTCCTAACAATTACCTTCTCCAGCTTTTCATCTCCACTCAACCGAACCACTTCGGAAGGGGTAATCAAATTGATTTTCCCTTGATTTTTTAACTGCTGTACTTTCTCCACCGAATCCAAAGCACCCCTAAATTCATTCCTGCGATGCACCAAGGTAACTTCCGAAGCCACATCTGCAAGAAAAATAGACCAATCCAAGGCGGAATCACCTCCTCCAGCTATCAACACTTTTTTATTTCGATAGACTTCCGGTTCCTTAATCATGTATGCGACCCCAGCATCTTCATACTTTGATAAATTGTCCAGAAGTGGTTTTCTGGGTTCAAAGCTCCCCAGCCCTCCCGCAATGGCAATAATCGGAGCATGATGTTGGGTTCCTTTGTTCGTTATAACAATGAAGCTTCCATCTTCCAATTTTTCAATTTTCTCCGCTCTTTCCCCCAAGGTAAATCCTGGCTGAAAGGGTTTTATCTGTTCCATTAAATTATCTACAAGTTCACCGGCCCGAACTTCTGGAAATCCTGGGATATCGTAGATTGGTTTCTTTGGATATATCTCTGAGCACTGCCCTCCTGGTTGGGGCAAAGCATCTATCAAATGGCATTTTAGTTGCAACAGACCGGCTTCAAAAACAGCAAAGAGACCCGTAGGTCCCGCTCCAATTATCAGTATATCGGTTTTAATCATTCAGAATCTTTTTTGGATATCTGCGCAACTTAGAATTTGTGTGAGGAAAGATTTATGATTTTTATCAGTTAGCTTACATTAATGACCTCTTCAATTTGAGGTACATATTTTTTGATGGTCATTTCCACGCCGCTTTTAAGCGTCATTTGGTTAACGCTACAACCAATGCAATTGCCTTCAAGCTTTACTTTGACAGAACTGTCGTTATCTATTGAAATTAGCGAAATATCTCCCCCATCACTCTGTAAAAATGGACGGATTTCCTCTAAGGCTTTTTCAACATTTGTTTTTATCTCTTCTGATGTCATGCTCATTTCTTTTTAACGGCAGCACAACCTGCCATGGTAGTAATTTTTATTGCCTCAGTAGGCGGTAAATCGGTATTTCTTCGAACCAACTCCTGAGCCACGTTTTTTGTAATCTCCTCAAACGCCTCTTCAATTGGAGTTGCGGTCTGCATTGCTGCCGGCCGGCCAATATCTCCTGCCTCACGAATACTTTGTACCAATGGAATCTCACCTAAAAACGGTATTTCCAAATTTTCAGCAAGGTTCTTAGCACCGTCTTTTCCAAAGATATGGTATTTGTTGTTGGGTAGTTCGGCTGGTGTAAAGTAAGCCATATTTTCCACAATGCCCAAAACGGGAACACTTATAGCTTCTTGCTGAAACATAGCCACCCCTTTTCGAGCATCTGCCAGGGCAATCTCCTGAGGAGTACTTACAACCACTGCACCGGTAACAGGAAGGGACTGCATAATACTTAGGTGAATGTCTCCTGTTCCTGGAGGCAAATCCAATAAAAGAAAATCAAGTTCTCCCCAATGCGCATCAAATATCATTTGGTTTAGGGCTTTTGAGGCCATAGGTCCTCGCCAGATTACCGCTTGATTGGGTTGTGTGAAAAATCCAATAGATAGTAATTTTACCCCATAATTTTCAACGGGTTTCATTTTTGCCTTACCATCAACGTTTATGGAAAGTGGTTTTTCCAGCGCAACATCGAACATTATGGGCATGGAAGGCCCATAAATATCGGTATCCAATAATCCAACTTTAAAACCCATTTTGGCCAAGGTCACGGCCAAATTTGCTGTTACCGTAGATTTTCCCACTCCTCCTTTTCCAGAGGCAACGGCTATTATATTTTGAATGCCAGGAATAGGATTTCCCTTAATTTGGTTTACCTTAGGTTTTGAAGGTGTTTCAACCTTAAGATTGATTTTGATCTTTGCCTTCTGGTAAACCTCCTTATGGATTATTTTCAATATTTCAACTTCCGTCTTTTTTCTTGCCTGTAAACTCGGGTTTTTTATAGCAACATCCACTTCAACCTCATCTCCAAACACCTGAATATTGGTAACCGCACCACTTTCAACAATGTTTTGCCCTTCCCCTGGAACCGAAATTAGCTCTAATGCTTTAAGAATATCTGCTTTGTTCAACTTCATTAATCCTGTTTTAAATGCAGTCGATTAAACTGATTCTAAATTACAAAGATACGTCCCAAACCTTAGAATAAGAAACGGTTATATTGAAAATGGAAATGATAGGATAAACTTGAACTATGCCCAAGAAAGTAATAGGTTTTGAACAGGCTCGCTAAATTACCTTTGCCAGGTCTTGAAATATTTTTTCTCCCCGTGTCTTTATTTGAAATGGAGTTCCATTTTCTTCAGGACAGTTAGAAGAATCGACCTTTATTATGGGAAGGGTATCTTCCACAACTTTGTTAACATAATCAATCTCATGTTGTGGGGCAAAACGTTCGTTGGTAATTAAAATAAGTCCATCAATACTACCATCGAACATGGCCTTTACCATTTTTTTTCGATGTAAAAGATCATTTTTTGATTGGCATACCACAAGCTTATATCCTTTTTTAATTGCGGCTTCTTCAACCCCCTCCATGATGAATGCACAAAAGGTTTTTGAAAAGTTGGGAACTATCAATCCTATGGAATTGGTTTTTTTTGATTTTAAGGCCTTGGCAGAAAAGTTGGGTTTATACCCATATTCCTTGGCTATTTTCTTAATTTTTAATTTAGTTTCCTTGCTTATTTCCTTGCTGCCATTTATGGCCTTCGAAACTGTGGATTTGGAATATCCGGACAGATAGGAGATTTGATCGATATTGATTTCAGACTTCACGGTTATGGTTGGTTAAGAGACTTCATCTTATTTGTCTTGAACATGCAATTTTGCCTTCGTTCTGCATATTAAAGACTACATTCTCGGTCTAAAGTTACACCCAATAGCTGTATTTTTTACAGTTTTATGATACTTTTACGAAATCGATTGAAATTTTCTCAACTCATTGATAATCTGTTAGTTTAATTTTGGTTTATTTTACGGAATGGGAATTTATGGGCAATGTTCTTTCTACTGGTTTCAGTAGGGAAAATTTTCATCGTCCAGCTCTCTCACTGGGTCCCAGAAACGCTGCTGAAAATTGACAATTTGATTGTCTTCTACAACAATTCCTTCGTTTTCCAAAAGTTGCTGCATAAGCGTCGTTCCATCAAAATGATACTTCCCGGTAAGCACACCTACTCTGTTTACTACCCGATGGGCAGGCACATCTTTGTTCTGCGCATTGTTCATGGCCCAACCTACCATTCTGGCACTTCGGGCGGCTCCTAAATATTTGGCTATTGCGCCATAAGAGGTAACCCTACCATGAGGTATTCGCTTGGCCACTTCATATACCTTGTCAAAAAAGTTTTTATTGTCCATTTAAATATAAAAAATTCGAATCAAGGTTATAACCAATAAAACTACCATTAATGCACTTAGAATGTAATTGGAGTTTTTAGAAAACCTGTTGGTCTTGGTTTCCAGTTTATTAAAATAAAAAGTGTACAGATATAGCACGGAAAAAGTACCTGCACCAGCAGCCAAGACAAAGGTCAGGATATCCTTTAATTCAAATTTAATCCAACCGGCTTGGTTCCACATGGCATTTAACCCGCTATAGTATGGTATGGTCAACAAGTTCAATGCCGCTAATAGGATTCCTTTAAAGAAGCTATTCTTCTTACTTACCTTTACTTTTTTTGACTTCTGTTCCTTATTGCGTTGGGCGGTGATAAAAAAATAAACCGCAAAAAAGGCAAATACCCATAAAGCAATTTTCAACAATAAATCTATTACTTCAGGATTGTTGTAAAGGAACTTTGAAATCAGTACCGCAATATATGCCTGTACCATTATCATTGAGGACACCCCAACACTAAAGATAATTCCATTTAACTTACCCTTTTCAACACTTGTCTTTGCAGCGTTCATATTAAGCAACCCAGGAGGTACCGTAGCCATAAAGGCCGCCGAAAAAGTAGCGAAGAAAAGTATGAGTACGTGCGTCATTGATTAGTTGATCCTAAACTGGATGTATGTTATTGGTTTTTCCTTCTCAAGATACTGATTTTCATAAAAAGTCTGTATTTCCAAAACTTCGGTAGGGCTACCTTCATTCTTATAGACATCATGATTTGAATACAGAATCTCATGTCGCTCCCCCTGCAAAAGCCCTAAGGTATAACCGTGCATGAATTCGCTGTCCGTTTTCAGGTTCACGATTCCCTCAGGCTTTAAGACCTTCCGATATTTTTTAAGAAATTCAGGATTTATCAATCGATGCTTGGTTCGTTTATATTTAATCTGAGGGTCTGGAAAAGTAATCCAAATCTCATCGACCTCCTGTTCCCCAAAAAGATGATCCAATAATTCTATTTGGCTTCGCAAAAATACAGCATTGTCCAATCTCATTTCTTGGGCAGACTTTGCCCCTCTCCAAAATCGTGCTCCTTTAATATCAATTCCAATGTAGTTCTTGTTAGGATTCCTAACAGCAAGACCTATGGTATATTCTCCTTTGCCACAACCCAACTCCAAAATGATGGGATTGTTATTCTTAAAAAAAGAAGCCCAGTTTTCTTTTAATTCAAAACCTTCCATAACCTCTTTTCTTGTAGGCTGTATTACATTGTTGAAGGTTTCATTCTCTTTGAACCGTTTTAGTTTGTTTTTACTTCCCACCTAACTTTTCTATTGACCAAAACTTAATGTTTTGGCAAAACTAAGGAAATCCAAAAGCAATTTTGATGATGTTCCTTTGTAGTTATGCAAAATTCCCAACGAATATTGGTTGCCCCTTTAAATTGGGGGCTTGGGCATGCCACTAGATGTATTCCCATAATAAATGCACTTTTAGACCATGGCCACCAACCTTACATAGCATCAGACGGTGTTGCACTTGCCCTTTTACAAAAAGAGTTTCCCGACGTTCCTTCTTTTAAATTGCCTTCCTATAAAATTAAGTATGCCGAAAAGGCAAAAAACTTTAAAATTAAAATGGTCTGGGATTCTCCCAAGGTTCTAAAGGCCATGGCCAAGGAGAAAAATGAGGTAAAAAAATTGGTGAAGGAACACCAATTGAACGGTATTATTTCGGACAATAGACTGGGTGCATATTATAAGAAAGTCCCCTGCGTTTTTATTACACACCAACTTAATGTACTTTCCGGGAACACAACCTGGATGAGTTCAAAAGCGCATCAAAAAATTATTAAAAAATTTACAGCATGTTGGGTCCCCGATGTTAAGGGAAAAGCTAACTTGACAGGCAAATTGGGGCATTTAAAAAAGACAAAAATCAACATTAAATACCTTGGGCCTTTAAGTCGGTTTGAAAAAATGAATGTGGAAAAAGTGTTTGACCTTATGGTATTACTTTCCGGACCGGAACCCCAACGAACACTTCTAGAGGAAAAGCTTTTGAAAGAATTAACAGCCTTTCATGGAAATGTCCTTTTTGTACAGGGGAAAATTGAAGGTTCGCAATCCAAGGAAGTATTCCAAACATCAAAAGGAAGTATTACTCGCTATAATTTTATGCAGTCGCATGAGTTACAATTGGCCCTAAACAAAAGTGTTCAGATACTTTGTCGATCCGGATATACCACAGTTATGGATTTGGCCAAATTGGAAAAAAAGGCATTTTTTATTCCCACTCCAGGGCAATATGAACAGGAATATTTGGCACAACGGTTAGAAAAACAAAATCTGGTCCCTTTTGCAGTACAGGATGATTTTACATTGAAAAGTTTAGATCGTATTGGCACTTATAACGGACTAGCCCGTTTTGAATCCAAAATAGATTATTCTGAATTATTCTCTGTCTTTTCCAAGGTAAACGAAAATTCAGAACCTACATCCGCTTCGCTTTCCACATAAATCTTCTCATCATGCGCCTCCATAATATGCTTTACAATGGAGAGCCCTAATCCAGATCCCCCTTCATCCCGGCTGCCACTTTGATCAACACGATAGAAACGCTCAAAAAGCCTAGGAATATGCTCTTGAGGGATACCTTCCCCATTATCTGTAACCCTAACAATCACTTTGTTCTTAATCAAATTTTCAACGCTGACCTCCGTTGTTCCATTCGGATGCCCATATTTAATGGAATTTACAAGAAGATTGCTCACCACCTGCTGTATTTTCTCCCGATCAGCATTTACAAAAATGGGATGTCCATATTCCATATCAAAAGTAAGGCTGATATCTTTTTTTGCCGCCTTCATTTCCAAAAGGTCGAATACGTTTTGAACAAGTTCAATAATATCAAAACTTTCCTGCTCCAATTTTAAACCCCCAACCTCAAGTTTGGTAATCAGATCAAGGTCACGCACAATATAAATTAAACGCTCAACTCCTTTATTGGCGCGATTTAAGTACTTTTCCCTTATCTTCTTGTCGTTCATGGCACCATCCAATAAGGTAAGAATATAGCCCTGCACGGTAAACAAAGGCGTTTTAAGCTCATGGGATACGTTTCCTAAAAAATCTTTTCGGTATTCCTCCCGGATTTTTAGGGTATCAATCTCTATTTTCTTGTCTTCGGCAAATTTTTCAATTTCGAGTGTCAAGGTTTTCATATCAGTGGTAACAGGTTTTGAAGAGAATGATGAGGACTCCAACAAGGAAACATCATCGTATATTTTTTTAACCCGTCTATAAATAAATCGTTCTACCCGAATTTGCAGAATGGTGAACGCCACGGCAAAGCAAACCAATGAAAATAATATCACGGATAGCCAATCGTACTGCTCATTATAGATAAGAAACAAAACTAAAAACCCGGATAGGGAAATGGTTATCAGCAAGGACGACCTTAAAGCAAACTTATAGGATTTCCTTAATTGTATGGCCATTACAAGACAAACTTATACCCTACGCCTTTAACTGTTTTAAAATGATGGTCACCAATTTTTTCACGTAGTTTTCTAATATGCACATCAATGGTTCTGCCACCGACCACAACCTCATTGCCCCAAACCTTATCTAAAATAACCTCTCTTTTAAACACCTTGCTGGGTTTTGAGGTTAATAATGACAGTAGTTCAAATTCTTTTCTGGGAAGTACAATTTCCTTTCCGTCATTTATAATTTTATATTCTTCCCTGTTAATAACAATATTGCCCACCTTGACAATATCCTCCGTATCGGCCTTTTCCTCCTTGAGCCTTCTTAGCAAAGCTTTTACTTTACTGACCAATACTTTTGGTTTTATAGGCTTGGTAATATAGTCATCAGCACCTGCGTCAAAACCGGCCACTTGCGAATAATCCTCTCCACGAGCTGTTAGAAAGGTGATTATCGTATTTTCCAAACCTGGGGTACTTCTAATAATCTCGCAGGCTTCTATACCGTCCATTTCTGGCATCATTACATCCAAAATAATAAGATGGGGGGTCTTCTTTTTTGCCTTTGCAACGCCTTCTACCCCGTTCTTGGCAGTAAAGACTTCATAACCCTCGGAAGAAAGATTATAGCTTACAATTTCAAGTATATCGGGTTCGTCATCAACAAGTAGAATCTTAATGTCCTTTGTTTTCATAGGATGGTATTTTGCGTGTTAATCGCCCAAATGTAAATATAATACTATAACGGCATTAATGCTTAACATTCATTTAATGTCCTAACATTATTGTAACAGTTTTCAAATAAATACTTAACGTGGGACTAACATCGCTTTTACAATGTCCTGTTTTATTTGCAGGGAATTCTAATAGAGAAATTTTCTCTTTCTATACCATGAAAACACAAAAACTAAAATTTAGTACTATGAAAAAAATTTCAATGCTTATGGTGGCCGTAGCTACTTTAACTTTTTTTGCGTGCAGCAGTGATGACAACGAAGCACCAGTTACGCCAGATGTTGCCGATTTCGACAACGATGGTATTGTTGATGCTGATGATAACTGTGAATCCACTGCAAACCCAGACCAAGCTGATGGTGATGGTGATGGCATAGGTGATGTCTGTGATCCAGATACTAATGGTGATCCTCAAGCAGGCGATATCATTGAAGTATCTGCAAATATCACTTCTGATACCACGTGGGAATCTGATTTCATATATCAATTGAATGGTCGTATAGCTGTTGAAAGTGGAACAACTTTGACTATAGAGGCCGGAACTCTTATTAAAGGTTCCGCCGGTCAAGGTACAAATGCATCGGTTTTGTTGATTGCAAGAGGAGCAACCTTGAATGCCAATGGTACTGCTGCAGATCCTATTGTAATGACATCTACTGCAGACAACCTTGCAATAGGACAAACATCTAGTCCAAACTTAACAGAAAATGATAGAGGTCTTTGGGGAGGTCTTATTATTTTAGGAGCAGCTCCGATTTCAGTTGCTGATAACTCAGGTACCGCTCAAATTGAAGGTATTCCTGCCAGTGATTCTAACGGTAACTATGGTGGTGATACCGCCGACGACAATTCGGGATCTATTACTTATGTATCTGTTCGTCATGGAGGAACAAATATCGGTAGCGGAAATGAAATCAATGGTATTACCTTAGGAGGTGTTGGTTCAGGAACTGTCCTTAATCACTTAGAAGTAATTGCCAACGTTGATGATGGTATCGAATTCTTTGGTGGAACTGCAGATGCATCCAACTTAATTGTTTGGGCTCAAGGTGATGATGCTATCGATATAGATCAAGCGTATAGCGGAACTATTACAAACGTAGTGGTTGTGCAAGGTGGTGTTTCTGATCATGCTTTTGAAATTGATGGCCCAGAAGGTAACTTGGATGGTGCCTTTACTTTGGAGAATGTTTCTCTTTATGGTAATGAAAATGCTTCCAACGGAGAGTATGCCGACTACAGAAGCGGCGCAACAGGAGCTACAAATAATATTTTCGCTACCGGATTCCCTGCTAGTAAAGATGTTGAACTTGACAACAATGGTGTTACTACAAATTACAACGATGGCCTACTGACATTCTCAGCTTGGGAAATTATCGGCGCAGGTTCTGAGATATTCGCACAAAAAGTTGGATGCGCTGAAAACTGTAACGATGATGATGATGATAATGATATTCCAGAAGTTCCAATCGCTTCTGATTTTGAAACTGATGCTGCTGGTTGGACAACAACCGTAGCCGCAGGAGAAGAAACTGTTGGTGCTGATACTTCAGTATTTGCATGGACAGTTACCAATGCGGAAAGTAGTGCTTTCTAGAAGTTTTTTGCAAACCTTTTCTTAACATAAAGATTAAACTGATTGCTCGCCAAATAGCGAGCAATCAGTTTTCTTTGCAGACTTTAAATTTTAACGAGAATCACGATGATTAAAATCAAGCTAGTCTCTTTTCTTTTTCTCACTTTCTTGGTGTTTTCTTCTTCCTATGCACAGCAAGGAACTCTTATCGGTACCATTAATGACGGTGAGTTTAATGATGTTTTACCTTTCGCCAATGTATTGGTAAAAGGCACCTCAATTGGAAGTACATCAGATTTTGACGGGAAGTATTCTTTGGAACTGGATGAAGGAACATATATAATATCTTTTTCCTATTTGGGTTATCAAACTGTTGAAATCACGGACGTAAAAGTTACTGGTGGAGACGAGTTTGTTCTCGATGTCACGCTTAAACCTGCTTCAAATCAACTTGATGAGGTAGTAGTAACCACAACAGTAACCAAGAACACAGAGGCATCTGTATTAAATCTTCAAAAAAGATCTGTGGCCTTGGTAGATGGTCTTTCACTGCAGAGCATTAAAAGATCTGGAGCCAGTAATATCGCAGCTGCGGTACGAAGCGTTCCTGGGGTTTCCGTACAAGATGGAAAGTTTGTTTTCGTTAGAGGTTTAGGAGATCGCTATACCAAAACCATTCTGAACGGATTGGAAGTTCCTGGTTTGGACCCAGACCGAAATACATTGCAGTTGGACATCTTCCCAACAAACTTGCTTGATAACTTGATTGTAGTCAAATCATTTACCGCTGATCAATCTGCAGATTTTACAGGGGGAATTGTAAATATCGTTACCAAGGATTTTCCAACTAAGGAAGAATATAGTTTATCGGTTGGTGCATCCTATAATAGTAACTTCCACTTCAACGACCAGTTCCAAACTTTTGAAAGTGGCGGAAGACCCTTTGGATTTGCCGATAGCTCGAATGATTTACCCATCAATAGGGATATTTCGAATCTCAATCCGATAACAAATGGCCCAGAATTGAGCATACTCACACAAAATTTAGAACCACAGTTAGGTCTCGATGAGAGCAATAGTTTTTTTGATTTCAATTTCGGTTTTAACTTAGGAAACCAATACAATTTAAACGAAGACGGTTCTTGGAGAGTTGGATATCAAGCAGCTGTCTCTTATCGAAATGAATCCGAATTCTACGAAGATTTTATCGATGGACAAGTTTATAGAAGAAGTCAGGATAATTCTGTTTTCGAGCTTCAACAAGACAGAAGTAATCTTGGTAACTTATCTGTAAACAATACTTTATTAACTGGATTAGGAGGAATAACGGTTAAAGGAGAAAGGAACAAGTTTAAATTGAACTTGTTGCACATACAGAATGGAGAAACCCAATCTTCTTTTGTAACCCAAAGTAATTTCATCCTCAACTCCAATCAAAGTGAGCGTACTTCACTTCTTTTTACTGAACGGTCCATTACCAATGGTATATTAAATGGTGTACATTCATTTGGTGAAGAAGGAGCATGGAATGTAGATTGGAAGGGTGCAGTAACTTTGGCCAAGGTTTTAGATCAGGATTTTAGAGTAACTCCATTCTTGATTAGCGATGATACAGGTGATCGTTTGATTTCTCCCAGTGAATCTGGTGACCCACTACGCATTTGGAGGGACTTGGAAGAAATTAACCTTGTTGGTAAAGCAGATATATTTAAAAAACACAAACTCTTTGGGTATGATGCCAAAGTAAAAGTTGGTGGATCCTATGTCTTTAAAAACAGGGAGTTTGGTGTAGATCAGTTTGCGCTTCCAAATGCGGACAGCAACAATGAATTCAGCCTTCGCTTCAATGGAGATCCAAATCAAATTTTAGCTCCGGAGAATATTCTAAGAGGTTCTCCTAGAGAAGGCACCTTTATAAGACAAGATTCAAACCCTTCAGATTCCTTTGATTCCGACATTTCTATTATAGGTGCTTATATTTCAGAAGAGTTTAAGGTAACGAAATGGTTCAATGCGATTTTAGGAGTAAGGGCAGAACAATTTGAACTGAAATATACAGGAGTGGATGTAGATGGTACCCTCTTTGATAATGAGACATTTATTGACGAGCTCGATTTTTTCCCCACTGCCAACCTTATTTTTGAGTTGGATGAGGACGGAAACAAGAAAATTAGAGCCTCTTACGGTAGAACTACGGCCAGACCTTCTTTTAAAGAAGCTTCGACAGCAGCTATCATTGACCCAATTGCCAACTCCATTTTTAATGGTAATCCAGACATTAGGCCAACCTATATCAATAATTACGACTTGCGATTCGAAACTTATGGCGAGGGAACCAATTTCATAGCCGTTAGTGCATATTACAAGACTTTGGAAGATCCTATTGAAATAAGCTTTATTCAAGGAGCTCCTAACCAATTTGTACCACTAAACTTGGGAGAGGCTACCATTTTAGGCCTAGAATTGGAAGCAAGGAAAGACTTGGATTTTATTGGTTTGAATAATTTCTTCTTTAACGGCAATTACTCCTTAATAGACTCTAAACAGGATTTGGGAATATTTGAGCGAGAACGTCGATCAGACCCTCAAAACCTAAGAGATGGTGAATCCCCGATTACCGAAAGACAGCTTCAAGGCCAATCGCCGTGGATAGTGAATGTAGGTTTTGGCTATAAGAATCAGGATAATGGCTGGGAAAGCAATCTATTGTACAATGTTCAAGGACCCACATTGGAAATTGTAAGTGATGGTAACGTTGGAGACGTTTTCACAAGGCCATTTAACGACCTACGTTTTAACATGAGTAAAACTTTTGGCAAAAATCAGCAAAACAAGATTATGTTTAGGGCTTCGAATATTTTGAATGATGAGCGTTTAAGTGAATTTGAATCCTTTAGGTCGTCCAACCAGATCTTCTCATTAAGAAAACCAGGACAATCTTTTTCCATTGGATACAGTACAAAATTCTAATTGTAGTTTTAAACAAAAAAGCCCCGCTTTGCGGGGGTTTCTTTTGCAGTTCGTCGAAAAGTGTGCGTATTTTCCTTAAACAAAGTCAAGACAGACCTCATTTTTTTTATATTTGTGGCATAGCCTTTGTAACCCATATTTTATGAAGCATCTTTACCTAGTGGTATTCTTTTTTGTTTGTACACTTGGATTTTCCCAAAATCCCCAAGCCAGTGCGGATATTCAAGGGTTTAAGCTGTATCCCAATCCAGTTACCCAGGAAAAGGTTTTCATTGAGACATCACAAAATGCACCCAAGAAAATCTTTATTTTTGATGTGCTTGGCACCAAAGTACTTCAAACCACAATTCTAGGCAAAGAGCTCAACCTTTCAGGCTTGGACAAAGGTGTTTATATCCTAAGGGTCATAGAAAATAATAATATGGCCACTAGAAAGCTAATTATCAAATAGCTAGGTTTTTTCCGCTCCCAAGGGTCCAAAACACCAAAGATTATCTCTTTACCTACATAATTCTTTGTTTCACAACATTTTATAGTCTTTTACCACTCATTTATCTACTTTTACCTTGCTAATTATCCCAAATCAGCATGTATGAAGAAAATCTACTTTATTCTCATTATGGCATTTCCATTATTTAGTTTCGGTCAGGAATTGGTCAGTGCAAACACTGAGCAAGCACAAGAACTAAAGGGTTTTAAAATGTACCCCAATCCTGTTTATGGCGATGAGGTGTATGTTACCACCGCTTCCAACGGCAGCAAAAAGATAAAGATCTATGATGTTTTTGGAGAGGTAGTACTAACCGATAGAATTGCAACCAATACGTTGAACATTTCTAGATTGGTTCCGGGCGTGTATGTGCTACAGGTAACGGAACAAAAAAAGACAATGACCCGAAAACTGGTCATCAAATAAAAATTGCCTATGGAAAAAGCCCTTTTAATAAAGGGCTTTTTTATTTTTGGGGTACTTTTAGTACTCCATGGACAACGCACAAATTCAACAATTCTTTTCCATTTCAAACCAAGTTGAATTTGAACGGTTGGCCATGCAAGTTTTTCTATTTCAATTTGAAAAAAACCCTGTTTACAAAATCTATTGTCAGCACTTAGGAAAGTCCCCACTGAATGTGCTGCGTGTTGAAGAAATACCCTTTCTGCCCATTGAATTTTTTAAATCGCACAAGGTAGTATCGTCCAAAGGAAACCCACAAGCAATTTTTGAAAGCAGCGGTACCACCCAAAGCCGAACCAGCAGACATTTTGTAAATGATATTTCACTGTATGAACAGAGCTACAGTCTCGGTTTCAATACATTTTATGGACAACCTGAATCATTTTGCATTTTAGCTTTATTGCCCTCTTATCTTGAACGTGAAGGTTCTTCCCTAATTTATATGATAAAAGATTTGGTCGGTAAATCCAAGCATGCATCCAGTGGTTTTTATCTCTATGACCTGGAAAAGTTGCACCAAACATTGTATCATCTTGAACAAGAAAAAACTAAAACGTTGCTCGTTGGAGTCTCCTTTGCGTTATTGGATTTGGCGGAACAATTTCCCATGCCCTTAGAGCATACCATAATCATGGAAACCGGCGGAATGAAGGGAAGACGAAAAGAACTGATAAGGGAAGAATTGCACGATATTCTAAAGACAGCATTTGGCATCCCCGAAATACATTCAGAATACGGAATGACAGAATTGCTATCCCAAGCTTATTCCCATGGCCATGGCCGCTTTAAAGCCCCCAATTGGATGAAAATAACAACACGGGATACAGAAGATCCTTTTACGAAACAAACTTTCGGAAAAACAGGTGGGATAAATGTTATTGATTTGGCCAATGTACATTCTTGTTCCTTTATTGCTACGCAAGATTTAGGAAAAACCTATGCAAATGGGACTTTTGAAATTTTAGGTAGGTTTGACCAATCTGATGTTAGGGGATGCAATTTAATGGCGCTCTAAAGCCGCCCATACTAACTAATCACCAACACAAAATAGTTTTTCTTGCCACGTTGGAGCAGTACAAACTTGCCATTGATCAAATCAGAAGAGGTGATTTTGTAATCTTCTTTTACTTTCTCCTTATTCACGGAAATGGAATTTTGCTTTAATTCTCTTCGGGCTTCCCCATTGGATGCTAGGAAACCTGTTTTGGCGGCCAAAGCACCTATCATATCCAACCCATTTTCCAATTCACTTTTGGCAATATGAGCTTGTGGGACACCATCGAAAACATCTAAAAAAGTCTTCTCATCTAGCTGCTTTAAATCCTCCGAGGTAGATTTTCCAAATAAAATGTTGCTGGCTTTTATGGCATTCTCCAAATCCGCCTTGGAATGCACAGCAGTTGTAATTTCTTCCGCCAGTTTTTTCTGAAGTGCCCTTTGATGTGGAGCTTCTTTATGCGCTGCCACCAAAGCTTCAATTTCTTGCTGGTTTAAAAACGTGAAGATTTTTATATATTTCTCAGCGTCCTCATCGGATGTATTCAACCAGTACTGATAAAACTTATAAGGAGAGGTCCTCTCTGCATCCAACCAAACATTCCCACCTTCTGTCTTCCCAAATTTGGTGCCATCTGCCTTGGTAATGAGAGGGCAGGTCAGGGCAAAGCCCTTGCCTCCACCAATTCTTCTAATAAGCTCGGTGCCTGTAGTTATATTTCCCCACTGATCGCTCCCTCCCATTTGAAGGGTACAATTGTGGTTTTGGAATAGATACAGAAAATCATATCCTTGTACCAATTGATAGGTAAACTCGGTAAATGACATGCCTTCCTTAGCATCTGAGGAAAGTCTCTTCTTAACCGAATCCTTGCCCATCATATAGTTAACTGTAATATGCTTGCCCACGTCGCGAATAAAATCGAGAAAGGAAAAACTCTTCATCCAGTCATAGTTATTTACCAAGACTGCGGCATTGGCCTCGTCGCTTTCAAAGTCCAAAAACTTACCCAATTGTGCTTTTATCGCATCTTGGTTATGTCTAAGTGTTTTTTCATCAAGAAGGTTCCGTTCAGCAGATTTTCCTGAAGGGTCCCCAATCATGCCTGTAGCCCCACCTATAAGGGCAACGGGTTTGTGTCCCGCTAGCTGAAAATGCCTAAGCATCATAACACTAACCAAATGTCCAATGTGCAAAGAATCTGCTGTTGGGTCAATGCCCACATAAGCCGCTTGCATTCCCTCCAATAAATGTTCTTCTGCCCCAGGCATAATGTCGTGCACCATCCCTCTCCATTTTAACTCTTGAACAAAATTCCTTGTCATGATTATCCTTTTGAATAACTGCAAATATAAAATGAACTTCTTACATCCTTGAATAAATCCATACCAAATAGGTACTTTTATAGTATGATTTTGGTAACCGGAGGTACAGGTTTAATAGGCTCCCACTTATTGTTTCATTTAACCAAGAGTGGAAAAAAGGTAAAGGCCAGCTATAGAAACAAAGGAGCAATTCAGAATGTTCTAAAGGTATTTGGGTATTACACGAACAAGCCGGCCAGTTTATTGGAAAATATTGATTGGGTTCAGGCGGATATCGTGGACATTGGCTCGCTTGAATTGCTTTTTGAAGGGGTTACATCTGTGTATCACTGTGCGGCAATGATCTCCTTTGACCCTAGGGATTATAATTCACTGGTTAAAAATAATACCGTTGGAACGGCAAATATTGTTAACCTATGTCTTGAACACCATATTAAAAAACTCTGTTATGTGAGTTCAATTGCTACCATTGGACCAAGTGCACCAGAGCAAGAAGCGAATGAGCAAAATGAGTGGATCGATTCCAATATTTCGGTCTATGGCCTAACCAAGCATTATGCCGAACTTGAGGTATGGAGAGGGTCTCAAGAGGGCTTAACGGTTGTTATTGTGAACCCGGGAGTGGTAATAGGGCCGGGATTTTGGAAATCTGGAAGTGGTACTTTTTTTACTTATTCTTCTAAAGGAAAAAAGTCCTACATCCCGGGTGGAACCGGTTTTGTAACCGTTTCCGATGTGGTTAAAAGCATGGTTGAACTCATGGGTTCAAACATTGGGGCGGAACGGTTCATTTTGGTAAATGAAAATTTATCCTATCAAGAGATATTTCAAAAAATTGCACCAAAATTGGGCGCAAAAGTACCCGCAAAAAGAATTTCTTTTTGGGTCCTTGAATTTTTTTGGCGATGGGATTGGTTGCGGAGCAATCTTTTTAGAAAAAGAAGGAGGCTAACTAAAAATATGACAAAAGGTTTGTACAAAAGAGAAATCTATAGCAACGAAAAGATAAAAAAGGCTATAGATTTTAAGTTTGAAAACCTCGATGACGCCATAGGGTTTTGTTGTGAAAAATTCCGCGATTAAACATCAGGGACGTTTTTTTTCTTTCCCTTGGATTTGGAGATGGAATCATTTTTCCTTTTTCTGATATTCGAAAGACTATCACTTTTTTTCTTACCAACCTCCTCAATTGCTTTTCTTTTAACCTCCAACATTTCCTCTACCTTTTCATACATAGTCTGATATTCCAAAGGTACGGATGCATAGTATAGGTCACTTTGTACGAATTGGACACTATCGATTCCATATTTTCGATACAGAAATTCCATAATCTCAATGTCATTTTCTTTGAGGGTGGCTCTAAAAGAAGATTTCATAGTATTTAAAATGGCCAAATCGTGCAGAACAACGATCATCTTTTCCCTGGGAATTAGGTTTTCGGGCTTTTCCACCACCTTTTCCCCACAAGAAAACATAAATCCCACAAAAAAGAACAGTAATATCTTCTTCATATTCATCTATTGAATGTAAGCCTCCTCGCCTTCTTCTCTTGGGAAAAACTTCCAAATTCGAAGGCCAAATGACCGTTTACAAAAGTACGTACCACTTTAGATCCAAAAGTAACACCTTCAAATGGAGACCAGCCACATTTATATAAAATATTAGATTTTTTAACCTCTGTTTGGGAGTTTGGGCTCACCTGTACCAAATCTGCAAAATACCCTTCACGAATGAATCCCCTTCTATCCAAATCAAAAAGCTTGGCAGGATTATGACACATCTTCTCCACTATCTTTTCAAGTTTTATCTTTCCTTGCTTTTCTTTTTCGAGCATGGCCAACAGTGCATGTTGCACTAGGGGGCCACCCGAAGGTGCATTGGTATAGCGGTTGTCTTTTTCTGCTAAAGTGTGAGGGGCATGATCGGTTGCAATCACATCAATCCTATCATCCAAAAGTGCTTCCCATAACCTTTCCCTGTCCAAGGCTGTCTTAACCGCTGGGTTCCATTTGATCAATGTTCCTTTTTCAGCATAATCCTCCTCAGAAAACCAAAGATGATGTATACAAACCTCGGAAGTAATCTTCTTTTCTTCCAAGGGGATTTTATTGGTGAACAGGTCCGTTTCAATTCCTGTAGAAACATGAAATACATGTAATCTTGCCTCAGTCCTTTTTGCCAAGGCAATGGCTTTTGATGAGGATAGGTAGCAAGCTTGTTCGCTCCTGATAACGGGATGCAATGCTATGGGAATGTCATCTCCATACATTTTTTTATACCGCTCCAAATTTCCGCGTATCGTTCCTTCATCTTCACAATGGGCAGAAATCACCATCTCCGTATTCTTGAAAATCTTTTCTAAGACCGCCTCGTCATCAACCAGCATATTTCCCGTAGATGATCCTAAAAACAGCTTAACTCCGGAACAGGCATTTTTGTCCAATCGTTTTAGCTCTTCCAAATTGTCATTCGTTCCACCAAAAAGAAAGGAGTAATTGGCGTAAGCATCCGTAGAGGCTATCGCAAATTTTTCTTCCAATTTTTTAATGGTAGTTGATTGTGGGTTAGTGTTGGGTTGTTCCATAAAAGTAGTAATTCCACCTGCCAGGGCAGCCTTACTTTCCGAAGCGATCGTTCCTTTGTGGGTTAATCCAGGTTCCCTAAAATGTACTTGATCATCAATTATACCGGGAAAAAGATAATCCCCGTTAAAATCGATTGTTTTGGCTTTGGAATCCGAAATATCGCTATCAATCCGGACTATAAAATGGCCATCTAGAAGCACATCGGTTTCAAAAATGGTGCCCTCATTGACAACCTTTGCATTTTTAAGCAGGAATTTTGACATATTAAAACGTCTTTTTAAAAAATATACTTCTAAATTTCATGGCAACTACCCCAAAAATGGCCTCTCTAATAATTGCCGAATTCATTTTGGACTTTCCATTGATTCGATCCGTGAAAATAATGGATACTTCTTCTATTTTAAATCCTTTAAGATACGCCCTGTATTTCATTTCTATTTGAAATGCATAACCAATAAACCTAACGGCATCCAGATTTATTTTCTCCAACACTTCACGTTTATAACATACAAATCCTGCCGTAGGATCATGCACTCGCATGCCGGTAATAATCTTCACATAAAATGATGCACCATAGGACAATAAAATTCTAAAAAGAGGCCAGTTCACTACGTTCACCCCTTTTTTATACCTAGACCCCACAGCAACATCAGCTCCGTTCAGACAGGCTCTGTGCAAACGGGATAAATCAGCAGGGCGATGGGAAAAATCAGCATCCATTTCAAAAATGTAGTCATATCCTTGTTTTAAAGCCCATTTAAAACCATGGATATAGGCCGTACCCAGCCCAGATTTCTCTTTCCTAACTTCAAGAAACAAACTATCCCTAAATTGTTCTTGTAAATTACGTACACTTTCAGCTGTTCCATCCGGAGAATTATCATCAACAACAAGAACATGAAAATCCTTTTTAAGGTCGAAAACCGTTTTTATAATGGCCTCAATATTTTCAATTTCATTGAAAGTGGGTATAATCACTAGACCGTCTGCCATTATCAAAAGATTAGAGCGCAAAAATAACGTTTTATTGGTTGCTCCTCAAAGTTCTCATTTGTACCGTTAAGTATTAAGTTTGGCAATATTTGTAACTTTGCCGCATCTAAAACTTATTTAATGACCCAAAAGTTTCCTAGGCTTTTTCTTATTCTTTTGGCTGCTCTTTTTGTTCTCAATCTTGTTCAAAGTTATTTTACGGAACTCATTTATGATGAAGCATACTATTGGTATTATGCTCAAAACTTAGATTGGGGTTATTTTGACCATCCTCCTATGGTTGCCTTTTTAATAAAAATAGGAAGCTTGTTTTTAGATGGTGAATTAGGGGTCCGTTTTATGAGCTGTGTCCTTTCTGCAGGCACCTATTTAATTTTGTGGGAGCTCATTGAAAATCCAAAAAAGAAAGATTATATCATCCATTTTTTCCTGCTGGTATCCTCTTTCACATTAATGAATGCTTATGGGTTTTTGATGTTACCAGACACTCCCCTTTTGTTTTTTACCGCACTTTTCTTGTTATTGTATAAACGCTTTTTGAACGATTCTTCCATTTGGGTTTCCATCTTTATGGGAATTGTCATGGCGGCCTTGATGTACAGTAAATATCATGCCGTTCTAGTAATACTATTTGTCTTTTTTTCCAATCTAAGGCTTATAAAAAACTGGAAGGCGTGGTTGGCAGTCGCAATTGCACTTGTTTGTTATACGCCACATTTTTTATGGTTATACCAAAATGATTTTGTGTCTATCACTTTTCATTTGTATGAGCGGCCCAATCAGGCATATTCTTTTGAAAAATTCACTTTGGGTTATTTTTTGAACCTCATTGTGATTATAGGTTTGCTTTTTTATTGGATATATTTTTCACTTTTTAAGTTCAAGGCAACCGACAAGTTCTCCAGAGCGCTGTTATTTTTAACCTATGGGGTTATTATTTTCTTTTTTATTTCCAGCTTTAACAGAAGGGTGCAAGCACAATGGGCAATTGTTGTTTCCATTCCAATGGCACTAATGGCTTTTAATCATTTAATTGAAAATGCGAGAAGTGGAAAATGGATGTACAGAATAGGGGTTTTAAGTTTTGTCTTGCTTCTTTATGCAAGGGTGTGGTTGGTATATAAACCCTTGTTACCAATGGTTTTTGAAACCCATGGTAATAAACAGTGGGTACAAGAACTAAACTCAAAGGCTGGGGATATTCCCATAGTGTTTGACAATTCATACAGACGTGCTGCCATGTATGCGTTTTATTCCGGGAACCCATCTCTTTCGCTCAATAACGGCTTTTACAGAAAAAATCAATATTCTATTGATAATTCCGAGGAAAGGACACGTGGCAAAAAAGTATTGAACGTATCCAAGTATAGAAAGAGCGGAGATATTAATTACATGCATTTGGACAGCACGGTCTTTTATGGAAACTTCATAAACAACTTTCAATCTTTCAGAAAATTAAAATGTATTGTTGAACCTTCTGCTGACAAAAAGAGCCACATATTAAAGGTATATAACCCATATCCATTCGATATTCCAGTAAATGAACTTAACTATTCGATTGCTTTCTCAAATGCATATAAACAGGTAAAAGAAATGGTTCCTTTAAAAGTAGAGCGTTTCTCTCCGGGAGGAGCCTTTCTAAAATCGAAAGATACCATATTTTATACCTTTGATTTATTAAAAGCCAAAATGGAAGACCCTAAATATTTTAGGATTGGTATCGCCGAAAATGGCCTACTGCCGGGACTAAATGGCATCCCCATTAAAATAGAAGAATGAATCCCGTTCAAAACTCAATAGAATCCCTGGATTGGATGACCCTTATGCTTTTTATTAGCCTGGTGGTACTTGCCTTTATAAAATATTTATTTGGAAACAAGTTCCTTAGTTTTATGATATTGCCTTTCAACAATAAATATATTGTGCTGAACAGTAAAAAGGGGAGGCAACTTCTTAATTGGTTTCATATCCTTTTTACCCTATTCCAACTTATAAATTTTTCTTTGTTTGCTTTTTTGATTCAAAAAACCTTTTGGACAGAAACAGAACCATTAAATGATCAATTGTTTTTTTTAGCGATCATTGGGCTTTTAATTCTCTTCCAACTTATTAAAACACTGCTTCAATTTAGCAAAGGATTTGTATTCAATACCACGGGACTAATTTCAGATTTACTATTCCACAAAACCTCTTACTTTAACTATAGTAGTCTAGTAATGTTTGTGAGCAATGTTGTTCTAATTTATATTCTAAAAGACTCAAAAACTATAATTTATGTTGCAATAATCTTAATTATTTTCATTAATGCAATTGGATTAATCAACGTATTGAAGAACTATCAAAAAGCCATAATACCCCATTTTTTCTATTTTATTTTGTACCTTTGCACACTCGAAATTGCACCCTTGATCATCATTGGAAGCTATCTTAAAGATTGAAAGCTTATGAAAGTAAAAACAATTTTGGTTTCCCAACCAGAACCCAAAATAGAAAATTCTCCCTATTCACGATTGATTGAAAAAGAGAAAGTAAAGGTAGATTTTAGACCTTTTATCCATGTGGAGGGCGTTGAAGCTAAAAATGTAAGACAGCAAAAAATAGATTTAAACCATTTTTCCGCTATCATACTTACCAGCAGAAATTCGGTAGACCACTTTTTTAGAATAGCGGAAGAAATGCGATTTAAGGTGCCCGATTCCATGAAATACTTTTGTCAATCGGAAGCTGTGGCTTATTATTTACAGAAATATGTGGTTTACAGAAAGCGTAAAATATACGTAGGCAAAAGAACTTTTAACGAGCTAGTACCGCTTATTAAAAAATATAAGGATGAAAAGTTCCTATTGCCGTCATCCGATACCCTTAAGGAAATTGTTCCCAAGTCATTGGATGACCTTAAGGTAGATTGGAAACGCGGAATTTTTTATAAGACGGTAATTAGTGATCTTTCAGACTTAAGAGAAGTTACGTATGATGTTCTTGTTTTTTTCAGCCCTTCAGGAATAGAATCACTACTTAAAAATTTTCCAGATTTTGAACAAAATAGCACCCGAATTGCGGTTTTTGGGAATAGCACCGTAAATGCGGCAACAGAAGCTGGTCTTCGGATAGACATAAAAGCTCCAACACCGGAGACACCATCCATGACAATGGCATTGCAGAAATACATTACCAGTGTAAACAAATAACCTGGTCGTAAATAACTACAAAAACAAAGCCCTGATCAAATTGATCGGGGCTTTGTTTTAGAAAGCATAACGTTGCGGCCCTCCTCTTCTTATTTCCTCACTTGCGTAGGCCTCATATTTTTTAAAGTTTTCCCTGAAAGCATTGGTTAATTTAAATGCCGTTTTATAGTACGCCTCATCATTGTTCCAGGTTGCCCTTGGGCTCAATACTTTAGTGGGAACCCCAGGACATTCCCTAGGTTGAGCTACACCAAAAACAGAATGGATATGGTACCTATCATAGTTATATAATCCCAACGCTCCGCTTAATGCCGCACTTATCATCGCTCTTGTATATTTCAATTTCATTCGAGTTCCAACACCATAAGGCCCTCCTGTCCATCCGGTATTGATCAGCCAAACATCTACCCCGGATTCCTGTAATTTACTACTCAACATTTCGGCATATTTAGCAGGATGCAAAGGCATGAACGGCGCCCCAAAACATGCCGAGAACGAAGGTTGTGGTTCAACAACTCCAGCTTCGGTACCAGCTACCTTTGCAGTATATCCCGAAATAAAGTGGTAGGCCGCTTGTGAAGGTGTCAACTTAGAAATGGGAGGAAGAACCCCAAAAGCATCAGCTGTAAGGAAAAAAATATTTTTCACGTTTTTCCCAATAGAAGGTTGCTGAATATTTTCGATATGGTATATGGGATAACTTACCC
The DNA here is from genome assembly GCA_039985375.1 of Flavobacteriaceae bacterium. Classification (GTDB taxonomy): domain Bacteria; phylum Bacteroidota; class Bacteroidia; order Flavobacteriales; family Flavobacteriaceae; genus Flagellimonas. The sequence goes on from JBDWSS010000017.1 coordinate 99,534, forward strand.
TCGTATTCTGGGTAATGGACGTATCTGCGAAATCCACATCTCCTTTTCCATCCATGATAACATTTTCCAAAATGGCACCTTTTTTAATTGCACCAAATATTTCCGGTTCATTTTCCTTGGATAGGTTTATGACCTTCGCATAACAACCTCCTTCAAAATTAAATACATTATTTTCAGCCGTCCATCCATGTTCGTCATCGCCAATAAGTTTCCGATTGGGATCTGTAGAAAGCGTGGTTTTACCCGTTCCGGAAAGTCCAAAGAAAATAGCAGTATCCCCAGTTTCACCAACGTTAGCTGAACAATGCATGGGCAAGATGTTTTTAAACACCGGTAAAATAAAATTTAACGCAGAAAAAATTCCCTTTTTAATTTCACCTGTATAGCCTGTTCCTCCAATCAGCGCAATCTTCCTTGAAAAGTTTAAAATGGCAAAATTATGCTGTCGGGTCCCATCCAATTTAGCGTCGGCCATAAAACCTGGCGCATTGATGATGGTCCATTCCGGTTCAAAAGTGGTAAGCTCTTCTTCCGTTGGTCTTAAAAACATATTATAAGCAAACATATTAGACCAAGGATACTCATTCACCACTCTAATGTTCAACCTATGCTCCGGCGCTGCGCAGGCATAACAGTCTCGAACAAATAGCTCTTTTTCATTTAGGTATCCTATGACCTTGTCGTATAATTTATCAAAATCTTCACTTTCAAAGGGGATATTTACACTTCCCCACCAAATCTTATCCTTGGTAATATCATCCTTTACAATAAAACGATCCATAGGAGATCTTCCAGTAAATTCTCCTGTATTGACAGCCAAGGCCCCAAAAGATGATTCTTTGCCCATATCTTTCTCAATGGTAATTTCATGTAATTGCTGAGAGGAAAGTTGATACTTGATATTGTCGTGTGCTATTCCATAAGCAGTTAACGAAATCGTTTTCGTAATTGGAGTGGATGTTGTCATTTGTCTAGTTATTTTAGTTACACAAAACTAGAAAAATATAACCTCAAAAAAGTTTTATTCTTGTTTATTTGACTTATTTCTTGGTTAAAATGTAGTATCCGAAAAGAAACCAACCAAGAATTAACAAACCTCCACCAATTGGAGTTAAAATTGCCATCTTTTTAAAATCAAAAGCAAATAAACTATTGATACTCAATAGGTAAATTGAAAAAGAAAACAGAATGGTCCCAAAAAGAATTAGGATAAATACCATCTTTCCCTTATGGTTTCCAAAACCATTCCAAATCCCTAAAATCAACAAAAACAGCGCATGGTACATTTGATAACGCACCCCTACCTCAAAGGTATCAAGTGCTTCTCCATCGATTAAGCTTTGTAATCCATGAGCTCCAAAAGCTCCCAACAAAATTGCCAATATGCCTAAGAACGTTCCTGTTAATACAATTGTTTTGTTCATAACTTTAATTATGATTATTCATAAAAATATAACAAATTGATACCTTAGTTAATCATTTTAATCAAAAGTAAACAAATCCCATGGTCCGTACTGTTTTGGTTCTTGGAGCAGGTAAATCCACATCGTATCTTTTGGATTACATTCTTAAAAAATCCAAGGATGAGAATCTTCATTTATGCATTGGCGAGCTGAATCCAGAAAATATTCCCGAGCATATTTCCTCGCATACCCATTGTAGTGTTATTGCTATGGATATATTCAATGCGAAGGAAAGAGGAAAAGCAATAGCAATGTCTGATATTGTAGTTTCCATGCTTCCCGCAAGATTACACATTAAAATAGCGGAAGACTGCATTCACTATAAAAAGCATCTTGTAACGGCGTCATATGTGAGCAAAGAAATTATGGCTTTGGACAAGACGGCAAAAAAAAATGGCTTGGTGTTCATGAATGAGATAGGACTTGACCCCGGTATTGACCATATGAGCGCCATGGAAGTAATAGACCGCATTCGAAATAAAGGTGGTAAAATATTACTTTTTGAATCCTTCACGGGAGGTTTGGTCGCTCCTCAGCATGATTCCAATCTATGGAATTATAAATTCACATGGAATCCCCGTAACGTGGTTGTTGCCGGTCAGGGTGGAGCTGCAAAATTTATTCAAGAAGGATCCTACAAATACATCCCATACCAAAAACTTTTTCGCCGTACCGAACTTTTGGATATTGAGGACTTTGGCACCTTTGAGGTTTATCCAAACAGGGATTCCTTAAAATATAGGGAAGCCTATGGACTCCAAGATACTTTAACATTGTATAGAGGCACAATGCGAAGAGTTGGCTTTTCCAAAGCTTGGCAAATGTTTGTTCTTCTGGGCATGACTGATGACAGCTATAGTATTGAAAACTCAGAAGGAATGTCCTATCGCCAATTTGTGAACTTATTTTTACCCTATTCTCCAACCGATTCTGTTGAGCTAAAACTACGGCACTACCTTAAAATTGATCAGGACGACATTCGGTGGGGAAAACTCTTGGAACTGAACCTTTTTGATGATAGCAAAACCATCCCCTTAAAAAAAGCATCGCCCGCGCAAATGCTGCAATACATCTTGGAAGATAATTGGACTCTAGAAACCGATGAAAAAGACATGATTGTTATGTACCACAAGTTTGGTTACGAATATGAAGGCAAGAAAAAACAAATAGATACCAATATGGTTGTTCTTGGCGAAGACCAAAGTCGTACTGCAATGGCAAAAACCGTGGGCTTACCTGTTGCAATGGCGACCTTGCAAATCCTAAATGGAAAGATTGCAACACCAGGAGTCCAAATTCCTATAAAAAGTGAAGTCTACCAACCTATACTATCGGAATTGAAAACATATGGAATTCATTTTAAAGAGCACGAAGTACCCTATCTGGGTTACAATCCTGGTTCTATTGACAGTTAACGTTTTATACCTTTTAGGTATCTTTAGCTACAATTTTGAATCAAAAAAATGAAAACTTCTAACAAATCCATTAAAATTGATGGCATTGACAAAAAAATACTAAGGTATTTGATGGAGGATGCTCGGAGGCCTATTTTGGAAATTGCCCGTAATATTGGAATATCTGGTGCTGCCATTCATCAGCGACTCCGAAAATTGGAAGCCTCAGGATTGTTGGCGGGTTCCAAGTTTATTATTAATCCAAAGGCATTGGGATATACTACAATGGCCTACATTGGCATCTTTTTGGATAAGGCCATGGCCAACCCGCAAGCGGTAAAGGCATTGGAAAAAATCCCGGAGGTATTGGAATGCCATTATACAACCGGAAATTGGTCTATTCTTATTAAGGTGCTGTGCAAGGACAACGAGCATCTGATGTATGTGTTGAACAAGAACATTCAACAAATTGAGGGTGTATCCCGAACGGAAACCTTTATTTCTTTAAATCAGCAGATAGACCGACAGATTTCAATATAAAAAAGCCCATTTGAAGCAATTCAAATGGGCTCGTATTTTGTTCCAATAAATTTAGTCCCTCCCGCCAAAAACTTGGAAAGCCCAATACACCAAAGAAGCCAAGGCTCCCAAAGCCGCAACCAAATAGGTTCTGGCTGCCCATTTTAAGGCATCTTCCGCTCCGGCATACTCCTCTTGACTTACCATATTTTTTTGCTTTAGCCATGCCAATGCACGGTTACTTGCATCATATTCCACAGGTAAAGTGATAAAACTAAAAATTGTTGCAAAGCCCATCATCACCAAACCTGCAATGGCAACATAGTAGCCAATTCCAACTCCTGCTGCAGCGCCTAGCATCAATCCACCAAAAACTACCCAAGTAGACATTCCAGACGTAACGCTAACCACGGGAACCAACTTAGATCGCATGGTCAGCCATTCATAGGCTTGGGCATGTTGTACGGCATGGCCAACTTCGTGTGCCGCAACCGCAGCCGCAGATGCATTACGTTGGCTATACACCCCTTCGCTCAAGTTTACAGTTTTGTTTTTAGGATTGTAATGATCTGTGAGCATTCCTGCTGTGGAAATCACTTTGACATCCCTAATACCATGGTCATCCAGCATTTTTTGTGCAATTTCGGCTCCGCTCATGCCATTACGAAGGTGAACCTTGGAATATTTTTTGAATTTACTTTTCAATCGACTGCTGACAACCCAGCTGATCAAGGCCACGGCACCAATTAATATATAATATGTCATCATAATTTTAGCTTTTGAAATTATTTAAAGATACTAAACATTCCCATTTACACAGAAATATCATATCATACCCACTGAAAAGCAAAAACCCCGCCATAATTGGGCAGGGTCTTTTTACTGACAAATTGTACCTTAAGCGAGAACCGTTTCCCAATTAAAGGCCTCTACAATCTCTTGGTAAACTACCTCTCCTTCCACAATATTTAATCCTTTTGCCAAAGCTTTGTCCAAATTACAGGCACTTCGCCATCCCATTTTGGCCAATTTTAATACATAGGGCAGTGTTACATTAGTCAAGGCAACTGTAGAAGTGTAAGGGACTGCCCCAGGCATATTAGCTACACAATAATGCACAACATTATCAATAATATATATTGGATCTTCATGCGTGGTGGCCTTTGTAGTTTCTATACAACCTCCTTGATCTACGGCAACATCTACAACCACTGTTCCTGGACGCATTGTTTTGAGCATATCACTGGTAATAAGGTTGGGTGCCTTTGCTCCTTTTAAAAGGACACCCCCAATAATTAAATCGTGTGTTTTTATGTGCTTTCTTATATTAAATTCATTTGAAAATTCAGTGACAACATGGCTGGGCATTACATCGTTAACATAGCGCAACCGTTTCATGTTCACATCCAATATGGTGACATGAGCTCCCAGTCCCGCCGCCATTTTTGCTGCTTGGATACCTACCGTTCCAGCACCAAGAACCAAAACCCTGCCAGGTGCCACCCCAGGCACGCCACCTAGCAGCACCCCTCTTCCCTTAACAGGTTTTTCTAAATACTTTGCACCTTGTTGAATGGCCATTCTACCGGCCACCTCGGACATTGGAGTCAGTAATGGCAATGTACCTTCCTCGTCTTCAACAGTTTCATAGGCTATACAAATAGATTTACTGCCAATCATTGCTTTGGTCAAGGTTTCGCTGGATGCAAAATGAAAATAGGTAAACACAATCTGACCCTGTTTAATAAGATTATATTCTTCAGCAATGGGCTCCTTCACCTTGATAATCATATCGCTCATTGCGTAGACCTCCTTAATGGTTTCCAAGATGTTTGCGCCAACTTGCAGATAGTCCTGATCAAAAAAACCACTGCCTTCCCCTGCTGCGGACTGCACATACACTTTGTGGCCGTTCTTTACCAATTCAAAAACCCCGGCTGGAGTCATTCCAACTCGGCTCTCATTATTCTTGATTTCTTTAGGTACACCTACAATCATTATTGTGATTTTTTTTAATTAACACCTCAAAAGTGTTACAAAAAAAACAAATAATAAAATAAGATCGATAAAAAACAGGGGTTAATAGGTAAATATTTAGTTTATTTAACATTATACCCTATATTTTTAAGGGGTATCTATTATAAAATAGAGCAAAACAAATTAATACCCCTAAATAAATAGGGGTTACTTGTAGGTTATTTTTAAGAAAAGCATAAATAATACCAAAACCCCAGTCACTGAGTTAGCCAAAATAATGGCCAAACTTTTATATTGGATTCCATAGTACAACCAAAGCATGGTGCCAATAAAGAAAATGACATACATGACCAACGAAATATCTTTAGTGGATTTATATTTCCAGGTTTTATAGACCTGCGGCACAAAGGCGCTTGTGGTTAGGGTGGCTGCCACAAGACCTATTATTTCAATTAACTCCATACTGATTTTATTTTGGGAAGCTACCCAACAATATTTACAATTTTCCCTGGAACCACAATCACCTTTTTGGGGGTACGGCCTTGTAATTGGGATTTGGTTTTTTCATGGGCCATGACGGCTGCTTCAATATCCTCCTTGCCCAACTCTAAGGACAATTCCAATTTGAAACGCATCTTCCCATTGAAGGAAATGGGATATTCCTTGCTACTTTCTACCAAATTTTTCTCTTCGAAAATTGGGAATGCCGCCTCTGCAATGGACTCTGTATTCCCCAGTTTTTCCCAAAGTTCTTCAGCAATATGGGGTGCATAGGGCGAAACCAAAATAGCAAGTGGCTCCAAAATAGCTTTGCTTGAGCATTTTTGGGCTGTCAATTCATTTACACAGATCATAAAGGTAGACACCGAAGTATTGAAGGAGAAATTTTCAATATCCTCCTCCACTTTTTTGATGGTTTTGTGCAGCGTTTTTAAATTTTCTGCTGATGGCTCTGAACCTTCATCAATAGCACTATATAACTTCCATAATTTTTTAAGGAAGGAATGTACGCCCGTAATCCCTGCTGTGTTCCAAGGTTTGGATTGCTCTAAAGGCCCCAAAAACATTTCATATAAGCGAAGGGAGTCCGCACCATATTCCTCACAAATCGCATCTGGGTTGACTGTATTGAACATAGATTTAGACATTTTCTCTACTTCGCGAGTCACTTTAAAAGTACCATCTTCTTCAAACTCATATTCGGCATCTTGATGTTCTTTTCTCCAATCAATAAATCTTTCGATATTTAATTCATTTGAACTATTTACTAATGAGACGTCAACTCTTATAGGTAGAATCGTAAACCAAAGGTTGTCTTTCAATTTTTTAATGATTCTCTCAGTGTCAAGGCCAGAAAACTCTTTAGAAATAGAATTGTTAACCCCGAAAATTTGATTAAAATGATTTGGAAGTAATTTACTGATACGATTTTCTAATATATCCTTTTCCCTAAGTTTATCCTTAACTCTATCCAGCACTGTTGTGAAAGTATTCTCCGAAAGAAACCTCAATGGCAATTTAATTGGGTGGTACTTTGTAATATTCTTTTGAGGAGAATAAGAATACCATATTAACTCAGAATGAACAAAAGCACTTGTCCCCGTAATCATCCCCTGATTGATCAATTTTTTGGCAAACTCATCTTTAAGAGCAATCCCTCTATCAAACAAAAACTTCTGCCAAAAACGGGAATACAATAAATGCCCTGTGGCATGCTCGCTACCACCTATATATAAATCCACATCTTCCCAATAGTCAATGGCTTCTTGAGAATAGATAGCCTCATCATTGTGAGGGTCCATATACCTATTAAAGTATTGGGAGCTTCCCGCCCAACCTGGCATGGTGTTTAATTCCAAAGGAAACACTGTTTTGTGATCAATCAATTCATTATTGACCACTGTACATTGTTCAGTGTCCCAAGCCCAAGCCGTTGCATTGCCCAAAGGTGGTTCTCCGGTCTCTGTTGGAAGGTATTTTTCAACTTCCGGGAGTTCCAAAGGCAGATGTTCATCAGCAATCATCTGTGGCATTCCATCCACATAATACACCGGAAAAGGTTCACCCCAATAGCGTTGGCGACTAAAAACGGCATCGCGCAAACGGTAATTTATTTTTCCTTGTCCCTGACCTAGCTGTTCCAATTCAAAAATAGCACGCTTAACCGCTTTTTTATAGGGCAATCCATTCAAGAAATTGGAATTGGCAATGATTGTTTTTTCCTTATCGGCAAACGCTTCTTCGGAAATATCTATCCCTTCAAAAATATTGGGAATGGGGATATTAAAGTGTTTTGCAAAGTCATAATCGCGTTGATCTCCACAGGGAACGGACATTACGGCTCCTGTTCCATATCCTGCCAAAACATAATCACCAATCCAAATGGGAATGGGTTCTTTGGTAAATGGATGTTCTGCATAGGCCCCAGTAAAAGCACCGGAAATAGTTTTTACATCGGCCATTCGGTCACGCTCCGATCGCTTAGCCGTAGCTTCTACATAGGCTTCCACAGCTTCTTTTTGTTCTGGTGTGGTAATTTGAGCCACCAATTCATGTTCCGGTGCCAAGGTCATAAAACTCACCCCAAAAATGGTATCGGGGCGGGTGGTGAATACTTCTATTTGAGCCTTCTCGACTGCGCCAGATTTCTCGACTGCGCTCGAAATGACATTGAAAATTGCCGAGGCTCCTTCGGAGCGACCAATCCAATTGGTTTGTGAATCCTTTAAGGGCTGTGGCCAGTCAAGAGTCTCCAAGCCATCCAACAAGCGTTGGGCATAGGCTGTAATCCGCATGCTCCATTGGGTCATCTTTTTTCGAAGAACAGGATGTCCTCCACGTTCTGAAACCCCGTTCACAATTTCATCATTGGCCAAAACCGTTCCTAAGGCCGGACACCAATTAACCTCGGTATCCGCCAAATATGTCAATCGATATTTTAATAGAATTTCTTGTTTGGCCGTATCCGAAAAATTACCCCATTCTTCTGCTGTAAAAGTTGGAATATCATCATCACAAGCGGCCTCAACTTTCACATTTCCTTCTTTTTCAAAAATGGAAATCAAATCTGAAATGACTTCAGCTTTGTCTGAATTTTTATTATACCATGAATTGAACAATTGGATAAAAACCCATTGCGTCCACTTATAATATTTAGGGTCCGAGGTACGTACTTCGCGACTCCAATCAAACGAAAAACCAAGTTGATCCAACTGCTCCCGGTACCTTTTTATATTGGTTTCCGTAGTAATTGCCGGGTGCTGCCCTGTTTGAATGGCATACTGCTCTGCCGGTAGACCAAAAGAATCATATCCCATCGGGTGCAATACATTAAAGCCCTTATGCTTTTTGTATCGGGCGTAGATATCTGTAGCTATATACCCAAGCGGATGCCCTACGTGCAATCCCGCCCCAGAAGGGTAGGGGAACATGGAAAGTGCGTAAAACTTAGGCTTATCTGAATTTTTTTCAACCTTAAAGGTTTGTTTCTCAGCCCAATATTTCTGCCACTTGGCTTCGATTTTTTGAAAATCGTAGTTCATAGTACCATTCAATTTACAATGTCACATCGAGCGCGATCGAGATATCTCAAATAAACCCGAAGATTTCTCCTTCCAATAGCATTGGAGCTCAAAATGACACCTATAGTGTCTAACTTTTAGAATTGCAAAAATAGCTTTAATCCCCTAATTACGATTTACTTTTCTATTTTTACATACTGATTTTGCTGTATGAGTCAATATATTGAACGATATCAACGTAGAAAGCTGATTTCCTCTTATTTTTCTGTGGTTTTAAGCATAGCCCTTGTCCTTTTCCTACTCGGGGTTTTGGGACTTCTTGTCTTGAACACCAAAAAATTGGCGGATCACTTTAAAGAGCAGATTACCATTTCTGTTTTTTTAAAGGATAATGCCAAGCCTGTTGAAATTGACCAATTGCAAAAAAGTTTGGCCCTGGCGGATTATACAAAATCGGCCGATTATATTTCCAAAGAAGATGCCGCTGAGCAATATAGTGAGGATATTGGGGAAAATTTTACAGATTTTCTAGGATACAATCCATTAAAAAATGCAATTGATGTAAATCTTAAGGCTGACTTTGTTTCTCCAGAACAGATTGAAGAAATTGCCGAAAACATTGCTTCCAAAACCTATGTGGACGAAGTAAGTTACGACAAGCCTCTCATATCATTGCTTACTAACAATGCCCGTAAAATCAGTTTATGGATTCTTATTGCAAGTGCGATTTTCACCTTTATCGCCGTGCTGTTGATCAATAGTTCCATTCGGCTTTCCATCTATTCCAAACGATTTATTATAAAAACCATGCAGATGGTAGGTGCCACCAAAGTGTTTATTAGAAAACCTTTTATTTGGACCAACATTAAATTGGGGATGTTTGGAGCTACAATTGCATTGATTTCATTGGCCGTTGTATTGTTCTATGTAAACAAAAATTTTCCAGAGCTACAGCTATTCAAGGATGTTGTAGTTCTAATTGTTTTGTTTGTTGGTGTCTTTGGTCTTGGAGTAATTATTTCCTGGGCCAGCACCCATATTGCCACCCAACGTTTTTTGAATTTAAGAACTGACGATCTTTATTATTAACTTTACAAGATGAGTAAGAAAAATAAGAGCATCCAAAAACCAAACAAGGAGTTTATCTTTCAAAAAAGAAATTATATGTTCCTTTTTGTTGGTCTTTTCTTTATTGCTTTGGGATTTATTCTAATGAGCGGTGGAGGAAGCGATGACCCAAATGTGTTTAATCCTGATATCTACAATTTTAGAAGAATACGTTTGGCACCAACCTTAATTCTTATTGGTTTGGGGATACAGGTATATGCCATTTTGTTGAACCCTAACAAAAACAAGAAATAGTTTGGAAATAATAGACGCTATTATCCTTGGTATTATCCAAGGACTAACAGAATTTTTACCCGTTTCATCCAGCGGACATTTAGAATTGGGAAAAGCTATTCTAGGTGCGGATTCACTTCCTGAGGAAAGTCTTTTATTTACGGTTATCCTGCATTTTGCAACGGCCTTAAGTACCATCTTGGTTTTTAGAAAAGATATTGCGGAAATTTTTAGAGGGCTTTTTCAGTTTAAATGGAATGAAGAAACGCAATTCTCGCTCAAAATCATTATTTCTATGATTCCCGCCGCTTTGATAGGCTTTTTTTTACAGGATTTTCTAGAGGTCTTTTTTGATGGTGCGATCATTATTGTAGGTATTATGCTCCTTATTACGGCCATTCTGTTATACTTGGCAGATTTAGCCAAAACAACCGAAAAAGGAGTTTCTTATCGCAGTGCATTTGTTATTGGCATGGCACAGGCTGTAGCCATACTTCCAGGAATTTCACGGAGTGGAGCTACTATTTCCACCGCGGTGCTTTTAGGGATTGATAAAACAAAATCTGCCCGTTTCTCATTTTTAATGGTGGTTCCCTTGATATTCGGAAAAGTAGCCAAAGACCTTTTAAGTGGTGACATCAATTTTGTTGGAGACCAAGCCATTGCCATGGGAGTTGGTTTTATTGCGGCCTTTATTACCGGTATTGCGGCCTGTACTTGGATGATTAAGTTGGTAAAACAAAGCAAACTCACCTATTTTGCCATTTATTGTTTAATTGTAGGGTTAATTGCCATTGCATGGAGCGTGTGGGGTTAATTCCTTCAAAAAATTGGCAAATCTCTAAATTCAATACGGTTTGAAAACCAAAGAGGACTTTTTAAATGGTCAAATTTTATTGATTGATAAACCACTGGAATGGAGTTCCTTTCAGGCTGTCAATGCCTTAAAATGGGCCATTCGAAAAAAATTCAATCTTAAAAAGTTTAAAATTGGGCATGCGGGTACCTTAGATCCTCTAGCAACCGGATTATTGATTATTTGTACCGGTAAGTTCACCAAGAAAATTCCAGAACTTCAAGGACAACTTAAAGAATATACCGGAAGCTTTACCTTAGGTACAACAACCCCTTCCTATGATTTGGAAACGGAAGTTGACCGGACATTTCCCACAGGGCATATAAACGATGACCTTATTCATTCAACCACACAGCAGTTTTTGGGAAAAATTGATCAGGTACCGCCTATTTTTTCAGCCCTAAAAAAAGATGGCAAACGGCTGTATGAATTTGCACGCGAAGGCAAAGAAATTGAAATACAGTCCCGAAAAATTGAAATCTTGGAATTTGAAATTACCAAAATAGAAATGCCCATTATTGATTTTAGGGTGGTCTGCAGTAAGGGCACCTACATCCGTTCTTTGGCCCACGATTTTGGAAAAGCACTACAGTCCGGTGCCCATTTATCCACATTGCGAAGAACCAAAATAGGTGATTTCAACGTAAATAATGCTGTGACCCCAATGGTTTTCAAGGAAAATCTGTCCTAAAAAGTTAAGTTCCTTTAGGAAAATAGCTTGGGCATAAACCTTGAGATAAAATAATTTTGAAAAAAAGCGGTTATAATAGCACCATGAACCTAAACAGAAACCAGTTATCTTTTCTTATAACTTTTTTCTCCATGTCCCTCGTGATCTTGTTACTCTTCAACATTCATCTAGGAGGGGTCAAAGAGGAGGAATATGCTATTGAAATGAGTTTGGCGGATGAGGATATTGAGGAGTTGTTACAAGAAGAGGAGGAGCGTTTAGAGGAACTGGCCAATAATGATCCCATTAAAAGTCATATGGCTTTCAATGAAACGGCCAAACCATCTGTTGGAAATCCGGAACCTTTAAAAACTTTGGAGGAATTATTGGAAGAACGCGCCTTGAACAATGATCAGGGGAGCCCAAGTGATTCAGATGGTGCGTTTGCCGAGCAGTTAAAGGAACTGGCGGCCAAACGTCAAGAAAAAAAACAGCTGTTGGGTGAACGTGAAGCGCAAAAAGAAGAATTTACCAACAATTTAAAGGACAAACGAACCTCCATTTCCTATTCTTTGGTAGATCGCAATGCCTATTCCTTACCTCCACCCATCTATACCTGCATTGAAGGCGGGAAAGTTGTTATCAACATTAAAGTTGACACCAGTGGTTATGTAACAGAAGCCGACTTTAACGACCTTAGTTCCGGTACCAGCAACGGTTGTTTGGTAGATAATGCCATAAAATATGCCTTAAAGGCAAGGTTTAGTCCAGATTCCAAAGCATCTCAAATTGGAACGATCACGTACCTATTCCAACGAAAGTAGGCACTCAATTTTAGGTTTACTCCAACTATATTTCATCAATCCAAGAGATTCATACACTAACTTCCTCTTGAATCTTAGGTTAAATTTCCCGAACTTTCACTTAGCGTTGGATATTTAAAATTTATATCCTCTTAATCGTTGTAAGCAATTACAAGTAATCTATTCTAGAATGAGCGACACTTCAATCGTAGTACTGTTTTTGCTTATTTATTTCTCCCCTGTTTTATATCAATTAGTAATAGTAATAAAAGAAAACAAACGAAGGAATAGGGTACCCCTAAATAGACTTAAGAAATTTTTGAAGTATAGTTCTTTAATTTTGACACCTATAACCATTGGATTTGTCGCATTAGTACACACTAATTTTTTAGACTATGAAAAACCAATTACTTATGATAAAATTGATGAGATAACATTTGAGAACTTCAGAGGGCTGGAGTTTTTCAAAAAATCACTTTATGGCAATAAACGATTTGCATATGTCGTGGTAACTATCGATAGTGAAATTAATGAAGACCATGTAAGAATTGAATCCTTATTTCATCCGTCACGTTCTTTTGTTTACAATTCCCACTCAAATAGTAAGGAGTTATTAACTCATGAACTATATCATTTTAAAATTACCGAGCTTTTTGCAAGAAAAGCTAAAAAGGCGATAACAGAACTAAACGCACCAAAAAGAAATCAAATTGAAGACCTAATTAACCTAAAAAATAAGGAGGAAAGAGAGTTTCAGTATCAATACGACTATGACACTTTCCACAGTTATGTTTTTAGTGAACAAAAGAAATATGAACGGAATGTGGATAGTTTACTAAATTTACTTTCCGAATTTGAAAAATCAACAATTAAATTAAATGATTAAAATAAAAAGCATTTTTCTTTCCACGCTATGCTTTCTAATTCTTAGTTGCAACGAAAAAGAAAAACATTCTTTTCCAATAGAAAAGCGTTTTTGGGATACCGAAGACTATAGGGCTGCCAATCTTGAATTGAATTATGGCTATGATAGTGATGAAAAACTACCTTCGTTCGATGACCCAGAAACAAGAATGATTGTTGAAAAATTAGTCGACCATGAAAACTACAAAATTGTTTTAGACGATAAAGAGTTGGGTATTAAACACCGTAATCGAGTAGCAGAGAAATTCTTTAGACAATGGAAGGACATGACTGAAATATATCAAGCAATGGACCGCAAGGATAATTATCTCTACGACAAAGAGGAACTTGCTGTTTTTGAATTTGGCCTTGGTTTACAACTGAGATACTTCAAGTTAGGAAATGACCAAATACTTGAAAATGCAGACGACCCTGATTCAGAGAATGTTAATATCAACTTGAATATCCAAACATTGATTGAAAATTTCAACATCTATTTAGACAAAATCAATGAGGAAAAAGCTTATTCAGAAGATGGAAAAAAAATGATTGCTAAAGGAATTGACAAATACTTCACTAATCTGGTTGAATTATATCCAAATGCGAACTACAAGACAATGCTAAAGAAAATTGACCTAATGAATGCGAAGAGTAAATCTCAAGAAATAAAAAGTTCTCTTTCCAAATTAAAAACATTGATCGAATCTAAAAAGACAAATGAATAACCACTTACAACAACAGCCGATAAGTGACCTCGAAGAAAAAATGCTTACTTGAAAAGCAACCCCAACAGATCCTTTAAAATGTTCTGGCCTTTATCTTTGTTATACCAAAGCTGAAGGTCTTGTTTAAACTCTGAAGTAAGTGTGCCATGCTCTTTCTTATACGCTTCGGCCATTTCTGTGGCAATACTTGACCTGGGCCCCCATTCGCCAACTATTTCTTCATTTTCCCTGTCCAAAACAATCAATTTTGGAATAGACCGGGAACCATTTGTTAAAAATTCGTCCATCAACTCCAAGTTTTCATCCCTTAGTAATATTCTTAATTCAATATTTGGGTTCAACTCAGCTATCTTGTTCATTACAGGCAAACTGGGTGAAGCATCGCCACACCAGCTTTCACTCAATACCAAAAGGGTAAGTCTTTTTTTATTATTGGAAATTTTGGTTTCAGTTTCTGGCGACACTTTTAAGGTCTTGTCCCAACGGTTCATTCGGCGATCATTGAGTTCCGTATAATTGATAAGCGATTCTAATTGATCGATACCTGTGGTTTGCCTATTTTTAGCCAAGTTATGCACCAAATCACGATATTCTCCATAACTCATACTGCTTGAAATACCGTTTTGCACAAGATTTGAACGTTCCTTTTGTAATTTTTTCTCAGCTACTTCCATGACATATCGTTTTAATCAAATTTAAACCGTGATAACTGGACTAAAAATGACTTTTGTCATTGGTTGCAAAACCAGCCAAAAACTTACGGAACAGTGCTTTATATTGAAAAAGGTAGCGTTCTGCAACAGGGCGACTTTTCGCCGCAGCAGTGCAACTACTGCGGAGCTAGGACATGAGGCACAAGCCTAATCAGCACCGGAATTAAAACATAAAGGTCTCATCAAAAAACTCGTGCAGGGAAATCTCAAAATATTGGCAGAGTTTATACAGTGTGGAGAGCTGGACATCTCGTTTTCCCTGTTCAATCCGGGAAAACTGGATTCCAGTATCGTTCAAGGCTTCCTCTTGGGTAACATCCTTGATTTTTCGAAGTTCCTTTACTCTTTTTGCCAGGTTGCTTAATAACTGGTCATTGCCCTCTTTTTTCATAAGGACAATTTCAGGGCAATATTCAAATTTTATAACAACCGTTCGGTTGTTTTATGTATTTTTACACAACCCAATTTTGCACTATCAAAATACCTATGCACTATGCCCAAATCAGACCTATTACCTGCAATTTTCGATTTTCTGCATTGCTGTTCCACAATAAATCTTGAAATCACCTTTGCCCAACTTGATATTCACATTTACCACAACGGACATTTTCTAAAGAGAATTACAAAACCTAACAGCAGGATTCTACTTTACAAACCTCAGAACCGCAAAATTGCTCAAATGGATCTGTTGGACAATATTGCTTTCCGTTTTTCTTTTGAGTTTGACAAGCCAACATCCCAGTTATATTATAAAAGTAAGAGACTGTACCTACCTCAACCTTTAACTGAAGGTTTTTTGGAAATGGATGCGGAAAAACTATCGTTTAGTTTTACTATAAATTCACCTAGCAACTATGTTGAGATCACACATGTATATAGGCAAATACGTTCTTATTAGATAAGCCAATTGCTCCGCAGTAGTTGTATTCTATGTTGAAAGCTTACACCTTAGTCTTTATGTGCTAAACCGCTATAATATGTGAATTACCTATAGATCCAGTGGATTAATAGCCAAACTTTTAAAGAGTAGGGCCTTGGCCCAAAAAAACTTATTTTGCAGCTCATTCTGTTTTAGATAGGCATCAATAAGTTTACTTTCCCTAGAATTGATCAAGAAAAGAGAACTCTCTCCAAAACTGAACTTACGCTCTTCCGCAATCAAAAGGATGTTATAATCAGCCACAATATTGTCTATTAACTGATTCTGAGCTATATAAGAATCCAATTCTTTGTAAATAGCAATTACCTTGTTTTTTATCTCTACCTGTGCATTGTCTCGTTCAAACTCTGCATCCCTTACTTTAAACTTAGCCAATTTAAGGTTGCCGCGTTCCTTTCTTAAAAACAAGGGCATACTAAAAATAGCTCCCCCCTTGAATTGATCAGTTACCAAAGAGTTTAACTGCTTTGGGGATTCTGTTAAAAAATTATATTCCACATCCAACTTGGGCAAAAGTTTGTTGGCTTTTAAGCGTCGGTCCACGATTAACCCGTCAATTTTATATTCCAACGACCTAAGTTTCGGGTGATTCTCCAAGGTAAAACTGTCCAATGGCTTCCCCATAATCTCCAAGGTTACATCAATTTCACCCGCTGCATATATATCGGGTACAACTTGTGGTTGCAACTCAACAGGCACATCATTTATCCATAAAAAATTGGAAAGTTCCAAAGACTTTTTCATCAGCTTTACCTTGGATTGCTCCAATCCCAAAGCTCTATTACGAACTGTAATTTTGGCTTCAATCGTATCAATGGCAGCAATATCCCCTGCTTGAAATCTCTTTTTTATACCCTGAAAACGTTCCTGGGCATTCTCCAAAAAATTCTTATATATCCCCGCATCCTGATAGGTTCTTAGCCAATCAAAATACGCCAGGGAAGCTTTGTACAACACTTCATTGACCAATAAATCTTGATCTGCTTTGGACCGTTCTCTATAAAACTTGGCTTTTCTAAGCGTTGCCATGCGCTCATTGGCCCAAAAGCCCTGACCTAAGGACATGGATATTCCAGCACTGTACAACCCGTCTTCTGGAAGGGTTTCATCTAAGTTGATAAACGCTCCTTGATTCTGCTCAAAATTTCCTTTTAGTTCTATACCATACCAAGTAGGAATTTTAAAAGCAGTGTTCAGTCTATCCCAATATTCTATGCCTTTAAATTCCTTGCGCTGATAATCTACTTCTATCTTTGGATCAAAAGCTCCACGGGCCTTCATTAAATTGGCCTGTCCTCTGGCTATGGTCAGCTGTGCCTGCTTTACCACCGGATGGTACTTTTTTACATACCCCAAGTACTCCTTAAAGTTAAGGACAAGGGAATCTTGCTGTGCCTGAACACAAAAGAGGGATAACAAAAAGAGTGTACAGAGCTGGGTACGCTGCTTATTTCTTTTTAACATCGGCAATTTTGTTTTCGGGTTGATAATAATTTGGAGGAAAACCGTTAAGCTGCCTCCATAACTCAAACCATATGGGGACATCTTCCAACAACGCCATGGTATTTGCCCCCGAGCCTACGCGAATATCCTTTGGCCACGGTTGGTCTTCCTTATCCGGAGCCAACAACACCCTGTATTTACCATTATCACTTATAAACGTTTCAATGGCTACCACGGTTCCTCCAAATGTTCCGAAAGACACATCGGGCCATCCGCTGAACACAATGGCGGGCCATCCATCAAATTGGATCCTGACTTTTTCACCAATATGGAGCAAAGGCAGGTCTATAGGTTCTACATAGGTTTCCACTGCCATCTCATAATCCGAGGGCATTATACCCACCAACTGATCTCCTTCTTTAAAGGTCTCGCCAATTCCAGATTGCAAGGCTTTATTAATAAAACCGCTTTGTGGTGCTTTTATGTAAAGCAGGCTATTGCGCATTTCATAATTGGTTTTTGAATTTTCCAATTTGGTTACCTCTGCTTGGGAATCAAACTGATTGGACTGTGCTGTGTACATATCACTCCTTGCCTTGGAAATCTTATCTGTATACGCAGCCTTTACCGTATTAATCTCTAACTCGGCATTGATAACGTTGTTCTTGCTTGCTAAAAGTTTGTTTTCCTGTGAAATTAATTTTGCCTGGGTCTCTTGAAGTTTTAATCGTTTTTCCTCAACATCCGTAACTGCTTTTAATCCCTCGTTTTGAAGTTGAACTATCCTGTTGTATTGTCGCTCCGCAATTGAAATATTGGTTTTGGCAGCCTCTAGGTCAATACTGTCGCTCCGTACTTTCAATTTTGACTGCATATGCTTATTCTGTGCCTGCTGCAATTTTAAACCCCTCTCATTGGACAATGCCCCTATTTGAACATGAAGTGCTCTTACCTTTTCCTGATACGAGTCTACAGACATTGATTTTGCCATAATCTGCTCGCCTGTCCGCTCCACAAGGTTGGGATCAAAATACTCGCTTTTCACCTCAGAAATATAAAGAATGGTATCTCCTTTTTTTACATGGTCACCTTCCTTAACGTACCATTTTTCAATGCGCCCTGGTATTGGGGATTGTATGGTTTGCGGACGTTGATCTGGTTTTAGCGTTGTTAAATATCCTTTCCCCGAAATGTTCTGGGTCCACGGTAGAAACATAACGATAAAGGCAATGAACAAAAAAGCAGCCAACAACCTGTTAAAGTGCTTATAATGGGTTCTGTAGAAGACTTTTTCAACTGCTTTGTATCCGCCTAGGTCTACTTTTTCATTTAACTTATTTGGTGAAATGTTTAGCATAACGGTCTATCTTTCGTTGATCAGTTTTCCATTTTCAATAGTAATGATGCGCCCACAACGCTCAATCCATTTAGGGTTCTCACTTACAATGACCAAAGCCCATCCATTGCTTGGATCGCTTAAAAAATCCATTATTTTTTCCGCTTCGCTCTCACCAAACTGATCTAATGGGTCTTTTAGGATTAACAATTTGGGTCTGTTAACAATACTTCGTGCTAGGACAATTTTTTTGGATATCGTATATGGAATTTGCCTTCCTTCGGGATATAAAACAGTTTGTAATCCTTTGGATTGTTCCTTTACAAAATTGGTCAATCCGGTTTTTTCAAGTGCCCAATAGATATCTTCCTGAGGTATATCCTTATCCCCAAATGTGATATTATTTACAATGGTTCCCTCAAATGGGGATTCCTCACTCAGCGATTGCCCTAAATGTGAACGGTAGTAGTTCAGATTTATCCCTTGAAGCGCCACGTTGTTTATAAAAACCTTCCCTGTATCAGGTTCCAAAATACCCGCAATCAGCCGCAGCAAAGTCGATTTTCCAGAGCCACTGGAACCTTGCAATAGAATGGTACAGGTAGGCGAGATGGTCAATGTTATATCATCAATTATTTTTTTATCCCGAGCAGGAACATTGTACGAAACATTTGCAAGCTCAACAGTAAATCCTTTGTTCTCCTCGAATGGTTTTTCACCATTTTGGGGTTCCAGTTCCTTATCCACAACTTGCCCTAATTTTTCCAAGGACGTAAGGAGGTCGTAAAAAGTTTCCAACCCCATAATCATTTTTTCAACAGAGCTTATAACCAAAAGAATAATAATCTCCGCTGCCACAAACTGCCCTATATTCATTTCTTGATTAAGAACCAAGAGACCTCCTATGAGCAAAAGTCCGGCAGTGACCAAAACCTTGAACCCGATCATTTGAATAAACTGAAGTACCAGAATTTTAAAATGGCTTTCACGAGCATCCAAATAATGGGCTACAAGTGTGTCATTTTTATCAATGCCATGGGTAGTTTTTCCTGACAGTTTGAAGCTTACCAAGGATCTGGCAATTTCCTGGATCCAATGAGCTACCCGGTACTTGTTTTTAGATTCATCCAAACTTGTTTCCAATCCTTTTTGAGCTGTGAATTTGAATACTACATAAATCAAAAGAATTAAAAGCAATCCATAAATAATAAAGAAAGGATGATAAAAAGACAACAGTAATAGCCCAAATACAATTTGTAAAAAAGCTGCTGGAAAATCAATTAATATTTTAGAAAGCCCCTTTTGTATTGTCAAGGTATCGAAAAAACGATTGGCCAATTCCGGCGGATAGTAATCCCGTAATTCGCTCATTTTTATCTTAGGAAATCTATAGGTAAACTCAAAAGAGGCCCTCGTGAAAATTTTTTGTTGCACATTTTCAATAATGCGTATTTGCATTAACTGTAAAACCCCAACAAAAGCAACACCAAGGGTCACCAAAACAACCAAGACTATCCAAGAAGTACTTACCTGTGCTCCTTGAATAAGATTGATAATTGCCTGAATACCCAAGGGCAAGGAAAGATTTACCAAGCCAGCGAAAATTGCATAGTAAAAAATTTGTAATATATCCTTCCTATCCAATGCCAGCATACCCATAAGGCGTTGCCATGCGGTAAGAATTTTTTTAGCCATTAGCTTTTTGGAGTTAAGGCTCTAAAGACAAGATCTGTAAAGTATTGGGTTGGCGTTGTGGTTTGGTTGCAGTCCGTCAACATGGGAAAATGTTCTTTTAAAAAGTATTGATGTAACGACCCTTCTAAAATTGTACTTGCCAAACTCGAGGGGTAAAGATAACCTGCATCCAAAGCAACAATCATTTCATGTAATCTATTGACCAATCTCTTGTATATAACAAAGTACCCATCTTTGTTTTCTTGATCCACCTCCTTGGTTAAATAGGATTTTGAGTATTCATTGATTACAATTTTATTGAGCAACACCTCATTTATTTGTGAAAACGAAACATCCTCTTCCACAGTCTGTGTTAAAATTTCTATCGCTTTTTGGAGCTTATCACTAGGATTTACTATAGCATTGGTGGCAAAGACCATCTTATATTCCAACCAACCCCAATACCAAGAAGCCAAATAAAGCAGTAACTTATGTTTGTTTTCAAAATAGCGGTAGATGGAACTTTCGTTGGATTTTATTTGTTCTCCAAGTTTTCGAAAAGTAAAACTTTCAAAACCCATTTCATCGATCATTAAAATACTTTGTTCAATGATTCGCTTACCCAAGTCTGATGATTCAGGGTCTTTTACGTAAATTTTATCATTGATTCCAATCCGTATTGATTGCATTAATCTTTCCATAAACCAAATAACTTTAAGATTTCAAAACAAATATAATAGTATTACTATTGATATATGAAAGTTTAACTTTCAATTAACTGTTTTAATTTTCCAGTATCTTTAAATAAAAACTATAAATGAATAAACATAGATGCGGTTGGTGCGAGGGAGATCCCTTATATGAAGCATATCATGATAAGGAATGGGGCGTTCCTGTTAAAGACGATGCCTCCTTATTTGAATTTCTGATTTTGGAAACTTTTCAGGCCGGGTTAAGCTGGATTACCGTGCTTCGAAAAAGGGAGAATTTCAGAACCGCGTTTGACCATTTCGACTATAAAAAAATAGCGGTCTACGATCAAACAAAAATTGAAGAACTTCTTGGAAACTCCGGTATTATTAGAAACAAATTGAAAATAAACGCCACAGTTTCAAATGCCAACGCTTTTATACAGGTTCAAAATGAATTTGGAAGTTTTAGCAAATACATATGGGCATTTGTAGATGGAAAACCCATCAAAAACAAACTAAATAACTATAAAGAGGCTCCCGCAAATACTGCACTTTCGGACAAAATAAGTAAGGATTTAAAAAAGCGAGGGTTCAAATTTGTTGGTAGCACCGTTGTATATGCCCATATGCAGGCCACAGGAATGGTAAACGATCATGAGATAAACTGCTTTAGGTATGATCAAGTATAGCCCTTTTATAAACTTCCTTTTTCTCTTGTGCTGTTCTATAAGTTGGTCTCAGAATAAATATGAACAGGAATACAGAATTTCCCAGTCGGAATTTCCTTCCAATGCATACAATCTAATTTCACAACAACTTGAATCTTCCAAACGAATACGGTTCTATAAAGAAATAGATAGTGTTAAAAAGAGTTTTGAAGCAAAGTTCAAAAAGGGCAAATTACACTATAGCATTGAGTTTGATAAACATGGAAATCTGGAGGATATTGAATTTCAAATTAAGGAAGTAGATATCCCAGAGGATAGTTGGTCCAGTATTTCCACGTATTTAATCCATACTTTTCGAAAAGTTCGTATCGTAAAAATCCAACAACAATATCCGATTGATGATGGACCCACAGAAAAAATTATAAAACAGGCTTTTCAAAACCTCATACTGCCCTACATTAATTATGAAATCGTTTTTACCGCGAAGGGAAAAAAGGGATTCCTGACTTATGAGGCACTTTTTAATGCCGAGGGAAAGTTGGTAAAACTTCGTAAATCGTTGTCGTCATCTTACAATCATGTGCTCTTTTAGATGGTATCTGTTCCTTGTTGGTTTTGTGTTGATGCCATCTTTAAAAGCGCAGGAGAACTTTACCGTATTTTTTCAACCCCAAATGGCAATCAACTACAGCGTATCCAATACCTATTCGCATAATTTTTCATTGGCACACAGAGGTTACCTAGTTAAAAATGGCACTATCGAATTGGAGGCAAGACAACTTGATATGATTCATTTTTCAAAGTTTGATCTTAGGGATGATCAAAGTTTGGCTTTTGGACTACAATATCGGTTTAGGGATATCTTTGGGAACAAGAAAGATGAGATTAGACTAATGCAACAGTTCAATTTTACAAAAAGGCCGTATGTTGTTCGGTTTGGACATAGATTTAGAACAGAACAACGTTTTACCAAAGATTTTACAATCCATAGGTTTAGGTATCGATTTGCTATTGATTTTCCACTAAAAGGTGAGACTGTGGACATTGGGGAGCCCTATTTTGCTGGTGGATTTGAAAATATATGGAGTCTTGCCAAAAACAGTGTCCCACAATACGACGCCCGGGTTAATGCCCAATTGGGATGGCGTCTTCAGGGTGGACTAAAGTTGCAAACCGGTATGGAATATCGCAGGGAAGATTTTACATCAATTTTTCCTAAAAATATCGTTTTGTTACTTGTAGGAATGCAGCTATCCCTGTAAAATTCTAAGGAATCTATCCCTGGACATCTCCTCTGCCCCTAAGCTTTTCAGATGCTCGGTGTACACCTGGCAGTCGATAAGTTTATATTTCTTTTGATTTAATTCTTGAACCATTTTTATAAAAGCGAATTTGGAAGCATTTGAGGTAGTGCTAAACATACTCTCCCCACAAAAAACATGGCCCAGATCTACTCCATAAAGTCCCCCAACCAAGTTATCCCCTTCCCATACTTCAAATGATTTGGCAAAGCCCATTTCAAAGAGGTCTAAATACGCCTGTTTCATTTTTTCGGTAATCCAAGTTCCTTCCTGTCCTTTACGTTTCGTTGCTCCACAATTTTCCACTACCTCTTTAAAACTGTTGTTTTGTGTGCATCTGAATTGATTGGTTCGTAGCACTTTTCGCATACTTTTTGAGATTTTGATCTTTTCAGGGAACAAAACCATTCTAGGATCTGGACTCCACCATAAAATCAAGGCATCATCATTGAACCATGGGAAAATTCCGCTTCTATAAGCCAAAAGCAGTCGTTCAGGGGATAAATCCCCTCCTACGGCCAACAGTCCATCTTCATTCGCCATCTCTACCGAAGGGAATTCCAGATCATCTCCCACAAAGAACAGGGGAAAGTTTTTTGAATCTTTTTCCAAGCTGCCGTTTTTATAAAATTAAGGAAAACACTTATATGATGAGTAACCCACCAATGTACACCAAACTTCCAATAAGCATAAAAATAAGTGTATAAGGCAAAATTTCCTTAGCCTTTAATTTTGTAATTCCCAAAAGGGGCAATGCCCAAAAAGGTTGCAGCATGTTGGTTATTTGATCTCCATAGGCCAGAGCCATAATTGCCTTTGGCAAGGGAACGCCCAGTTGCATTGCAGATTCTAGTACAAGCGGTCCCTGAATGGCCCATTGGCCTCCGCCACTGGGAACAAAAATGTTAACGAGTCCCGCGCTTAAAAAGGTAAAAATAGGTAAGGTTATCGCCGTACTAATAGATACAAAAAAATCTGAAATGCCATTGATCATTCCCGAACCGGTCATAATCCCCATAATACCGAAATACAATGGGAATTGAATCAAAATTCCTGCAGTATCCCCAATAGCTTCTTCCAAGGCAACCAAAAAGCTTTTAAAATTTCCGTGTAATAGAATTGCCAGCCCCAACATAAAGAAATTAAGCATGTTAGGAGTGATATTCAGTCTTTTTAGAGCAGGTAGATACTGTAGCAAAAAGGCAATTAATATTAGACCCCCAAAGCATGCGGACACAATTCGTGAATGGTCCAATTTTTCTGCCCCTTTTAGATTTTCCTTGCCAACGGATTTAAAATGGTACGCTTTTAAAGAAATACTTTTAGGTCTTGTCCTTTTACCCAAATAATAAACGGTAAGGCTGATGAAAAATACCACCAAAAAAAATAGCATCAGATTCCATGAGCTAAATACAGTTAGTGAGGTAGATATCATTTCTGGTAATTCACTTAGGCTTACATTATTGGAAACGCCTTCAACAAGACTTTTTAAATGTCCCGCTTCCGAAATTTTTATTGGAGCAGATCCACTAATGCCTCCGTGCCAAACCATGAGGCCTACATATCCGGAAGCACCTATCAAGGGATAGTTGATCGGGATATTGTTGGCATTGGCATATTCGCCAACCTTTCTGGCTAAGATTGCACCGAAAATTAGCCCCAGTCCCCAATTAAAAAAGGAAACCAGCATTGTTGGCAATGCTACCAAGACAGCTGCATTCGAAGTATTTTTAACAAACTTGGTGATTCCAAGAATCAACCGTTCCATAGGTTTACTTAACACCAATACATGCCCCAATACCAATATGAGCATCATTTGGTACGCAAATACCAAAAGGCCATTGTTCCAAATCCCATTTTCCCATTGGGAAAGTATATGTACTAAATGATTTTTGTCTGAAGTGTTTTCCGTAAAAACCAAGGCAAGAACAACAGTAAGTATCGTTAAAAGAACTGCTATTGTAAAAGGGGAAGGCAAATACCTTCTAAAAACATGTTCTATTACCTTGGTAAAAACCAAAGTGGACTAGAATGGTAAATCGTCGTGATCCTCCTCCTTAAGATTATCAGCAGGTTCAAAAGCTTCCATTGGTGGAACCGGCGGCATATTTTCTGCACCTGTTTCCGTTTGTAAATTTTCAATCCGCCAACCTTGTATCGAGTTAAAATATTTGGTCTCTCCCTGAGGGTTTACCCACTCCCTGCCTCTTAAGTTGATGCTGACTTTTACCGATTGCCCTGTACTATAATTGTTAAGCAAATCGCACTTGTCCTGCACAAATTCTACCAAAATATGTTGAGGATATTGTTCCTCTGTAGTAATTACCAATTCTCTTTTTCTGAAACCATTGTTACCATAGGTTTTGGTTTCATCAATCATTTTAATTTTTCCTTGGACTTCCATCTATGCTTCTTTTCAATAAGCATCAAAAATACACAAAATGAACCCTAATAAAAACCATGTACAACAACGAAGTATCAACATATTTTTACATTTTCCGTTATCTTTAATCACAATTGTATCAAAAAATGAACTTCAACCCCAAAAAGAAGGCCTCCAATATCATTCTATTGATTTCGGCATTCGTTATAGTAAGCCTTATTCTATGGAACACCAACAGCTTTTTTAAGAATTTTAAGGAAGAAGAACGTTTAAAGATGGAAATCTGGGCCACTGCCCAGTTAGAACTCATTCAATCTTCGATTGACCAAGAGCTCGGGAATTTAACTTTAAAGGTTATGGGCAACAACACCTCTACCCCTATGATTCTGGTAAACGAGGAAGGTTCTATAAAAACGCATAACATTTCAAAGGAAAAAGCGGCAGACAGCGTTTATATACAGAAAAAGATAAAGCAGTTTGAAGGTGAAAACGAACCCATACATATTATACAGGAAGGAGAATTGTTGGAAACGCTATATTATGGGAATTCTGTGGTTTTGAACAAATTAAAATACTATCCTCTTGCACTACTACTGATTATTTTTCTTTTTGGAACAGTCATTTTCTTTTTCTTCAAGACCAATAAGGCCTCGGAACAGAACAAGCTTTGGGCTGGAATGGCCAAAGAGACCGCCCATCAAATTGGAACTCCTTTAACTTCCCTTTTGGGTTGGAACGAATTATTGAAAACGGAAAATATTAACCCTGAGATAACCAAGGAAATAGCCAAGGACATTACCCGCTTGGAGACCATTACCGATCGCTTTTCCAAAATTGGATCCATCCCAGACCTGGAAGTTCATGACATTGTTTCAGAAACTGAAAAAGCTTATCAATATTTGAAACGTAGAAGTTCCAAACTCATTCATTTTTCCTTTACATCAGACATTGATGAACTGCCCGTTCTTTTGAACCCTCCTTTATTTAATTGGAGCATTGAAAATTTGGTGAAGAATGGAATAGATGCAATGAAAGGAAAGGGAAACATTGCCATTGAGATTGAAAAAAAAGGGCATCATGTCAATATTTTGGTTTCTGACACAGGTCATGGTATTGCCAAAAGTGACTTTCATAACATTTTTAACCCCGGTGTAACATCCAAAAAAAGAGGGTGGGGATTGGGATTGTCATTGGTAAAAAGAATAGTCGAAGAGTATCATAAAGGAAAAATTAAAGTACTTTCGTCAAGTAAAGAAGGAACAATCATGCAAATTTCCCTCAAAGCAAATGTTTAACAAGCTATGGCTAAAGACAAACAAATTGCGATAAAGGAAGCTGAGATTACCAACAATTGCCCCGAATGTTTTAACCAGGAGCTAAAGCTCACCTTTTATCAAAAGCATACCTACAATCCATTTTTTCATAGGACAACAGACTTGGTTACCCATGAATTAAAATGTAAGAAATGTTATTCGATAATTTATCCGGTAAATTGGACCAATGATATTGAAAGGGTATTCGACTACTATAGCAAATTGGTTACTCCAGATAAGCCTTCAGTTAGGTTTACCACACTTTTTTTTATCCTCCTTATTCTGATTTTTGGACTTGTGGCTGCCGGAATTTACCTTAAAATGGAAGGCTTTATTTAAGCTTCTCCCGTATTTGCCTGGCTATCTCCTCAAATTCCTCTGGAGTAACACTTTCCTTATATTGAAAAGTGGCATTTTTCATGCTATGCAACGGGATTAAATGGACATGGACATGGGGAACCTCAAGTCCTATAACAGACATCCCAACCCGTTCACAAGGTATAGTTTCTTCCATGGCCTTTCCTACTTTTCTGGAAAATGCCATAAGCTTGTTATATGAAGCTTCATCCAAATCCAACAACTTATCGATCTCCTTTTTAGGAACGCAAAGCGTATGTCCTTTTGAATTTGGATTAATATCTAGAAAGGCAAAATTATCTGAGTCTTCCGCTATCTTATAACAGGGAATCTCTCCTTCAATGATTTTGGTAAAAATACTTGGCATTTCTGGTTTGGTTTTGAATAAAAAAATCCCGTTTGGAACGGGATTAAATATAAGGATTATAGCATCTTCTAATCTCGGGTAATCTCCAAAATATCAAATTTTAACGTTCCATTGGGTACGGTAATCTCAGCAACATCTCCAACAGATTTTCCCAACAACCCCCTTCCAATTGGGGAGGTAACAGATATTTTTCCCGTCTTAAGGTCTGCCTCACTTTCGGCAACCAAAGTATATTTCATTTCCATACCGTTGGTCTGATTCTTCAGTTTTACCGTAGATAATACCAGTACTTTGGAAGTATCCAGCTGGGATTCATCTATTAATCTGGCATTGGCAAGAGTTTCTTCCATTTTTGAAATCTTCATCTCCAAAAGACCTTGTGCCTCTTTTGCGGCATCATACTCAGCATTTTCAGATAGGTCACCTTTGTCCCTGGCCTCACCAATAGCTTGAGAGGCTTTGGGCCTTTCTACATCTTTTAGATAATTAAGTTCTTCCCTTAACTTTTTTAATCCTTCGGCTGTATAATAAGATACTTTACTCATATCGTCTTGGTTTAATACAAAAGAACACTGAAGAAAACGAAAAAATTTTCCCAATGCACTTTTTGCTAGAAATACAAAAAACCCTCAACTACCTCTATGACATGCATAGGTTTTTAGCTAGGATTTAACGCAAATATAGGTTTTTTTTGCCCAAATTTGCTCAACGAATGTTTTGAAACCCTAACTATGAGGTACTTCTGTGGCTTTGTTTTATTGCTTTTTTTATTCTCTTGTGATTCTGACGGCACCAATAGAAATCCTTATCTACAAGAAGTAAGTTTTAGGTTTGAAATCAACTTGAATTTACCGCTTTACAATGATTTAAACAATATAGGCAATCCTATTTACGTACCTAATGATGGTGTTGGAACCCGTGGCGCTTTTGTGATAAAATCTGGTCTGGATACCTATTTTGCTTTTGAAGCGAGCTGTCCCAACCATACCCCCAATTCTTGTTCCACTATGACCATAGATGGGCAAAACGTGGTATGTTCCTGCGAGAACTATACTTATAGCCTTTTTACGGGCCAACAATTGGATAGACCGGATGACGGGAATCGGTACTACGACTTACTTTTTTACAACGCCTCACCAAGCGGAAACATTATAACCATTTCCAACTAGGAGCTATTAAATCGTATTCAAGATTTTATCCATAACCCAGCTGGTATGCAGGCCTGAATCTCCCATGGAAGGATGGGCTTCTTCTCCCGCAAAGTGTTTTTGAATGTTCTCAACGTGTTGTTGTTGAACATGTTCTGGGTGTGGAATCTCCAGGCTTTGGTATTCTGAAGAACTCTCCAGCTCAATGGGGGCATCGTCCAAAACAGCAAAACTTATTTTTCCTTTAGAGCCAAAAATTTCGACCTTGTCAACACCATTGGAAACACCAAAATTCCAATTACCAGTACCCGTAATCCCCCCTTCATGCAACCAATTTCCAACAACAGCATCATATGCCGTGTATAATCCTTGTTGATTGAGGGCTATGCCGTTAACCTCTTTAATATTTCCAAGTAAAAAGGTGAACAGATTGAGCCCGTGACTTGCCAAATCGTCAAAATAACCTCCTGGCGCTATAGTTTTATCTGTTCTCCAATTGTAATCTCCATTTAAATCCACAGCACTTGGGAATTTGGTCTTTTCCCATTGAATATGCCTTACCTCACCAATCAAATTATCATCTAGCCATTCTTTTATTTTAAGGAACCTTGGCAATGAACGACGATAATAGGCTATAAAAAGCGGAAGGTTTTTGGTTTTAAAAGCCTCATAAATTGCCAAACTGTCTTGATAGTTTGGTGCCATGGGTTTCTCTATACAACATGGTTTTCCGGCCGCTGCAACTTGCAGAGCATAAAACTTATGAGTGTCCGGAGGGGTAGCAATGTAGATGGCATCAATATCCGGATGATCAATGACTTTGTGGGCATCCGTGGTCCAATGGGGCACCTTATGCCTTTTAGCGTAGCCCTCTGCTTTTTCCGCATCTCGTCTCATGACCATAATTACTTCAAAGCCCAGAGTTTTTTGGTAAGCTGGTACGCTTTTCTTCTCCGCAACGCTTCCACAACCTATTACACCCCATCGTAGGGTTGGTTTATTTAAAAAAGTATGGGATTCTGCCTTCATGGACTAAAAGTACAGAATCCCATAAAATAGATACAAACCAAGTTAAAAATTAATGGTTGCCCCTACTAAAAAGTTTATCCCTGCCTGTGGATAAAATCCGCTACCTTCAATAGTAGTAATGGTTCCAGGGTTCGAAAAATCATCGTCATACGTAAAAAAGTATCCGTTTGACACAATGTCCGCATCAAGGATATTGTTTACCAAACCTGAAAGCACTATACGCTTTACAAATGAATTTGTTTCAATAACATACTGAACATTGAAGTCCGTTTGCGAATAACCCTCTAGAGTTGAGCCTTCGGAATCTATATTCCCCATGTATTGTTTGCTCACAAATTTTGATAATAGAGATAATTGAAGGTTATCGTTTGGCAGAAATGAAATCATATTTCCCGCTACCAAATTAGGTGAGTAGGCAATGTTTGTATTTCCTAAATCCTGAAGAATTCCATCTCTTTGAAATACAAAATCAATATTTCTATTGTCACTCAATGCAATATTTGGCCGTAAAGTAAACATATTGCCCAATGTAATAGTTGCATCAACCTCCAAGCCCAAACGGTAGCTATCGCCTACATTTGCCCTTAAGGGTGCTCCAACATCATTCAGTTCTCCTGTAAGCACCAATTGATCTTGATAACGCATATAATATACGTTGGTATTTAATTGGAAATCTGGAGAAATATAGCGCCAGCCCAACTCAAAATCATTCAACCGTTCTGGTTTGGGGTTTCCATTTTCATAGTCATTTCGGTTGGGTTCCCTATTGGCCACGGCATAGGAAAAATAGAAATTGTTTTTTTGATCAAGATCAAAAGTAATACCAGTCTTTGGGTTAAAAAAGTTGAAGGTATCATCTACCAAACCGGTATCTTCTCCATTGGCTTCATAACCTACAGCTCTATATTGTACATCTCCAAACAGGGACCATTTGCTGTCCAACTTGTAATTGGCCTTCACATAACCATTAAAATCTGTCTTGGTTGAATTGTCTTCATAATATCTGTCCCTTATAGTACTGTTACTTGCAAAACGGGCCCAGATAACTTCACCAAAATGGTCCCCTTTATAAACATTGTAGCCTCCACCAATAATTAAATCCAAATTCTCTTTTTTGTGATTTAAAGACGCTACGGTACCATAAAAATCGTTGACCAACCATCGTCTTCTGATCAGGTCTGTTGTATTTACGATTTCTCCATTAACGGTCAAGGGTGCAAAACCATAGGTTTCAAAATCATCTTCTTCACGGAACTGCTCAAAATAGCCACGACCTCTTGTATAATGCAAAGCTATATTGGAGCTCCATGCTGTATTAATTTTTTCATTCCACAATAGCTGGACATGATCTTGTTTGTAGTTATCTACTTCATTTTCGTACGTATAATAATTGTACCGGCGGTCTGAATTACGTAAATTATCTGCTTCCGCATCTGACAAAAAATTATCTGCAATAAATTGTTCTATTCCCGCTTCATCATTATTAATTCGTGCTAAGGGAGTTCCATACCAAGCTTGATTGGTAATTTCATGGCCTCCAAAAAGTAACGCTTTTATTAAGGTATTATCATCTTTATATGCTCCTTGCAAAAAATACGATTCCAGTTCTGATGAAGCTCTATCGATATAACCATCAGAAGTAATTCTTGATAGCCTTCCTGAAATTTCAACATAGTCATTAAGCAAACCTGTGCTAAATTTTATGTTATTCCGCAGGGTATTAAAACTACCTATTGAAGAAGATATTTGGCCGTATGCCTCTTCTGATATACCATCGGTCAACAAATTTAAACTGGCACCAAAAGCTCCTGCCCCGTTGGTGGAAGTTCCAACTCCTCTTTGCAACTGCAAACTTTCAGTTGATGAAGCAAAATCAGGCATATTTACCCAAAAAGTTCCTTGTGATTCGGCATCATTGTATGGAACCCCATTAATGGTAACATTCACTCTTGTTGCATCGCTACCACGTACACGAATGCTTGTGTAACCAACCCCTGCTCCTGCATCTGAAGTTGTAACCACACCAGGTAAAAAGTTCATTAAAATTGGAATGTCCTGCCCTAAGTTTCTGGGAGCGATCTCGTCCTTGTCCAAATTGGAAAAGGTAATGGGAAACTCTTTTGTTACCCGAACAGCTTGAACCAATACTTCATTCAATACAATTTTTTTTCCTTGTAATGAATCTGTCTGATTCTGTTGCGCACTAACATTAACGATCAGGCCAAAAAAAAGGGCCATAATACTACATGAAATTTTAACACGGCCCAGTTTCTTTTTTTCGGGCAATGTTGAGCCACCAATGGAACTGGTAGCTGCATGGTTTAAACACAATGGTTTCATCCGTAAAAAAATTTACGAATAAAAGGGGCCATTATTCTGGTTAATAATTGATTTTTGTTTCCGCGGAAACATAGAAATTCCAAGATACGCCTAGCGCAATCCCTTGGCAGCATTACCCGCCCAGGTTCATTGGGTATAATCTCAGCCTTATTTAAAAAGCACCCCTTTGAGATGAGAG
This sequence comes from Flavobacteriaceae bacterium, assembly GCA_039985375.1. Lineage (GTDB taxonomy): Bacteria > Bacteroidota > Bacteroidia > Flavobacteriales > Flavobacteriaceae > Flagellimonas. The sequence continues at coordinate 131,588 of JBDWSS010000017.1, forward strand.
CAAAAGTAAGTTGCCATTTCCGTTTTTCATAACAAAAGATCTGTTTTTTTAACTTTTGCTAAACACCGTAATCCATGTAGGAACTCGTATATAATTGAGCAATACTTTTTTATGTACCCCAAATCGAACAACATATTTACACTAAAAATCGTAGTCAGCTATCTAGTTTTAGGCTTATTGGCCCTTTTGGCGGGTATTTTTATTTATTTCCAATTCAAAAACTACACTGCTACCCAAAACATAAGGGACGACAATTTAAAGCTATTGAAAACCAATACTTTGTTTGCTGAGCTTTATGAGGCAGAAAATCTATCAAAGCTTGCTACACAAAGCAATAAAACTAAAAATCTTCAGGCTTACGCACGAAAAGTAGATTCTATGGCCAGTATTATAGATACTTTAAAACTATTGGCAAGCAACAATACCCAGACCAACAAATTAGATAGTATCCAAAAGTTGTTGCTTCAAAAAGTCTATAACAGTGCCGAGCTAAGAAAGTTAAAAGTCCAAAACAAAAACAGTACTTCTATTGATTCGCTGCTAAAGACATTTCATAAAATGGAAGTGGATATGGGAAGAATTACTCCTGAAACCTTTGTCCCAAATTTTAATACCCTGCCCTTGGAAACTCAAAAGTCCATTCGAGAATATGTGGCACTCCTCAATAAAAACATCCCTTCAGAATCGGGCAAAAATACTGATTCAAACACTTTAGATTCCATTTTACAAGTGTCCAAATCCTTTTTACAAGAGGCCAAAACAGAAAACCTCAGAATTGAACGTTCCGTGGTTCAAAAGGAACTTGAAATCTATAGAACCGATCTTGAGTTATCACATAAATTAAGAAGTATAATCTCCTCTCTGGAACAAGAGATCATACTAAATGCTTATCAGGACAATGTTAACAAACAACAGGTCTTAAGAAAAAGCATTTGGTTGGCTGGAGGAGCTGTCTTCCTTGGTCTTCTGGTTGGAATCATTTTTACCTTTTTAATATCAAAAGACTTTTGGCGAATACAGGAGTACCGAAAACAATTGGAAAATGAGAAAAAATATTCAGAATCCCTTTTAAAAAGCAGAGAACAGTTAATTTCCACGGTAAGCCATGACCTTAGAACTCCTTTGAGCACGATTGGCGGATATGCTGAGCTCATGAAACACAGTAACCTTAATGCCATACAACAGACCTATCTTAAAAACGTTACATCTGCCACCACCTATGTAGAACAACTTGCCAACGACCTATTGGATTATTCAAAACTTGAGAATGGAAAAATAACCGTTGAGAAGATTCCTTTTGTTCCATTCAACCTTATCGAGGAGACCGCCAATAGTGTAAAGACCATATACCCAAAGAAGCCCGTAGAACTTAAACTCGAAATTTCCGCAGAACTTAAGAAGACCATTGTAAGCGACCCTTTTAGAGTACGCCAAATACTATCCAACTTAATTGGGAATGCCTTTAAATTTACCCATGAAGGTTGGGTTCAAATTAATGCTTCGCTTGAAAAGAAAGCCCAAAATGCTTTTGTGAAAATTGAAATCATTGATTCCGGTATTGGTATCGACCCCAAGGATCAGAAAGTGGTCTTTGAGGAATTTAGACAAGCGGAGAATACGAATACCTACAAACTTGAAGGATATGGCCTGGGCCTTACCATATCTAAAAAACTTACCGAATTGTTAGGAGGTACACTTACTTTGGCAAGTAAAAAAAAGGAGGGAAGTTCCTTTACGCTAAGGTTTCCTTATGAGCTCTCCCGTGCTCAAGTCCAAATTCAAGGCCCTACTGGGTTCAGGTTAAACAGAGAACTGTCATTACTCATTTTTGATGACAATGATAGCTTGCTCGGGCTATTAAGGGAGGTTTGCAAAACTCATTCCATAACAGCGCATATCTTTTCCTGTTTTACTCAGTTGAAAAAAAATGCAAACTTGGATTACGACATTGTATTGACCGATATACAAATGCCAAAGGTAAACGGCTTTGAGGTAGTTAAGACGTTGAAAAACACGAAACACTACAGCTATCAAAATCAGCCTATAATTGCAATGACAGGACAACTAGACGTAAACAAAAGTATCTATTCCGAAGCTGGTTTTGATCATGTCCTTGAAAAACCCTTTTCAAGTGCCCAATTGATGGATGCACTGGCTTTGGTTTCCAATTTCAATATTTACGGAAATCCAAATCCAAATGGGTACAAGGCCATTCCAAATGTAAAATCGAAGAATTTCAGCGTGGATACTGTTGCGGCCTTTCTTGAAAACCCAGAAGCATTGCATAATGTTTTGCAGACATTCATAGCCAATACCCGTAAAAACTTGTCTTTGCTCATTGTGGCCAGCAAAAGCAATAATTCTAAAGAGATAAGAAACATTTCACACAAAATGCTACCCATGTTCACCCAGCTAAATGTTCATGACGCCGTTCCATTGCTTAAAAAGTTGGAAAAAACTCCTGAAAACACCTCCTGTAAGAAGGAAATAGCGCATTTGAAAAAAATTACCCTCAAACTGGAAGCATCTATCTTACGCTATTTGGCTAAACTTCCAGTTGATATAGGTTAATTTTATTGTAGAGGGTTTTTCTGGTAATTTGAAGGAGTTTAGCTGCTTTGCTTTTATTATAATTTGTCTGTTTTAAAGCTTTCAGAATTCGTTCTTTTTCATAGTCCAGTTTTGAAAAACCAGCTTTGAGATGTTCTTCTTCGGCTAAGTTCAACCCTTCATTGACAGAATGGAGCTGCACAAAAGTGTCTGAAGTAAATAGCACGGCACGTTTCACCACATTTTTTAGTTCTCTCAGGTTCCCAGGCCATCTATATTTTTTAAAAATATGTTCTACTTCTTCTGAAAATCCAACAATTTTTTTACCTAACTCTTTGTTTGAAATGTCCAAAAAATAATTGGCGAATAACATCAAATCTTCTGGTCTTTCCCTAAGAGAGGGCACTTTAATTGAAAACTCGTTCAATCTATGATATAAATCTTCCCTAAAACCCCCAGATTGCATGGCTTTTAGCAAATCTTCGTTTGTTGCGGTAATAATACGAACATCAATATTAACCTCTTTGGTACTGCCTACTCGCTTTATTTTTCGCTCTTGAATAGCCCTAAGTAACTGAATCTGATTTTCATAGGATAGGTTTCCAATCTCATCCAAAAATAAGGTTCCCCCGTTTGCCGCTTCAAAGTGGCCCATTTTATTCTCAACGGCACCGGTAAAACTACCTTTAATATGACCAAAAAACTCACTTGACCCAAGTTCTCTGGGTATAGCCCCACAGTCAACGGCAATAAACCCGCTATTTCGCCTATTGCTTGAGTCATGTATCGCTTTTGCTGTTACCTCCTTTCCTGTACCGCTTTCACCTATAAGCAAAACAGACATGTTGGTTGGGGCAACCAGCGAAATATACTCCTGAAACTTTCTAGAAACTTCACTGATTCCAACCAACATTTTAATAGGCCCGTTTTTTTTATCAATTTTTTTGCTTAAAATGCTCAGGTTTTCAGATGTTCGAGCGCCAAGCGCTTTCTGGATAACGGATAAGATGTCTTCTGGGGTAAAAGGCTTGGAGATATAATCGAATGCACCTTTTTTCATTGCTGATACCGCCGCGGTGACCTTGGCATATCCTGTCATTAATACAACTTGGGTTTCGGGGGATTCTTCCTTGATGCCGGTCAATATTTCCATGCCATCACCTTTTGGCAGTCTAACATCGGAAAGAATCAGATCAAAAAAAGAAGCTTTTATCTGCATTTGGGCCTCATTGATCGAATGAGCTACAGAAATGTCAAAATGATGCCGGGTCAAAAACTTCTGTAGCATTTGACAAAAAGCGGTATCATCTTCAATAATCAAGATTTTGGGCATATCTCAGTACCTAATTTACGATACTGACATGGTATTGGGTTGTCCTGGTCGTGGTAAAATTATCATAAAAAAAGAGCGGTTTCCCAAAAGAATACCGCTCTCGAACCAAACTAACCAAAATGATCAATCAACTTTCGATTACAATTCGATCCAGTTTCCTTGGGCATCGGCATACAAAGTACCTGATGTTCCATCTTCCAGCGAAAGTTCCAATTTATACTGATCGGCTTCGTTCTTGTATGCCTTGCTTACCGTTGCTGTAGGGTAATCTTTTTCAACGGAGGAAGTAACTGCCTCTGGAAGATCGGAAACACTTATTTCCTCAAAGTCTTGTGCTGTGGTTTCCATAGTAATCTCATCTGCTTGTAGTTCTGCAGTTTCTTCCTGTGCCATTGCCGTTAAACCAACTAAGGATAATGCAGCTGTAAAAAATAATTTTCTCATGGTGTATCTTATTTTAAATAATTAAACATGATTACCTATATGAAAATTCAATGCCAATTTAAGCTACTCTTGTAAATGACTGAAAATCATAATTTTAAATACAATCCTTCCATGAGCTAGTGTGTAATTATGTATAAAGAATGGTATGATCGTATCTTTTTTACACAAAAAAAAGGCTGCCGAAGCAGCCTTTTTAAATATGCCAAGGTCCAAATCTTTCTATGAAGCTAAGATTTAGACACTATTGGCAACATGGACAACACGTGGTTAGTGTTTGCATAGCATCATCCAAACTATTTTTCTCGCCTTCCATTATATTTTTTATTCGAATAGCATGCCACCAAAAAAATGGATATGATAAATGACAGGATACTAATCAGAAATATTATTTTATATACCATTTTCACTATTTGTATATATAGGACACCGTTTTTATTTTTTGGTCACATGAAAAAGGTCGTACGATGTACGACCTTTTAACCAAATCAACCAACCAAAAAATCTAGGTAACCACACCTAGATGTGTCCAATGTTTTTAATAAAGACATGAAATGCTGCATTTGTCCTATTCGTTTTCATCTTTACCAGTAAGACACACTTTTTATTTTTTGGTCACATGCTGCACAAAAAAAAGACCGCGAATGCGGTCTTTTTAATAGTATATTGAACTTTTTTAGGCCTGATGCGTTGGCTTTAACAGGTCGTT
>JBDWSS010000018.1:0-174818 GCA_039985375.1 Flavobacteriaceae bacterium
AGTTAAGCCCGTTTGCGCCGATGGTACTGCCACACCAGGTGGGAGAGTAGGTCGCCGCCTTCCTTGAACGCCCTTTGCAACTGCAAAGGGCGTTTTTTTTATGCTTCAACACAAAGTAAACAAACTCATTTTTTTATAAAAAAGTAGGATAATACTTACATAATAGTATCTTTGCTTTATCCCATTTTTTAACTTATGCACTTTAGTTTTGTTGATATGGGTATGTGATGTTTAAAAGCTATGGTATTTGGATTTGTAATTATACATAACACTAAATACTATGAGAAAACAATTACTTGCTGCCATTTTTTTTGTGGCAATTCTTTCCGCTAAATCACAGTCTTGCAATTGTGATGTTACCCTTACCGGTTTATCGGCATCAACTTTAAATCTTGTTTGGGCGTCAAATATTAGTTATTCCCCTGGGGATACCATTTGTATTCCGAGTGGAAACTATGCAGGTATCCGTTTCTATGATTTTGAGGGAACTGCCACGGATCCGGTGACATTTAAAAATTGTGGGGGTCAGGTTGTGTTAAATGAGACAGCCTATTCAGCTCTAGAATTTAAGAACAGCAAATACATTCATCTAACGGGAACAGGAGATACTGCCCATAACTATGGAATTAAGATAGAAGGAACAGGGTCATGGGCAATGGGAATGGTTTTAAGTGCGTTCAGTACCGATGTGGAAATAGACCACATAGAGGTTGCCCATGCCGGTTTTGCTGGATTGATGGCAAAGACTGATCCTGATTGTAATAATTCGGATACATGGCGTGTCAATGGTTTTGTTATGAAAAATTTAAACATTCATCATAATTACATTCACAATACGCATGGAGAAGGCATTTACATTGGTTTTACCTTGGGATATAAGCTTGATTCTGGACGAAATTGTGGTGGCACAGAGGTTTATGGTCATTGGCTGGAAAATGTGGATATTCATCATAATATAGTTGAGGATACGGGTTGGGATGCCATACAGTTGAACTTGGCCCATATTAATAGTAAAGTGCGCGACAACACTATTTATGATTACGGAACTAGGGGGAACTGGGGTCAAGCTTTTGCCATGAGTTTAGGTGGTGGAGCATATGAAGTTTACAATAATCATGTAGTTAATGGTCCTTTGGAAAAAGGCTGGGGAATGCAAATAATAAATGGTGAAAGTGGCACTAAAGTGTATAACAATGTGTTTGTGAAACCCAAAATGCACGGAATATTTCTTCACAACAGACATGAATTTGAAGATTTGAATGAGGGTTATTATGTAACCAACAATACTATTGTGGAGCCGGAAAGGGCGGGTGTACACTATAATACCACCGTTTTACATCCGGTTGACCCAGCAGATTTGCATAAAAACCAAAGTGAAGTTCCATCCTATTTTGTAAATAATTTAGTGGTAGATCCTGGGTATGATTTTGAGGGTGGAAATACTTGGAAACAAAATCAAGAAAGCTACTTTGATTTTAATGAACGGGATACAAGAGATAGTTTGCTCACCAATATCTACTCAAACATTATGACACGCCAAATAGATACATTGGGGCTAACTGATGTTGCAAATAATGATTTGAGCCCTTCTTCTTCAAATTCCCATGTTGTTGATGTTGGATCAAACGTTGCGTCTTGGGGGATTACCTTTGATATGGACAACGGTTCAAGACCTTCGGGAAATGCCTTTGATGTAGGAGCTTATGAGTTTCAATCCAACGGAACACCCTTACGGGTAAGTCTTTCCGGTGAAGAGGAGTTTTTTGATGTTCAAAAAGAAGAACAAGCTCAGACTTTGTTTTACCCCAATCCCACAAGTTCTTCATTTAGATTGGAGAATAGCAATTATGAAGAGGTATTACTGGAATTGATTACCATGGATGGAAGAAAAATGTATAGCGGACCTTATAAAATGGGTACTCCCTTTAACGTAGAGGAATATAAAGCTGGATTATATTTTTTGAAAATGATAGGCCCGTATAAAACGGAGATACATCGATTGATTGTTAGATAATCAAACTTAACTCAAAGAAAAAGCTCCTTACATATTTGCAAGGAGCTTTTTTGTAGTTTGGATATTTACTTTAGACCCTTGGCAAATCCCCTTCTCCTTTTAAAGGGAGATTAGATTGTCCCATGAGGTAACTATCTACATGGTGTGCAGCCTGTCTTCCCTCAGATATGGCCCAAACAATCAATGATTGACCTCTCCTCTGGTCACCAGCTACGAAGATTCCGGGAACGTTTGTCTTATAATCCTTGGCAGCGGCATTGATATTGGTTCTGGTATCCATCTGTAGCCCCAATTGATCTGCTATTGTAGTTTCTGAACCGGTAAATCCCAATGCAAGCAGTGCTAAGTTGCATTCCCATTCTTTCTCCGTTCCTTCAATTTCCTTAAGAATAGGGCGTTGTCCCGTCTTTTTTTCCCAACGAACTTCCGAGGTGATGAGTCCTGTTAAATTCCCATCCTTATCACCAATAAATTTTTTGGTTGAAATACTGAAAACACGTTCGGCTCCTTCTTTGTGGGACGAACTGGTTCTAAGCCGCATAGGCCAAAAAGGCCAAGGTTGACCTTCAGGTCTTTTGCTAGTTCCTTTTGACATAATTTCAAAATTGGTTACCGAAACTGCTCCGTGACGAATGGAAGTCCCTATGCAATCTGAACCGGTATCACCACCTCCAATTACAATAACATTTTTTCCTTTTGCGGAAAGTTCTTCGCCCTTGTACGGAATACCATCTACTTTTCTATTGTTTTGAGGAAGAAAATCCATTGCCTGCACAACACCTTTTAGGTCTGAACCTGGAATGGGAAGGTTTCGTCTCACAGTAGCACCTCCACATAACACAACGGCATCAAAATCTTTTTGAAGCTCATCTGCTTTGATATCAACCCCAACATGTACACCTGTTTTGAAAATAATACCTTCTTTGATCATTACGTCAAGACGTCTGTCAATCACATCTTTCTCCATTTTAAAATCTGGAATACCATAACGTAATAGGCCTCCCATTTTTTCATCGCGTTCCAAAAGCGTAACGGAGTGACCGGCTCTGTTCAATTGCTGGGCAGCGGCAAGTCCGGCCGGACCAGAACCAACCACAACAACTTTTTTGCCAGTTCTTTTGCTAGGGGGTTCAGGCTTTATCCATCCATTTTTAAATGCCGTTTCAACAATATTTTTTTCTATATTTTCAATGGAAACGGGGTCTTCGTTAATTCCTAGAACGCAGGCTTCTTCGCAAGGTGCGGGACATAATCTTCCTGTAAATTCGGGAAAGTTATTGGTTGAATGTAAAATTTTCGTCGCCTTTTCCCATTTTCCTTGATAAACAGCATCATTAAAATCTGGAATTAAATTTCCCAATGGACAACCGCTATGACAAAACGGGATTCCACAGTCCATACAACGTGCTCCCTGATCCTTTAATTCATTTTCCTTTAAAGGAACTGTAAATTCCTTATAGTTTTTGATTCTTTCTTTGACAGGGGCATAAGTCTCATCCTTCCTGTCAAACTCCATAAATCCTGTGGTCTTTCCCATGGCTCAAATTATAAGGTTTGTAATTTTTCTTTTTCTAATCGTAATAAGGCTTGTCTGTATTCTTCTGGAAAAACCTTTACAAACTTGGGCAAGCAATCTTCCCAATTTTCAAGAATATCCTGGGCAAGGGGGCTCAATGTTGCATTGTAATGGTTCTCGATAAGCTCCTTTAATTGCTTAATATCATTGTCCTCCTCAACGGGCAGTAAATTCAAGGTTTCTCCATTACATCTTTTTTCAAAGGATTTATCCTTATCAAAAACATATGCAATTCCACCGCTCATTCCGGCTCCGAAGTTTCTTCCTACAGCACCAAGTATGACGGCAACTCCGCCAGTCATATACTCACATCCATGATCTCCAATGCCTTCTACAACCGCTTTTGCTCCTGAATTTCTAACACAGAAACGTTCGCCGGCCTTTCCGTTTATATAAGCTTCTCCAGAAGTGGCACCATAAAGGGTAACATTGCCCGTAATTATGTTTTCTTCGGGTTTTATAGTGGATTTGTAAGGAACTTTAATAATTAATTTGGCTCCGGAAAGTCCTTTTCCAAGATAATCATTGGTATTTCCATTAACAATCATGGTTAGTCCTTTGGTTGCAAATGCCCCAAAACTTTGTCCTGCCGAGCCTGAGAAATTTAATTTTAGAGTATTGTCGGGTAAACCTTCTGCTCCATATATTTTTGAAATCTCATTACTAACAATGGCACCAACTGCACGATCCGTGTTAAAAATGGGAAAATCCAAGGAAATCTTTTCCTTTCTAAACAGAGCAGGATGTGCCTGGGCTATAATATCAAACTCAATTGATTTTTCAATGTTATGAACTTGCTTTTCTGTATTGTGGAATTTGGTCCCTTCAGGAACATCCACCTGATATAGGATTGGGCTTAGATCAATACCGGCTGCTTTATAATGTTCAATGGCTTTTTTTCGATCCAATTTTTGCACTTGACCTACCATTTCATTAATGGTTCTAAAACCTAATTTGGCCATGATTTCTCTAAGTTCTTGGGCTACAAAATACATATAGTTGACTACATGCTCAGGTTTACCCTTAAATTTTTTCCTAAGCTCTGGGTTTTGGGTGGCAATACCAACAGGGCAAGTATTTAAATGGCAAACCCGCATCATTATGCATCCAGATGCTACTAAAGGTGCGGTGGCAAATCCAAATTCTTCGGCTCCAAGAAGACATGCTATTGCAACATCCCTTCCTGTTTTTAGTTGTCCATCACATTCTAAGACTATACGGTTTCTTAAGTCGTTTAGGACTAAAGTTTGTTGTGCTTCTGCAACACCAAGTTCCCAAGGAAGACCGGCATGTTTCAAGGAAGTAAGGGGTGATGCGCCAGTACCACCATCAAATCCAGATATTAAAACAACATCTGCCTTCGCTTTCGCTACACCGGCAGCTACAGTTCCAACACCAACTTCTGAAACCAATTTTACATTTACCCTTGCATTTCTATTCGCAGATTTTAGGTCATAGATCAACTGAGATAAATCTTCAATCGAATAAATATCGTGATGTGGTGGCGGTGATATTAAACCTACATAAGGTGTTGAATTTCTAGTTTTGGCAATGGCAGGGTTTACCTTAGGACCGGGTAATTGACCTCCTTCACCTGGTTTGGCACCCTGAGCCATTTTAATTTGTATTTCAGATGCATTGGTCAAGTAGTCTGAAGTAACACCAAACCTTCCAGAAGCAACCTGTTTTATAGCGCTGTTCTTCCAGTCGCCGGTTTGGTTTTTATAAAAACGGGCCGAATCCTCTCCGCCTTCTCCAGAATTACTTTTTCCGCCAATTCGGTTCATGGCAATGGCAAGGTTCTCGTGTGCCTCCTTGCTAATACTGCCATAGGACATTGCTCCCGTCTTAAATCTTTTTACAATTTCTGTCCAAGGTTCTACTTCATCAATTGGGATTGGGTCATAGTTTGAAAATTCAAACAAGCCCCGGATGGTCATCAAATTTTTTGATTGTTCATTAACCAATTGTGAATACTCTTTGTAGGTGTCTGACTCGTTGTTGCGAACTGACTTTTGAAGTTTTGCAATGCTCAAAGGATTGAACATGTGTTTTTCGCCATCCCTTCTCCAGCGGTACTCACCACCAATCTCAATATCAAGATTAGCTGCCAGTTCTTGGGTTTTAAATGCCTTTTTATGGCGTTTTGCTATTTCTTTTTCAATTTCATACAATCCTATTCCCTGGATACGGGTTGGGGTGTTGGGGAAGTATTTGTCCACTACTTTCGTATTGATTCCAATACATTCGAACAACTGGGAACCTCGATAAGAATTTAAGGTTGATATTCCAATTTTATTCATCACTTTTAAGATTCCTTTTCCAATGGCTTTATTGTAATTTTTTATAGCCTCTTCAAAGGTGTATTCGGTGATATCGTTTTCTTCTATCTGTTCGCCAATGATTTCATTTACGAGGTATGGGTTTATGGCACTTGCGCCAAAGCCAAACAATAGTGCAAAATGATGCACTTCCCTTGGTTCGGCAGATTCGATAATAATACTTAGGTTGGATCGTTTGCCTAATCTGCTCAATCCGCTATTTACATAAGAACACACCAAAAGGGCAGGGATTGCCGCCATTTCAGTGCTGATCATTCTATCAGATAGGATAATGATGTTGGCCCCTTCATCAATAGCTTTTGATGCTTGGTCTAAAATTGAATCCAAAGCCTCTTCCAGTCCATTGTGGCCTTTTGAAATTTCATAAAGGGAGGAAAGGGATACCACTTTATAGTCCGGACTGGCATTGTAGTTTTTTATTTTGTCCAGATCTTCTTTTGAGATCACTGGATTTTGAATTTTAAGTTTCCTACAATGGAGTTCAGATATTTCAAAAATGTTTTGATCACTACCCAAGGTTAAACTAATGTCGGTAATTAATTCTTCTCGAATTCCATCCAAAGGAGGATTGGTGACTTGGGCAAACAATTGTTTGAAGTAGTTGTATATTAATTGGGGGCGCTCTGACAAAACGGCTATAGGAGTATCAGAACCCATGGACCCAATAGGTTCCTTTCCATTTTTTGCCATAGGCAAAATAATGGTATTTATATCCTCCAAGGTATATCCAAAAGCAGCTCTTCTCGTTTCTATGGGGAATTCCCCAAAAAAGACGGGACAATCGTTATAAGGAATGTCTTTTAAGTGAACAAGGTTTTTTTTCAGCCATTTTTCGTAAGGATGTTTTTTGGCAATGGATTCCTTGATTTCTTCATCATTGATAATTCTACCCTCTTCCATATTTACCAAGAACATTTTTCCTGGTTCCAGTCTTCCATGAAATTCAATATCTTCTGGTTCGAGTTCAACGACTCCAGTTTCCGAAGACATAATAACATAACCTTTTTTGGTGACGGAATACCTAGAGGGGCGGAGCCCATTTCTGTCTAGAACTGCACCGATATAATTTCCGTCCGTGAACGGAATTGATGCAGGACCATCCCAAGGTTCCATTACGCATGAATTGTATTCATAAAAGGCGCGTTTGGACGCTGACATTTCTGTATTTTTTTCCCAAGCTTCCGGAACTAACATCATCATTACCTCAGGAAGGGAACGACCGGTCATCAAAAGTAGTTCCACGACCATGTCCATACTTGCGGAATCTGACTTTCTTGGTAGAACAACGGGAAGTATTTTTTTAATGTCCTCTCCAAACCAATCACTTTGTAATAATTCTTCACGGGATTTCATGCGGGAGACATTTCCGCGAAGTGTATTTATTTCCCCATTGTGACACATGTACCTGAAAGGTTGTGCCAAATCCCAAGTTGGAAATGTATTGGTAGAAAAACGCTGATGCACGAGCGCCAAACGCGTTACCACCCGTGGATCCAATAAATCCTCATAATATCTACTTATATCATGTGGGACTAAAAGTCCTTTAAAAATGATAATCTTAGTGGAGAGACTGGGTAAGTAAAAGAACTGACTTTGCGAAAGTTTACTGTTAATGATGGCATGTTCCGTTATTTTTCTAGCGATAAAAAGCTTCAAATTGAACTGAAAGCTGTCCAAGGCATCACCCTTCCCAACAAATACCTGTTTTACAAAAGGCTCCGTTTCTGCAGCAATTCTTCCAGGAACTGAGCGGTTTACTGGAACATCGCGCCAGCCTAATAGCTGTAACCCTTGCTTTTTTATGTTTTCCTCGAGGGTAGCAATGCAAAAACTTCTTTGGTTTTCTTTTTGAGGCAAGAAAACATTGCTCACAGCATAATCGCCTGGTTTTGGCAAAGCGAACTTACAGGCTTCCAAAAAGAAATCATGCGGAATGTCAATCAAAATTCCAGCTCCATCCCCTGTTTTTCCATCAGAACTTACGGCTCCCCGATGTTCTAATTTATCTAAAATTTCTAATGCTTTGTGTATGATATCGTTTGATTTCTTTCCTTTCAAACTACAGATAAAACCTGCACCACAGTTGTCATGCTCAAATTCCGGTAGGTATAAACCCTGTTTTTCTAGCTTCATTGGTTATGGTATTTACTCAAAAATATCATTTTGAATGAATAAATAATAGGGTTTTTTAATAATGTTAATTAATTCATCAACGTTTATATTAATACGTTAAAAAATGTTCAGATACAGAATTAATGCAATGTTAAATTAAGATTACCATAATTGGGTTATAATAAATACTAGGTAGCCTTAGTATAAGGGGGGGTATATTAATAAAAAGTATGTTAACTTTATAAGAAGGGCAATTATGAGGTGGTTAAATTATAAAATCAGCACCTAGTTACGAAATAACCCCATCTAAATCGTTGGGGTTGGTAGATTTGAGTGAATTAGCTTTTTAAAATACTTCTAGAAATTACAATCTTTTGAATTTCAGAAGTTCCCTCGTAAATCTGGGTAATTTTGGCATCGCGCATAAACCTTTCCACATGGTAATCTTTAACAAAACCATTTCCACCATGTATTTGTACAGCTTCAACTGCTGTTTCCATAGCAATTTCTGAAGCGTAGAGTTTAGCCATGGCGCCGGAAAGTGTATAATCATCGCCATTGTCTTTATCATGAGCCGCTTTGTATACTAGGAGACGGGCCGCTTCAATTTTGGTATGCATATCGGCAAGTTTAAAAGCTATAGCTTGGTGATTTGAAATTTCGGTGCCAAAAGCTTTGCGCTCTTTTGAATATTTTTTAGCCAGTTCGTATGCTCCTGCCGCTATTCCCAAAGCCTGGGCAGCAATGCCAATACGACCGCCAGCAAGTGTCTTCATAGCGAATTTAAAACCAAAACCATCCTCCCCAATACGGTTTTCCTTGGGTACTATAACATCATTGAATAACAGGGAGTGGGTATCACTTCCTCTTATTCCTAATTTGTTCTCTTTAGGCCCAATTTCAAACCCTTTCATACCTTTCTCTACAATAAGCACATTGATTCCCTTGTGTCTTTTTTCAATAGCTGTTTGGGCAATAACTAAATAAACTTCTGCTGCGCTGCCATTTGTTATCCAATTTTTGGTGCCATTTAAAACATAATGATCTCCTTTATCCATAGCTGTGGTTTTTTGCGAGGTTGCATCACTGCCTGCTTCTGGCTCAGAAAGACAGAAAGCGCCTATAACTTCACCTGTGGATAAGCGTGTTAGATATTTTTGTTTTTGTGCTTCCGAACCATAAGTTTCCAATCCCCAACAAACCAAGGAGTTATTAACCGATACCATGACGGAAGCAGATGCGTCAACTTTTGATAGTTCCTCCATGGCCAAAACATAGGATAGCGTTTCCAGGCCACTTCCTCCATATTTTTCGGCTACCATCATACCCATAAAGCCATGCTCTCCCATTTTTTTTAGAAGCTCAGAAGGGAATTTTTGAGCGTCATCCCTTTCTATGACATCTGGTAGCAACTCATTCTGGGCAAAATCCTTTGCCGCTTGTTGTATCATTAATTGTTCTTCTGAGAGTGAGAAATCCATAATGCTGAGAAATAAATAAAAAGAGTATGCAAATATAGCCTTAAGATGATTAATTATGAGTAGTCTATTCAGATAAATGAGAATAATTTAAAGTTGTTTGGTCTGTATGTGCACAACAGAAGAAAGCGAAATTTAAGTATTTTTCTGAGACTTAGATTATGTGGGAAAACTCATTTTGAATATCTTTAGCGATGCAGAGAAATGCTTTGAAAACATATAAAATCAAATAAACCAGCGGAACATGGAAACCATTCTTATTGCCATATTTGTTATTGGATATCTTGCTATAACCCTTGAACATAATTTAAAGATTGATAAGCTGATTCCGGCATTGGCCATGATGGCTATTCTTTGGGCCATGATGGCATTTGGTATAGATGGGTTCACCACTTGGTTCGATTCTGGGAAACATGCATTGATGCAGGGTTTCTCAGCATTGGGTCACGATGATAAAATGCATATTTTGGAAGAAACATTGCTGCACCACTTAGGAAAGACTTCTGAGATTTTGGTTTTTTTATTGGGAGCCATGACCATTGTTGAAATCATTGATTATTTCGATGGTTTTGCCACGATTAAATCCTTTGTTAAAACAAGGAGTAAAAGAAAGATTTTATGGATTTTCGCCTTCCTGGCCTTTATATTATCCGCAATTATAGACAACCTAACTGCGACAATAGTTTTGATTTCAATTTTGCAGAAAATTGTTAGAGAACGAAATGATAGGTTATGGTATGCAGGTTTAATTATTATAGCGGCAAATGCTGGCGGAGCATGGTCGCCGATTGGAGATGTCACCACAACAATGCTTTGGATAGGGAATAAGGTGTCTACGGGCAAGTTAATGGGTTATTTGTTGCTACCCTCATTAGTATGTATGCTTGTGCCAACATTTATTGCATCCTTTTTGCCAGCATTCAAAGGCAGTATTGAGGTTGAGGATGGAGAGTCAACAAAAACAAAGTTTGGAGCCACAATGTTGTATCTGGGCTTGGGGGCAATTGTTTTTGTACCCATATTCAAAACAGTGACCCATTTGCCTCCTTATGTGGGTATGATGTTGTCTTTGGCTGTAGTCGCCACATTTGCGGAGATTTATAGTAGTTCCAAAATCGCTATTTCCTCTGTTGATTTAGAGAGTGATGCGGAATCGCACCATAGTCCTGTTCATAGTGCATTAACTAAGATTGAGTTGCCGAGTATTCTGTTTTTCTTGGGGATTTTAATGGCTGTTGCTGCTCTGGAATCCTTAGGATTGTTATTCAATTTTGCGGAAGGGTTAAAACAAGGAATTGGATTATTGGGAACTGAACTTCCTGGAACTGAGATTTCGGATTTAGTAGTCATTATACTCGGTATTGGTTCAGCTGTAATAGATAATGTGCCTTTGGTAGCTGCAAGTTTGGGGATGTTCTCAGAGCCTCAAGATAACCCTTTGTGGCATTTTATAGCTTATTCCGCTGGAACAGGTGGAAGTATGCTCATTATTGGGTCTGCGGCAGGAGTTGTAGCCATGGGGATGGAAAAAATTGACTTTTTCTGGTACTGTAAGAAAATAGCCTGGTTGGCGGCCATTGGATTTCTTTCCGGAGCCATTTGCTTTGTTATCATACGATATTTCTTCTAAAAAATACTTTAGGTCAAAAATCTCCGTTATTATTGCAACTTAAATTGGGGATTTTATATGATTTTTTTTCAAGATTTAGAAGAAGGGGCTGAAATGGGTGCATCCATTTCAGAAGAAAAAACCCTTTCGGTTATTGACTTAATTGTAAACGGAGGAACTGGAAGTATCATTATCATAACCGTACTTTTTGTACTTCTTTTTGTAGCACTTTATATTTATTTTGAGCGCATCTTCGCTATCAAGGCAGCTTCAAAAATTGACAAAAACTTTATGAACCAGATTCGTGACCATGTCATGAACGGTAAATTGGAGGCAGCAAAATTACTTTGCACCCAAACAGACTCTCCCGTTGCCAGATTAACGGAGAAAGGGGTTTCTAGAATTGGAAAACCTTTGGATGACATTAATACTGCTATTGAGAATGCAGGTACTCTTGAAGTATACAAACTCGAAAAGAACGTTAGCGTTTTGGCTACGGTTGCAGGAGCAGCCCCCATGATAGGGTTCTTGGGTACTGTAATTGGTATGATTTTGGCATTCCATGAAATGGCAAGTAGCGGTGGACAAGCGGAAATGGGCTCTTTGGCATCGGGGATATATACTGCCATGACTACAACGGTTGCGGGTCTAGTGGTTGGTATTATTGCCTATATAGGATACAATCACTTGGTTAACAGAACCGACAAGGTGGTGCATAAGATGGAGGCAAATGCCGTTGAGTTTTTAGATTTATTGAACGAACCCATTTAGCACTTCAGGATGAAACTAAAAGGAAGAAATAAGGTAAGCCCGGAATTTAGCATGTCATCAATGACCGATATCGTATTTCTGCTATTGGTATTTTTTATGCTAACTTCCAACGCTCCCAATGCTTTGGATTTGCTGTTGCCAAAGGCTAAAGGGAAGTCTACCAATACACAGAATGTCTCAGTGACCATTAACAAGAACTTGGAATATTTTGTGAACAACGAACAGATAAACGAGGAATACATTGAAATTGAATTAAAAAAGGCACTTGAAGGTCAAGAAAAGCCAACGATCATTTTAAGGGCAGAGGAAAGCGTGGCTATTAAAGAAGCTGTTAACGTTATGGATATTGCCAATAGGAATAGTTATAAGGTTATCTTGGCAGTGCGGCCAAAATAATGTCATTTTTAGATACGAGACACAAGAAAAAATCTTTTACGCTTACAACACTTCTGTTGAGCGTAGTACTATTGCTTTTATTTTATATAGGACTTACATATATAGATCCGCCTATTGAAAATGGAATTGCCATAAATTTTGGCACCATGGACTTTGGAAGCGGGAAAGTGCAACCTAAGGAAAAGGTACGTTCCGAACCGAAAAGGGATGCGGAAAAACCTGTGGAGCAGGTTCATGAGCAAGTGCAGCCATCACAAACTGTACCTGAAGCGCCTGTGGAAAAGGTGCTAACCAGCGAAAACGAAGAGACTATCCGAATAAATCAGCAAAAAGAAGTCCAGCGGAAAGCGGATGAGGCTGCAGAAAAAGCAAAAACAGAAAAGGAACGTATTGCACGTGAAAAAAAGCAAGCGGAAGAACGAAAAAAACAGGAGCAGGAGGCCAAAAAGAAAAGCTTGGATGCATTAATCGGCGGAATTGGGAAATCTGATGGTAAGACCACCGGAAGTGAAGGTGATGACAATCAAACAGGAGACAAGGGAAAACCCGAAGGAGATCCATATGCAACAAGTTATTATGGCAGTCCTGGTTCTGGAAATGGTACCGGTGGATATGGGTTGAATGGACGTTCTTTGGTAGTTAAGGGAAAGGTACAGCAGGAATGTAACGAAGATGGTCGCGTGGTCGTGCGCATTGTAGTGGATCGAAGTGGAAAAGTAATACAAGCAACCCCCGGAGTAAAAGGTACCACTAATAATGCTCCTTGTTTATTGGAGCCTGCCAGAAAAACCGCATTTATGCACAAATGGAATTTGGATTCCAAGGCCCCCTCACAGCAAATAGGCTTTGTTGTAGTTAATTTTAAGTTAGGTCAATAGTTCAATGACTTACAAAGAAACTTTGGAATGGATGTTCCAACAACTCCCAATGTACCAGCAAAAGGGAGGTTCAGCCTACAAGGACAAGCTGGACAATATCTTAAATTTCTCTGAGGTTTTGGGAAACCCCCATAACCTGTTTAAAAGCATCCATGTTGCTGGAACCAATGGAAAAGGGTCTAGCAGCCATATGCTTGCTTCCATTCTCCAGGAGGCTGGTTATAAGGTGGGACTGTATACTTCACCGCATTTAAAAGATTTTAGAGAACGTATTAAAATCAATGGGAAAACTATTGAGAAGACTCATGTAAAAAAGTTTATAGCATCGCATAAGGCTTTTCTTGAATGGAATGCGCTCTCTTTCTTTGAAATGACCGTTGGGATGGCCTTTGACTACTTTGCGAGTAAAAAAGTGGATATTGCCATAATTGAGGTAGGTTTAGGTGGAAGACTTGATTCTACAAATATTATTACCCCAGAAGTATCGTTGATTACCAATATTGGACTGGACCATACCCAGATTTTGGGAAATACCTTGGAAAAGATCACTTTGGAAAAAGCGGGAATAATAA
The DNA here is from genome assembly GCA_039985375.1 of Flavobacteriaceae bacterium. GTDB lineage: Bacteria > Bacteroidota > Bacteroidia > Flavobacteriales > Flavobacteriaceae > Flagellimonas. The sequence continues at coordinate 13,749 of JBDWSS010000018.1, forward strand.
AAAGAGGGATTCCAGTGGTAATCAGTGAAAAGCAACCTGAGACCGAAATGATTTTTAGGTTATTGTCAGCTCAAAAAAAATCGAAGTTGATTTTTGCCGAAGAGCTTTCTTTACCAGACTATGAAACGGATTTACTCGGGGATTATCAAAGTAAAAATACACGGGGTGTTGTAGCCGCAATAAGGGAATTGAACAATTTTGATGTAAATGATGACCAAATACGAATGGGATTGATGCATTGTATCAAAAACTCTGGTATCCTTGGAAGGTGGCAGATATTGGGGGAAAACCCCATGGTTGTTTGTGATACGGCCCATAATAAAGAAGGGTTGTCCTTAATCTTAAAGCAAATACAAAAGCAGAAGGCATCTAAATTGCATTTTGTGTTGGGTTTTGTGAACGATAAACGTTTGGATAATATCCTTGATCTATTTCCAACAGAGGCGTCATATTATTTCGTTCATCCAAATATTCCTAGAGGGTTTAATGCTTTGGAATTGAGAGGTGAAGCGGAAAAAACTGGACTTTATGGGAAGGCCTACAAATCGGTTAAAAAGGGCTTTAAGGAAGCTATGAAGAGTGCAGGGAAGAATGATTTCGTTTATATTGGAGGTAGTACCTTTGTAGTAGCAGAAGTCCTATAGATATTTTATGGTTTTTCTTTTTGGGAAATGAAAAATGGTGCTATATTTGCACTCCGTTTTAAGAACGGGCGCGTAGCTCAGTTGGTTCAGAGCACCTGGTTTACACCCAGGGGGTCAGGGGTTCGAATCCCTTCGCGCCCACTTTTTGTAATCAAACAAAAACAAAACCTTGTAAATCTTATTGATTTGCAAGGTTTTGTACTTTTTAAGCCTTCATTTAATATGGTTTGATATGTTTTGATCTGCAATTCGGTCAATAGTTACAATTCGAAAAAAGTGTTGACCGGATAAGAGTTAAAATATTGAATTACAGAAACTTGTGGCTTGACTTTTGTAGGTATTTTTCGTTTAACTTAATTCAAAACCTATGAGAACCCGGTCAACATTTTCGATCAATACTTCTAAAATGGGTCCATGGCAAGGCCAAAATCTATGCCAGGATCACCATAGATTCAAAACGGGTCGACATTAGCCTAAAGCATACCATTGACGAAGAACAATGGAACAGTAAATTTTCCAAGGTCAGGGGCAAAACATCGGAAGCAAATGAGACCAATGCATATCTCGAACAAGTAAAGTCCGAACTCTTCCAATGTTACAGGGATTTAAAGCTTATAAATGAGTATGTATCCGCAGAAATGGTAAAGTCAAGATACTTTGGTGAAGATGTTGAACACCATAAACCTTGCCGAACTTTTTGAGTACCACAACTTGCACAGCGAAAAACTTTTGTCTAAAGCTACCATGAGATATTATGGGACAACACAGAAATATCTATTGGATTATGTCAAGTCCACCTATAGACGGAATGACTTTAGGTTGAAAAACCTTCACCATTCCTTTGTGGTTGGTTTTGAGAAAAGTAAGAATGATTTGTCAAGTACAAACCCAAAAATTTTGAAACCATCAGCAATTCCTCAACGCCCAAATGCTGATTGAAAACTGTAGGGAAAACAATCGCTTCGATTTCTTGATTAGGAATGCGTGATATTAAATAAAAGAAATAAATAAATGTGATTCAAACTAGGGGTATCATCAACCTACTCTGTATTGCTTATAGTAGGTCTGCGATTTTTTGAGTTCATCCGCAAGGAGAAAGGGGGCATATAGTGCTCTGGGAGCACACTTTCTAAAGACATCGAACAATTGTATCGAACCGATATGACATTAAGAAAAAATATTAATCAATTTAGTACATAAAAATGAACCCTTTAAAGACCAGTACTTTTTGTCTTGTCCTTTTTTTATTTTTCTCTTTGGCTTTAAGTTCCCAACGAAGCCCATTCCAACATTCAATCAACGAAACAAAAAAACCGTGGACAGACAAACCATTTTTCAATGATCCGAGTAATTTTCAATTTGCAATAGTGAGTGATAGAACAGGAGGCCATAGAAATGGTGTATTTGGTCAAGCATTGGGAAAAATAAACCAATTGCATCCCGAATTTGTAATGAGTGTTGGCGATTTGATTGAAGGTTATACTAAAGACACTTCTTTGTTGAATGAACATTGGAAAGAATTTCACGGTATTTTGGATACCTTGGAAACTAAATTCTTCTATGTTCCCGGCAATCATGATTACTCTAATCCAACCATGGCCACTCAATGGAAAGAAAGATTTGGGAAAGACTATTACCATTTTATCTATAAAAAGGTCCTTTTTCTTGTGGCTAACAGTAATGACGGTGATGGTATGTTGATGAGCAATGACCAAATCGAATATTTGAAAAATGTGATAAGAGAAAATTCCGAAGTGCGGTGGACCATGTTGTTTCTTCATCACCCCATGTGGACCTATGGCAAACTCAATGGGTTCAACGAAATAGAAAAAGTACTCCAGGGAAGAGGATATACTGTTTTTGCTGGACATACCCATCGTTATTTACATGAGGTAAGAAATGACCAAAACCACTATGTTTTGGGAACTACAGGAGGCGGAAGTAAACTTCGTGGGCCTAGATTTGGAGAGTTCGATCATGTAAGTTGGGTTACCATGACCGAAACCGGCCCAAAATTGGTCAATCTAGAACTATCGGGAATAGTCGATCATAATGTTAGTAATACAAAAACCACTAAAGATGCTTTAGCGTTACTACAGTCAGTCGATTTCAAACCATTGACATTATCAAACGGAGACGAGCGAAAGGTAATATTGCCACTTAAAAACACTTCCAATAAGATCATACGGTTTAAGGGAAAGCTGTTTCATCACCATCAAGTTACTCCCAATGCATCAACTTTTGATGTTCAAATACCTCCAAATAGTTCTCAACAACATGAGATTATAACCCATCCCACAAAAATGGGAGAATCTACGGAATGGAACCCCTTGGAATTGCAATGGACAATGGAATGCATCTCTGATACTTCAAAAGACAGTTTTAATCTTAGTGGAACTGAAATGTTGGAACTAAATCCTACAACTCTATCACCTTACTTGTCTATGACAGAACAAAATATTTTCATTCAAGACCTTTCAGTCACTGTTGATCATCCCTACAGCAAAAAAGACATTGTCGTCAGATATAGTTTGGGCAAAATTGCTCCCACCGCTACGCATCCTGTACTATCTGGATATTTAGAACTAAAGAACACAAATACACTACAAGTGGTCTTGGCTGACAATGATGGGTTTTTAAGTAGGGTTTTAAGTAAGAAGTACACTAAGGCAATGCCTCATAAACCAAAAAAACCTAGACATCCGAAAAGAGGACTTTTATATTTATATTATGAAGGGAATTTTACCAGTGTTCCCAATTTTGGCAAGCTTGGCAATCCTCTTAAAACGGGTGAGGCAAACCAATTGAATCCTGATAAAATTGGAAATAGATTGGATCATTTTGCAATTCAGTATAAAGGATATATCAAAGTGCCCGAAACAAGTATTTACACTTTTCATCTAACCTCTGATGATGGGAGCAAGTTTTATATAGATGATAACCTGGTAGTGGACAATGATGGCTCACATGACATTACAGCTAAAAAAGGGTATGCGGCCCTGAAAAAAGGATGGCACCCAATTCGGATTGATTATTTTGAAGATTTTTTGGGAGAACACCTTCAGTTGGAATTTTCTAGTCCAAAAATGGAAAAATCACCGGTAGAATTTTGGCACTGATGCTTTTTTTTCAAAGGGTAGAATAAGGATTACCCTCTTTTAATTGATAGATTCAGTTTTGATGACCGTTCTGTTACTAAATTAAATAGTGTTAGGATTATGGTCTTAAATTTAGCGTGCAGTCGTTTTCTAAGGGTAGCATACGCATGGGTCATATGATTCTCAACCGTTTTTACCGAAATCCCCAAGTATTCTGCAATTTCATTATTGGTTAAACCGTCTTTCTTGCTCAATTCAAATATTTTCTGGCATTGATTGGGCAATTTAGACGCCTCTTGTTTGACCATCTGGGTCATCTTTTGAATTTCATTAAGGTCTGTTTCTTCAACTACTTCGCTAATCGATTCCAAGTACCTCCGCTGAATTAACATCATTGATTGTCTTTTCTGATAGGTGTTGACAAACTCGTTATAAACAGATTTATACAAAAAACCTTTGATCGAGTAATTCTCATCCAATTTTGTCCTAAAATTCCATAAATTCAAAAACACATTCTGCACTATATCTTGGGCCATGGCAAAATCGTGCACCAGACTTATCGCATATGCATGCAATATTTTATGGTACATATCGACCAAGGTGTTATAAGCCTCTTTTTCACCTTTTTTTAATGCACCTACGAGTGCTGCATTGTCTTTTCCTTTTCTGCTCATTTCTAAATAAAAATTAGCTGGGATGAATTTATTAAAAAATAAATAAAAAAAAACTAGGGGTGTTGTCAATAAGCTCTGTATTGTTAATAAATCGTAAAGGTTTTTATGGATTTATCAAAAATAGAGAAGAGCATTATAAACTTTGTAAATCGGAGCTGTAGTGCTGAGGAACTTGATGAGTTGGAAAAATGGGCCAAGGATACCCCAGAACTATCCCTTTTGAAAGAATATGTAAGAACTCATTTTACCATTTTGTTGAGCAAAGGAAACTCGGACCCGGATAAGATTAAGGAACTTCTTTTCAGGGAAATAAGAAAGGAAAGCGAAAGGACCAAACTTAGGAGGCTACGCATTGCCATAAAATATGCTGCCATTGTAATTTTCATGGCAGGCGCCAGTTACTTTATCTCGTTCTATTCATCAGATACGGACAAGGAGATGTTGGTTGTTCCCCATGAAGACGCCATTACCTTAAAACTACAGGACGGGACTGTCAAAATCATCAAAAAGGATGGTTCTGCCGAGGTGACCGACAAAGAGGGCAAAATCTTGGGAAGACAACAGGGCAGAAGTCTAGTATACGACAGCGAACCTATAGAATCGTCTATGGAGAAACTTGTTTATAACACATTGACCGTTCCTTATGGGAAACGTTTTGATTTAGTGCTATCGGATGGCACCCACGTATTTCTCAACGCAGGAACATCCATGAGATACCCAGTTAGGTTCATTGACGGATATGATCGTGATGTCTTTTTACAGGGAGAGGCCTTTTTTGATGTCACAGAAAATCCCCAAAAACCTTTTACAGTACATGCCGATAAGTTGGGCGTACGTGTTCTTGGTACTAGGTTTAATGTTGCGGACTACCCGGAAGATGCGCAAACAGATGTGGTTCTAGTAGATGGATCCGTGGGACTTCATACAGAAGATCAAGGAAACCATGAAGCAGCGCATATCATGGAACCGGGAAATAAAGCTTCTTTTGACAAGTCCCAAAAAACCATTGTGGAGCAAAAGGTTAACACCTCTATTTACACGGCTTGGGTTAATGGAGATGTGGTGTTTCGGGATGCTCCTTTTAAAAATATTGTCAAGAGATTGGAACGACTTTATAATGTTACCATAATAAACAACAACATAGAACTTGCGGATGAAATTTTCAATGCAAGTTTTGAGGTTGGTAACGAAAGCATAAACGATATTTTACGATTCTTTAACCAATTACATCAGATAGATTACAAAATTGAGGAAAATACAATAATCATCAACTAAACCGTAAACAGAGATTGCCTATGACACATACCTTATGAAATAAAAAATCGGAAAATGCGGCCACATTTTCCGATAACGTAAATTGATTTAACAAATAGCGAGAAACCAATTACTTGATAAAATTATGAAAAAACTATTTAGTTCAGGGCTTTTTATGCCCTTGAGCATCCAAATGAATTTAAAAATGAAACTATCGTTTCTTTTGCTGTTCATGATTGCTTTTATGATGAGAGCCAATCTCTCTTATTCTCAGAACACTAAAATATCACTTGAGATAGACAATGCTACGATAGCGCAGGTTATCGATGAAATTGAGGCGACCACAGAGTTTAAATTTCTTTATAACGTAAAAGAAGTAGCCACAAATCGAAGAGTGAGTTTAAATGTCAAAAAGAAGAAGATCGACTTTGTGCTCAATGAGCTTTTTAATAAAACGAACACTACCTATAAAATTGAAAACAAAAAGGTTCTTTTGTTTGAACGAAGTGTGGACGTTCTTGCCGATGAAAACAGTACTGATGCCCAATCCCAATTACAAATAATAGGAACCATAAATGATTCCGAAGGCGTTCCACTAATAGGTGCCAACGTAATTGAAAAGGGCACTACTAATGGAACACAAACCGATTTCGACGGGAACTTTACTTTGGAAGTGACCGATGCCAATGCAATATTGGTTATATCCTATATTGGGTTCCTTACTCAGGAGATCGCCCTTGATGGTCTGACTTCCATAAGCACCCAACTACAGACAGATACTACGCAGCTGGAATCTGTTGTGGTTGTTGGATATGGAACCCAAGAAAGAACCAAAGTTACAGGGTCTGTTGCCTCCGTGGCGGGTGAAAGTATATCTAATTTACCCGTATCCGGTGCTTCCCAAGCTTTGCAAGGGAGAGCAGCAGGTGTAAATATTGTTCGAAACGGAGGAGCTCCAGGTCAACCCGGTCAGATAAGGGTTCGTGGAACAGGAACGGTAAACAATGCCGGGCCATTGATTGTTATAGATGGTGTTCCTTCTGGAACCATTGACGATATAAATCCAAATGATATTCAATCCATTGAAGTGCTAAAAGATGCTTCCACTTCAGCAATTTATGGGTTAAGAGCTGCCAATGGGGTTGTGCTTGTAACCACAAAAAAGGGGCGTCGCAACCAAGATCTTTCGGTTTCTTTGAACGCATATGCCGGATTTTCGAATGCAATTAAATTGATTGATGTGCTCAATGCGCCGGATTTGGTTACTTTGAAAAGAGAACGCTATACCAACGATGGTATTCCTGGTAATCCTATTTGGGATGATTCTTTTTATGCTACCCAACGAACCGATTGGCAAGATGAACTTTTGAGCACGGGATCAACAAATAATGTTGATTTTACCATATCTGGAGGTTCAGAAAAGTCCGCCTTTTCAATATCCGGAGGGTATTTCAATGAAGAAGGTATTATAAAAAATTCTTCTTATGAACGAATCCATTTTAGAATCAACTCAGACCACAATCTTACTAAATGGCTAAAGTTGGGGCAAAATATGCAAATCACACGTCAGAAAAGTAGTTTTCTGAATACGACTTCCGCCCAAAGTGGAATTTTATGGACAGCACTCCGTTTTAATCCAGCGCTTCCCATAAGAAATGATGATGGTTCGTATAGTTCAACAGAAATAAGTACCGAGTTTGGTGATATTAACAATCCTATTTTCACTGCCGATACTGCAGATGATGAACAAACACGAAATCGACTTCTTGGTAATATATATGCCGAATTCAACATCATTGATGGTTTAAGGTTTAGGGCCAATTATGCCTTGGATGGTACCATATTCGACCGTGACAACTTTTTTGTTCAAATCACGGATCAAACCAGACAAAATGATATTGCCGATTTAGTACGTCAATTCAGGGAGCAGTATTCTTTGTTGAGCGAATATTATTTTACTTATCAAAAGACGCTGGCACAAAATCACAACATCAAATTCGTAGGGGGCTATACTACCCAGGCTTTTGACACAGATTTTTTCACTGCAGAAATTGACGGGTTTTCGAATGAAGATCCTAGCCAAAGAGTTCCTGATTCCGGAGAAATTCTTGAAGAGATAAGTGGTACCAAAGAAAAAGTTAGATTGGAATCTTTCTTTGGCAGATTCAACTATGATTACAAAGGAAAATATCTTTTTTCTGCAGTGGTTCGTAGAGATGGTACTTCAAGATTTGCGGAGAACAACAGATGGGGGACGTTCCCGGCATTTTCAGCAGGATGGAGAGTTTCCGAGGAATCTTGGTTCAATAGCAAGAACATAGACAATCTGAAAATTACGGGAAGCTGGGGCCAATTGGGAAATCAAAATGTAGACCCATTCCAATATTTGGCATTAATCAATACAAGTCGGAGATCTTCTTTTGGAGGGGAACAGGTCACAGGCGCCAGTTTATCGCGGATTCCAAATGCAAACATAGGATGGGAGACTGCTGAATTGACGGATATAGGTTTGGAATTTGACTTATTTGATTATAAGCTTTCAGGTAAAATTGGCTATTTCATTAAAGACACCGAAGATATGCTTTTGGCACCAGCCTCCTTGGCAAGTTTGGGGTCTGCAAATATTCCCGATCAGAATGTTGGTTCTTTGAGAAATAAAGGGTTCGAATTAGAAATCGGTTACAGTAATAAGGTTGGTGATTTCTCTTATAATATTTCGGCAAATGCATCCTTCATTGATAACGAAGTACTTGATTTGGGAGAAAATGAGTTTTTACAAAGTCAATTTTATGGCAGACCCAACCAAGAGATTTCAAGAACCTTTGTGGGGCAGCCTATTGGAACATTTTTTGGTTGGCAAACAGATGGATTGTACCAAAATGCAGCAGAGATAACAAATGATGCAAATATTTCCAATGATCCCAGAAGGCAGGCAGGATTGATCCAACCCGGAGACGTACGTTTTGTCGATGTGACCGGGGATGGTATTATAGATGATCAGGATAGAGTGATATTAGGGAAACCAAATCCTGATGTTTTTTATGGTATTAATCTTGGATTTGAATATAAAAATTTTGACCTAACGGCCTTCTTCCTGGGTCAAACCGGTGTTGACATCTATAATGCAGATAGAATGCAAGGTTTAGACCCTACATTCCCCTTTAACAATTATGCTGAAGCGTTGAATCGTTGGAACGGGGAAGGAACAAGCAATAGTATTCCAAGGTTTACCACCAATCGGGATAACCTGAACCATAGAACTTCTGATCTTTTTGTTGAAAATGGCGGCTTTTTAAGACTTAAAAATCTTGCTATTGGATATTCTCTTCCATCAAAATTGATTGAATCAATAGGAGTGAAAAAACTTAGGATTTATGCTACAGGTCAAAATATATTCACAATCACTGATTATTCAGGCATGAATCCTGAATTGGGATACATTGGAGGAAATGGTGGAGATACAAACAATTTACAACGGAACGTGGATTATGCACAATATCCACAAGCCCGCACGATTACTCTCGGAACCACTATAAATTTTTAATTGACAAAAAAATCTAATTATGAAAAAAGTATATTTAATCTTGCTTTTGTCTCTAATGGTGGTGGGAGCATGTTCAAAAGATTATTTGGATACAGAACCTTTTGGCCAATCCACTTCCGAACAGTTTTGGCGTAATGGTGATGATGCGGTTTCAGCAGCCAACGCCCTTTATGAACCTTTGGATGACGAGGACTTTTATGGTCATAGTGAACAGACGTTTGAAATAGTAGGTGATGATTTTTGGAGAGCAGGAGATCACGGAGAAGATCAGGCTATTGAGGATTTAACCTTTGATGCCGCAAACGCTCAACTAAGATCAAGCTACAGTAGAAAATATGAGATTGTAAATAGGGCTCATGCCATTCTAATCAATGTCCCCGATATTGATATGGATCAGACCTTAAAGGACAGAGTGCTTGGTGAGGCTTATTTTATGAGAGGTTTTGCCAGATGGAGACAACATGTGATTTATGGTTCTCTACCCATTATTACAGAGCAAAATTTCATTGACAATGAATTCAACCAACCCAAACCTTCGGTAGCCGAATTCCAAGATGCAATTGAATCCGATTGGCTTATGGCATTGGATTTGTTGCCTGCCAGTCATTCTGGAAGTAATATTGGTAGACCGACAAGTGGAACTGTCAGTGGATTTCTTGCCAAGCTATACCTCTATATGGATGATTTGGATAACGCCATTTCTTTTGGGGAAAGAGTTGTTAACGGTCCTTATGCCTTGGCTCCTGACTTTGCCGATAACTTTACAATAGAAACTGAGAACAATCCAGAAGTTTTGTTTGCCGTTCAATGTTTGGATAATTGGAACGCACAGGATTATCGCATTTACAGTACTCCAAGACCATGGGGTGGCTGGGATTTCCATGAGCCTATCCAAGATTTGGTGGACGAGTTTGAAACTGGTGACCCTAGATTAGAAGCCTCTATATTTAAAGTGGGCGATATGGTCGACTTAGGAGGAGATACTGGGCTTTCAGAATATGTGGAAGGATTTTCCCAGACCAATTTCCATTTTAGAAAGTTTGCTTCATGGCGTGATTCTGGTGGACTTGATGGAGGTCAAAATATCCCGATACTTCGATCCGCCGATGTCTATTTGATTGTTGCAGAAGCTAAAATCAGAAGAGATGGTGCCGGTTCAGGCGACACTGAACTAAATGCAGTTCGAACAAGGGCCTTAGGTGCTGGAGCTGCATTAACTGGTGCGACCATAACCGATTTGATACACGAAAGACGTGTGGAACTTTCGGGTGAGAACCAACGATTTGCCGATTTAAAAAGATGGGATAAAGCAGGCATCATTGACATTGTACAACATTTTCAAATCGATCGTGGACAATTTAAACCCTCCCGTACTTTTGTGAAACCAAAGCATTATTATTTCGCAATTCCGCAAAGGGAAATTGACCTATCCAATGGTGTGATCGAGCAAAATGACGAGTATTAGAAAAGAATTAGTTAGTTTGAGTTCGTTAGTTTAATACTTGGTCAGGGGCGACCAACCAGTTTGGTTGTCCCTTTTTAGATTATGGGAAAGAATTTTCTAAAGTTAGCTTTTGTAAGTGGTCTGCTGTTGCTCACCTCGTGCAATGAAAACCACAATAAACAAGATCTTTATGGTGCTTGGCAGGTTGACTCGACTGCCAGTTATTACAATGGATTTACTTATACCAATAAAAAGGGCGGTAAAGATTGGGGGCTTTGTGTATTTGGTAAAGATGGGCTGATGAGAGAGTCCAAATACAATACTTATAGGAGCTTTTTATACGGATTTATGGGCAGGGACAGCATTTATTTGGCCCCCACCAATTCACAGGCAAGTGATACCTCAAAATTCCGCATAGTCAGACTAGATAGAACGAACATGGTTTTAAAATCGGAAAAACCGGCATTATTTGAATCCAATATTCCGCAAGAGCGTTTCGAAATAAGATATTATTCCAAAACCAAAGAACCTTCAGAAGATTTGGAAGTATTGAATGGATACAAGAATTAAAATAAAAAAAGCTCACCTATAAGGTTATGGATATTCGAAATCATTTTGGTGTAGTAGTATTGACTATTTGTCTTTTAGGCTGCAATCCCAATATCACTAAAAATGAAATAGTAAGTCAAAAACGACCCTTATATGAGCTGATGTCAGTTGGGCAAACAGGTCTAAATTTTACCAATACAATTGTTGAGAGTCCAAGATTGAACGGACTTGTATATGAATACCTATACAATGGCGGTGGTGTTGCCGCTGGGGATTTTAACGATGATGGCCTTGTAGATCTTTTCTTTACCGCCAATCTAATTGACAATGCCCTTTTCCTCAATGAAGGAAATTTACGGTTCAAAAAAGTAACTGCTCAAGCAAGAGTGCTAGGTAAGAAGGGTTTTTCAACCGGAGTTACAACGGTTGATATCAATGGCGATGGACGTTTGGACATTTATGTTTCAAAATCAGGAAATGATCTAAATTTAGATCTGAGTAGAAATGAATTGTACATCAATAAAGGAAACAACAGTAATGGAGTCCCTGAATTTGAAGAACGGGCATCAGCATATGGCCTAGATATCCCAGATCACTCAACCCAAGCTGCTTTTTTCGACTATGATCTAGACGGTGACCTTGATATGTTCTTGCTCAACCACAATATCGACCCGGGAAAAACAGAATCCAATCTAGGGAACTTATTGCATGCAAAATCTGAGTTCAGCAGCAACAAATTGTTTCAAAACCGGAACAACTACTTTCATGATATTTCAGAAGAAAGTGGCATCCTTAACAATGGTATTGGCTATGGTCTCGGAGTAGCAGTCGGAGACCTTAACAATGACTTCTGGCCTGATCTTGTTATTGGAATGGACTATTCTGAAAGGGACCATATGTATATCAATCAAGGTGATGGTTCTTTTAAAGAGGCAATGAATACCGCTACCAACCATATTTCCAACTTTTCAATGGGAAATGACCTTGCAGACATTAACAATGATGGTTATATGGATTTTATTTCAGTCGATATGGTCTCAAATTCGAATTATGATCTTAAGACCAATATGAGCGGAATGAATCCAAAACGTTTTTACGGTTTGGTGGAAAAGGGATTACATCATCAATACATGTTCAATACGTTACAATTGAACAATGGCAATATGTTGAATGGTAATACTCCCGCTTTTTCAGAGATAGCACAATTTTCGGGAGTAGCTGCCACCAATTGGAGCTGGGCCCCACTTTTTTTCGATATGGACAATGACGGATGGCAAGATCTTTTTGTTTCCAACGGGGTTGTACGTTCATTTCGAAACAACGATTTTATACTATACAAACGCAAACGAACGGCTCAACTTTATGAAGATCTGGAAAAATACGATCAGCGTGATTCACTCATATCTGATTACTATAGGGAACTGCTAGCCAAAATGCCTGAAAAAAAAGAAGTCAACCTGCTATACAGAAACAATAGGGATTTTACCTTCACAGAGCAGAATGATTCATGGCAGCTTAATAAAGCCTCCATAACCAATGGTGCCATCTATGTTGATTTGGACAATGATGGCGATCTGGACATCGTAGGCAACAATATTAATGAAACTGCCTATTTGTATAAGAACAATGCCAGGGAGCTTAACACAGAATCCTATTTTATAAAATTGGAGTTCAAGGGACCTTCACAAAATAGGTTTGGTATTGGAGTCAAGGTAGTATTACAGACAGAAAATGCATCACAAACAAAGGAGCTTTACACATCCCGAGGTTTTCAATCAGCGATTTCACCTTCCCTTCATTTTGGTGTTGGGAATGAATCTATAGTAACAAAGATTATTGTTCAATGGCCTGATGGAAAACAAGAAATTCTAAAAAATATCAGAGCCAACCAAACGCTCCTGGTGGATTATAGGAATGCAAGCCCTGTAAAATCCCTAAAGGAAAAGAACAACACCCGCCTATTTAGGACGGATAACAAATTATCAGGTCTTTTTACCCATAGTGAAAACCCATTTGATGACTTCCAAAAAGAAGTACTCTTACCACACAGGTATTCTCAAAGTGGCCCGGCTTTGGCAATTGGGGATGTAAATAACGATGGGCTTGACGACTTTTTCATCGGGGGCGCTTCTGGTCAAGCAGCTACTTTATCCATACAGCAAGAGGATTCAACTTTTAAAATCACCAATAAAAGCATTTGGAGAGCGGATAAATTCCATGAAGATATTGCTGCAAAGTTTTTTGATGCAGACAATGATGGTGATTTAGATATTTATGTGGCCTCCGGGGGAAATGAAAAAGAAAATCATAATAGCTATTATAAAGATCGTTTGTACGAAAATTTAGGGGATGGACACTTCAAAAAGACTTCCAAAGCACTTCCACATTTCGCCATTAGCGGTTCTTGCGTTGAAGCGGCCGATTATGATGGCGATGGAGACTTTGACTTATTTGTTGGCGGGAGAACGGTGCCTGGTCAGTATCCCGTTGCGGCATCCAGTAAAATTTTAAAAAACGAATCCGAACAAGGAAAAATTCACTTTGTGGATGCTACCATGGAGGTTGCAGATTTTCTGGAAGATTTTGGCATGGTAACCGCCGCTGCATGGAGTGATATTGACAATGATAATGATCTAGATCTATTATTGACAGGTGAATGGATGCCAATAACAGTAATTGAAAATCGCAATGGTCATCTTTCCAATATCACCTCCAAAACCACCTTAAGTAACTCAATGGGTTGGTGGTACAGCCTAGGATTGGCGGATTTTGACCAGGATGGTGATTTGGATATTATTGCCGGAAACTTGGGTAAGAATTACAAATACAAAGCAACTATGGACGAACCTTTTGAGGTATATGCCAGCGATTTTGATAAAAGTGGCTCTTTGGACATTGTTTTGGGATATTATGAGGAAGGAAAAGTCTACCCGCTTCGCGGCCGTCAATGTAGTTCGCAGCAAATGCCCTTCATCAAAGAAAAGTTTTCCTCCTATGATGAATTCGGCTCCGCAGATTTAATCAAGGTATATGGCACTGAAAGCCTTAATAGTGCGCTCCATTATAAGGCCAATACTTTTTCTTCCATGTATATTGAGAATTTAGGAGGGTTTCAGTTCAAGATCAAAGAGCTACCAACACTTGCTCAATTTTCATCAATCAACAGCATAGTGATTGATGATTTTAATTCAGATGGCAACTTGGATGCAGTGCTAAGCGGAAATTTATATCAGTCGGAAGTGGAAACAACAAGGAACGATGCAAGTTATGGGGTGATGCTCTCAGGAAATGGGGATGGTTCATTTAACCAATTGTTCTCATATGAAAGTGGATTATTTGTAAAGGGAGATGTAAAACATGCACAAAAGTTAATGAACACATCTTCAAATGAAAAATACATCCTCTTTGCCAAAAATAACGAACCAATCCAATTGGTTGCATGGTAACGAACTCAAGGAGTCATCCATTTCAAAAGTTAAACAATTATGAAAACGCCAAAAATACTATCCTATATTTTAGTATTGCTATGCCTATCCTGTCTAAAAAATAGCGATGACAAACCACTCACTGTCTATGTAAATCCTTTAATAGGAACCGGGGCCCACGGCCATACATTTCCCGGGGCCACCACGCCCTTTGGTATGGTGCAATTAAGCCCGGATACCAGAACAGGCAATTGGGACGCATGTTCCGGATATCACTATAGTGATTCTTCAATTATAGGATTTTCACATACCCATCTCACCGGAACTGGTTGTATTGATCTAGGTGACCTACTCATTAGACCAACGACAAAATCGCTATTAAATTTACTTGACCCAGAAGGGAATAAACTGATTCCAACTGCTTTTGACCGAAATACTGAATTTTCGGAGCCGGGATATTATCGAGTTATTCTGGAAGAAGAAGAGATTACCTGTGAACTTACCACTACAAAAAGAACAGGTATTCACCGGTACTCATTTTTAAAGCATTCTGAACCTCGACTGATTTTTGATCTATCCCATCAACTGGAAAAAGAATCTAGGAATCTGCAAATAACATCAATTAGTGAAACAGAAATTTCAGGGTATAGATTTTCCACGGGGTGGAGTCCGGACCAAAAATTGTATTTCGTTGCCCGTTTCTCTCAACCCATGAAGGAAGCCAAGATTTGGACCAGTGGCGAGCAAATAACTACAGTATTTCCATATGCCTCCGATGATATTCGCATAGAATGCGTTTGGCCCACTTTGGATAACAACACCCTTGAAGTTCATATGGGTATTTCAGGGGTGAGTGTAGAAGGTGCACGAAAAAACCTTGACTCCGAAACTTCAGCTTTTGGTTTTAACCAATATAGGCAGGCCGCATCTAAAGTTTGGAATAAGGAATTGGAAGCATTGCAAATCACCACCGATATACAAAAGGAAAAGGAAATTTTCTACACCGCAGTGTATCACAGTTTGATCGCTCCAATAACCATTAGCGATGTTGATGGCAATTATCGAGGTGTAGATGGAAAAATCCATAATGACAAAGAGAATAACCATTATACATCCTTATCGTTTTGGGATACATTTAGGGCATGGAATCCCATGATGACCCTTCGAGATGAAAAAATGGTAAATGAGTTGGTAAACTCTATGTTGGATTTCTATGTTCAAAAGGGAGAATTGCCGATTTGGCCCTTGTGGGGTGGGGAAACAGAAACTATGATTGGTTATCATGCCGTTTCCGTTATAAATGATGCCTGGCAAAAAGGTATTCGAGGTTATGATGCTGAATTGGCCTTAGAGGCCATGATTGCTAGTTCCAATACCAAAAGAAAGGGTAATGACTTGTACCGAAATATAGGGTTCATCCCTGCCAACCTGAAAAAAGAATCCGTATCCTGCCTTTTGGAATATGCCTATGATGATTGGTGTATTTATAAGATGGCCAAGGATTTGGGAAAGAAGGAAATAGCAGAGGAATACAAGACTAGGGCATTGAACTATCAAAATAATTTTGATGGACATACCAAGTTCTTTCGAGGCAAAAAAGATGATGGAAACTGGGTGATGCCCTTTGACAGCTATGAGGTCAGCAGAGACATGACCGAAGCCACTGCATGGCAATACCGTTTTTTTGTGCCCTATGATACTAATGGTTTGGTTAATCTATTCGGCAGTAATGAAGGACTAATTGAAGCTCTGGATGAACTGTTTAATGCCAAGGATCAGGTAAAGGGCCATCTTTCAGATATTACAGGACTTATTGGACAATATGCGCATGGAAATGAACCAAGTCACCATATAGCTTATTTGTATTCGTATTTGGGACAACCTTGGAAAACCCAGTATTACGTGAACAAAATTCAAAATGAAATGTATGATAATACACCTGCTGGAATCATTGGAAATGAAGATTGCGGTCAAATGTCTGCATGGCACATCATGAGCAGTTTAGGATTTTATCCGGTTTGTCCAGGAAGCAACGAGTATGTACTTACTACACCGCGCTTTAAAAAGACTGTATTTAAACTTGGTAATGGGAAACAACTTAAAATTGTTGCCGATAAAGACCCAAAGGACAATCCATATATCCAAAGTGTTGAACTAAATGGCAAAACACTAAACTCCACGTTCATTGTCCACAAACAAATTATGGAGGGAGGTAATTTGTCCTTTACACTTTCCAAAGAACCACAAAAAGAACTGACATTGGAATCTCCATACTCCATGACTTCCAAATCAAAGGTTTCTGTCCCATATTTGATCAACGATGTTGGTTTCTTCCTGGATTCTACCCAAGTGGAAATGGGGGTAGCTACACATGGAGCAACGATTTATTTTACAACTGATGGAAGTGAGCCCAATCAGCAATCCAGTTCATATGATACCCTATTTGGAATTAAAGAGGACCAGATTATTAAGATGAAAGCATACAAGGAAGGGATGGAGCCAAGCATAACAAGTACGGTCCGGGCAAAAAAAATAAAATTGCTTCCTGCCAAAAACAGCCCGATAGACCAGAATGGTATTTATTACAAATATTTTGAAGGTAAATTTTCAAGTGTACTTGACCTGAAAACCAGTCAACCAATTAAAGAAGGATGGATCGATAACTTTTCCTTGCGAGAAGCAACGATTGAAGACCATTTTGGATTTATGTTTCGATGCAAAATTCAGATTCCCAAAGATGGAGTGTACAGATTTTTCACAAATTCTGATGACGGAAGTGTACTATGGGTCGATGGCCATAAAGTGGTGAATAATGATGGAGGGCATGCCGCAATTAAAAATTTTGGGGTCCTCGGATTAAAAAAAGGTATACATGAGTTAGAAGTATATTACTTCGAAGATTATGAAGGACAATCTTTGGAAGTTGGTATGGGAATCTTAGGTGAAGAAGCCATAAAATTTCAACCCGTTCAACTTTGGAGGTAATACCTCCTTTATATAATTCGGAATTATCGGACATAATATCCCAAACACCTAACTCCAAAAATCAATTATAAGGTAACCAAAACCCTAGCAAATTATGAAAAAACGTATCATATCAGTAGACATTTTTCGTGGACTTACTATAGCTCTTATGGTCTTGGTGAATACTCCGGGAACCTGGAATCATGTATATTCACCTTTTCTGCATGCCGAGTGGCATGGGTATACGCCTACTGACCTGGTATTTCCATTTTTTCTTTTCATAGTTGGAACATCCATTGTATTTGCCTATTCTGGTCGCACTACCAATCTGACCACATATAAGAAAATTGGTGCACGGACTTTGAAATTGATTGGACTGGGGCTTTTTCTTGGCGCGTTCACATTAGATTTTCCTTTTATTAAAAGCCTTGAAGTTATCCGGTTTCCAGGAGTTCTTCAACGTATTGGAATCTGCTTCTTTTTTGCTGCGATTCTATTTTTAAATTGCAATTGGAAAACCATCCTTGGTATCTGTGTAACCATTTTGGTCGGTTATTGGCTATTTATGGGGTACATGCCCCTGAACGGGATGACTCCCACCTTTGATCGTGCAGTTTATAACTGGGCTAATTACATTGATCTGAATGTTTTCGGTACTCATATGTGGCAACCGGACTATGACCCTGAAGGACTCTTGGGTTCACTACCGGCAATATGTAGTGGTCTATTGGGTATATTCACGGGAATGATTTTGGTTTCCTATAGAAAGAACAAAGTCAGGGATATGCTAATTATAGGTGTAGGGGTGTTGGCGATCGGTTGCCTTTGGACTCTGGATTTTCCAATTAATAAAGCCCTATGGTCTAGCTCTTTTGTGTTGGTCACTGCTGGATGGGCCAATCTTTTACTTGCTTTGATCTATTATCTGACCGATGTAAAGGGTGTTGAATTCGGCTCAATTTTCAAAAAAGTGGGGGCTAATGCAATAACTGTTTATTTTCTAAGTAGTTTTATTTCCAAGACAATGGGCTTAATCAAGGTAAACGATACCAACTTGCATGATTGGTTGTTCAATGCTGTTTATGTGTATGATATTATACCCATTAAGCTATCCTCACTGTTGTATGGGCTTACTGTAATGGCTTTCTATATGTTGTTTGCAGCTTGGCTTTATAAAAAGAAAATCTTTATCAAAATATGAATAGAAAAGACTTTTTGTTTAATCTGAGTTTTGTTTTGGGCGGTTTAACGTTAGTCCCAAGTGAATCATTTGCTTTGGATTCGCATGTTGATATCAATACATTTAAGTCTGGAAGACCTCCAAAAAAGGATAGGACTTTTAGAAGTGAAGAAGTTGAAAAATTAATTACCAAAGTAAAATCTTCCATTACGGATAAGGAGCTTGCTTGGATGTTTGAGAATTGCTATCCAAACACTTTGGATACAACGGTTGATTATGAAATTATTGACGGTAAACCGGACACTTTCATCATTACTGGAGATATTGATGCAATGTGGTTAAGAGATTCAACAGCTCAGGTCTGGCCATACATGTCGTTAATTCCAAAAGATGAAAAACTTAAAAGTTTGATTCTTGGCTTGATTAACAGACAAGTAAAATGTGTGCTTATTGACCCTTATGCAAATGCTTTTTATAAGGATACATCCAAAATATCGAATTGGGTAGATGATATTCCCCGACCGTTGCCCGGTGTACATGAAAGAAAATGGGAAATAGATTCCCTGTGCTATGTAATACGGCTATCTTATGGGTATTATGAATTGACCAAGGACATTTCAGTTTTCAGTAAGGAATGGGATGAGGCCATGAGATTAATTTTGGAAACATTTAAAACAGAGCAGAGAAGTTATGGGTCTTCGCCATATAGTTTTATCAGAACAACAAACGAGATGATAGATGCGCCGGTTTTCAATGGAACAGGTAGGCCGATCAAACATACCGGAATGATTTGTTCCATGTTCCGACCTTCTGATGATGCTACCATGTATCCATATCTTGTTCCTTCCAATATTTTTGCAGCTATTTCCTTAAAGCAACTTTCATCAATTTATGAAAATGTGTTGTCTGATGCGCTATTTGCCAAAGAATGCAGGGATTTAGCTGAAGAGGTGGAAAATGGAATTAAAAAGTATGCGATATACTCCCACGAAAAGTACGGAGAGATATATGCGTATGAGGTTGACGGTTTCGGAAACATAAATTTTATGGATGATGCAAATGTTCCTTCCCTAATGTCACTGGCTTATATAGGTGCACATAAGACTACCGATTCCTTGTATGTAAATACCAGAAGATTTTTGCTAAGTAACCATAACCCCTATTATTTACATGGGAGCCATGCGGAAGGTCAGGCCAGTCCACATACTGGGAAAGAGAAGATATGGCCCATGGGCATTGTGTTAAGAGGCATGACCTCAGTGGATAAGAATGAAATCAAAGAATGTCTGACAATGCTAAAAAACACCCATGCGGGAACTGGTTTTATGCATGAAGCATTTCATAAAGACAATCCTGATGATTTTAACCGTTCGTGGTTTGCTTGGGCAAATACCTTGTTCGGAGAATTAATTTTAAAGATTCTTAATGAAAACCCTGATGTTTTACTGCCTTAAATATAGGGGAGGAGATGAACAAGTGCATTGATTTTTTCAAAAATTTGTGGAAAGATGATTTGATTATCTGAACATTCTACAATCTGTACTCATACAGCTGGTATTAGTGATTCAACCAATAAGTAAACAATCAACTCGGACATTGAGATCTTTGCAAAATAGGGTACTCCTGCTTAGTCCAAGTGAGAGAGAAAACCATTTTTTCATAAAAATTGAAGATTGTATTTTATTCATGTCAATCTAGTTGAGCAAAACAATTCAAATTGATATAAATAGAATGGTTCTGTTGGTTTTTAAAGTAAAAAACTCTTGATTTTATTGGGTTAAGAGGATTTTTACTTTAAAAATGATTGAGGTTGGCATTTGTTACAACTGTTAAATACAATAAAGACAAGTGATTATGGTTCCATAACATCGCGTAACGTGTTATCCTCTTGCTTTATAAATCTTATTGGCTTTGCTACTAATTTGTTTAAAAGGTATAAGCGGTAAGGTTCGAATCCCTTCGCGCCCACGAATTCTAATAAAAGGTAAACATTCCCGATGAAAAATTACGTAAACCCTTATCGGGAAAACCTTGTTTTAGGACTTTTAGTGGTAATTATGTATATCATCAATTAATCAAATCATATGAGAAAACTTATTCGACATTTTTTCTCGATATACAGTCATGTACCAGAGACATACGAAAATGTCTCTATATCCAAATATGTTAAGTCTGGACTTACATTACAGGAAGCAATCGAAATAAAGGAAAAAATTACCGTGGCTTTTGAACAGGACAAGCTCTATAAAAACAATGATATAGGGCTAAATGATCTTTCAAGACATATTTCCAGTGATAGATACAAGATTTCACAAGTTATAAATGAGTATTTATCAAAAAACTTCTATTCACTTTTAAGCTATTATAGGATAGAGGAAGCCAAAGACTTATTGATATCCCAACCTTTTCTTAGTGTCAAAACTATAATGTATGAGGTTGGATACAATAGTAAGGCGAGTTTTTATAATTCTTTTAAAAAAGAGACAGGCTTAAGTCCGAATGACTATAGGAACTTGGCCTTTTATGCTTCTTAAGTTTTGTATTTAGTTAATACTTCTCCTTAATTTCCTGGAATCCTGAACTGGTAAATTATTTGAATTTTTCGCATCTGAATATCGTTTGATTACTATACCGTGAAGGTGTTTTATTCTAAAATTGTCAAGCTGTCAGTGTTATAAAATTTTCCACCCAAGCCTTTGTTGTTATACCCTGTTTGAAATTATGTTAAAAAGAGTATTTCCCGTTGGGTAATTATTTTTTTTGAGTCTCCCCCGTTTTAGAAGTACTGTTTTTCTTCCTTCATGTAATTGTTTTGTGCTGCAATTGTAAAGGTAAGGCGGTGAGAGGCTTTACTTCCTTATTTTATTAGAGACTTTCCATTAGGTTTTGTTTTCGTAACCAGGGAGTTATTTGAATTAGCTATCAAACCACTTCTCCCGCCTACCTTTCTCAGTTGCGCTAACTCATTAATTACTAACAAAACTTTTAACTCTATGAAAGTAAAGAAGCTGTTTGGGGCTCTCACCTTCATGTTGCTCTGCGCAACATGTGCATGGTCCCAAGAAAAGACAATCACAGGTACGATTATTGATCAATTTGGAATACCACTTCCTGGGGTCAATATTATTGAGGAGGGAACTTCCAATGGTACACAATCCGATTTTGATGGAAATTATGCAATAACCGTAAGCGAGGGTCAAACCTTGGTCTATACGTATTTAGGGCAAAAGACGATCAAACGATTGGTAAGTGCGCAGAATGTTATAAACATTCAAATGGAAGAAGATGCACAGGCTCTAGAAGAGGTAGTGGTAACTGCATTTGGAATTCAAAGAAACCCCAAACAATTGGGATATGCTGTGAACAAAGTGCAGACGGAGGATATTGTTGAAAATTCTGAACCTGATCTACTTCGTTCGCTAACAGGAAAAGTGCCTGGAGTTAATATTAACCTATCTACAGGAGTAGCCGGTGCATCCAATCAAATTAATATTAGGGGAGCAACGACCATTGGCAGTGCTAGTCAGCCATTGTTTATTGTAGATGGTATTGCTTATGACAATACCCAGGCAACAACCGCAGATTTAAACACAACAACTGCAAGTAGTCAATCTACCGGTGGTGGAGGGTATGAGTCTGGAATATCTACCTTGGACCCCAATGACATTGCTTCCGTAAACGTACTAAAAAGTACTGCCGCGGCTGCATTATACGGCTCTAGAGCAACAAACGGTGTTATTGTTATAACAACTAAATCTGGTTCCGCCGGAGGAGCTTTTGGAAATAATAAACTTAGCGTATCGGTCAATTCTGGTGTATACTTTGAGAAAATAGCCAATTTGCCAGAATATCAAAATACCTATGGCAATGGGGTTAATTTTAGCTATCTAAATGCAAATGGCTCATGGGGTCCTAGATTTGATTCCTTGGCTACCATACCAACATGGCCAAACCTTTTGGCAGCGTTTCCAGAGCTTGGTCCTACGCAACCCTATGTTGCGCAGCCAAACAACGTGGAAAACCTGTTCAAGACCGGTGTTGTATATGATAATTCGGTGAATTTTTCATATAGAGGTGAAGACGGGAATTTTAGTGTAACCATTTCAGATTTAGATCAGGAAGGTTATATACCTTATAATACTTTTAGCAGAACTTCAGTTTCTGCAGGGGGTAGTTTTAAGCTTGCCAATAATCTTACTGTTGGAGGGTCATTGAGCTATTCAGATACAGGACAGGTTGGTGGTTTTTTCGGTGAGAACCAATTTGCTGGATCCGCATCATCATTTGCTAGAACTTTGTGGTTGGGAAGAGCATGGAATACTGATCTTCCATTTGAGAATCCAGTAACTGGAGGATCCCTAACTCCCAATAATGGATGGGATCATCCGCTATGGTCATGGAAACATGATCAAATAATTACCGCTACAAACCGTACTGTTGTCAATGTTAATTTTGCCTACACCTTTAATGATCATATTTCCGCATCGTATAGGGTTGGGTTTAACAAATATGATTTAAGTAGAAAGGAAATCAGGGATATAGGTTCTCGATCCAATAATGGACTTGGTGGAATCACAACCGATGACTTTTTAAATGAAGCTCTGGAATCCACTTTGTTGTTCAATTTTGATTATGACTTGACCGATGATAT
The DNA here is from genome assembly GCA_039985375.1 of Flavobacteriaceae bacterium. Taxonomy (GTDB): domain Bacteria; phylum Bacteroidota; class Bacteroidia; order Flavobacteriales; family Flavobacteriaceae; genus Flagellimonas. The sequence continues at coordinate 37,176 of JBDWSS010000018.1, forward strand.
AGGTTTGGCGCTTATTGTTGGTAATAACGTATTACAGAATACCCAGCAGCGTAATGCCATTATTGCAAATACCTTTATTTCGCCGGGGATATTCACCATTGAGAACAATTTGAACATTGCTTTGGTACAACCAACTCCTACCAATGGAATTGGTTATGCACGAAACAGGAATGTTGGGGTATTTGGGGATGTAAGTTTATCCTATAGGGATTATCTGTTTTTGAACGCAACCGGTAGAAATGATTGGAGCTCAACGTTGCCAAAGGATAATCGATCCTATTTTTATCCTTCGGTGAGTTTGTCATTTATTCCAACCGATGCCTTTAATATTGATAGTAAGGTGCTCACCTTTGCTAAATTGAGAGCAGGCTACGCCTCTGTGGGTAGAGATGCTCCTGCCGAGTTCTTGAACAGAACCTTTGCTGTTGGAAATGCTTTTAATGGAAATCCTGTAATCGGAAATAGAACATCCTTGGGAGATCAGCAAATTACACCCGAGTTTACCGATGAGATTGAAATTGGTGCTGATCTGGAGTTTTTTAACCGAAGGGCAATTTTAGACTTTAGCTGGTACAAAAAAACTACAACAGATTTAATTTCTCCTGTAAGTGTCCCATCTACAAGTGGCTTTTCAACATTCAACACAAATATTGGTGAAATAGAAAATACAGGAGTTGAAATAGGATTGAATATTGTTCCTATACAAACAACAAACTTTAAATGGGACATGTATACCACATTCACCAAAAATGTGAATGAGGTAAAGGAGCTTGTTGAAGGTCTGGAGCGTATTCAGTTTAATGCCAACGAAGTCTCACATGCCATTGTGGGTGAACCTTTTGGTGTTTTTTATGGAACTCGTTTTGCAAGGGATGCAGACGGAAATTTCCTGATAAACCAAGCCGGAGGAGGAATTGTGCAGGATCTGGAAAATGGAATTATTGGAGACCCAAATCCAGATTTTCGAATTGGATTTATCAATACATTCAAATACAAAACTTTGAGCTTACGGGCACAGTTTGACTGGAGAGAGGGCGGTGATGTAAAATCAACAAGTTTGGATGCATTGCTAGGACGTGGAGCTACCAAAGACACTGAAGATAGGGAGAGAACATTTATTATTCCAGGGTTTTATGGAGACAATGCGGGTAATCCAATACTTGATGCCAATGGTAACCAAATCCCAAACACAACACAGGTGGATATGAATGAATTGTATTTTTCACCTGCCGGGGGCAATACATTTGGACAGAATACCGTGGATGAAGCCTCAGTTTATGATGGAACAGTTTATCGTTTGCGAGAACTGAGTTTAACCTATGATTTTCCTTCAAAATGGTTGGATAAAACACCTTTTGGAAAAATGAGTTTCAGCGTATTGGGGAATAACCTTTGGTATTTTGCCCCCAATTTTCCAAAGTATACCAATTTTGACCCCGAAGTCACCAGTTTTGGGAATACTAGATTGCAGGGAGTTGAAATTGCTGCCGCACCTACCTCCAAACGATATGGGTTCAAACTTAATTTAACGTTTTAAAAAAGAAACATGAAAAATATAATATATAAAAGGATCCTAAAACGATATTTTACAGGGATATTTTTAATGTTCGCATTTATTGGGTGTGAAGATTATCTTGATGTTGATGGGGACAGTGATGCTCCAATAACAGCTCCACAGAATCAGCTGTTGCCAAATATCCATGTTGGAGTGGCAAGCATGGCAGACTTTAATTTTTGGTCCGGGGATATGTTGCAGGTGTACACACACCAATTTACCGCAAGGGAGGAGCAAGATCAATATGGAACAAAAGCGGACAATATCAATTTAAATAATGATTGGGACAATTTATTCCTTACCCTAACGGATATAGAAACCTTAATTTCCCAATCTGCCGAAAGTGGCGATAATGTTTACATTGGAATAGCCCAAATACTAAAGGCTTATATGATTTCTGTGGCGGTTGATCTTTGGGGAGATATTCCTTTCTCGGAGGCAACACTTTTGGAACAAGGGGTTGTAAGTCCGGTGTTTGATGATCAAGAAACAGTTTATCAGAGTGCACTTGATTTGATTGATGAAGGAAAAGCAAACGTTGCTAGTGGAGCTGGTAGTAATATTCCAGCGGGAGATGATTTGTTTTACGGTGGCTCAACGGCCAATTGGGTGAAATTTGCCAATACGCTTAAATTGAAACTGTACAATCAAATTAGATCTACCAGTTTGTTTAATCAAACGGATTTTAATGCCTTGATCTCCGATGACAATTTTTTTACTTCCAGTGCGGATGATTTTCAATTTGCCCATACAGTAAATCAGGCGCCCACAGATGAGCGCAACCAGCTCTTTATTTCCGCCTATGGAGGAGCTCAGGTTACGTATTACGGAAGTCCGTGGTTCTATGAAATTCTTATCGGGGTGAATCCGAATATACACACAGGTAACCCTGATCCAAGACTGCCATATTATTTTGTAAATCAGTTGATTCCAGGTCAGTTTCCTCAGGATCAAGGTGACACGGTCACTGGGGATCCAAATGCAGACTATTGGGATGCGTCCACAGGATTCTTTAGTATACGCTTTGGTAGCATAGGTCCGGATAGGGATGGTGCCGTACAAAATGATGCTACGTTTCCTGGGATATTTCCATGTGGAGGTCGCTATGATGACGGGCAAGGTTTTGCTAGGACCATTGCCAGTGGTACCGGTGTAGCTCCCAGAAGAATCCTTACTTACGATGAGTTTCTATACATTCAGGCGGAGCTTATGTTGGCAGGCGCAATACCAGGGGATGCCGGTACAAAGCTTAGAGAAGCCATGGAGGCCAGCTTTGCAAAAGTGGATGAGGTAGTTGCTGGAACCGGAACAACGCAAACCGTTCCAATTTTATCTGGATCAACAGCAGTCAATGATTTTATGGACGCTATTGAGGCTGAATATGCAGCAGGGACAGACGATGAAAAACTGGAAATTATCATGACCCAAAAATGGGTGGCCACCTTTGCGGATCCAATGGATCAATATACAGATTTTAGAAGAACAGGTTATCCTGTTTTGGCGGACCCATCAGGATCTCAAAGCCCTGAATATCAACTAGACAATGGAGACGGATTTCCATTATTGGATAATCTTACCGTTTTAAACAATCCTTTTCAGTTATCTTTTTTCTGGCCTCAACCCGAGCTGAATCTTAATCAGAATGCACCCGCTCAGAAAGACCCTGGGACCTATTCAATTTTTTGGGATAACTAAATCAAAATAAAAAATCATGAAAAATAATAAAATAATTTTACTACTAATATGCATGATGGTCTTCGGTCTTTCATGCGAAGAAGATGGTGGGTCATCCCAATTAGGGTTGGAAGATGGGGCGGTGCCCAATATGGTGAATTCTACAACTGGACCAGCTTTTATAGATTTGGTTGAGGTTGCTGGTGGAAATATCGTTACCATTGGGTTCAATGCTTCTGTTGCACAAGGAAATCCTGCCTCGGCAAATTTAATAGCAGTGTATAACACCTTTGCAGGTGATGTATATTATACTGTTCTGGAAACAGGTATCAGCTTGCCGCAAGATTTTACCTTGACCTCTGCGGATATCATTGCAGCATTTCCTGAAATAACAGGTAATGAAGATTTTCAGGTGGGAGATGTACTTACCTTGACAACCCAGTTTGTAATGGACGATGGTAGGGTTTTAGATATTGTTAATGAAGATGGTACGAGTAATACAGGTACCAATATCCAAACGACTGTTCTTTTCAATTCGGTAGTAAATTATCCGGTGGCATGCACATCGGATTTAGGAGGAGTACATTCTTTCGTTTCTACCAACTTTCAAGCAGTTAACTCTACTACAGCATGTCCAACAGGTGAGACCACCGGAACTGTGACATGGACCGACCAAGGGGGAGGTGTATATTTGACCTCTGACTTGGGTTTTGGGCAGTATGGGACAACGTGCTGGAGTGATACTCCAGCTACCAGTGGTGGGGCAACATTCACCGATGCTTGTAATCTTATCATTTCAGGGGGATTGGATCAGTATGGATTAGCATATACTTGGGAAATTACGGACGTTTCGGGACCAGAGTTGTCCATATCTTGGGTTAATAATTATGGAGATTCGGGAGATGTGGTCATTACTCGAGAAGGAGGAGAAGATTGGCCGGAATTGTCCACTACAGTAACGCAATAGACATTAATCATATTTAGACAGCTTTTTGCATAGCAAAAAGCTGTTTTTTTATTGTTTTCGTACTCTTGGCTTTAGGGTCGGAAATATACCCTTGAAAAAGTACTTTTGCAATGAAGAGGATTTTACAATTCATATTCCTGATTATTGGCCATCTGGTTTTCACAAATTGCTCCAGTGGAGCTGAGATTGTAGAACCTATCCCAGAAGATCCGGATCTTAGTGGGAATGTGGTCGGAATTCCTTCGGATAATACGGTAGGAGTGCTGTTGAATGAAGCGGACTCATACAAAGGATATACCTTGTTCGCAAGCTATAAAAGCACTTATCTTATAGATAACTGTGGTAGGGTCATCAATAGTTGGACTAGTGAATATGAAAGGGGCGGAGCTTTTCATTTATTGGAGGATGGCTCTTTATTGAGATCAGGAAAAATTGATAACCCTGATTTGCCGTATGGGGGTATTGGTGGAATTATTGAAAAGTATGATTGGAATGGCAACCTCACCTGGCAATATGTACATTCAACTCCTTCATTTAGCCAACATCATGGTCTATATCCTATGCTCAATGGCAATATTTTGATTCTGGCCGCCTATAAAATGGATGGAGTGGAAGCGTTGCAGGCCGGAAGAAATCCCGGGAATTTCTCCGAAACCCTATACGATGAAAAAATATTGGAGATAGCCCCTTTGGGAAATAAGGATGGTACCATCGTATGGGAATGGAGTGCTTGGGACCATTTTATCCAGAATTTTGACGATACCAAGGATAACTATGGTGTTATTGCGGACAATCCCCAATTATTGAACGTGAATTTTTTGGGCGTTGAAAATGTAGCTGCAGATTGGCTACACTTTAATTCATTGGACTACAATCAGGACTTTGATCAAATTCTAATAGGTTCTCAAAAGCTTAGCGAAATATATATTATTGACCATTCTACGACAACCGAAGAAGCGAGGGGAAATACAGGTGGAAACAGTGGAATGGGTGGTGACTTTTTATACCGATGGGGAAATCCTAGGGCCTATGACCATGGCACCGCGGAGGATCAACGTTTTTTTGGGCAGCACAATGCCCGTTGGATACCAGGAAATTTTCAGAATGGAGGTAAAATACTGGTTTTTAACAATGGCCTAGGGAGAGAGCTTTCCTATTCCTCGGTTGATATCATTGATCCAGAAAAGCGTGGAATCCATAACTATGTATACAAGTCCGGAGAATCCTTTGCCCCTCAACATCTTGAATGGACCTACCAAGCACCAGAAGATGTCACCCTATTTTATTCCAGAATACTTTCCAGTGCACAACGGCTCCCTAATGGAAATACCTTGGTATGTGAAGGGACCACCGGTGTGTTTTTTGAAATAAACGAGAATGGGGAAACCGTTTGGAGGTATGTAAACCCTGTAACGCCTCAAGGGAAGGTATTAACCCAGGGAGATACCCCATTATCGGGAAATATATTTCAGGTGATACGGTATGGGCCTGACTTTGTGGGTTTTCAAGGGAAAGATCTTACTGCAAGCAACCCCATAGAGATGAATTTTAATATTGGGGACTGTAATTAAATTTGTTTTTTTTATTTTATCGGAAGCAATTCATTCACAAGAGATATTCCATGTTTTCATTTGATTATAATTTGAAAGGGTAACAATTGGTCTTTCCAATGGAAATTCATGTAAATTTGAAGATTGAATCTTACATAGGAAATGATAGCCACAATTTGTAGAAAAGCCCATTTTAATGCTGCCCATAGACTCCACAATTCCAAATGGAGCGATGAAAAGAATATAGAGGTTTTTGGAAAATGTAATAGCCCAAACTATCATGGCCATAATTTTGATCTCGAGGTAAGGATTAGGGGCAAAGTAAATCCAGATACAGGTTTTGTGATGGATTTAGCAGTATTGGGAACCCTTATCCAGAAAGAAATTGAAGAGCGTTTTGATCATAAAAATCTAAATACAGATTGCCCGGAATTTGCCGAAATACTTCCGTCTACAGAGCACTTTGTAAAAGTAATTTATGATATCTTAAAACCAAATATCGAAAAAGGGCATTTGCTGAACATTGTATTGCACGAAACCCAAAAGAATTCAGCAGAATATGGTGATTGGTAATCAATTTTACGATATTGCACCCCTTTAATGGGATATTAGCTCAGTTGGTTTAGAGCGCTGCCTTGACAGGGCAGAGGTCACTGGTTCGAATCCAGTATATCCCACATTTTTTCCACTATAATACATCCAAAGTACGTTCCAGAGCCATTCCACGAGATCCCTTAATTAAGATAGCTCCCTTTTTAGGTTTTTCCGTCCCAAGAGCTTCTTTGAGGTCCTCATAGGATTTAAACTTTTTAAGGGAAGTTTCCGTTTTAAAAAAGTTTTCACCTACAAGAAATACGTTGGTGAACATCCTCTGGGCCAAATCTGATATGGCCTGGTGTTCTTGCTCGGCCTCTTTTCCAAGTTCAAACATATCCCCAAGAATCAAGGTCTTGGTATTGGCCTGCATCTTTTGAAAGTTCTCCAGGGCAGCCTTCATGCTGGATGGGTTGGCATTATAAGCGTCTAGAATGATACGGTACCCATTTTTGTCAATAATCTGGGAGCGGTTGTTTTGAGGTCGGTACGATTCTAGGGCCAGTTTGATTTCGTCCAAAGGAACATTAAAGTATTTGCCCATAAGGATGGCGGCGCAGCAGTTTGAAAAATTGTACCGGCCTATGAGCTGTGTTTCAATTCGGGTACCTTCCAATTCAATGACCACAAAAGGATTGGCCGAGACAAAATTGATGGCATAATATTGTGGGTTTTTTGTACTATACCCATATTTGTTAATGTAGGTACTTAATTTTTGTTCTTGTATTTGGTCATCTGCATTTAAAAAAATATGCTTGTTGTTGGCGATTAAGTACTCATAAAGTTCACTTTTTCCCTTTATGACTCCCTCAACACCCCCAAAACCCTCCAAATGAGCTTTTCCAAAATTGGTGATATATCCAAAATCCGGTTGGGCAATGGCACTTAGAAATTGGATTTCCCCCTGATGGTTGGCGCCCATTTCAACAATGGCGATTTCCGTTTCCGGTTTTATGGATAGTAGTGTGAGCGGTACCCCTATATGGTTGTTTAAGTTTCCTACCGTGGCAATGGTTTGATATTTTTTTGAAAGAACCTGATTTATCAGTTCTTTGGTGGTGGTTTTACCGTTACTTCCAGTTAATGAAATGATTCTGGCAGTACTTTTGTTTCGGTGAAAGGTGGCAAGCTGTTGTAGTGTTTTCAGGACATCATCAACCACAATATATCGATTCGATTTAGCAAAACCGTCTTCGTCAATTATTGCATATGCGGCCCCTTTTTTAAGGGCGTCGGCGGCAAATTTATTACCATTAAAATTAAGCCCCTTTAGTGCAAAAAACAGGCAGTCAGGTACTATTTTACGAGTGTCTGTGCAAATTATAGGGTGGGTTAAAAAGAGCGTATGCAGTTGTTCCAATATCATAAATCGAAGATAAAAAAAAGCCCTGATTTTTAGTCAGGGCCTCTTTAAAATTATCTTGTATCCTCTTATTTGATTTTTTTATGCCTTACCGTTTTGTTCTTTGTTTTGGATTTAGAACCAACTCTAGACATTGCACACCTGAATCCTACATCGTCGGTGGCCATATATTGAGGTAAATATCTTCTTTGTGCAGGATCTAACCAAAAAGCTCTATCCCTCCAGGAACCTCCTTTGTATACACGTACCTCATCATTGATCAATGAAGTTCTGTAGTTGGAAGTGTCATATTGACGAAGAATTTTACCGGTTGAATCGCGTTCAACTTTATGCTTTGGGGCATCGTACATTTTTCTATTGTCGGACTCATCGCTAAATCTTTCAAAAAATCTTGAAGAACCTGGGTCACCATCACGGTAACCTCTATTATCACTAGTAGAGAAGTTTGTTCTCAAGTAAGTTTCTTCTTCGGTAACCGGAACCATCTCAATTTCACCAGGGAGATTCAAAGCCACAATTTTTCCATTGGGTAAGGTATCATAAACAATATCATCACGCAGTACTTTCACTTTTCCTTCTTCGTCAATTGCTTTCTTAAGGAAAATATTTCCACGATAGTAGTTAAAGTCACTTATTTCGTCATCAACGATTGGACGATAAACATCCGCCACCCATTCTGATACATTTCCTGCCATTTCATATAGACCAAAATCATTTGGCTTATAGGATTTCACTTCTGCTGTTATATCGGCACCATCATCGGACCAACCCGCAATTCCGCCGTAATCACCTTTGGCTTGTTTAAAATTGGCCAATTGGTCACCACGACCAACACGTTGTCCATTTCTGGTATAATCACCTTCCCATGGATATTTCTTTCTACCTCTGTAGTTATTGTATTCTCTAGAACCAATAAGAGCCTGGGCAGCATACTCCCATTCCGTTTCCGTGGGAAGCCTATATTCGGGCATTATGATACCACTACTTCTTTTGGCAAAGGAATTTATGGAATCACGTTTCTGTTTTCCTTGGAGTGAGTCTATTTGACCTCCATAAACGGATTCTGGATTGTTCAAATAAGCTTCTGTACTAAATGTTCCTCCAATTTCACCGTTCAACACTTTATATTTTGCATCTTGGGCCAAATATCCTTCTTTTTCCAACATTGCCTCATTTACCCTATCGGTTCTCCATTCAGCATATTGGGAAGCCTGTACCCAATTTACCCCCACAACGGGATATTCAGCATAGGCTGGGTGTCTTAGATAACTATTTGTCATCGTTTCATTGAAGCCCAATCTATTTCTCCATACCAAAGTGTCCGGCAGAGCTCCGTAGTAAATATTTTTGTAGTTGGGGTTTTCTGGCGGGTATACTGCTTTTAGATAATCCAAATACTCCAAATACATTACATTGGTCACCTCAGTTTCATCCATGTAGAACGATTGTACATGTTGTTGCGTGGGTGTGTTGTTCCAATCGTGCATAATATCATCCTGAACTTTACCTTTGGTAAACGTTCCCCCTTCAATAAAAACAGTTCCAGGGGGTGTTACCTGTTCCTTGAAATCTGAATTGTATTGAAAACCACCTTCTTTGGCATTGATTTTCCATCCTGTTGCTCTTGAAACATTTTTAGAGGAGGATGAGGATGAGGAATTCTTACAGCTGGAAAAACCTCCAATAACTACTGTGAAAGAAAGTACAACTTTTATAAAGTGTTTTTTCATAATGTGGGCTTGAGTACTTTAAAATTTAGGGTATTATCCCCTAGCTACTTTAACTTATTTTGATTTAATAAAACTTGTAATGGCAATAAAACGATGTTTTGGCCATAATATTTTGTGCTTGTAAAATAATTGCAACAACCATTGAACAAACAACTGCTAGGATTTAAACGCACTAGGTTATGAAATAGTATGATTGAGTAGGAGTTTAACGGATTTATGGTATTCTTAAGGCAAAAAATCAAGCAAACTTTAATTGTTCCTTTAAATTTGTACAAAAAAACGAGGCTTGTGTATAAGAATTTAAAGAAAAGCTCGTTTACATGTAATACATCTAAGTATACTTTAGATTTGAACTTTTGCCAAACGCTAAAAATTTAAAATGAAAAAATTACTAGTACTAGTGGTGATTCTTGCCATGGCACCTTTTGCAAGAGCACAACAAGAAAGGGTAATTACTACTGCCGTTCCATTTTTAACCATTGCCGCCGATGCCAGGGCATCTGGTATGGGTGATATGGGAGTTGCAACCTCGGTTGATGCCTTTTCCCAGCAGTGGAACCCAGCAAAATTTGCTTTTGCAAACCAAAAAGTGGGGATAGGAGTGAGTTACACACCTTATTTGGAAAGTATCGTGAACGATGTTTCCTTATTAAACGCAAATTTTTATAACAAGGTAAATGACCGAAGCGCATTTGCTGCAAGCCTTCGCTATTTTGGTTTGGGGGAGATTGAACTCCGACAGACCATAGATGAGGATGCTACGTTGGTAAAACCAAATGAATTTGCAATTGACGGGTCTTATTCGCTAAAGTTGGGCCAAACATTTTCCATGGCAGTGGGAGGAAGATTTATCAGTTCTAACCTTAGATTTCAAGATGGAGTCCAAGATTCCCAGGCTGCAAATGCTTTTGCAGTGGATATAGCAGGTTTTTACAGATCACGAGAAATAGCATATAATAGTTTTGATGGTCGTTGGAGAGCCGGGTTCAATATTTCCAACCTTGGAGGTAAAATTCAATACGATGAAGGTGGCCAAGAAAATTTCCTGCCCACCAACCTTAAGTTCGGTGCCGGATTTGATTTCATCCTAGATCAAGATAATGTTATAGGCCTTCATACCGAATTCAATAAACTGTTGGTTCCTACACCTAGGGATTTTACTGGAGATGGAGAGATAACAGCCGAAGATAATAATGAATACCAGCAGATAGGTTTTTTTAGTGGTGTTTTTGAGTCTTTTGGGGATGCCCCTGATGGTTTTGGAGAAGAACTAAAGGAGATTACAATGGCCTTTGGTGCGGAATATAAATATCAAGATGCATTTATGTTGCGTTCTGGATATTTTAATGAGAACGACGAAAAAGGATCAAGACAGTTCTTTACTTTGGGTGCAGGTTTTAAATTCAAGACGGCTCAAATAGATTTGTCTTATTTATTCTCAACTTCCCAAGTACGAAATCCTTTGGAAAATACATTGCGCTTTTCGCTTACCTTCAATTTAGGTGAGGAGTTTGTCAATGACTAAAAGAAAGACAATATTAGATAAGAAAACCTGTCCATCGACAGGTTTTCTTATTTTTGGACAACCCTAATATCGGATTGGAATGAGGAAACAACATATTAGTTTTGAGCTATCCATATATGATACCAGTGAAGATCTGTCACGAATCGAGCAAAAATTGTTAAGTGAAGCAGAAAAAGCTAGGGAAAATGCATATGCGCCATACTCCAATTTTAAGGTAGGGGCAGCTGTTCTATTGGAAAATGGAGTAACAGTTGTCGGTAACAATCAAGAGAATTCGTCATATCCTTCAGGGCTTTGTGCGGAGCGAGTGGCCATATTCCATGCAGGGGCCCAATATCCAGATGTTACCATTAAATCCATTGCCATTAGTGCTACTTCCAAAGATTATGTAGTGGATGTGCCAGCAGGTCCATGTGGTAATTGTAGACAATCCATAATCGAATATGAACAAAAACAAGAGGCTCCTATTTCCATTCTCCTTCGAGGCCAGATAGGACCAATTTATAAATGTGACTCTGTTGCTGATATTTTGCCATTGGCCTTCAGTAGTTCATTTTTGAGTGATTCTTAAACCAAATGTTTTTACAAAACAGATATATATGTATTTTTGCTGTTCTTCAACGCTGAAGAGTTTCATATAATATAATCGTTAATGAAAAAGATTACCAAAGAGGTTTACCTAAAGTGGTACGAGGACATGCTGTTATGGAGAAAGTTTGAGAACAAGCTTGCAGCCGTGTATATTCAACAAAAAGTAAGAGGCTTCCTCCATTTATATAATGGTCAAGAAGCTGTCCTGGCAGGTTCATTGCATGCAATGGATTTGACCAAGGATAGAATGATAACTGCTTACAGAAACCATGTGCAACCTATAGGCATGGGGGTTGATCCAAAACGTGTAATGGCAGAACTTTTTGGAAAAGTAACAGGTACCTCCAAAGGAATGGGGGGATCCATGCATATTTTTTCCAAGGAACACCGTTTTTATGGTGGCCATGGTATCGTAGGAGGACAGATTCCTTTGGGAGCTGGATTGGCATTTGCAGACAAGTATTTTAAAAGGGATAATGTAACCCTCTGTTATATGGGCGATGGCGCTGTTCGTCAAGGTTCTTTGCATGAAGCTTTTAACCTTGCAATGTTGTGGCAACTTCCAGTGGTTTTTATTTGTGAAAACAATGGGTATGCCATGGGGACTTCAGTGGCGAGAACATCATATTCTACGGAAATATGGAAACTTGGATTAGGGTACGAAATGCCATGTGGTCCAGTTGATGGTATGGATCCCACTGTTGTTGCCAGAGAAGTGGATAAAGCCATTGAACGGGCTCGTACAGGAGGTGGACCTACTTTCTTGGAAATGAAAACGTATCGTTATAGAGGTCATTCCATGTCAGACGCGCAGCATTATCGTACTAAGGCAGAAGTGGAAGAGTATAAGAAAATAGATCCGATTACCCAGGTGAAGGATGTGATTTTTGAAAAAGGATATGCGTCTGAGGAAGAAATCAAGGATATTGATAAAAGAATAAAAGATTTGGTATCTGAATGTGAGAAGTTTGCTGAAGAATCTGACTTTCCGCCAGTACAACAACTTTATGATACTGTTTACGAACAAGAAGATTATCCATTTTTACAACATAAACTATAAGTAAATGGCAGAAGTAATCAACATGCCTAGATTGAGTGATACCATGGAAGAAGGAACCGTGGCAAAATGGCTCAAAAAAGTAGGGGACAAAGTAGAGGAAGGCGATATTTTAGCTGAAATTGAAACGGATAAGGCAACTATGGAATTTGAGTCTTTTCATGAAGGTACATTACTCCATGTTGGGATTGAGGAAGGCGATGGTGCGCCGGTTGATTCGCTTTTGGCAATTATAGGTGAAGATGGAGAAGACATATCGGGATTGTTAAGTGGAGCTTCACAACCCATTGTGGAGGAAGCTTCGGAAGTGGCAGAAGAAGAAATCTCAGCGGCAACACCACCAGCGGCTTCAAGTGCTGTAATTCCAGAAGGAGTAGAGGTTATTGCCATGCCCAGGCTAAGCGATACCATGGAAGAGGGAACCGTGGCCTCTTGGTTAAAAAAGGTAGGCGATGTAGTTGAGGAAGGTGATATTTTGGCTGAAATTGAAACAGATAAGGCCACTATGGAGTTTGAATCTTTTTATTCCGGCACGTTATTGCATATCGGTATCCAAGAAGGTGAATCCGCTCCGGTAGATGAGGTATTGGCTGTTATTGGGCCAGAAGGGACCGATGTAAGTGCGGTCTTGGCTGCATCAACAGGAGCTGATAAGGTCGCAAATAGCCCAAAGGGGGAAGCTGCTGCCGCACCCGTGGTTAAAGCAGTTGAAGTGCAACAAACAAGCACGAAAAACGGCCGTATTTTGGCTTCGCCATTGGCAAAGAAAATTGCCAGTGACAAAGGAATAAACTTAGCAGATATTAACGGTACTGGAGAACATGGGCGAATTGTTAAGCGTGATGTTGAAAATTTCCAGCCATCACAAGTTGCTGCCACCACCACCGAAAAAGTTGAGGCCACTGCTTCGCCAGCTGCAGTTGCACCAATAAATTTACCTGTTGGAGAAGAAGGTCAGGAAGAAGTTAAAAATTCTTCCATGCGAAAGGCTATTACCAAACACTTGGGTGCTTCCAAATTTAGTGCTCCCCATTTCTACTTGACCATTGAGGTTGATATGGACAATGCAAAGGCTTCTAGGGTGCAAATAAATAGTTTGCCAGACACTAAAGTATCGTTTAATGATATGGTGTTAAAAGCTTGTGCAATGGCCTTGAAAAAACATCCACAAGTGAATACCACATGGACCGATGATGCAACAATATATAAACATCATATTCATATGGGTGTTGCCGTTGCAGTAGATGAAGGCTTAGTTGTTCCCGTAATCAAGTTTGCTGATCATTTAAGTTTAACCCAATTGGGTGCATCGGTTAAGGACTTGGCTGGAAGGGCAAGAACGAAAAAGATAAAACCAGACGAAATGGAAGGTAGCACCTTTACCGTTTCTAATCTTGGGATGTTTGGAATCCAGGAATTTACTTCCATCATCAACAAACCCAATTCAGCTATTTTATCCGTTGGTGCAATCGTGGAAAAACCGGTTGTGAAAAATGGCGAAATTGTAGTCGGCAATACAATGAAAGTAACATTGGCCTGTGATCATAGAACCGTGGATGGCGCGGTTGGAGCACAATTCTTGCAGACGTTAAGGGCCTATCTGGAGAACCCAGTAACCATGCTGGCATAGCCTTAACAATACCTTGATGGATTGTTGTTCATCATAAGGCATAAGACAATTGAAATTACAAAAGCATCCTTTTAAGGATGCTTTTTTTATCTTTAAAAGATTCTAAAATAAGCATGATGAAAAAAGTTTTATGGGTATTTGTATTTGGATTGTTGGCAGGTTGTGGCTCCACACAGTTGGTCGAAACCACTACTGTTTCCAGCCCAGCAATAGCATCAGGATCTGAGAATGTTAAAGGAAGTATTACAGATGAAGTACGGAACGGAGAAGCTGGAGCTCCAGAGGGTTCCATAAAAGCCTTTACAAATGCAGCGCGTGTGCGTGAAGTCATGAATTATCTTGCTTCTGATGATTTAAAAGGACGGGACTCTGGAAGTGAAGGTATTGAAATGGCAGCCAAATACATTGAAAATTATTTTAAGTCTTATCAGGTAAAGCCGTATTTTGATTCTTATCGGGATACGCTCACCAACTATAAAGAGACCTCGTACAATATTGTTGGTATTGTGGAAGGAAAAGATCCAGTTTTGAAAAATGAATATATCTTGATTGGAGCACATTACGATCATATTGGGATCATAAAAATTGAAAATGGGGATGCCATTGCCAATGGAGCAAACGATAATGCCTCTGGAACCACTACGGTGCTGGAGTTGGCGCGATATTTTGGAACCAAAGGGACCAATAAAAGAAGCTTGATCTTTGCCTTGTTCAGTGCAGAGGAAAAAGGACTATTAGGTTCAAAGCATTTAGCCAAAAAACTTAAGGAAAAGGAATTGAACCTGTATTCCATGTTAAATTTTGAGATGACCGGAGTGCCCATGAATGATAAGGATTATATTGTGTATATAACGGGGTATAAAAAGTCCAACTTGGCGGAAGTGAGTAACCAATATGCCAAGGAAAACTTAGTTGGGTATTTACCTACTGCAAGTGATTATGGTCTTTTTCAACGATCGGATAATTATCCATTCTATCAGGAGTTTGGAGTTCCGTCGCATACATACTGTTCTTTTGATTTTACAAATTTTATTCATTATCACAGGGTGAGTGATGAGAATGACATTTTGGATTTTAATCATATGGCAACATTAATCAACAAAATGGTTCCCGTCGTTCAAGGAGTTGCGAATGCCAACGACAGGGAAATCAAAATGTATTAACCTAATCTTCTCCATATGGCAAACATTATCATTACAGGAACAAGCAGGGGTATTGGTTTTGAACTGGTACAACTTTTTGCCCATGAAGGGCATCAGATTTTGGCATTGTCACGCAATACGGCACCCATTGAAGATTTAAAACTACCAAATATATATTCGATTCCTTTTGATTTGGCAAATTCCGAAGACTTCAAAAAAGTATTGCATTTCCTTCAGAATTGGGGTTCAGTGGATATTCTTGTCAACAATGCTGGCAGTTTGTTGAACAAGCCATTTTTGGAGACTTCCCAAGAAGAATTTGAAGCCATTTACAAAGTAAACGTGTTTGGAGTGGCTGAAATGACCAAGACTGTACTCCCAAAAATGGGCAAGGATGGACATGTGGTAACCATAAGTTCAATGGGTGGAGTGCAGGGAAGCATGAAATTTCCTGGTTTATCTGCGTATAGTTCAAGCAAAGGGGCAGTAATTACATTAACGGAACTTTGGGCAGAAGAATTTAAAGAGACCGGCCCCAGTTTTAATGTGTTGGCATTAGGAGCGGTACAGACAGAAATGTTGGAGGAAGCTTTTCCTGATTACGAAGCACCCGTTACAGCAAAAGAAATGGCTACTTACATTAAGGATTTTTCATTGACGGGCCAGAAATTATACAACGGAAAGCTATTGCAAGTGAGTAATAGTACTCCGTAGATTAATCTTAATTTAGTTCTGTGAGCACCACGTTACAAAAATACTTGCCAGAACGGGCAGTAGTCCCATGTTTTGAATTGATTCAAACGTATAAAGTACATTTAAAAGTTGTAGGTCATAGGGTTACAAGGCACGGTGATTATAGAAGAATGCAGAATGGATTGCATCAAATAACAGTAAATGCGTCGTTAAATAAGTATCGATTTTTAATAACTCTGGTCCACGAAATTGCCCATTTGGTAGCCTTTGAAAAGTATGGCCGTAGGATTAAACCCCATGGTCCAGAATGGAAAAAAACCTTTCAGCATTTAATGGTTCCCTTTATTAGGCCCGAGGTCTTTCCTTCTCAATTATTGCCCATCATTGCAAATCATTTTAAGAATCCCAAAGCTAGTAGCAGCACTGATGCACGGTTGTCAATTGCACTAAAGACCTTTGATAGGGAGGAAAGAAAAAATAGTTATGTATATGAGATACCAACGGGCAGCACATTTCGTTTGTATAATGGGAAATTGTTTCGCAAAGGAGAACGGCGAATAAAACGCTATGAATGTGTGGAATTGGTTTCCGGCAAAGTATATTTGTTTCAACCCAATGCCGAGGTTGAACTGATTCAATAATACGATTTTAACACTTAAACGAAACACAAATAGATTCTTGGCTTAACAGGAAGAACAAATAAAAAAATAATGAACGAAAACTATTATGCCGTATTAATGGCTGGAGGAGTGGGTTCCAGATTCTGGCCTGTTAGCACCTCTTCTTACCCCAAACAGTTCCATGATATGTTGGGGACAGGGAAAACGTTGATACAAAAGACATTTGATAGACTCAATAAATTTATCCCCACTGAAAACATTTTGATTCTTACCAATGAACGATACAATGATTTGGTGCTGCAACAGTTACCCAAGGTAAGTCAAGAACAAGTGGTTTTAGAACCGGCAATGCGAAATACAGCTCCCTGTATTTTATATGCCGCTTTAAAAATTCAAAAAATGAACCCCAATGCGGTCATGATTGTGGCACCAAGCGATCATTGGATTGAGGATGAAAAAGCTTTTGAAGACGATGTTAAGGCATGTTTTAATAAATGTGAGAAGGAAGAGGTTTTGTGTACATTGGGTATTCAACCTACATTTCCCAATACTGGTTTTGGCTATATCGAATTTGAAAAAGGAAGTGTCGAAAACTTGAAAAAAGTGTCCCAGTTTAGAGAAAAACCGGATTATGAAACCGCAAAGGAATTTTTGGCACAGGGCAATTTTCTTTGGAATGCAGGAATATTTATGTGGAGTGTGAATACTATTGTAAAGGCATTTAAAAACTTTCAGCCCAATCAGTTCGATTTGTTTCAAAAGGGATATTCATTCTATAATACCAAGGAAGAAAAGTCTTTTATTCAGGAAAACTACCCCAAGGCGGAAAACATTTCAATAGATTATGCTATATTGGAACAGTCAAAATCCATTTTTACGTTACCGGCTACCTTTGATTGGAATGATCTGGGAACCTGGGGAGCATTATATGACAAGTTGGATAAGGATGATCACGAGAATGCCGTTGTAAATAGCAAAACGGTACTTCAAGATGCCAAGGGTAATATGATTCGATCTCCAAAAGGCAAGATTGTTGTTATTGATGGATTGGAAGATTATATTATTGTGGACAAGGAGGATGTATTATTGGTTTATCCAAAATCCAAACAGCAGGATATTAAAAAAGTACTTGGCCAAGTAAAAGAGAAATTTGGCGATCAGTATGCATAATTATGAGTGAACATTTGTTTACAGAGGGGCAACCTCCAAAACCAGATAGTGGAGACGAAGTAAAAAAAGACTTCAAAGGACTATTGGGGAGTGTTCGAAAGTTTCTTTCCGAACTTTTGGAAATACGCACAAATACCGATGCTGCCGCTACCAAAGAATCCATTATAGCTGACATTCCCTTTAAAGGACACACTTCTTGGATTCTTATCTGTTCCATCTTTATTGCCTCTATTGGCCTAAATGCCAATTCAACAGCTGTTGTTATCGGAGCTATGTTAATATCCCCTTTAATGGGCCCCATTTTAGGAATGGGTCTTTCATTGGCCATTAACGACATTGACACTTTACGACGTTCGCTTAAAAATTTTACGGTGATGGTAGTACTCAGTGTACTCACCGCTTTTTTGTTTTTCTATTTATTTCCACTTCGGGATGAATCGTCTGAACTTTTGGCGAGGACAAAGCCTGACATTCGTGATGTACTGATAGCTTTTTTTGGAGGGCTTGCCTTGGTGATCGCCAGGGCCAAAAAAGGAACAATTGCCAGTGTAATTTTTGGAGTGGCCATTGCAACTGCTCTTATGCCACCTCTATGTACGGTAGGTTTTGGCTTGGCTATAGGAAAATTAGAGTATGCATGGGGCGCAATGTACCTGTTCATTATCAATACCATGTTCATTGGATTGGCAACCTTTTTGGTAATCAAATTCCTGCGATTTCCTATGGTGCGTTATGCAAATTCACAACGTAGGCGTTTTATTGCCCGGGCTGCTTCCATAACAGGGATTGCGGTAATGATTCCCGCTGGTTTTACCTTTTACCAGGTTTTTCAAGAATCACTTTTTAAGAAACAAGCTCAAGAATTTTTAAAGGAGACCATAGAGGTATATCAATTTAATGCTTCAGGACGCTATGTGGATAACCTTACCAAAATTGAATATGTGGAGGATGGGACACCCTTAATAGAACTGGTCTGCATGGGTGATGAATTGATTCCAGAAAATATCATTAGTACATGGAGGGTGCAAAAAAATGAATTTTCAAGACTTAAGGATGCAGACTTTCGAATTTTACAAGGAGGAAGAGACGATTCTGAAGAAAAGTTCAACTATGTAAGTGAACTTTATGAGAAGAACAAAGTGGAATTA
This sequence comes from Flavobacteriaceae bacterium, assembly GCA_039985375.1. GTDB lineage: Bacteria > Bacteroidota > Bacteroidia > Flavobacteriales > Flavobacteriaceae > Flagellimonas. The sequence goes on from JBDWSS010000018.1 coordinate 56,185, forward strand.
TTGAATAAAGATGAACAGATTCGCTTGTTGGAAGAAGAAGTTGCGAGTTTAACAAAGAACGTGGGGAAACAAATACCTTTTAAAAATATAAGTGACGAGGCAAAAGCAAACTACGAAAATATTGCAGGCCTAGGATTTTCCTATCAAATACAAACAGATTTTAATACGTTGGATACCGTTCCTGTTTTTGAAGTGAAATGGAAAGAGGGTATTCGAAAAAATCAAAAAGAGTTGGATGCCAAAAAAATGACAAGTTGGCTAAAACTTCGCTTGCAAGATTCTACCTTGATGGTCAAGGAAGTAAATTAGTAGTCAATTATTAATACTCCGTTGATGTAGTTAATTTCGCTCCTCAATATACATCTGGCGTACTTTCTTGAAAAGTTCGGATGAGTAAACAAAATCGGTAACCGCTGTGTTATCGGTCTTAAAGATTTCTTTGTTTGTGCCTTCCCATTCTTTGTACCCGTCCTTTAAAAAAATAATCTTTTCACCAATCTCCATTACCGAATTCATGTCATGTGTGTTGATGATAGTGGTGATATTATATTCCTTTGTTATTTCCTGGATAAGGTTGTCTATTAAAATGGCGGTTTTGGGATCTAAGCCAGAATTGGGTTCATCGCAGAACAAATATTTGGGATTCATTACGATGGCGCGGGCAATGGCCACTCTTTTTTTCATTCCTCCAGAGATTTCGGAAGGATACTTCTTATGCGCGTCGATAAGATTGACCCGTTCCAAAACAAAGTCGACCCTATCTTTCATTTCGGCTTTGGATTGTTTGGTAAACATGTCTAACGGAAACATCACGTTTCCCTCAACCGTCATGGAATCAAAAAGGGCACTTCCCTGAAATACCATCCCCATTTCCTGACGTAAATCGCGTCGTTCACTGGTGGACAATCCAGAATAAAACTGTCCGTTGTAGCAAATTTGACCTTCTTCGGGTTCAAATAAGCCTAAAAGACACTTTAAAAAGACCGTTTTCCCAGACCCACTCTGTCCAATGACCAAATTGGTCTTTCCGTCTTCAAAAGCCGTACTAACACCCTTTAACACGTGGGCGTCTCCAAACGATTTATGTATGTTTTCAACTTCTATCATTAACCTAGCATTAGCTGTGTAAGGATATAATTCAAAATAATGATGACCACACTGGTCCAGACAAAAGATGTGGTACTGGCTTTACCAACTTCTAAGGCTCCACCACGCATGTAAAATCCATGGTATGAGGGCACAGTAGCAATAACAAAGGCAAAGACGAGGGTTTTGATAAACGCATACGTGACATGAAACGAATCAAAGTCCATTTGCAATCCCTTTATAAATTCTCCGCTAGGGGCATAGCCGCCAAAAACTGCCGCTATCCAACCTCCCAAAATGCCTACGTACATGGCAATGGCAACAGCAAAAGGATACATGAGCATGGCTATGATCTTGGGGAAAACTAGATAGTTCAAAGAATTCACCCCCATTACTTCCAAGGCATCAATCTGTTCTGTAACCCGCATGGTGCCAATGCTAGAGGTGATATAGGATCCTACTTTTCCTGCCATGATTATGGAAGTAAAAGTTGGAGCAAATTCCAGAATCACGGATTGTCTCGCAGCAAAACCGATCAGACTTTTAGGTAAAAAAGGACTGGTTAGATTTAATGCGGTCTGAATGGTAACAACGCCACCGATAAAAAAGGCAATAAAAATGATGATACCTAAGGAGCCGAATATCAACTCATCGATTTCTTTTAAAATCAGGGATCTCATGATTTGCCATTTGGTAGGCTTTTTGAAGACCTCCCATACCATGATGAAGTATTTTCCAATCGCTTCAAGGTAGTTCATGCGCTAAAAATAGACTTGCAAACGTAAAAATAAGAATATTGCTGTGTATTTAACCCTCATTTAAAGTTTTAAAAGATATAATTGAATAGTTTTGCTGCCATATCAACGATATTATATAAATGAAAAAATCCAACCTTTTTTTTGCGTTATTGGCGTTAATTGTCATCAACGTTTCTTCTGCACAGCGTAAAGGGAAAAATGTCGTTGTGCAAAAACCAGTGGAAATAGCACAATCACCAAAGTTGGTGGTAGGAATTGTGGTAGATCAAATGCGATATGACTATTTAACCCGATTTTGGAACCACTATGGTGATGGAGGGTTCAAGAGATTGGTGAACAATGGGTTCAATTGTAAAAACCATCATTTTAACTACGCTCCTACCAGCACAGGGCCGGGACATGCATCCGTTTATACAGGAACAACACCAGCTACCCATGGTATTATTGGAAATAATTGGTATGATAAAACGCAGGACAAAAGTGTTTACTGTGCTGGAGATGATACCTATGAGTCTGTCGGGACTACTTCTAATGCAGGAAAAATGTCGCCACATCGGATGTTAACAACAACCGTTACGGATCAGCTACGATTGCATACGCAACAGCAAGGGAAGGTGATTGCCGTGGCATTAAAGGATAGAGGAGCCGTATTACCTGGAGGCCATGCTGCCAATGCGGCCTATTGGTTTGAAGGTGGTGATGTTGGTAAATGGATTACCAGTAACTATTATATGTCGCAATTACCTAATTGGGTAATTGAGTTTAATGAATCTGATAGGATAAAGCAATACAAAAAACCATGGAATACTCTAAAAAACATTAGTCTTTATGTAGAAAGTGGTACGGACAACAACGCCTATGAAACTCCTTTTGAAGATGAGGCCGCACCCATATTTCCACATAGCACACCGAACTTATTGAATAAGGATAAAGATTTTGAAATCTTGAAATATACCCCTTATGGAAATAGTATTACTGCAGACTTTGCTTTGGAAGCCTTAGACAAAGAAAGTTTAGGAAAAGATGCAATTACCGATTTTTTGGCTATCAGTTTTTCAAGTACGGATTATATTGGGCATAAATATGGTGTAAATTCCAAAGAAATACAGGATACCTATTTGCGATTGGATAAGGATTTGGAACGTATTCTCACTACTTTAGATCAAAAGGTTGGGGAAGGGGAGTACACAGTATTTTTATCTGCGGATCATGGAGCAATTCATGTGCCGTCTTACCTAAAAGATAAAAAAATACCTGCAGGCTATATGGATTTTGCTGCTATGAAATTGAAATTTGACGAATTCTTGAAATACAAATATGGAACAACCGATATTGTAAAGAAGATTAGTGATTTTCAAGTTTTTCTAGATAGAAAGGTAATAGACAATCTGGATATGGATTTGGATGAAGTGGAAGAAGAAATTGCCTTTGAATTATTAGAATACGAGGGTATTGGGAAAGTATATACAGGTCAGCAAATGTGGCAAAATGAATATACCAAAGGGTTGCCCTATATTTTGCAAAACGGGTGGAATCAAAAGCGCTCTGGAGACCTGCTTTTGGTACAGAAGCCTGGATATGTTTCCTATCATAGAACTGGATCTACACACGGGTCGCCAATGATCTATGATACGCATGTACCCTTATTGTTTTATGGAAAAGGAATAAAAAAAGGTGCTACGGCCCATAGAACTGAGATTCCCGATATTGCCCCAACGATTGCTACCCTATTGGGAATGGCGTTTCCAAATGGAGCTACGGGTAATCCAATTGGAGTGGCTTTGGAGTAATTCATGTTCCTTAAGAAGCGGATAAAACCTGAGGGTTTACAATATAGGGAACAGTTCCCCGATCATAAAAGCTGATTATATTTTGGGCTCCCATTCGTGCCATCTCATTCCTAGCAGTAATGGTAGCGGATCCAATATGTGGTAATACGCAAACATTTTCCATAGTTAGAAGCGGATTGTGCGCTTTCATGGGTTCAGGGTTGGTAACATCCAAGCCAGCACCCCAAATAACTCCTTGTTGCAGGGCTTTTATAAGATCTTGTTCATTGTGCACCGCTCCTCGAGCCGTGTTTATAAATAAGGCGTTCGACTTCATTTTATCGAATGCAGTTTTATTGAAAATATCTTTGGTTTCTTCGGTCAGGGCACAGTGCACCGAAATTACATCACTTTGCGATAAGAAAGTCTCAAAATCTACAAGCTTGGCCCCTAGGTTTTTTTCTGCCTGGGGGTTTATATTGCGATTGTGGTATAGGATATTCATATTATAAGCTCCTTTGCAACGTTGGGCCATTGCCAGTCCAATGCGCCCTAAACCAAGAATCCCAAGCGTCTTACCCTTTAATTCTAACCCCAAGTGACCTACAGGATTGAAGTAACTCCAATCTCCATCTTTTATTTTTTGATTCATGAAGAACATTTTACGGGCCGTGGCAATCATCAAACCAAATGTAATATCCGCAGTGGCTTCGTTCATCGCGTTTGGGGCATAGCCAATGGGAATTCCCAGTTTTGTGGCTTCAGCAATTGCAATGTTATCATAGCCAACAGCAAATTGGGTAATAATGTCCAAATGCGAGCATGAGTTTAAAAAAGAGCTGTCAATTTTGTCGGTTAGTGTGCAAAACAGCGCATCACATTCTTGGGCAGCCTTCGTTAATTGATCATAGGACATGGGATGTTCTTTATTCCAACTTATGACCTGAAAGCCCGCATCTTCCAAAATATTTGTTGCTGTTTCAGGGAAAATCCGAGATAGAAATATTTTTTTTCTGGCCATTTTATATTTGGTTTCTAAAGCGATTGACTATATTTTTTTAAAGATTCCTTTCCAGCGTAATTTTCTTATAAACCTACCCTCCTTAAGCGTAACAAATCGTTCCTTTTTGGCCAACCATGCACCTAGATAGGCTGTTATTCCTTTTAGATATAATTTAGGATTTCCCGCCTGTACAGCCATTTTAAGTAGGGCAATCTTGGCTAGGGGCAAGCCGTAACGCATTTTGTAAAGCGCTTCGCCCTTGGCGCTATAATTTTTGGCATTGTACCCTTTTCCGGTAGGACGCAGGTGCTTTACGTGCAATGAACTATCGGTTAAGGTTCCGAAATCATGATATTTTGTCAAAAGGACATCTACGGTATCCCATCCAACACCGGAACGTAAACCACCAATTTTACTGAAACATGCCTTGTGGTACAATTTTATAGGGCCGCGGATATGGTCTTTGTTTGCAATATTTTCATATACCCAATCCTCTCCTTTTTTAATATAAAGTAGACCGGAACACATGCCCAATTGCCAATTGCTCTGAAAATGATTTCGCATGGTTTCAAAATAATCTCGAGGAAGAATAACATCAGCATCGAACTTTCCTATCAAGTCATAGCCTGAAGTATGTGGTAATCCAAAATTGAAGGTATCCACAACTTTTTTTCCTGGAATGTGCATATCAACAGATTTTCGCTGCAAAACTGTTATCCAATCAAATATTTTGGCATAGTCCATGGCTATTTTAAAGGTGTCATCACTGGAGTTATCGTCCACCACAATGAGTTCATCCGGAGTTTGGGTTTGAGCGGCAAACGAATCCAGACAGGCCGGAAGGTAGGATGCCTCATTATGTGCAGGGATGATAATGCTTACTCGCATAGATTAAAATTCCAAAAAAATGAACACTTATCCCAAAGAAGTTTTATGTTCTTTGGAAATAGGAGATGGGGGATTAACCTTTTTTCCTTAATTCTTTTATCAAGAATGCTTCGCCTAATAGAGTATTTCGCAACTTCGATTGAGATGATAGCTTAGGACTTTCGTTCAGCATACACTAAATAATAGCGGTTGGTAAAATATCGTAACAGTGGCCTAAAGCCTATTTTTTTGGTTGGATTGGTCCATTTTACTGAATCTTTAATAGTCCAACCCGCTTTTTCTAGAAGCCAATCAAATTGCCAATCTTCAAACTCGTGGAAATGTCTGTCCCATGGATCTGTTTTACTTCGGTAGGCAGATGAAAACCACAATCGCATTGGGATACTGGCCACAAGTTTTGTGGCTTTTATTTCTTTCAACACATTATAGGGGGCGACCAAATGTTCAAAAATTTCAAAAGCTGTAACCACTTTTGAATCGGTATTGGTAATGGTATCAAAATTTACATCCAAATCTTCACCACCAGTATTTTTTACTTGATATCCTTTGGATTTCATGATTTCTGAAAACGGATTCTCTACTCCCAAATCCAATACGGATTCTGAAGTATCAATATGTTTTTTTAAAAACTCTAGGGTTATTTTATACCGTTTGTGTGGATACTTGCCTTCGTACATTTAATATTTGTAAACAATGGCATTGATGTTCATACCAGCGCCAACGCTCGCAAAGATAATAACATCTCCCTCTTTTACTTCGTGATTTTCAAATTCTCCTTTTCGTACCATATCAAAAAGTGTGGGCACGGTTGCTACAGAGCTGTTCCCTAGTTTATGGATACTCATAGGCATGATATTCTCAGGCACTTCTTTTCCATATAGTCGATAAAAGCGTTTAATGATTGCCTCATCCATTTTTTCGTTGGCCTGGTGAATGAATATTTTTTTGACCTCATCTATGACAGCGCCACTTTCATTTAAACAGGAAGCCATGGCCTGAGGTACATGGGTACACGCAAACTCATAAATTTTGCGACCATGCATTTTTATATATCGGGTATCAGAATCTTTATCACTATTATAGGTTTTATCAAAAAACAGGAAGTAGGCCTCACCATTGGCATGTGTTAATGATGCATGTGCCAAAATTTCCCCGGAAGCAGGATTGGCCTCCAGTATAACTGCGCCGGCACCATCGGAGTAAATCATGCTATCGCGATCATGTTCATCAATGACCCGAGATAGGGTTTCACCTCCGATAACCAAACATTTTTTTGCCATTCCACTTTTGATAAAGGCATTTGCCTGTATAACGGCTTCTATCCATCCTGGGCAGCCAAAAAGCATGTCGTAGGCGACGCATTTTGGATTCTTTATTTTAAGTAGATGCTTTACGCGAGTAGCAAGGCTGGGTAAGGTGTCACCCTGAGTTTTTCCAACAGTTAAATCGCCAAAATTATGTGCAAAAATGATGTAATCCAGTTCTTCCTTATCAATTTTGGCATCTTCAATTGCTTTTTCAGCAGCTAGATACCCTAAATCTGATGTCTTTAACTCTGGCTGGGCGTATCTGCGTTCAGAAATTCCAGTAATTGCCTTGAACTTTTGAATGATAACAGTATTGTCGTTTCCAAAAGTGTTTCCATCGGTGCCAAGAAATTCATGGTCTAGAAAATCTTCGTTTTTTGTAATAATGGATGGAATATAACTTCCAGTGCCTGTAATCCCAATTCTCATATGCAGATTTTAACATTTGAAAGTAACGTTAAATTAACATATTGAGGCATTTTCATGCTATTGGCTACGACGTTCAAGTCTGGGTTTTTATTGTGAAAAATGCAAAAAAACAGGTAGATAACGAGTAAACCGTGAGTTCTTCCAGCTTTTCTGATAGTTAACTAAGCTTCTGCATACATTTCAATGGGTGTGCATGTGCAGATTAAATTACGATCCCCAAAGGCCTCGTCCGTTCTTCTTATGGTTGGCCAAAACTTATTCTCTGAAACAAAGGGCAACGGAAAAGCCGCTTTTTTCCTACTGTATGGGTAATCCCAACTGTCACCTGTAAGCATTCCCAAGGTATGGGGTGCATTTTTAAGTACATTATCTGGGTCATCTGCACTTGCTTCTTCAATTTCTTCGCGAATGGATAGCATCGCATCACAGAACCTGTCCAGTTCAGGAAGGCTTTCGCTTTCCGTTGGCTCAATCATAATGGTGCCTGCAACAGGGAAGGATACCGTAGGAGCATGAAAACCATAGTCCATAAGTCGTTTGGCAATATCGGTTACTTCAACACCGTGAACTTTAAAAGGTCTACAATCGACAATCATTTCGTGGGCTGCCCTCCCTTTTTCACCAACATACAGCACATCAAATTTCCCCTTAAGTTTCTCTTTGATGTAATTGGCATTCAAAATAGCAATTTTGGTGGCATCCGTTAGACCTTCGATTCCCAACATCTTTATATAACCATAGGATATTAAGCAAGCCAGAGCACTTCCCCAAGGAGCACCCGAAATTGCTGTAATTCCTTTTTTTCCTCCTGTTTCAATAATTGGATTTGTTGGAAGAAAAGGTTTGAGTTGTTCGGCAACACATATCGGGCCTACACCGGGTCCACCACCACCATGTGGAATAGCAAAGGTCTTGTGAAGGTTAAGGTGACAAACATCTGCACCAATGGTTGCTGGATTTGTTAATCCAACTTGGGCGTTCATATTGGCACCATCCATATAAACCTGACCACCATTCTGATGGATAAGTTTGGTTATATGAACAATGGAAGATTCGAAGACTCCGTGTGTAGAGGGGTAAGTGACCATTAAGGCAGCAAGATTTTCAGCATGAAGCGCTACCTTTTCTTCTAAATCTGTTACATCAATATTACCTCTTTCATCTGTTTTGGTGACTACAACCTTCATACCTGCCATTACTGCCGAAGCTGGATTGGTTCCATGTGCCGAAGCTGGGATAAGACAGATATTCCGGTGGCTTTCATCACGGGATGCATGATACGCCCTTATGGTCATTAATCCGGCATATTCACCTTGTGCCCCCGAGTTTGGTTGTAATGAAGTAGCTGCAAAACCGGTAATGACATTTAACTGTTGTTCAAGCTCCTTTAGGACTTTTTGATAACCTTCGGCTTGATTTAGAGGTGCAAAGGGATGGATATTTCCCCAATTGGCCCAACTTAGGGGTAGCATCTCCGTGGCAGCATTGAGCTTCATGGTGCAACTGCCCAAAGAAATCATGGAGTGGTTCAAGGCCAAATCCTTGCGTTCCAATTTTTTTATATATCGCATTAATTCGGTCTCCGAATGATATGAATTGAATACCTGATGTTCTAAAAATGGGGTCTTGCGTTTCGAGGAATTTGGAATAACATTGTTCAGTTTTTTGGAAATAGTGACTTCTTCTCCACCGAAACACGATAAAATTGATTTTATGTCTGCTAAACGAGTGGCCTCATTAAGCGCTATTGAAATTGTTTTATCATCAATATAATTGAAGTTTATTTCCTTGTTTTCTGAAGTTTCCAGCAATTTCCTTGCATCGGCCACCTTAATTTTTAAAGTTCCAAAGAATACAGTATTCAATTGTTTTATACCTAGGTTTTCCAGTTCCTCGGAAAGTATTTTTGCTTGTTCATGTACTTTATTGGCGATATATTTCAATCCGTTTGGGCCATGGTAAACGGCATACATCCCGGCCATTACTGCCAATAGCACCTGGGCGGTACAAATGTTGGATGTGGCTTTGTCTCTTTTTATGTGTTGTTCCCGCGTTTGTAGTGCCATACGCAAAGCTCTATTTCCATCAGTGTCCTTGGTCACCCCAATAATTCTTCCTGGAATATTTCTTTTGTAGGCTTCCTTGGTGGCGAAAAACGCGGCATGTGGGCCTCCATAGCCTAAGGGGATTCCAAAACGTTGTGTTGTGCCCACTACCACATCAACCCCCCACGTCCCTGGTGGAGTTAGCATTACCAAACTTAAAATATCTGCGGCCACGGCAACTTTTATATCATTTTCTTTTGCTTTTTCCACAAATTCAGCATAATCGTGCACTTGTCCGTGTTTCCCCGGGTATTGTAGTAAGGTTCCATAAAAACCTTCCGAAAAATCAAAAGTTTCATGATTGCCAACAACTAATTCTATACCCAATGGGGTGGCGCGGGTTTGCAATAGACTTAGGGTTTGTGGCAATACCTCCTCAGAAGCAAAAAACTTAAGTACACCATCCTTTTTTTGTTGTCTTGAACGAATATCAAATAACATGGTCATAGCTTCCGCTGCAGCTGTGCTTTCATCCAATAACGAAGCATTGGCCAGTTCCATTCCGGTTAAATCGGAAACCATGGTCTGGAAATTTAACAATGCTTCTAGACGGCCTTGGGCTATTTCCGCTTGGTAAGGAGTATAGGCAGTATACCATCCTGGATTTTCAAGAATATTTCTCTTGATTACGGAAGGAGTTAAGCTTTCATGATACCCGAGGCCTATGTAAGATTTAAAAACCTTATTTTTTTCGGATAGTTTTTGGAGTTCCATCAAAAATTCATGCTCTCCAATGCCTTGTGGCAGATGTAGTGGTTTTTTTAATCGAATATCATCTGGAATGGTTTCATAAATTAATTGTTCCAGACTATCAATCCCAACGGTTTCAAACATATGTTTGAAGTCTTTTTCAGTAATGCCAATATGTCTGGCAGCAAACACTTCAGTATTCATAAGCAACGCAATAAAGTGCATAAAATTAGGGATAAATTCAATGAAAATCGGCAATTTTGCGGATAGCAAAACCAAAGTTGTTAACCATAAATTAACCTTTGTTATTAAGATATACTCCTGTATGATGCAATGGCTCAGAAATATTTTCGATTTCTATCTCGATGCCAGTGTTCATGTGGCTTTGTCTGTGGGGTGTCTAATGGGAATCACTGCATTTTTATTGGATATTACGGTCAGTTTTTCATTGTTGGGCTTCACCTTTTTTAGTACGATTGTCTGCTACAATTTTGTAAAGTATGGTGTGGAAGCAAAAAAATATCTAATAGTTTCCAATATTTATCATAAGTACATTCAGTTTTTTAGTTTTTTATGTTTTATTGGTGCGCTGTACTTTCTATTTGCCTTGCATTATAAAATTTGGATAGCCATTTTGTTTTTGTCACTGATTTCCACACTCTATGCTATTCCGTTTTTACCCCATGCAAAAAATCTTAGAAGTCTTGGCGGATTTAAAATATATGTTGTGGCATTGGTTTGGGCCGGATTTACGATAGTGCTTCCAGTTTTAGATGCGGATATCCCCATGTCTTGGGATACCAACGTCCTGTTTCTTCAACGTTTTGTTCTGGTTGTAATTCTTTTACTACCATTTGAAATCAGGGATCTTCAGTGGGATGATGTGCAATTGAAAACACTGCCACAAGTATTGGGGATTCGAAAAACAAAAACGCTTGGGGTAATTCTGACTAGCATTTTTTTTGCATTGACTTTCTTTAAGGATACCATTTCGCAGGTTGAACTTGTCATGCGATTAATACTTGGTATTGTTTTTTGGTTCTTGTTGCTGTCCAAAAATAATTTTCAAGCCAAATATCTAGCTTCATTTTGGGTTGAAGGAATACCCATATGTTGGTATGGATTGTTTGTTGTGGTAAATGGATATTTTTAGAGGTGTTTTTCCAAATCCTGCTTCATGGTATTTTTATCACTTTCAGAAAGTACATTTAAACCCGCTTTGTTACAAAGGGTAGTTAATGTTTTGTTCTTTCTAGTAAATTGTGCGCAGGTCTTGCACATAAAAATATGTAAACGGAGTTTTTGGATTTCCCAAAAACCAGCTTCTTTATATTGTGATTTGGTGCATATATGTGCCGCCTCCTCGCATGAAATCTTCATAACTAAAACCAATTTTGATTTAGACAACCCATTAAAGCGGCTCGCGCTCTATGGATCATTACCCACAGGTTGGACGGGTTAATTCCCAATTCATTACAAATATCTTCGGTACTCATACCTTGAATGGTTTTCATGTTGAAAACCAAGGATTGTTTTTTTGGCAATTTGGAGATACATTCTTGAATGGCCAACCCCAATTCCTCATTTTCAAGTGTATTGTCACCATCTTTGCTAAATGGGTCCGCTACTTGCTCCTCTAGCCAATCCCCTTCAGAATCTGCGTCCGAACTATAATTGATGCGGACCTCGGCCTTTCCTTTTTTGGAATTGATTTTTCTATAATGGTCTATGACCTTTCGTTTTAAAATGGCAATCAACCAAGTGCGTTCGGCTGCATCCCCTTTATAGTTTTTAGCAGAGTTAAGCCCTGCAAAAAATGTTTCTTGTACCAAATCTTTTGCAATTTCCGAATCGCTTACACGCGCTACCGCATAATTAAAAAGGTAATCAGCATATCGGTCAACCCAAGTCTCGGGGCGAAGTTCGTGTGCAGCCATATTTTTTTCAAGAAGTTTCAAATGTAATGGATTTTAGTTAATGATTTCATGATTTGTCCATTACAAACGACCTTAAAAAGTATCACGAAAAAGTCATAGAACAGTACTTTAAAAAAAGATTAACAAAATAGATGCCTTGAAAATGAGAACTATATAACTTCTTAAAGTAACCCAGCTCGTTCTAATAGAGGCTCAATTTTAGGTGCAGCACCCCTGAAACGTTTGTACAAGGTCATTGGATTTTCTGTACCTCCTTTGGAAAGTACATGTTCTTTGAATTTGGTTGCTATTTCCTTATTGAAAATTCCATGTTCCTTAAAGTAGGCAAACGCATCAGCATCTAAAACTTCTGCCCATTTATAGCTATAATATCCCGAGGAATATCCTCCTTGAAAAATATGGGAGAAAGCTACACTCATGCAAGTTTCAGGAGTTTCTGGAAAAAGGTTGGTGCCTTCAAATGCTTTTGACTCGTACTTTTTTACATCTTTAATGTTTGAAGGGTCAGTTCCGTGCCAGGCCATGTCCAAGAACCCAAAGCTTATTTGACGTAGTGTTGCCATACCTTCCTGAAAAGTTGCAGATTCTTTTATTTTTTGAACCAATTCCATAGGAATCAACGCTCCAGTTTCATAATGAACCGCAAAAAGTTCCAATGCTTCTTTTTCATAACACCAATTTTCCATGACTTGACTGGGTAATTCCACAAAATCCCAATAGACCGAAGTCCCGGAGAGACTTGGATAAGTGGTGTTGGCAAGCATGCCGTGCAGCCCATGGCCAAATTCATGAAACAAAGTAGTAACTTCATTAAAGGTAAGTAGTGAGGGCTTTGTATCTGTTGGTTTTGTAAAGTTGCAGACGTTGGAAATATGAGGTCTGCTGTTCTCTCCCTGAAATATGTATTGTGATTTATAGGAGGTCATCCAAGCCCCTCCGCGCTTTCCAGGTCTGGGATGAAAATCTGCATAGAATATTGAAACCAAGTTTTGTGAGCTGTCATAAACCTCGTAGGTCTTAACATCGTCATGATATTTTTCAATAGTAAATACTTCCTTAAAATTGAGGTCGAATAGTTTTTCCGCTACCTTAAAAACGCCATCAATTACATTTTCCAGTTTAAAATAAGGTTTTAGCTTTTCATCGTCCAGATTGAAAAGTTTTTGCTTCAACTTTTCTGAATAATAAGCGCTATCCCATTTTTCCAATTGTGTAATACCGTCCAGCTCTTTTGCAAATTCCTGTAATTCTGAAAATTCTCTTTTGGCTGCTGGTTTTGCTTTTTCCAGAAGTTCAGTTAAAAAGCGCTTTACTTTATCGGGAGTTTCAGCCATTCGCTCTTCCAAAACAAAATCTGCATGCGTTTTATATCCCAATAAGTTGGCACGCTCGTAACGAAGTGATGCTATTTTTAAGACATTTTCTTGATTGTCCAGATCATCCTTATGAAACCCTTTGCTCCCAAATGCTAGGGACAGTTCTTTTCGCAATGCCCTATTTTCGGCATATTTCATAAATGGAATGTAACTTGGATAATCCAAGGTAATCAACCAACCTTTCTTGTCTTTGGATTTTGCTAACTGTGCTGCGGCTTCTTTGGCCCCATCAGGCAAACCTTTTAAATCTTTTTCGTCGGTAAGTAACAGTTCAAACTTGTTGGTTTCTGCCAATACATTTTCTCCAAACTTTAGTTTTAATTTGGAGAGTTCTGCATCTATTTCGCGCAGTCTTTTTTTGTCCGATTCGTTGAGATTCGCTCCGTTTCTACTAAAGCTTTTGTAGCGTTTTTTTAATAAGGTTTGCTGTTCAACCGTTAAATCAAGGTCATTTTTTTGCTCGTAAACTAATTTTATCCGCTGAAAAAGTGCTTCGTTCAAAGTAATGTCATTGCTGAATTCAGATAGCAAAGGAGAGACCTCTTGTGCAATTTTCTGAATTTCATCATTGGTTTCCGCAGAGTTTAGGTTGAAAAAAATACTGGAAACCCTATCCAATTGCTTTCCAGAAAAATCCAAGGCTTCCAAAGTGTTTTCAAAAGTTGGATCCTCGGTATTCTCAGCTATTGCATCAATCTCTTTTCGGGCATTTTCGATAGCCTCTATAAAAGCAGGTTTAAAATGCTCGTTTTTGATGTGTTCAAATGGAGCTTTATCAAATGATTTGAGTAGGGGATTATCCATATAGATTGGAGGTATTAGATTTTAGAATTGAGAAAATTTGTAAACCCTATTTTTGAATTGTTGTATTTATTCAATGAATTTTGTAATAATTAAAATAAATCTTCTTGCTGACTACTTATTTCGTACTTGCTCTGCCCCTTTGATCACTTTTTCTTTAAGTCCTTGTTTGTAGACTTCAATTTTATCCAAGACGCATTTATCGGAAGACCCAATGATCTGGGCGGCCAAAATACCGGCATTTTTTGCGCCGTTTAACGCTACAGTGGCAACGGGGACGCCACCCGGCATCTGAAGAATGGATAGAATAGAGTCCCAACCATCAATAGAATTGCTGCTTTTTACAGGAACCCCTATCACAGGTAAGGGAGATAAGGAGGCTACCATTCCAGGTAGATGTGCAGCGCCGCCAGCTCCGGCAATTATAACGTTATATCCATTTTTATGGGCATTTTTGCTAAAATCGAACAGCTTTTCGGGGGTTCTGTGCGCAGAAACAATATCTACATCTACTTCAATGTCGAACCCTTTTAAAATATCGACTGCTTCTTGCATAACGGGAAGGTCGCTGGTACTTCCCATGACTACGGCTACTTTGCTCATAATGTTATTTACTTATCACTTTAATCGTTTCTTTAACTTGTTGCGCTATCCTTCTTGCTTTGGACATGTCTTCATCCACAATGGTTACATGTCCCATTTTTCGAAACGGTCGTGTTTGCTTTTTCCCATAAATATGAGGCGTTACACCATCCATTTCTAAAATGGAATCGATATTTTCATAAACTACATCACCAGTATGTCCTTCGGCACCAACCAAGTTTACCATAACTCCGGCAACTTTGCTATCGGCCTTGCCCAAAGGTAGTCCTAAAATGGCTCTGATATGTTGTTCAAATTGATTGGTATAGCTTGCCTCAATGCTATAATGACCACTATTGTGTGGTCTGGGCGCTACTTCATTCACTAAAATCTCATTGTCCTGGGTTTGGAACAACTCCACAGCAAGTAAGCCAATATGTTCTAACTGAGCTGAAACTTTCAGTGCCACTTCCACGGCTTTTTGCGCTATGGATTCTTCAATACGAGCAGGACAAATTACATATTCTACCTGATTGGCTTCAGGATGAAACTCCATTTCAACAACAGGATAGGTTTTTACCTCTTTTTTAATATTTCTAGCTACTACCACGGCCAGTTCATTCTTAAAATTGACCATTTCTTCCGCAATGCATTCCACGTTTGGAAGGCTGTCTAAATCTTCTAGTCTACGTACCACTTTTACACCCTGGCCATCATACCCAAATTGGGCACTTTTCCAAACAAACGGAAATTGTAATCCACCGTTGGAAATACTGTCTTCTATTTCCGTAGTATAGGCAAATCGTGTAAATGGCGAAGTGGGAATGGCATTGTCCGTATAAAAGAGCTTTTGCGTAGCCTTGTTTTGAATGGTTCGAAGCGCCTTTGTGGGAGGATAAACTTTTATTCCCTCCTGCTCCAGTTTTTCAAGGGCATCTACGTTTACATTTTCAATTTCAATGGTAAGCACGTTTACATCTTTTCCAAAGGAATATACATCGTTAAAATCCAGAAGGTTTCCGTGTACAAATTCATTGCACGCTATTTTGCAGGGAGCTTCTATGGAGGAATCCATCACCTTGGTATGGATGTCCCATTTTCTGGTTTCATAAAGCAACATTTTACCTAGTTGCCCACCTCCAAGAATACCTAGTTTAAAATCAGACGAGAAAAAATGCATCAATTCGTGAATTGGAATAACAACAAAAATACACCAATTCCTTAAAGGTATAAAGCGCTCTTAAAAATGTTATCTTTGCCAACCTGATAAATTGAGGATGGTTTGATCAAGCTTCACGACAAAACTTTTAAACCCTACTTGGGGGAGGAACAAATTTTGGCGGCTGTAAAAAAAATGGCTTCAAAAATTGCAAAAGACTATAAGGATGAAACTCCCATTTTTGTTGGTGTTCTCAATGGCGCTTTTATGTTTGTTTCAGATTTTTTAAAAGCCTATCAGTACCCTTGCGAGGTTTCGTTTGTTCGGCTTAGTTCGTACCATGGTCTTACCTCAACAGGAATTGTGGAAACTTTATTGGATATTCCAGAAAATATTGAAGGGAGAAGCGTTGTTATTTTAGAGGATGTTATTGATACTGGACGAACTTTGAAAAAATTAGTGGATTTGTTTTCCAATACCAATGTAAAAGAGTTTAAGATAGCCTCACTATTCTTTAAGTCAGATGTTTACTCGGGAGAGTATACAATTGACTATGTTGGCCTAGAAGTTCCTGATGATTTTATTGTTGGGTATGGATTGGATTATAATGAATTAGGTAGAAATTTAAGAGATATATATCAACTAAACGAAAGTAATATGATCAACCTAGTGCTTTTTGGAAAGCCAGGAGCTGGAAAGGGAACCCAAGCGAGTTTTCTTAAAGAAAAATATAATCTAAAGCATATTTCCACTGGGGATGTCTTTCGATATAATATGAAGAATGATACGGAATTGGGAAAATTAGCCAAGTCCTATATTGATCGAGGTGATTTGGTTCCTGACACGGTAACCATAAATATGTTGAAAGATGAGGTTGAAAAAAACCCAGAAGCCGCAGGTTTTATTTTTGATGGTTTTCCTAGAACGAGTGCTCAAGCTGAAGCGCTTGATAATTTCTTGGAATCCAAGGAT
Source organism: Flavobacteriaceae bacterium (assembly GCA_039985375.1). Classification (GTDB taxonomy): domain Bacteria; phylum Bacteroidota; class Bacteroidia; order Flavobacteriales; family Flavobacteriaceae; genus Flagellimonas. Next base: position 73,047 of record JBDWSS010000018.1, read on the forward strand.
ATGAAAATAAATGCAACCATAGCACTGGAAGCCGATGATGATATTCTAGTTGCCCGTTTATTGGAAAGGGGAAAGGCAAGCGGACGGACCGATGATCAAGATGAAGATAAAATCAGAAATCGTTTTGACGAATACAATCAGAAAACCGCCCCTCTAAAAACGTACTACGAGAAACAAGGAAAGTTCCATGCTGTAAATGGAATAGGAGAGATCAAGGAGATTACGGAACGATTAAATGCCGTAATCGAAGCTTTGTAGCTATGCTGCTCCAAGGCATTCTTTTTAATTATTCCTTTCGACAAAGGAATTGTAAAGAATAACAATGACCGAAGGGAATTTTGTTGATTATGTAAAAGTTTATGTGGCTTCCGGTAATGGTGGTAAAGGCTCTGTGCACTTGCATCGCGAAAAATACATTACCAAGGGTGGTCCTGATGGTGGTGATGGTGGACGGGGAGGACATGTAATTATCCGAGGTAATAATAACCTTTGGACATTGGTCACCTTCAAGTTTAAAAAACATTTTAAAGCGGGCCATGGTGAGCATGGCAGTAAAAATCGAAGTACGGGAGCAGATGGACAAGATGTGTATATGGATGTACCCTTAGGTACCTTGGTAAGAAGCACCGAAACCAATGAGATTCTTTTTGAGATTACCGAGAATGGGGAAGAAAAAATAGTGGCCGAAGGCGGAATGGGCGGGCGCGGTAATTGGCATTTCAAAAGCGCAACCAATCAAACACCAAGATATGCCCAACCAGGAATCCCTGGCCAGGAATCCCAGGTTACCTTAGAACTTAAGGTTTTAGCCGATGTTGGTCTTGTAGGGTTCCCAAATGCAGGAAAATCTACCTTACTTTCAGTGGTCACTTCTGCAAAACCTAAAATAGCCGATTATGAGTTTACAACCTTAAAGCCCAATTTGGGGATTGTGAAATACAGGGATTTCAGGAGTTTTGTAATGGCCGATATCCCTGGTATTATAGAAGGAGCGGCGGAAGGAAAGGGTCTGGGGCATTACTTTTTAAGACATATTGAACGTAATTCCACCCTACTGTTCTTAATACCTGCGGATAGTGATGATATCTCCAAGGAATATGAAATTTTGTTAGATGAGCTAAGGCGCTACAATCCGGAATTGTTAGATAAGGAAAGGCTTATTGCAATTTCAAAAAGTGATATGCTCGACGAAGAACTGATGTCAGAAATGAGGGTGGAACTCGACAGGGATTTTAAGAAAATCCCCTATCTTTTCATCTCCTCTGTAGCTCAGCAGGGAATCCAAGAGTTGAAGGATGAACTCTGGAAGCTTTTGAACGAATAAAGCTACAGTTTTTCATTTTCAAGCCAAATAATCACTAATTTTAATGGTATGCTCTCCGAGAAATGAAATATCTGGTTTCAATATCATTGTGTAGTTTTTTATTGGCTTGTAGCTCCGTAAAGGTTAGTTATGACTATGATCAAGCAACTGATTTTTCAGGCTACACCACCTATAATTATTTTTCTGATATTGAGTCCGGATTAAGTGCGTTGGATGAAAAACGCTTGGTTCGTGTTTTGGATTCAACCCTGCAATCAAAAGGATATCTTTTAGCGGAAGAACCAGATTTCTATATTAATATCCTCAGCAGAGCATTTAGAAATGCTCCCAACAACGCTGTTGGCGTGGGTATAGGAGGAACAGGAAGAAATGTGGGAGGTGGAGTTTCGATAGGATTGCCCTTGGGAAACTCTGGAATACAACGAAGCATACAGTTTGATTTTGTGGATGCCCAGCGGGATGCGTTGTTCTGGAAAGCTTCAAGTGAAAGTGGATTTCGGGAAAATGCTTCTCCAAGCGTTCGGGAAGAAAGGCTACGGGCGGTAGTAAAGAAAGTTTTTTCCAAGTTCCCTCCGCAAAAAAAATAGACCCCGCTTGTCAAAGAAATTTTACCGCTAATCATATTATGGTTTCTAGCCATTTATTGGTACGTTACATTTACCTTGTTAAAATGTAACAAAAACTTTCTAGGAGAGTCTTATTTAGAAGATTAACTTGAAATTTCAAACAGAAACTAAATTAAAACTATAATGAGGACATTATTTAATTTTAAGGCCATTTATGGCCTTTCACTATGTTTATTATGTGGTGCTTTCGGCATGGCCCAGACACCTATTGAAAATTCAGACGCCAAGGAGAAAAGCCTTCCTGGCAATCCAGCATTGGTAAGCCCCGATGATGAACTTATTTCACTAGCGTCATTGGATGAAGGCGACTACAGGTATACCGTGGAGGATTATTTTGCAAATCCAAAGGCCTTTACTTTTCGATTTTCCCCAGATGGAAAGTACCTTTCGTACCGTGAAAGTGACGAAAATGGGAAACAACATATTTATGTTAAAAATTTGACCACTCAAGAAACCAAACGTGCCATTGAGGAAAATGATGAACTGGTTAGACAATATGGTTGGCTAAATAATGGAAGACTATACTATTCCATGGATATAGGAGGGAACGAAAACTATCATATCTATGCAGTAGATCTGGATGGAAATAACTTAAAGGACCTCACTCCGTTTGATGGGGTAAGAGCTGAATTCACCGAGCTGTTGCGGGATGATAAAGAGCATATCATAGTTTCCCTTAACAAAAACAATCCACAGGTTTTTGAGCCCTACAAGGTAAATTTAAAGACTGGTGAATTGACACAGCTTTACACCAATGAGGATGCTGCAAACCCAATAGCAGGATATGATTTTGATAAAAACGGTAATCTCAAGGGATTTACAAAAATGAGGGATGGTGTTGAACAGGACTTATACTATGAGGATGGTCATGGAGGATATAAATTAATAAAAAGTTTGAACTGGAAAGACACTTTTGGTGTCCTTAACTTTAATTATGCCACCCAAAATCCCGATGATGCTTATATAATTTCCAATTTGGAAAGCGATAAGGCAGAAATAGTATTATATGATTTAAAGGAAGATAAAATAATTGAACAAGTCTTTAAGAATGATCAGTACGATGTGCAGAACATGGGACTGTCTCGAAAAAGAAACTATGAAATAGATTATTTTTCATACGAAGGAGAGAAAAATATTATTGTACCCATTAGCGCAGCCTACAAACAGTTAGCGGCAAAAATGAAGGAAGAACTTTCAGGGAAACAATATCGGGTTTTGGATGAAACCGAAGATGAAAATTTATATATGGTGTATGTAGACAGCGATCGTTTGTACGGAATATATTATGCTTACAATGTTGCCGAAAACTCTTTAACGGAACTGTATAATACCATGCCTCAGTTGAAGGAGGAGGATATGTCCGAAATGCGCCCCATTACGTTTAAGAGCAGAGATGGTATCACACTGCATGGTTATATTACCCTTCCAAAGGCTGCTTTGGCTGGAGAGAAAGTTCCGGTAATTGTTAACCCACATGGCGGGCCACAAGGAATTCGTGATTCATGGGGCTTTAATCCGGAATCACAATTATTTGCAAGTAGAGGTTATGCAACACTTCAGGTGAATTTTAGAATTTCCGGAGGCTATGGAAGAGAATTTTTAGAATCTGGTTTTAAACAAATTGGTAGAAAAGCCATGGATGATGTCGAGGACGGATTAAAATATGTAATTGATCAAGGCTGGGTAGATGCAGACAAAGCCGCAATATATGGAGGAAGCCATGGAGGTTATGCCGTTTTACGTGGATTGACCAAAACACCGGACCTATACGCTTGTGGAGTAGACTATGTTGGGGTATCCAATCTTTTTACCTTTATGAAAACCATCCCACCATATTGGAAACCCTATTTGAAGATTATCAAGGAAATCTGGTATGATGAAGATGTAGCGGAAGAGAAGGCGATTATGGAAGAGGTTTCTCCCGTTTATCAAATTGACAAAATAAAAAAGCCGCTGTTTGTAGTTCAAGGGGCTAATGATCCAAGAGTGAACATAGATGAATCTGACCAGATTGTTAGCGCTCTTAGAGAGAAAGGGTACGATGTTCCTTACATGGTGAAATATGATGAAGGGCATGGATTTGGTAAGGAAGAGAACCGTATCCAACTGTATAAGTCCATGTTGGGCTTTTATGCCAAGCATTTATCAAATCATGAGGTTCTAGCTCCTTTGAAAGACTGATAAAATAGTCGAATCACAAAAAAAGGCGCCTTTATGGGCGCCTTTTTTTATTTATGAAACTTACCGTCATAGGTTAAACCTGCCGTTTGCGCAAGCAATTTTACCACTGGTCATAATCCCCTTTGGTTTAACCTCCTTTGACCATATTTTTATGCTATAATTAAAAAACGAACAGCCATGATAGCACTTGTTAAATTAATAATCACAATACTTATCAATATTTTAGTTCAATAACACCGTAATTATAGAAAGCCATGAGAAAGTTAAATACCGAACAAAAAGTTATTTTTATTTTAGGCATACTGGGTATAGCTATTGGTGCATATGGAAAATGGCAGGGTTGGGAACGAAACGACTATTTTATCCCTTTATACACAGGAATTTCATTTATCTGGATTCCTTTTATCAATACAAACCGTAAATGTTGCAATCCCTTTAAAAAGCGAACCCTAAATCGGGAATAATAAATAGACCACATTCCCAATAATTTTACTTTCGCAAATCTCTACGGTTTTGGGTTCCATGAACAATGCTAAAGTGAGATCAATTTTTCAAAGAATTATATTTGAACCATCAATGATGGATACCAATGGAATTGAACAATAGAAAAGGCAACTACATTTTTTGGATACTTCAATTTTTAGGTTGGGGGTTTATTAATATACTTTCAATCTTTATTTTAAAGAAAGTTAGCACGGAACTGCTTATTTATTCCATTATTGCGGGGATGTTCATTGGAATTTTTACTACTTCCTTGATACGATGGTATTTAAAGAGAAATATACAGTTTGAGGCATTTGGACTAAGGGACTTTTTGAATATACTGGCGTCTTTTATTGTTGGAGCAGTACTCTTTGGGTCACTCAATTACTCTTTTGGCCATTTCTATGCAAAATTTGGGCCAGGTCTATCTGAAACCGAAATACAAATGTTTAAGTTGTATGATGGTTTTTGGATCCAGATAATTAATTCCCTTTTTGTCATTGGATCATGGTTGGTTACCTACTTGGTCATTAAATTACTTTTAAAGCTTAATAGGGATAGAATAGAACGGTTAGAGTTGAATACTCATTTAAAGCAGGCTCAGCTCAATACCTTAAAAGGTCAGATAAATCCACATTTCATGTTCAATAGCCTCAACAATATTAGAGGACTTATGTTGGAAGATGTGGAAAAGTCAAGGGATATGCTTACCAAATTATCTGAAATCCTAAGATATTCGTTAACTAAAAACAATATCAATGCTATTGCTGTGCAGGAAGAATTGGAAATGGTGGACAATTACATAGACCTATCTAAGATTCAATTTGAGAATAGACTCGATTTTGAGAAATACATTGATGAAGAAACACTTCAGTTGCAAATTCCACCCATGATCATTCAATTGTTGATTGAGAATGCCATGAAGCATGGAATCTCCAATCTTAAGAAGGGAGGAAGAATAATTTTGTCCATCAAAAAGGATAATGGATTGGTAATCGAAGTAAGAAATACGGGAAAGCTTCAGATTGCCAATAACTCTACGCAATTGGGGCTGAAAAACATTAAACAAAGATTGAAATTATTATATACGGACAAGGCTTCGTTTAATCTAACTGAAATAGGGAGCGAGGTCGTGGCCACTATAAAAATTCCATTGGAATGGAAATAAGAACGGTCATTGTGGAAGACTCCAGGTTGGCCCGCAATGAGCTCAAAGAGCTCATCAAGGGGTTTGAAGAGATTACCCTGGTGGGAGAGGCAGAAAATGTGGATGCCGGTTTTGAGCTGATTCAAAAAGAGCGTCCGGATTTATTGTTTTTGGATATCAACATGCCGGAGAAAGACGGTTTTGAGCTTCTTGAAATGTTAGATGAAGTACCCATAACCATATTTACCACGGCATTTGATGAACATGCCATAAAATCTTTTGAATACAATGCCTTAGATTATTTGTTGAAACCCGTAAATCAAAAGCGGTTTACTATGGCAATGGATAAGGTGAAAACTACGTTATCCATAGGCCTGGAGGAGTCAAAAAAGGATAAAGAGCTTTCAGAGCATAGTCAGATTTTTATAAAAGATGGGGAATCCTGTTGGTTGGTAAAAATTGGCGATATTTCCCATTGTGAGATTGTAGGGAATTATACCCGGGTATTTTTTGGGGATAAAAACCCGTTGTTGTACAAATCGCTCAATCAGGTTGAAGAAAAACTCCCAAAGAACGCTTTTTTTAGAGCAAACAGGCAGCAAATAGTGAATACCAATTTTATTGAAAACGTGGTGCCCTGGTTCAATGGCAAACTAAAACTCCAAATGAAGAATGGAGATGAAGTGGAAGTTTCACGAAGGCAATCTTACATTTTTAAAGATCGTATGAGTCTTTGATTAAAAGGACTTTAATAATCCTCCATCAATGGGAATATTTGTACCTGTTATATAAGCTGCTTTGTCCGAAGCCAAAAACGAAACCAAAAAACCATATTCTTTAGGGTTGCCTATCCGTTTCATGGGAACCAGTTCCTCCATGTTGCTGCGAACCTCACCACTTGGAATTCCCAGTTTTTCCGCTTTTTTGGCATTCAATTGCGCAATCCTATCGGTATCAAAATAGCCTGTTAGAATATTGTTGACGGTAATGCCATTTTTTGCAACATCGAACGCCAAACTTTTGCCCCAAGTAACCACAGCGGCACGTATAGAATTGGATAGTGCCAAATAATTTAGGGGTTCTTTCACGGAAATGGATGCCACATTGATAATTCTGCCCCACTTTTTTTTCTGCATGCCCTTTAAAGCAAGTTCTGATGTTAAAACAACCGATTTAAAAAGCAAATCAAAAGCTAATTGATAATCTTCAACCTTTTTTTCCAGTGCACCGCCCGCTTTAGGGCCTTGGGTGTTGTTCACAAGGATGTCAATGGTCTTTTTTTCGAAAAAGGATGTGATCGAAGTCTTGAATGCCTCAAAATTGGAAAAATCCACAACGAGATACCCATGCTTTTGCCCTTGGTCCACAACAAGGCCATCCACAATGGTCCTCATGTCAACCTCGTTTCTGGCCATTAGAGTCACATTGGCCCCACTTTCTGCCAATTGCTGGGCTATGGCCGCCCCTATTCCTTTACTGCTTCCGCCGACCAAGGCATTCTTTCCCTGTAAATTTATAGTCATACTATTTGTATTCGTCTCTTGCAGGACTAAAAATATCCATTAATCGGCAAACGGTCAAGGCTTTTCCGGAATGGGATGTATTTGAAGGTATAATAACAATATCACCAGGGACATGCACATTTGTTATACCATCAACCGTAAATTCAAAAGTACCCTCAACAACATGCATGATCTGTTCATGAACATGCTGGTGTTCTGGTACTTTAGCGTCTTTCTCTACATCCCAAAAAACCCAGGTCATAGCTTTACTGTGCACCATTTTTCCGTGATAACCCGGCATAATTTCTTTAGATGCCATTTCCGATAGATTCATGAATTCTAATTTTACAGAAAAATAGGAATAAGTAATGAATGCAAGGTCTAACTATCAAGCCCTTTTTTAATTATTCCCATGCTATTACCACAAATTCACATCGTCGATTCCATTCATGGTCTTCTTCAGAGCAATGATCTTCCGTCTTGCACTCCACAATAGGTTCCGATTCTCCATAGCCAATGGCCGTCACTCTTTTTTCAGGAATGCCTTTGCTGATTAAATATTCCTTCACACTCTTTGCCCGTTTTTGCGAAAGTTCTTTGTTATAGTTTGCGTTACCGCGAATATCGGTATGGCTTCCAACTTCTATGCTCATCGTCGGGTATTTGTTCATAAGCTGTAACACCACATCCAAACGCTCTCTAGACTCTCTTCTGAGATACCAAAGACTGTAATCAAAATGAATCTCCTGGGTTTTGATTACAGTTCTATTGCGCTCCTTGACGAGGGCATCTTCTTTTTCAATGGCTTGCGCTATTTTTTTCTTTTGAGTTTTTTTCACCTCTTCCCGAACATTTTTGTCCAGTAACCGCTGTTTTTCTTTTTCTTTTTGCTCCTTTGCTTGTTGCTGTTTTTCAATTTCTTTTAGGGACAGTAATTCCAGGGAGCCATCAAAGACTTTTTTACGCTCCTTGTTACCTGTTATGTTTTTGCTGCTGTTTTCATATCCTTCCCGGCTTCCCTGTACAGTGAATTTAGATTCACAGGATATGGCAAAATTGAAGGCCGCATTTTGATCTGTGATAATTTCCTTTACAATTTTTCCGCTGTAATCCAATAAGCGAATGGTTCCATTTGGGATAAGCTCTTTTGTAGTTTGATCTGTAAGTAACCCGGTTATGAATTGGGTACAATCTTCGATCAGCAGCGGTTTTGTTTCCACGAACGAATAGATATCATCACTACCTTTTCCCGAAGGACGATTTGATGAGAAAAATCCATGTTTTTTGGATTGATACGTAATGGAAAAATCATCATAACCACTATTAATGGGTAGTCCCAGATTATCCGGTTTTTGGTAAGTTCCAGATTCATTTTTTGATATGAAAATATCCAATAGACCAAAACCAGGATGTCCGTTTGAAGCAAAATAAAGGGTGTTGTCCTTATCCAAATGCGGAAACTGTTCTTTTTTATCCGTGTTTATGGTTGTTCCCAGGTTTATGGGATTACCAAAAAGCCCATCAGCAAGTATGGATACTTTATAAAGGTCAAATGAGCCATAACCTTCAGGGCGGTCGGAAGCAAAGTAAAGGTGGGTTTCTTCCTTATTGAGCGCTGGATGCTCTGTCGAAAACCCATCGTCATTGAAGGGCAGTTCTGTAATATTTGTCCATTCATTGCCAGACCATAGCGCCCTATAGATTTTTAGATTGACAATTTTTTTGGCATCCGTCCTTTTTTTGCCTTTAATAAAGTTGTTTCGCGTAAAATAAATGGTTTTTCTGTCTTTGGTGATCGCAAAAGAGCCTTCGTGCATTTTGGTATTGATATTTGGGGAAAGGCTTTTGCTGAAACTGTCCTCTTGGTCTATTTTATCGATTGGATGGGAATACAAATCCAGATAATGCTGGTTGTTCCATCGGTACAACTTTTTGGTTGCCCCATTCTTTTTTCTGGAAGCTGTATACACTAGATTGGAGTCGATCAATGCTGCCCCGAATTCTGAAGTTGATGTGTTTAAAGGGAGGTTTTTGATTGTGAATCTTTTACCAATGGCACTTATATTTTCCAGATACCGTATATCTTGTTTTAGTTTTCTAGCGGCTTCGGAGTTATCTGTGCGCCGATAATAATCTTCCAATATTTTTTCTGCCTCATCGTATCTGCCCATGGCTTTCAAAGTTTGATTAAGCTTAAAATAATAGGACTCATCTGTATTTTGACCCGCCCTGGAAATGATGGTTCTGTACCATTTTGCTGCCGAGGACATATTGTAGGTCCTGTAATAGGATTCCGCTAGATTTTTTAAAACGTTCTGGTTTCGATTATGTGACAATAGTTGCTCGTACAATGGAATGGCATCACTATAAAATGCCCTTTCAAAATACGTATTGGCACGTTGCTCCAATTCTTGTTGTGCACAAATGGATTGTATACCTATGCCAAGGAAGGTAAGAAAAAGTGCTATTCTCATATATCAATAGAATCTTGGAGATTTGTCATATCCTTTTTTAAGACCAAGAAGGTCAAGATTAAAGAGCGCAAAGATTTCATGAGATCCGGCACTAAAACTTCCTAAGTTGGACAGCGTGTAATCATAGGCATATCCAATGCGGATTGCAGATGCTACCGATATATTGAACATGGCACTTACCGCGTCTTCCAGTCTATAGGATAACCCACCTTCAATTTTATTATGAAACAGAACATTGAGAGATGTATCCAAAGAAATAGGTGAACCGTTTACCATCTTTGCCATTATAGAAGGCTTGATCTTCAAATTTGGATGTAAGGTGTAGACATAGCCCGAGGTAAAGAAAAGATGAATTTCTTCGGAACCAATTCTATGTATTCCATTTTCGTTGTCTAGGTGTTTTGAGGTCAACAGGTTTGGGACCGATACGCCAGCATAAAAATTGTCTCTATGGTAAAAGGCACCGACACCAAAGTTGGGAAAAGTACTGTGTGCATTCTCATTGAATGCATCGTCATCCTGAAATTCCGGTAGTTGAAAACCATTAAAATTGGTTTCAAAATTGGTGATTCCCCCTTTAAGCCCTAAAGCGATATTGCTCTTAGCATTTAATTTTAAGATGTAGGCAAAATCCACGTATATATTATTTTCCTTTAGGACCCCATCACCAATATCATCCGATATAAAGGATATGCCTGTTTCAACTTTATCGTTTAATGGGGTATGAGCAAAAAAAGTGAGCGTTTTTGGGGCTCCCACCACATTTTGCCATTGAAACCTATACAATGTGCCGAAGTTTATGATTCCCCTTTCATTGGAGGTATATGCAGGATTTACAATGCTCATATTGTACATATACTGCGTGTATTGGGGATCTTGTTGTGATTTTGCCACAAATGAACAGCCCATAAATAGGAGAGCAATCTGTATTCTTTTCATAATATCTGCGCTATTCATCTATTTAGATACAGTCTACCTTGTTTTGGGTCGAATCCCTCTCTGTTGAATCTCAATATATAGAAATATGTACCGCTTGAAGCGGTATTGTCTCCTGTTTCCGAACCGTCCCAAGCAGGATTGTTCACATCTCCCTTGAAGAGTAAGTTTCCATAACGATTGAAAATTTCTAAGGTAAAATCTGGAAATATAACCTCAATATTGGGGATGTGGAATGTGTCGTTTCTAGCATCATTGTTTGGTGAAAATCCATCAGGAATGAAAAAACCATATTGTTCCGGCTCGCAATCATTTAAATCCACAAGTACAGATACCCTCTCCATATTGGAACAACCCGTTTCAAGGGATTCACTTTGAGCATAATACACGGTATCGTCGACCAAGAGGTCCGATTGGGATAAGGCCTCCCCTCCCTCTCCCGTTAAAAACCATTTTACCAGAACGCCTTCTATCTCAATTTCCATATTTTCCAAACGTGCAACTGTTGGGTTATCCAGAGCACAAAGCTTCAGTTCATTGAAGGTTAGGCCGGGCAATGGCGGATTGATTATTTCAGGTATGATTTCCAATCGTGTTTCGCTTTCACAAAACCCATTCAATCTTTCTACTGCAAAGTAAGATTGTCCATCAATCAATGGCTCAGTGATGTCCAAAGGGGAATCGGATGAATTGGAAGCGTACCATAAAATAGTACCGTCAGTGATAGACTGGGCTTCTAAATCGGCCAATATAGGATTTTGGCTTCCACATAAGACTGGACTTAAGTTTTCGGAAGTTGGGATTGAAGCTTCTATTAAGGAAATCACAACCCTTGATCTTGTTTCCGGTAGGCAGTTGTAATTATCCGTGCTGTACGCAAAATAATCTTCACCATCAATTAAGATGGTACTTAAGGGAAGTGGTACGTTGTCTACGGCAGTTTGGTAGAATGCTATATTTTCTGGGGGATCCACCGCTATATCCGCTAAGGTAGGTATACCTTCATTTAAACAAAAGATTTGGCTGTCCGGTATGTCAAGCACGATTGGTGTCCCCCCAATGGTAAAGCTTTCCTGATGTTCATATTCGAATACTTCCCTACATGGGGTGGTATCATTTTGGGTACTTTTCAGCGATACCAAATAATCGCCATCGGGCAATGTTGCAATATCTATTTCGTATTGCGCAACACCGCCTATAAAATTTATGGTATTTGTGGTCAATGTTTCCATGGAATTCTGTTCTATTACAGAGTAGTCTACGATATAGTTTCCATCCTCAAGTATGGGGGCGTCTATCACTACATCAATAGCCGTGGCATCACAGTTGTTGTCCACAACGGCTTCAAGTTGAATGCTTTCAGGAGTTGGGATGATTACTATATTGGTGTTAATGATACAATTGGAATTATAGCGATCTTCTACCAGGACTTGCACAGCGTATGTGCCTGCCACTTCAAGATTTGAGAACGGAATGGTAAATGAGGATTTTCCGTTTGTGAAATCAAGATTTCCAATGGAAATTTCGGTTGAAGTGTCGTCCGGGAAGCTCAGGATGTAACTTACGGAATGGGTCTCATTGGAGGGATTACCATTGAGGTCGAAGATATTTTGAAGTTCAATGTCCACCGGATTGTTTATGCATACACTTTCACCTACGGATAAGGGATTGGAAATCAATAAATTAATAGGCGAAACCTCAATAGTTCTGCATATTTCCAGTAAAGCATCTTCATCTTCCTGTTCAATGGTAACAATACTGACCTCCACAATTTCATCCCCTGGAACAATTGTGGTAGGGATGTTAAAAGTCCAGGTTCCATCATTCAGTTCAACAGTCTCGGTAATATCCTCTGTGCCCAGGGAACTGCTTATACGGTATGTTATTTCATAAGTGTCCGATGGAATCAGGGTTTGATCATATTCCAAAGTGACCTCATAATCCGAACCTGTGCAATAACTGTTTAGCAGATTGCCCTTTAGTGTAGGCAAGATATATATGGGAACTGTTATAGTGCGGATTAGGCAAGCAGGATGTTCTGGAATTACCGTATATGAAAACTTATATAGGCCATAACCAAAGTTTGCATAGATTTCTGCTACATTGATATGATGGTCATATTGGTCTTGAAGTTGGTTGGTTGCATCTTCGTTCCAGGTACCATTGGAATCTTCCCCTGCAAGATAGTTATGTAAATCAAGGTTGGTATAACCGGATAGGTCATTCGTGGCGCAAACAATAAATGCCGAAGGGTTTCCGGGTTCCGCGCCTTGGTGCACTTCCAGATGAACAGTGGACTGCATTGACATGCAGGTATCAACTTCCGGTACGGTATAGGTGAAAATATATTCACCGGGCCCAGCAGCCTCGGCATTGAAAAAATTCCCGAACAGAAATCTGGTTGGATCCGCGGAATCTTCCGCCCATTTTCCATTAAAATCAGGTATTTCACCGTCTGTAGAACTTCCAAGGAAGTTAAACATATTTACTTCGGACTGATCACTACAGGTATTAGCACTTCCGTCTGTGTTATCTTCCCCTGCATAGCCACCCAAGGTAATCGTAACGGTGGCCGATTCCCCGCAATTTGTATATGTAAATTCATGCGAACCATGGTAGTTGACCAACCATAGATTCAATACCCCAGTTGCTGTATCTAGGGCATCCGAATTAACATAATATGGCGCACTCCATGTTCCTCCAGTTTGTGACGTACCGTTCAAACTGGAAAATAGATTGAATGTCCGGTTGTCGACATCATCGTATTTATTGCATATGGTTACGCTATTATCTTCTCCAGCGCATTGGGAAATGCCGATGTGAGTGCTTAGTACAAAGGCAATTATTGACAGCAAATAGGTTGCTGAATGAATTCCATTCATGGGGTCAAGACTTGATGCATTTTTTGGGCCAATAGTCATATAAATCTTTCCAAACCAACTGTAAACAAGTTTGGTAAGACATATTTATACTGAAAAAGACAATTGTTTTTGGAGGTTGTTCAAAACAATTGAAGAGGTTGATTATTACAAACTTATAAAAACTTTCTTACAATGTTTACGGAAATTTAAAAAGAGAGGTGCAAATAGTAACTTTTTGATATAGCGCTTTCATGGGAGGATATCTAACTCAAAAAAACTTTGATCAGGTATTTATATGGTTATATTTGGGGCAAATAATCCAATATTGATGAAAATCCATTTTATAGCCATTGGTGGAAGTGCCATGCACAACCTTGCTTTGGCACTGGCTTATAAGGGATATGCCATAACAGGAAGCGATGATGTTATTTTTGAACCCTCAAAGAGTAGATTGAAGGAAAAGGGACTACTGCCCGAAGCATTTGGATGGTATCCTGAAAAAATCCACAAGGAACTGGATGCCGTGATTTTAGGAATGCACGCCAAACCGGACAATCCAGAATTGTTAAAAGCCCAGGAATTAGGGGTGAACATATATTCGTATCCTGAGTTCCTATATGAGCAGTCCAAGGACAAGACAAGAGTGGTCATTGGGGGCAGCCATGGCAAGACCACCATAACCTCCATGATTCTTCATGTATTGCATTATCATGATATTGATGTGGATTATATGGTGGGTGCCCAATTGGAAGGTTTTGATCGAATGGTTCACCTAACCGAAGAAAATGATTTTATGGTTTTGGAGGGCGATGAATATTTATCGTCTCCCATTGATAGAAGGCCCAAGTTTCATTTGTATCAACCCAACATTGCCTTGCTAAGTGGCATAGCTTGGGATCATATTAATGTATTTCCAACTTTTGATAACTATGTGGAACAGTTTCAGGTTTTTGTTGATGGAATAATCAAAGGAGGGAGTATTACGTATAATACCGAGGATGCAGAAGTAAAGAAAGTGGTGGAAGCCACTGAAAATACCATTAGAAAATTTCCATATAAAACCCCAGAATATCGAGTAGAGGAAGGGGTTACCCTTCTGGAAACTCCCGATGGTGCAATGCCCATTGGTTTTTTTGGAAGCCATAACCTCAATAATTTAGCCGGAGCCAAGTGGATCTGTCAGCAAATGGGAGTGGATGAGGCGGATTTTTACGATGCTATAGCTACTTTTACGGGAGCTTCAAAACGGATGGAAAAAATTGCAGCATCTGAAAATAGGATAGCATTTAAGGATTTTGCACATTCGCCAAGTAAGGTGAAGGCTACAACACAGGCCGTTAAAGAGCAGTTTCCAGAGCGAAAGCTCATTGCCTGCTTAGAATTACATACATACAGCAGCCTTAATGCGGAATTCTTAAATGAGTATAATGGTGCATTGGACGCTGCGGATGAGGCAATTGTCTTTTACTCACCAAAAGCGGTCCAGATCAAGCAATTGGAAGAAGTAACTGCCAAACAGATTGCGAATGCATTAAAACGTGAGGATGTAACCATATTTACAGACCCTGTTGCTTTTCAGCAGTACCTTTTTGCTCAAAACTTTGATGATTCTTCTCTTTTGTTAATGAGCTCGGGCAATTATGGGGGATTGGACTTTGATAGGGTAAAGGCAATTATGTCAGCATAAAGCCATCTGGAATGGTAATTGTCGTACCCAGACTGTGAAACAAGCTGTTCATTCCTTTTTTAAAAACCGATTTTGTAAACTTCAACGGTTGACATCCATATTGTTGGTAGCTTTTATGCTGGGTATCTCCAATGTAATACAGGAAGAAGATAGAATGATAAATGATTCCCGACATAAGATTGAACAACAGGAAGTTCAAGATGTGGATGAAAACTACTAGTTCCTGTATTTCGACATTGGATTAAACACCAAACTGCCTTAAATGGTGATCTAAGTGCTTATACTGCATTTGTCCCCATTGGTCATGTGTAAAAACCCCAAAAGCAGGATGTGGCTCCCAATTCTCCCTATCTTTCTCTTTGTGAAAATCGGTAATTTCTCCAATTAGATTGGACTTCTCGGTATCAAAATCTTTTTTATCAACAACTTTAAAACCCTTGGCGGTAGGTAAATTGTGCTTCCATACCGTGTCGTTATACATGCCTTTTTTAAAGCTTTTAAACAATAGCCTCATGACAAAGTTGGGCTTTTCCATTTTGTAGCTGCCCAAGGCAAGTTTTAGGGGAAATTGACAATGGTGAAGCATTTGGCCTACCTCCATTTGACCCCATTGCGATGTTGAAGCTTTCGATAGATTAGAAATTCGGTCTAAAACTTCGGAATGTGATGTACTTTCAAATAGTGATTTCATCTTGGGATTACATTTGGATAGAAAATTACATAAATTATTCCCCTATATTTAACCATGCAAGAAAAAATAGCGTCCTTTCCCATTAAAAATTGGGCAGATGATGACAAACCCAGGGAGAAAATGGTTCAGAAAGGACGTTCCACACTTTCAGATGCCGAGCTTATTGCCATTTTAATAAGTTCCGGCAGCAAAGATGAGAGCGCCGTTGAGCTATCTAAACGTATTCTTGCTTCGGTCGGCCATAATTTAAATGATATGGGTAGACTATCTATAGGTCAGCTTATGAAATTTAAGGGTATTGGGGAGGCCAAAGCCATAACGATTGCCGCAGCGCTTGAAATAGGACGTCGCAGAAGGAGGGATGAAGGGGAGAAAATTTCAAAAGTAGCATCCAGCAAGGATGCTTTCGAACTGCTTTATCCCTTTATTGGCGAACTGGAACATGAAGAATTCTGGATTGTGTATTTAAACAATTCTAACAAAGTAATTCATAAATCCCAATTGAGTAAGGGAGGTATTACAGGAACTCTTGTTGATGTTCGTTTGGTGCTAAAACAGGCTTTGGAACTAGGGGCAGTGGGCATTATATTGGCACATAACCACCCTTCTGGAACTTTGAAGCCAAGTGCAGCGGACAAACAAATTACCAAAAAGTTAAAGCTTGCTGCAGATGCCTTGGATATTATGGTCTTGGATCATCTAATTTTGACCCAACATGATTATCTTAGTTTCGCAGATAAGGGAATCCTATAAAAGGCTTACATGTTATTGATCTTCACGCATAAAATAACAAATCGACTAAGCTATACCGCTAGACAGATTTTTGAGAAAATTTTAGGCATAGATATTACCTTTACTACAAAAGTAGAGGACTTTATTAAACATTCTGGTCCCAAAATCACCTATTCCAAACAACCCTTGCAAAACGAATTTTTTATACGGAGCAATGATTTGTTGTTTGAACAGGGCATAAATGATTTTAACATCAAAATTTCGGATTGGGATGGAATCCCCTGTTTTTTTTCAACGGATGCTAAAAGTGCGGTTCCTTTTGATGTTTTTTCAGCCAGTTTTTTTTTGCTAAGCAGATATGAGGAGTATTTGCCCCATGTAAAAGATAGCTTGGGTAGGTTTCCTGCCCAAGAAAGTATAGCGGTTCAAAACCATTTTTTGGAACTTCCTGTGGTCGACTTATGGGCCTATAAATTATTGGGGACCTTAAAAGAAGTTTTTCCTAACATAGAACATAAAAAGAAAGCGTATCGGTTTACCTCTATTATTAATGTTACTACATCACATTGCTACGCATTTAGGGGATTGGTTAGGAATATAGGAGGTTTCTTTTATGATCTAGGCCGTTTCAAGCTTAAGCGCCTTGCAAGTAGAATTTCAGTGCTTTTAGGTTTTAAAAAAGATCCTTTCGACAATTTTAATGAGCTGGTGGAAATTCATAAGAAATTTCCGATTAAGACCATGTTTTTCTTTCAGTTTGCAAAATATTCAGAGCATGATAAGAACATTTCTCCCAATAATAACAGGTTCAGGTACTTGATTAAATCAGTTGCAGATTATAGTGCGGTCTCATTAAGCAGTTCTTTTTTGTCGTCCAGTGATAAAAAGGCATTAAAAGAAGAAAAACAAGCATTGGCAAACTTGATAAATAGACCCGTTAACTATGCTAGACTAAGGTACAATAAGGTAAATATACCAATCACGTATCGCAACCTTATCGAAACGGAGTTTACAGATGATTATTCCATGGGTTATACGCATGAAATTGGTTTTAGGGCGGGAACTTGTACTCCTTTTTATTTTTACGACATGAATATGGAGGTAAGACAGCCCTTAATGATACATCCCTTTGCCATTCATGATTATTCCTTGGTTCATTTTAAGCGGAAAGAGGAGGCTTTTGCCAAAATGGATGGGATTTATAAAAGCGTAAAACAGGTGAACGGAGAATTGACTACCATTTTTTCGAATGAACTGTTGGGGAGCAAACATAAAATTGAGTGGATGGAACTTTATCAATCATTTTTAAGGCGTTATTATGTTTAACGATGTTACGGATATCTTTTTTGATTTGGACCATACCTTATGGGATTTTGAAAGGAACTCGGCACTAACGTTTAAAAAGATTCTAAAAGAAAATGCCGTAGATGTGGTTCCAGAGGATTTTTTGGAGGTCTATGTTCCAATAAATCAAGCATATTGGAAATTGTACCGAGAAGATAAAATTACGCAATCAGAACTAAGACATCAAAGACTAAAAAAATCCTTTGAAGGTATTGAAAAAACGATATCTGATAAATCCATAGAAATCCTCTCTCAGGAATACATTGCCCATTTGTCCTCTTTTACGCATTTGTTTCCACATACCATTGAGGTCTTGGAGTATTTGGCCCCAAGATATAAGCTACACATCATTACCAATGGATTTCAGGAAATACAGGAAAAAAAGCTAAAAGGGTCCAATATCCATAACTATTTTGACCAGATAATAGATTCTGAAATGGCAGGGGTAAAAAAACCAAATCCCTACATTTTTAAATTGGCCATGGAGAAAGCCAAGGTTATTCCTGAAAAAGCGCTTATGATTGGGGACAACCTTGAAGCGGATATTATGGGTGCCCAATCTGTGGGAATGCAAGCCCTACATTTTAATGCGCATAGCCAACCGGATTACGATTTATGCCTAATGATTAACAATTTGATTGAAATAAAAAGCATTTTATAGGGTTATAATAGGGTATAGTCAACCTCCTATGAAAAGATTACAAGTCTTTCGGCTTTGGGCACTTTTAGTTTTTGTGATAACCATTGGTTGTTCCGAAGAACAGGATTTTGGCCAATTTGACGATTTAAGTGTTACTCCAACACTAACATCCAGCATATTTTACTTAGAATCCGACGAAGCGTTTATTAATACCATAAGTGCAACGAACGTATTTTTTTCACAAACGTACAATTTTGATGCATTTACGGAACAGTTTGTTGCGGAACGATTATTGGAGGGTACCATAACCTATGAGTTCGAGAATACCACCAGCAAGCAATTGAACATAGTAATTGAATTTTTGGATGAAATGGCGAACATATTGGATGCGGAGACATTTGATATTGAAGCAATGCCAACACAATCTTTAAGGGAAGTGACTTACGGCCCCACTGGAAAGAGTCTTGATATTTTAATAAACACCTCCAATTTAAGGGTTACCGCAAATAATTTAGGTGACGCCACAAGCGTTTCCACTTCCCCGGAACCAAAAATTATTATGGGTTCTGTAGCTGAATTTTTATTTAGATTGAAATGAAGCGGGTAAAGCTGTCTTTCTTCGTTGCCTTTTTTTGGGTAGCTTCCCTATGTTCCCAAAATAAGCAGTTATTGTATGATTTTTATGAAATTCCTCAAGCATTAATGGTCAATCCAGGTGTTAAGACGTTGGAAAATTGGCACACAGGAGTTCCTTTTATTTCTGGCCTAGCTTTTCAAGCAGCAAGCAGTGGTGTAACGGTAAATGATCTCTTTGCCAATGATGGAATCGATTTTACCGCCAAGGTTCAGGAAAAGGTCTTGGATGTTATGACCAAAGGGGATGATTTTAGCACAACAAGCCAAATAGAAGGATTTAATGTAGGGTTCAGAGGAAAAAATAGGCATAATGATTATTATTCTTTTGGGATATATGGTGAAACGGATATTATAGTTTATTGGCCCCAGGATTTGGCCATTTTGGCATTTGAGGGGAATGGCGGTGAGAATATAGGGAGAAGTTTCGATCTAAGCCATCTAAATCTTAGGGGTGAGATGGTCAATGTTTTTCATTTTGGAGTAAATAGAAAAGTAAGCAATACACTAACTGTTGGGGCAAGGGCCAAATTGTATTCTAGCATATTTGAATTTAAATCAACAAAAAATACAGGCACCTTTAGCACTACCGAAGGTGTTGATAATATCTATGCAAATACCATTGTTGCGGATATGGAACTCCAGACATCTGGAGTGGAAGGTATTTTAGACATTCTGGATGAAGATACTTCAACAACTCAAAAGGATTTAGCAAGCCTATTTGCCAAGAGGGTATTATTGGGAGGTAATCTTGGTTTGGGTTTTGATGCTGGGTTTACGTACAAATTAAATCCCCAGACTACAATTACCGGAAGTATTTTAGATGTTGGATTCATGTATCATTCCACGGATATCAAAAACTATACATTGAAAGGTAGTGCTAGCAATGAAGGCATAGAAGTAATACTTCCCGATGACATTACCAATTTAGGGGTTGATTTATGGCAGGAGGTAATTGATGACATCGAGGTATCGGTTCCCTTTGATGATAATGACCAAGGTTATATCTCTTGGAGGCCCATAAAAGTTTATGGGTCCATACGTTTTAATTTTGGACAACAAGAGGTTTCTAACAAAAATTGTGGCTGTGAAATCAATGAAGTTGGAGGTGGCGTAAACTCCAATTTTTATAACAATGGTGTAGGTGGGCAATTGTTTCTTTTGAAAAGACCTCGAGGAATACAAGCGGCTTTGACAGGTTTTTACCAAAAAAGATTGGGGAAGGCCTTTTCTATTAAAACCACATATACGGTAGACAAATATTCCTTGTCCAATGTTGGATTAGGCCTTAGTCTTCAGGCAGGTCCAGTCAACTTTTACATTTTGGGAGATAACCTTGCGTCCTATCAAAATATAGCGGACAGTCAGTATGCTTCTTTACAGTTTGGATTTAATATTATATCTTGGCCCGATAATTGAAATCTTAACCTATATGAAATCTAATTTTTTATTTTTAGCAACATTTGTTCTAGGCTTTTGCGGGGCAATGAACGGGCAGTTAAATGATTACAAGTACGTTATTGTGCCCAAGAAATTTGACGCGTACAAAACTGCTAACATGCATCTTACGAGCACCACAATCAAACATCTTTTTACCCAGAAAGGGTTTTTGACGGTGTATGATGATGAGTTGCCCGCTGATTTAAGTGCGAATAGGTGTTTGGGGCTGCTGGTAAACCTTGAGGATACATCGAACCTTTTTAGCACAAAAACCATTTTAACATTGAAAGATTGCCAATCCATTGAAATTTTTAAAACAGCGGTAGGGAAGAGTAAAATGAAGGCGTATAAGGACGCTTATTCCGATGCCATTAAAAAAGCATTTGTTTCCATAGAAAGCATGCCGTACAAGTATACTCCAAAAGAACAACCCGAAGTAGTAGAAAAGCCCATTACGGTTAGTTTTAAGAACGATGTAAAATCTGTTGATGGCGTGGAGCCCAAAAAAAAGATAGTGGTACAAGAGGCAACTCCGGAAACACAGCGTTATGAAGTAATAGAACCAGTAGCTTCTTCAGTTAAAAAAGTGGTGGAAGTTAAGACACCCAAACCTAAAATTTCAAGCTTATTATATGCACAATCAACGGCTAATGGATTTCAACTTATAGACAACACCCCTAAGGTGGTGCTAAAGTTGGTATCTACTTCCATGGAAAATGTATTCCTAGTAAGGGGCGATGGAATGGGTAACGGCTTGGTTTTCAAGAAAAACGACAAATGGTTTTTGGAGTATATTGAAAATGGGAAAAACGTACTGGAAGAATTGGATATCAAATTCTAAAATTTGTATTTGTCCTTCCAACGATTTTTGAGAAACGCTTTCATTGTCTTTTCCCTTGAGGTATCACCAGGTTGGTAAAAAGTGGTTCCTGAGATTTCTTCTGGTAGAAATTCAAAATCAATAAAGTTGTTTTCATGGTCATGGGCGTAATCATACCCTTTTCCATAGCCCAAATCCTTCATTAATTTGGTAGGTGCATTTCGAATAGGCAGGGGAACGGATAAATCCCCTGTCTCTTTTACTTTTGTTTGTGCTTTTTTTATGGCAAGGTAACTGGCATTGCTTTTTGGTGAACCAGCTAGATATGTGGCACATTGGCTTAGGATAATTCGTGCCTCTGGATATCCAATGGTATTTACCGCCTGAAAGGTTGAGGTGGCTAGGACCAATGCGGTGGGATTTGCATTTCCAATGTCTTCAGATGCTAGAATAACCATTCTGCGCGCTATGAACTTTACATCTTCCCCTCCTTCTATCATTCTTGCCAACCAGTATACAGCAGCGTTTGGATCACTTCCCCGTATCGATTTAATAAAAGCAGAAATAATATCGTAATGCTGCTCCCCTGTTTTGTCATAAAGTACCGTGTTTTTCTGCACTTTACTCAAAACAAGCTCGTTGGTTAAGGTTACTTGTTCCCCCACCTCTGAATTTACAATCAATTCAAAAATGTTCAAAAGCTTCCGGCCGTCACCTCCCGATAATCGCAGTAAGGCTTCGGTTTCTTGAAGCTTTATTTTTTTTGACTTTATAATGGTGTCCGTTTCCATTGCCCTGGTTAAAAGTACTTCCAAGT
This sequence comes from Flavobacteriaceae bacterium, assembly GCA_039985375.1. Classification (GTDB taxonomy): domain Bacteria; phylum Bacteroidota; class Bacteroidia; order Flavobacteriales; family Flavobacteriaceae; genus Flagellimonas. The sequence continues at coordinate 95,385 of JBDWSS010000018.1, forward strand.
CTTCCTTTTCAAAGGGGTTTAATATATATACCTGACATCGTGATAAAAGAGCAGGGATAACCTCAAAACTTGGATTTTCGGTGGTTGCACCGATAAGGGTGACCCATCCTTTTTCAACAGCACCCAATAAAGAGTCTTGTTGCGATTTGCTAAAACGATGGATTTCATCAATAAATAGAATCGGGTTTTTGGCTGTAAACAAACCTCCGCTCTGTTTTGCTTTTTCAATTACCTCTCTTACATCCTTTACACCGCTGCTTATGGCACTAAGGGTATAGAAAGGTCTTTGGCTTTCATTGGCAATGATGTTGGCCAGCGTAGTTTTTCCGGTTCCTGGAGGCCCCCATAGAATCAATGATGGAATAATACCATTTTTAATCTGGTGTGTCAACGAACCACTTTCTCCAACCAAATGGTTTTGACTAACATAGTCTTCTAGTGTTTTAGGACGGATCCGCTCTGCAAGTGGCTCATTCATGAAGATAAAAGTAAAATAAATTTATAGGATGTGTCCGAAGTATGTTGATCAATTGATCGCAGATAGGGTATTTAAATATGACAATTTGTGTAAATTCATTGTAATGGTCAAGTAATTGATGGTACAAAGTAACTATGTCTGATAATTATCAATTTAAATTTTCTATCTGGGTCTTGCTTGCACCCTTATTGGCCATGCTTTCCATTTGGACCGTATTTTGGATTGAAGTTAGGTTTGGAATTAATTGTAATGAATATGGCATCTATCCGAGAAGATTTTCTGGATTGCGAGGCATATTTTTCAGTCCATTTATTCACGGTTCCATTGAGCATCTGTACAATAACACAATTCCATTGGCTGTTTTAACCGCTTTCCTTACTTATTTCTATGGTAGAACAGCTTGGAAGACCTTAGTATTGGGAACACTTATTTCAGGACTTTTAACGTGGCTTATAGGAAGGCCTTCATATCATATTGGCGCAAGCGGCATCATTTACGTTTTGGCTAGTTTTATTTTTTTTAAGGGTGTTTTCACAAAGCATTTTAGGTTTGTGGCACTATCGCTCATAGTGGTTTTTATATATGGTAGCATGCTATGGTATATTTTTCCAGTAAAAGACGATATTTCCTGGGAAGGACATCTTTCAGGATTTGCAACTGGATTTTTGCTGGCTTTAATGCTAAAAGTAAAGGTTCCCAAAGAAAAAAAATATGAATGGGAAAGGGCCGATTATAATGAGGAGGAGGATACTTTTTTAAAACATTTTGATGAAAATGGAAATTTTATTGAAGAACGAAATGATGAAAAAGAAGATTTGCCCATAAAGGTTAAATACCATTTTAAGAAAAAAGATGATAATGGGTGATTCCTATTTTGCTCGTTGTCTTACCACTTCATACAGAAAGACACCGCAGGCCACGGATACATTTAACGAGCCTATTTCACCAAGAAGGGGGAGTTTTGCTTTATGGTCAACAAGCCCTAGAATAGATGTAGATATACCTTTATCTTCCGCTCCCATGACAATGGCACAGGGTTGATCAAAATTTACGGTATATATTTCTTCTTCAGATTTTTCTGTAGCGGCAACAATACTTATTCCAGAGGACTGAAGGTAAAATATAGCGTCCTTTAGGTGGTCTACTTTGGTTATTGGAACCTTAAACGCAGCTCCAGCTGAGGTTTTTATGGTATCCTCGGTAATTGGTGCTGCACCACTTTTAGGTATGATTATACCATGAACACCACAGCATTCCGCTGTTCGTATAATGGCACCAAAATTCCGAACATCGGATACTTGGTCCAAAAGCAAAAAGAACGGATTTTTTTCTTTTTCAAGAATATCTTCAACCAATTTTTCAAAATTATGGAAGGGTACAGGGGAAATGTTGGCAACTGCACCTTGATGATTGTTTTTGGTCAATCGGTTTAATTTCTCTACAGGTACATACGAACTGCTTATCCCTTTTTTTCGAATAGTAGTTTCCAACTCCCTAAACAATTCCCCACCGATTCCTTTTTGAAGAAATATTTTATTGATAGGCTGTTCGGCGTTAATTGCTTCTATTATCGCTCGAATACCGTAGACCTGATTTTTGTGATGCATTTACAAGGGTTTGTCACTTATTTCTTAATCCCCAACGGTAAATCGATTTTTTAAGGAAACCGGTTTTCCACTATAGGTAAATCCTTCCAGGGAGATTTCAAAAGTACCTTGTAAATCTGAGGTAAAAAATTCAATTTCATTCTTTTTATCGCTAAAACTAAAATCTGGATGCCATAAAAGTTGATACCTAAAGTCAGGGATGGAATTATTTTTTTCAGTATCATGGGTGTAATTCGGTGAGAAATACTTTTTTCTTTTTTGTGGAATTGCAAGTGTATGTCGTAAATCATCCGAGTACGTTTTGATGGAGATGGCGTCCTTCATATCCTTGGTATCGATAAATATAGCTCCTTTATAATAGGCTCCATTATTGATGAAGTTGGAGGTGAAAACTTGAACTTTTTCAATTTCCCTAGCATTCAATTGGCTTAATTTAGAATGCTCATCAATTAAAAAACCATCTAACAGCGCAATTGAGGGCATGGCATTAAAAAGAACGTTGTCCGGTGTTCTAACGGAAAAGCTATCTTCACCGTTTATTCTTTTTACTCCGATGTATGAGATAATCTCTTGTACTGTTTTCTTGAATGTTGGAAATCTAGTATAATCATCTAAATGATAAGTAATCAGATATTCATCATCAAAAAACAACTTAGGTATTTGAATGGAAATTGAATCTGGTTTTACAGCAGAGAAGGCATTTTCAATCTGATTGTGTACGCTTTTGTCCAATATTGTAGCTTTTAACGTACTATCTATCCTTAAATTGAAGAATTCAATTTTTGAATAGTCATTTTTTTCCTTGTCTATAACTTTTACCGAATGATTTGAATTATCAAGTGGCCTTAATGTAATGGATGTGTGATCATAAGGTTGTGCTATGCTAAAATAAAACTCCCCTTGTTTATTTGTGGTGGCAACGGTATAAAGTGTTTCTTGCCCCAATGCAGAAAGGGTGACACGGGTATTTTCAATAGGTTGGGATGTTTCTTTGTTCAATACCGTACCCACAAGCAGTTCGCCGCGTAGCTCCGGTAAAAAACTTGATTTGGACAAGCTATTTTCTTTCGGGATGGTTCCATAAAATGGATTAAAATCATTGGTTTCAACACTTCTCGCAGCCTCATCGGGTTGTTTTTGCTTTATGGAGATGGAATAAGACCCTTTTTTTACATCTTCCGTAAGGCCTTCAAGCACTAGTGTGGCCTTGCTTCTAGGAGCGTATTTATTGTTGTCGACAGAAAGCTTTAAAAATTCAATCTTAGTTTTATTGGCATGCGCAATATCATTTTTAGCAATGGTATCGGTATCACTTTTTAGAATTCCTTTTTGATCATTCGTGTAAGGATTAATGATTGAAATATCCTGTTGAAAGAAAACAGACGACCCTAGGTTTTTCATCCATTGTGTATAGGCTATTAATTTATAGTTTCCTGAGGACAAGGATTGGTCAATAAAAAAATCTCCATGTGCCAGCCCTTGATGAAGAAAAAGCTTGTGGTGAAAAATTATTTCCCGTTCCTCATTTATCAATTCTACATATACCATTTTACTAAGGTCGCTCAGTTTTTTGGTATCCAATCTTTGAACATAGCACTTGTAATATAGATAATCACCAGGAAAGAGTAGGGTGGCATTGGTATGAACATACGTTCTCTCATTGGGAATAGAGGTTTCGGCTTGACCAAGTATTGAGTTCGTTGCGGCAATAATGCCGCAGAAAATAAAAAGTAGTATTGCTTTATGTTTAAACATTTTATTCTCGGTCATTTTATATTTATTCAACCCAAAATTCTGGAACTTCATTGCTCCCAATTACGGTACAATCCCCACAGATTCGTGGAACCATTATAAATGGACCAGGCGCCGGAGGGTCATTATCATTGAAAAATTCCAATGAATTGTTTTGTATGGCCAGAATCAATTCTGAATTTCCAAAACGGTCTATATCCTGTGATGGAACTAAAAACTGATCGCAGCCAACAATATAAGACGGAATTGAATTGTCGTCGAAAAAGTCTTCAAAATCAAAAAATATTCTTTTCTCTGAAATAGAAGAAATTTCAAAATATCCAGTTACACCTTTAGAGGTTTCTTCATCTGGGACAATGTTGCCCGTTAAAAATCCGGGTTGACTTTGTGATAACAAATTCCCTTGGCTAGATAATTCCCTTAGTTTTTCGTAAAAATCAAAAGCTTTCTCAGATTGAACCATTTGTTTTACCAATATGCTATAGCGGTGGGCGATAATAAAATCTGACCGTTCAATAAATCTTATGGGGAATTGTGAAACTCGGTCCTCTGTAAGTGATGTTGTGGAAAATAAGATGCTAGTGCTGGAATTTGCACTCCCGAAGCAGATTAATTCTTCCTGAGACCTTAATCGTATATCTGCTAGAGGTGGGTCTTCAGAAATAACGTAGGCCTCAAATTGGTTCCACTGTGGAGCTATTATTTTATAGGTTTCTTCATAGGAATAACGATAGTATTTGGACTGTCCTGAAGGATCAAAACTATTAACCGCTATTTCAATTCCTTCAACCCCATCATCATTTATAATTCTACTTGCCACAACCTCATCAATGACTGTTTGAGGGGGTAAAATTTCTGTACTTGAGGAATACCGGTCACCATTTGGGGTGTTGACTATTAATTGATAGGTATTGTTGGGCAATGCGGCAAATTCTATTTCTGATTGATACATACCCGGGCTAACTTCCAAAAACCTATAATTTACTTCTGCATTTTGTATTACTATTACTTCTGCATTTTCTTCAGGAATCAATGCAGTACTACCCAAAGCTGCAGTTTTGCTTAGAGAAACTACCTGAGGCTTTTCTTCATTGGTCAAAGTTGCTTCCACAATCAGCACATCATCAAAAGACTGTGGCGGAATATCAAACGGTTCAACACAACTAGAAATAAGTATCAGGAAGAACAGGGATAATTTTAAAAATCTCGGTTTAATTCTAAACATGTAGTGTTTTTTTTGCATCCTTAGAATTTTAGATTATAGGTTATTGATGGGACGGGAATATTGAAAATAGAGCTTTGAAATGCTTTTACGTCTCCATCTTGTGTAACAAAAAATACAGAGTATGGATTGTTTCTTCCAAGAACATTGTAAATGGAAAAACTCCAAAAACTATGCGCCAGCTTCTTTTTTTTATGATTACCTTCAAGATTGAATCCTATATCCAGACGATAATAGTCTGGAATTCTAAACTTGTTTCTTTGACTGTACAAAACCTGCTGCTCTCCATTAAAAAAGAAGGTTCCGGTTGGGAAAGTTACTGGTCTACCGGTTTGGTAGGTGAAATTAGTGGAGAAACTCAATCGTTTTGTGATATTGTAATTGGACACCAAACTTATGTCGTGGGGTTTGTCAAAATTTGCTGAAAAAAATTCACCGTTACTTACCTGTTCCTCTGGAAAATCACTTCTTAATTGAAAGAATGATCGCGAATAGGTATACCCAAGCCATCCGGTAAGTGCGCCTCTATTCTTTTTCAGTAAAAATTCTACGCCATATGATTTTCCTTTGCCCTGAAGTGTTTCTTGTTCAATAACTTCATTTAATAGCAATTGGGCGCCTACTTTAAAATCTAAAATGTTGTTTTGAGTTTTGTAGAATCCTTCAATGCTGGTTTCATAGGTGTTGTCTCCAAAGAATTTGTATAATCCTGCAGAAAATAGGGAAGCTCTTTGTGGCTCTATATTTATATCTGAAAGTTTCCAGGTATCTATGGGAGATACCGTTGTATTGTTGGATAATGAATGAACGTATTGTGTAGCACTACTAAAACTAGCTTTGGCCGAAAAATCTGGTTTAATATAATATCGTGCACCTACCCTTACCTCCGGAAAGGAATATGTTTTGAATGATTCCCCACTTTCAAAACTTTGGGTTTCCAATAACGATGTTTCGTTTCTAGGCTGATTTTCATCATAAATTCGCTGTTCTGAGGGACCAATAGCATTAAAAATAGAGTACCGTAAACCTAGGTCTAACTGAAGTTTTTCTGAAACTTTTATATTATCAGCAATAAAAATAGCAGATTCCAAGCCTTTCTCCTCTGGTAGCGAAAATTCCTCGATTTGGCTTAGTTCACTTTTTCCATCTATGGTACCTGGACTTAGTTCGTATAATTTACTCGATATCCCATAAGTAAAGGAATGATTTGTATTTGCAGCATAGCGCATCTTAAGCTTCAATTGTGTTTCTTTGATATTGAAATTGTAGTTGAAGTCGACTTGAGGCCTTCCATCAAAATCAATTTCAAAAAAGTAATCGCTTCTTGAAAGCTTTAAACTTCCCTGGTGCTTTTCATTCAATTTGTGGTTCCATTGCATGGAAAGGAGCTTATTTTCATAAGCATAGAGGGAGTCTTGGGTTATGCTAAACGCATCTTTGCTATAGTATGCCATAGCTTCAACATTGTTTTTTGTGTTGAGTTCATGTTGATACTTAGCAATAAAATCATAAAAAAAAGCACTTCTTCCTTGTAAGTCCTCGTTGTCCAAAGCACCCAATATCCAATCTGAATATGTACCTCTACCCGCCACCATTAAGGCAGCTTTTTCTTTTACAACAGGAATTTCCAATTTTAAATTACCAGTGACAGGACCAAGAGAAGCTTCACCAGAGATTTTTTCAGTATTGCCATCTATGGTATTAATGTTGAATACTGATGAAAGTCTTCCACCAAACTCTGCCGGGATATTGCCTTTATAAATATCAATGGACTTTACAGTATAGGGATTTAAAGCCTGAAAAATACCAAAGAAATGTGAGGAGTTGTAAAGCACCGAATTATCTAGAAGAATAAGGTTTTGATCCGCTTTTCCTCCTCTAACGTTAAATCCGGCAGAGCCCTCACCAGCAGTTGTAATTCCTGGAAGAGTTGTTGCAATTTTTAGTAGATCACGTTCCCCCAACACAACAGGTATTGTCTTGGATTCTTCGGATTCTATAGTGCTTTTACCGGTAGTTGTCCCATCAATGACCTGTCTGCTGTTGGCGCTTATCACTACTTCATCCAATTGCTCAACACTTTCCTCTAGAACTATGTCAAGAGAACCATCGTTGTAGATCACAACGGGTTGCTCCAAACGTTCCAATCCTAGCGCATCGGTAAAAATTACATTTTGGCCATATGGTAATTCCAGACTGTAGTATCCTTGGCTATTGGTAAGGGTGTTTTTGTTCTTGTCCGTACTTACCACAACATTAGAAAGGGGGTTTCCAGTAAGTTTACTTTTAACATAACCGGATATTGTAAATTCTGAATTGGTAGCTCTGGTATTCTGTTTTCCTATTCTTATGATTTTTCTTCTCTGTCTTTGTGGGGTTTTTTGGTTATCCATAACAACGGAAATTGATGAGGCTTCACCGATATCGGAGGTCTCTATGGCCATCTCTTTTACAACTGGAAAAAAGCCATCCGGTAGATAATTGTGAATAAGTCTTCCTTGGGTAAGATATATGTTTCCATTGCCATATTCTATAAAATGCAGGCTGGTATCTGCGAGAATATCTTCCAAAATATTTTGAATTGTGCTATTCTCATAAGATCTATACATAGGGGTGCTATCTAGCCATTCTGCTAAATAATAAAACTTAAAACCCGTTGAAGCTTCAATTTTTTTAAGTAATAGCTCTTTTGTCTCACCTTGGACGTCAATGGAAAAAGTTGTAGTCTTTATCTGTGAATAGGAAACACCGCAAAAAAATAAAATGGTAAAAAGATTGGTGCAATATTTAAACATTTATTCTACAGATTTAAGGTTTAAAATATTGGACTGCCAATCTCTTAGTACAGCAATTATAATATCATGCTTGGACATTTTTTTTGATGTATTCCGCTGGAAAAGTGTATTCAGGATGTCCTTGTCATCTGGGAAAAGTGCTATAAGTTGTTTCTTGGACCTTAACTCTTCTAATTGACCATTTTTCAAAATATAAAGAGCAGTGTCCAGCACATACTCGTTATAAAGAACGCTTCTACCTTTTAATTTTTCTTTTTCTTTTTTGATATGACTTTTCAACAGGGAGAACGATGGGTTTTTCAGGATAACTTGAAAGAATTTTTTTTCCATTCCCATACCTTCCAATCTTTTAAAATGAAAGTTTCCCATTGAGAAATGGGAAATAAATTCACTGAATAGGGTAATTCCTAATAGATTTAGTTTTTTATCTGGGAGAATTTGAACATCGTTCCTAACGATGTCATATCTAATTTTAACGTCAAAATAAAGTTGTCCCTTGTATGCTAACGAAGCACTTTGGTAGCCCAAATATTCAAAAAAAGGATGATTTTCCTCATCTATATTTGGATAGGGAGTATTTGGTTTACCAAAATAAATACCGGAATTTTGATAATCAATAATACGGTCAAATTCCTTGAAAATAGCTTGGTTATTCACAGACTGTGCGCTTGTAACGCAGGTCATAATAAAAATGAAGGTAAAAAAGATTAATAAAGGACCACGTTTAATGAGGGGCATTGATAAGATTTTAAGGAGGCTATTTTGTTAGATACATTTGAAAAAACTGGTTTCCTTAATCTAATAATAGGGCTGAATAATCTTTAGGAAAGCATACTTTAATGGCGTTGCCATCCTTCCTGGAAATTCTCAATTTTCCCGTAGTCAAAAGTTCAGCCCTATTAAGGATATTGTATTGGCCTGATCTATTAAGCTTTTTGGCCAAAATTATTCCAATACTTATTTGATTGGAATTTTCCTTTGCCTGTTTACCTCCTAATTCAAGAAGAATCATGGTTTTATTAGGAAGATAATTTCCTAATTCAAGGCTATCTTGATAGGTGACGTGGGTAAACTTTAAATCATCTATTTGGAGCGTGTCTGACTTTCGGTATTCAAACGGAGCAGTAAATTGAATTCCAATGTTTTCTGATGAAAAACATGGTTTTTTATCTTTAACACAAGATAAAGTTAAACCCAATAGTACAAGTGAAATAAAAAATGGTTTGATTCTCATAGCTAAAAAAAGCCGCTAGTTAAAGCGGCTTTTCATATTAGTTAAATGAACTTTATTAATCTAAATTAATATACTAAGTCAATATTTCTCCAATCATTGGAACCACTTGCAGTACCTACTTCACCTGCGGCAGCTGGACCACCAAAAGTGTAGATTTCATCTTGAGTAATTTCCAACTCTGATGCTGGAACGGGATACATAGTAAGCGTACCAGCTTGTAGCATGTCATGTCTACGCATAAAGGCAAATGGAACTCCAATACCTGCTTGTAAATCCAATTCAATAGATACTTCATACAAAAGTGCATTTAGAACGTTAGGACCAGCGGCTGTAGTACTCTGCATACCAGCTGTCATACGCGGAGATGCATCCAATGCAGTTACAGCTGCACCAAAGTTTCCTTGACGATAATAACATTCTGCTTTGATGTAATCAATCTCAGCTTTTGAGAATATCTGAACTGGAAGACCAGTTTGGTTTTGATCATTTCCGTTAAAGAATTTTATTGTCTTATAACTTGAAAACAATTGACGTCCCCTTGATGCTCTTAAGAAACCAAATTCGGCTCCAACATATACATAATATAAGTCTAATCTTGGATCATCTGATACGGCAGGATCCAAAACAATGCTTTCATCAGTTGGGTAATCCGTATCATATGATGGATCAAAAAGGTGAAGGATTTTTTGATCCGTAGGCATATATCCAGCAGGACCTAAATCAAACAAAGACCAATCTTGAAAGTTGTTAAAGAATACAGTTTCTAGTGCAGGAGGGAAAAAATCCTCAGACAGGCCATTATTGGCATAGGTAAGGATTTGATTGTAATCCAATCCTTGTGCTTCAGCATCCGTTCGTGCAAGTCCAATTGAGAATCTGGCCATATAACTGTTTGCTAGCTGTGCAAAAGTAGCGGCATCCAACGAAGGACCAGAGGCATAAATGGTATACTCAAAAGAACCAGTTGCTAACCCTATTGCAGTAGTGATGTTAGCGATAGCTGCGTCCAACAGTTCCTGATACGTAGAAAATTCCAAAGCATTTGGATCCGTGTCAGGATCTACAATATATGCTTTGTCATAAAGCATGGATAAATACCCTTGGGCAACACCTTTGTCAAAGTAGGCAGCTGCCAATTCTTGTTGGGTTACATCAGCACCACTAACAATTACTTCACCACCATCATTTTCAATATTATTGATTACAATGTTAGCATTATTAATTACTCCATTAAATGCTAACCATGGACCAGCTGCTTGATCGGCTAAATCATCATTAGCGGTTGTGTTTAACACCTGTCTTCTAGGTTGGTCACAATAATCCCAGAATCCAGAAAATGCATTGGTTGTGCTAAATTGATCAGATGCACCTCTCATATAAATACCGGAAAATGCTATTTGACCGGTAAGCATTGTAGTGTGGTTTGAGATGTTAAAGTTCTGGAAATCTGCTGCATTGGCCAAAACCCTAGAGGCATCTGCCTGATTGGGATTTCCAATGTTGAATTCCTCTTGCGAGCACGACATTACTAATAATGCCGTTACTAAATAAATTACTTTTTTCATTGCTTTTTTTTTAAAATGTTACTTGTACTGAAGCAGCAAAAGTTCTAAAGTTGGGGAACGAAAATTCATCTAACTTAAAAATAGGGCTACCACTTAAAGCTACTTCTGGATCAAATCCTGAGTAATCTGTAAAAGTGTGTAAATTTCTACCGGAAATAGTGAATTTCACACTTTCCAGAGGAATTTTAGGTCCGAATGCGTCTTCTCCTAAAGTGTAGGATAGGGAGATTTCACGAATTTTAGCAAAACTGGCGTCTTCAACAAAATAGTCAACAGGAGCACCACCGTTATAAATGGTAGAACTTGCATTTGCATAAGATGACTGCTGTCCAGCCGCGCCAAATGCATCTAAATCACCATGTCTGTCATTGAAATACAAAAGTTGCTTGGTATAGTTATATACGTCTCCACCAATTTGCATATCAATAAGCGCATATAAGCTCAAGTTCTTATAAGTCCATGTGTTTTTGAAACCCATAATGAAATCTGGGTTGGTATCTCCAAATACGCCAACCGCGGCTTGGTTGGTATCACCATCCCAATTACGAATAGCTTGTTCACCACCCGCACTTACTAATCCTGATTGGCCTTCATTGGCAGTAACGATGACGTGTCCAAATTCATTAACAGAAAAATCAGATAATGGTAGGTTTAAACCTTCATTGATTACTACGCCATTTTGTACAACGAGGTCATCCAAAGAACGTGCTAGTGTGTTTCCAAACATGGCTCCAAAGGGCTGTCCGGCCTCTACTCTAAATACATTAACAGCAGGATCGGCATCTACCTGAGCGGTAATTTGATCACCAAAGCCTACTATATTTCTGTTAAAAGGGGCAACATCACCTAAATCTGTAACCATATTGTCTACAGCTGCAAAAGTTACTCCAAAATCCCAAGAAAAATTATCAGTTTCTATTGGAGTACCAGAAAAGGCAGCTTCCCATGCTTCATATTCGGTAGAAGCAACATTTTGTCTTTGAACAGTACCTGGAACCGCACCAGATAATGGAACAGTTAAGATAGCATCCTCAGTATTGGATTTTGCATACGTTAACGAAAGCTCATACTTGTTTAAAAACGCCATATCTATACCAACTTCAAGTTCTTCGATAGTAGGAGACTGTAAATTTGGATTTCCAATTTGCAGTGGCGATACATTACCTTGAGTAACATTGAAAGTTTCAAAAATATCACCAAAGTTTGGACGAAGACCAGCAGTACCAAAAGAAGCTCTTAACTTTAACTCATCCAACCAATCTGCTTGGATATCTTCTCCCACTCGGTAGGCAAACGATCCCCTGTAGAAGAATTGGTCTCTATTTTCTTCTCCAAATAAAGAACTACGGTCAGTTCTCGCAAATGCACCTAAGATAATTTTGTCTTTCCAATCTATATCTACTGAGAAAAATACATTTTGTGTTTTTTCTCTTGTTGATCCAGATGAAATCAAGACATTCTCAGTAGCCTGTTGTAAAGTGCCAACACCTTCAGTAAGAAAGTTTGAACCTTGTGCAGTTGTGAATTCAGATTTTACATCTTCATGCAAATATCTCACTGAACTTCTCAAATTGAAATCTCCAAAACTGTTATTGTAGTTTAACTGCGCAGCAGCGTTTACACGTGCTCTTGACGCTCTAAGGTCAAAAATAAACCCGTTATCAGTGTTTGCGTTAAATTGAGACCCAGACACATATCCCTTTGGGAAAAAGTTTGTAAAACGTTGACTCCCTCTGTCTGTTGAAACTTGGGTGTCAAATGTTAAATTATCTGTAATCTTGTATTTTAGATTAATTGCAGATGTCAATCGGTTTATTTCTAAATCTTGACCTTGGTTTCTAGAAACATACAATGGGTTTTGATATTCACTTATAAAACCATTGTCAGGATAGAAAGGTATAAGGTCTCCATTTGCATCTGGTTGAGCTAGATCAATCGTTGGATTTGCAGTCAGTAGATTAAAGAATAAATTGTCTCCTTGTCCTGATTGCGTAACTTCCTGACCAACTCTTCTTACTACATAGTTGGTCATATCCAATTGCCATCTCTCACCCAAATCTACTTTAAAATTTAATCGGGCATTGGTTCTAACCAAAGGATCGATACCATCCAAAATACCAGCAACTTCCGTTCTTTCCAAGGATGTATAGTAAGATAATTTGTCAAGACGCTGAGATACACTGGCAGTGATTTGCTCATAGGCCTGTGAAGTAATAAAGGTGTCAACGTTGTCAATTAGCGCAACTGGCCAAAGGTTGTCAAAAATCCCATCAGGATCGGCAACAATAGTACCACTGCTTACATCAAAATTTCCATTGGCATCCAATAACCTATCATGTCTTTGTGCTACTGGATAAGCATTCTGCACATTTGAAAAACCATTTTCGAAACGTAAAGTAACTCTTGGCTTTTCAGTAGTTCCTTGTTTTGTGATAATTTGGATAACCCCGTTACCCGCTAAAGAACCATATAACGAAGATGCAGCAGCACCTTTAACAACTTCTATAGATTTGATATCTTGCGTACTGAATTCATTTAAGAAACCTTCAGTAATAATACCATCAACTATAATAAGAGGAGCTGTACTTCCTTCAATAGAACTAGCACCTCTTAATATTACTGCTGAGTTTCTTAACGGGTTACCACCACCTTGCACAATTTGTGCACCGGCAACTTTACCTATAAGAGCTGAAGCAGCATCTGGTGTAGGTACAGACTGTACGCCTGTAACAGGTACAGTTTCAACCTTAAAGGCCAGCTTCTTTTTGGAAGTTCCCTGTGCAACACCGGTTACAACAACTTCACCTAAAGCTTGCGCATCCTCTTGCATTTGTACATTAATGGTACTAGAGGCGCCTACAGTCCTTCTTTCATCTTTCTGACCAATATAGGAAAAGAGTAAAATCTGACCTTCAGAAGCATTTATGGAATAATTTCCATCAAAATCGGTTTGTGTACCATTTGTAGTACCTCCGACGACAATGTTAACTCCAGGTAGAGGTAAGCCGTCAGTATCAGTGACGTTACCTGAAATCGTTTTGTCTTGAGCAAATGAAATTTGCACAATTAACGCCATAAACAACGTTAACAATCCATTAAGTTTTGTTCTCATTTTAAAATTATTTGAATTAGCTAAGCGCTAAAATCATAATTTCATGTTAATAATCCAACTTTTTCTCTATAAAATTATGCGCGCATAATTTATTTTTCTGTTAAAAAGAGGGCTAAGAAGTGAATTATCATCAATATTTTAACAAATGACTACTATTTAACATTAAGACATCACAAAAGAGAATGCATATCATTCAATTTTATAATCGAAATGAATCCCCTGTCAATATGTTAAATTGATGTAATATGGATTATGAGAGTAAATGTTCGATTTTTGCCTCCTGAAAATCACAATATATTTCGTAGCTTAATCCTTGTCAATTTTATACCTTAATATATAAGCCGTTTATTTTTGGGGCATCCTCACTTTCGTAAAGGTGGATGTTGTGCAACGTTTTCCCTTTTTAATTTGCGGTATACAGGAGATGTGTTAAGAAGGAATTGCGATGTGTTTCCGTGTAGTTTCCCATAATATGCAATTTGGAATCTTTTTTAGTAAAAAATAATTTGTCCAGATTTGAATTATTCCGAAATATCACTACATTTGCAGCCCTCAAAAAGAGGGTTGTTTACATTTATAACAAAAATTTTAATGCCAACAATTTCACAATTAGTACGAAAAGGAAGAGTCACAATTACCAAGAAGAGTAAATCGGCTGCTTTGGATTCGTGTCCTCAAAGACGAGGGGTATGTACGCGTGTTTATACAACTACACCAAAAAAACCAAATTCTGCAATGCGTAAAGTTGCAAGGGTAAGGTTAACAAATGGTAAGGAAGTCAATGCATATATCCCTGGTGAAGGTCACAATCTCCAAGAGCACTCGATAGTATTGGTTAGAGGTGGAAGAGTAAAGGATTTGCCAGGAGTTAGATATCATATCGTTCGTGGCGCATTGGATACCGCAGGTGTTGCAGGTAGAACACAGCGTAGATCTAAATACGGTGCAAAACGTCCTAAAAAATAAGAAGAGATGAGAAAAAGACAGGCGAAGAAAAGACCGTTGTTGCCAGATCCAAGATTTAACGATCAATTGGTAACACGTTTTGTAAATATGATGATGTGGGATGGTAAGAAATCAGTTGCTTTCAAGGTTTTTTATGATGCAATTGATATCGTTGAAGAAAAAAATACTGACGAGGAAAAAACTGCTTTGGAGTTATGGAAGGATGCACTTTCCAATGTAATGCCACATGTTGAAGTAAGAAGTAGAAGAGTAGGTGGGGCTACATTTCAAATTCCAATGCAAATCCGTCCAGATAGAAAGATATCTACGGCAATGAAGTGGTTGATTAGTTACTCTAGAAAGCGTAATGAAAAATCCATGGCGCAAAAATTGGCTGCAGAAGTTTTGGCTGCTGCAAAAGAAGAAGGTGCGGCGGTCAAGAAAAGAGTAGATACTCACAAGATGGCGGAAGCCAATAAAGCATTCTCTCACTTTAGATTCTAGTTGGTAAAATGTCAAGAGATTTAAAATTCACAAGGAATATTGGTATTGCAGCTCATATCGATGCTGGAAAAACCACTACTACAGAGCGTATTCTTTTTTATACGGGTGTAAGTCATAAAATAGGTGAGGTGCATGATGGTGCTGCAACCATGGATTGGATGGAGCAAGAGCAAGAGCGTGGTATCACCATTACCTCTGCTGCTACAACATGTACCTGGGAATTTCCTACGGAAAATGGAAAGCCCACTGCAGATGCAAAAGGATACCACTTTAATATTATAGATACTCCCGGACACGTTGATTTTACCGTTGAGGTGAATCGTTCATTGCGTGTATTGGATGGTTTGGTTTTCTTGTTTAGTGCGGTTGATGGTGTTGAGCCACAATCAGAAACGAACTGGAGGCTGGCCGACAACTATAAAGTTCCACGTATAGGATTTGTGAACAAAATGGACCGTCAAGGATCTAACTTCCTTATGGTTTGTAAGCAAGTTAAGACGATGCTTGGTTCTAATGCTGTGCCTATTGTTTTGCCAATAGGAGACGAGGCTGATTTCAAAGGAATCGTTGACTTGGCTAAAAACAGAGCTATAGTTTGGCATGAAGAAGGTTTCGGTTCAACGTTTGATGTTGTTGATATCCCGGAAGATATGAAAGCCGAAGTAAAGGAGTATAGAGCTGCTTTGATTGAGGCTGTTGCGGAGTATGATGAAGAGTTGATGGAGAAATTCTTCGAGGATGAAGATTCTATTACTGAGGAAGAAGTGCATGCAGCGTTAAGAGCGGCGGTAATGGATAGAGCTATCATTCCTATGATTTGTGGTTCTTCATTTAAGAACAAGGGAGTTCAGTTTTTGTTAGATGCTGTTTGTCGTTACTTACCATCACCTGTAGATAAGGATGATATTGTAGGAACGGATCCTAATACGGGTAACGAAATCACTAGAAAACCAGATTCAAAAGAACCGTTTTCTGCATTAGCTTTCAAAATTGCTACGGATCCTTTTGTAGGCCGTTTGGCTTTCTTTAGAGCATATTCAGGTCGTTTAGATGCTGGTTCTTATATATTGAACAATCGTTCAGGTAAAAAAGAACGTATTTCACGTATTTATCAAATGCATTCCAATAAACAGAATGCTATTGATTATATCGAGGCGGGAGATATTGGTGCTGCAGTAGGATTTAAGGATATTAAGACGGGAGATACCATGTCTGCAGAAAAACATCCTATTGTTCTTGAAAGTATGGACTTCCCTGATCCAGTAATCGGTATTGCTGTTGAGCCAAAAACAAAGGTTGATGTGGATAAATTAGGTATGGCTTTGGCTAAATTGGCCGAAGAAGATCCTACATTCCAGGTGAAAACTGATGAGGCTTCCGGACAGACCATTATTTCTGGAATGGGTGAGCTTCACTTGGATATTATCGTCGACCGTTTACGTCGTGAGTTCAAGGTTGAGGTAAATCAAGGTGAACCTCAAGTTGAGTACAAAGAAGCCCTTACGAAAATGGCGGCACACAGAGAAACGTATAAGAAACAATCTGGTGGTCGTGGTAAGTTTGGTGATATTGTATTTGAAATGAGTCCTGCGGATGAAGATTTCGAAGGAACTGGTTTGCAATTCGTTGATCAGATTAAAGGTGGTCGTATTCCAAAAGAATTCATTCCGTCAGTTGAGAAAGGATTTGCAGCTGCAATGAAAAACGGTCCATTGGCCGGATTCGAAATGGATACCATGAAAGTCATTTTGAAAGATGGATCTTTCCACCCTGTGGATTCTGATGCACTTTCTTTCGAATTGGCTGCAAAAATGGGTTATAAAGCTGCTGGTAAAGCTGCTGGTGCCGTTATCATGGAGCCAATCATGAAGATTGAGGTGCTTACACCTGAAGAAAACATGGGTGATATTGTGGGTGACCTTAACAGACGTAGGGGTACTATTAGCGATATGAGTGATAGAGCTGGTGCAAAAGTTGTAAAAGGTGAAGTGCCATTGTCGGAAATGTTTGGATATGTAACATCATTGAGAACACTGTCTTCCGGCAGAGCTACTTCAACAATGGAATTTTCGCGTTATGCAGAAACTCCTTCAAATATTGCAGAGGAAGTTATAAAATCAGTAAAAGGAGTAACCGCTTAATTTTTCAGCAAGATGAGTCAAAAAATTAGAATAAAACTTAAATCTTACGATCACAATTTGGTGGACAAGTCTGCTGAAAAGATTGTAAAGACAGTTAAGACAACAGGTGCTGTGGTTACTGGTCCAATTCCATTGCCAACACACAAGAAGATATTTACAGTTTTGCGTTCACCACACGTGAACAAAAAATCTAGAGAGCAATTCCAATTGAGTTCTTATAAGCGATTATTGGATATTTACAGTTCTTCTTCAAAAACCATTGATGCTTTAATGAAATTAGAGCTGCCGAGTGGTGTAGAAGTCGAAATAAAAGTATAAGTTTGCACGCCTTTTGAGAGAAAGGTGGACATGTCCGGAGCTGCGTGCGATGGAAAAACGGGAATAAGAAAAATATCTGGGTCGCAGAATCTTTTCTTTGACCCAATTTTTTTGCCAAGAAATTGGCGCAACAAAAAGTAAACAATTAATAATTAAATATATGTCTGGGTTAATAGGAAGAAAAATCGGTATGACCAGCATCTTCGACGAGAATGGAAAAAATATTCCATGTACCGTTATTGAAGCTGGACCATGCGTGATTACCCAAGTCAGAACCGAAGAGGTCGACGGGTACAGTGCCCTTCAGCTTGGTTTCGATGACAAGGCAGAAAAACGTGCAAACAAGGCTGAGTTAGGTCATGTAAAAAAAGCAGGTGCTTCTCCAAAGAAGAAAGTCGTTGAATTCCGGGATTTTGAAGGTGAATTTAAATTGGGAGATACTTTAAATGTAGAGCTTTTCGCAGAAGGGGAGTTTGTTGATGTTATTGGTACATCAAAAGGTAAAGGTTTCCAAGGTGTTGTCAAAAGACACGGCTTTGCTGGTGTTGGTCAAGCAACTCACGGTCAGCATAACAGATTAAGAGCTCCTGGTTCTATCGGTGCTGCTTCGTATCCTGCAAGAGTTTTCAAAGGAATGAAAATGGCTGGTAGAATGGGTGGAGAGAGAGTAACGGTTCAAAACTTGAAAGTATTGAAAGTGGTTGCGGATAAAAACCTTATCGTAGTGAAAGGTGCTGTTCCGGGTCACAAAAATGCTTACGTAACAATTGAGAAGTAATGAAGGTTGCAGTTTTAGATATTAAAGGAAAAGAAACAGGAAGAAAGGTTGACCTTTCTAAGGATGTTTTCGCTATAGAACCTAATGAGCACGCCATCTATTTAGATGTTAAGCAATATTTAGCCCATCAAAGACAAGGTACGCACAAGGCAAAGGAGAGAGCTGAGATTGCCGGTAGTACAAGGAAGATTAAAAAACAAAAAGGAACAGGTACTGCAAGAGCTGGTAGTATTAAATCTCCAATTTTTAAAGGTGGAGGTAGAATTTTTGGCCCAAGACCTAAGGATTATACTCAAAAATTGAACAAAAATGTTAAGCGTTTGGCTCGTAAATCGGCCTTAACATTGAAGTCAAAAGATAAGGCTTTGGTGGTTGTTGAAGACTTCAATTTTGAAGCTCCAAAAACCAAAGATTTTAAGGCCTTTTTAACCTCTCTTGGGATAGAAAATAAAAAGTCTCTTATAGTGTTGGGCGATTCAAATAATAATGTATATTTGTCGTCGCGCAATTTGGAGCGTTCTGAAGTAATAACTAGCTCGGAATTAAGTACTTACAAAATAGTTAATGCAGGAAATGTAGTGTTGACGGAAAGTGCTTTGGAAGGAATAGAATCGAACCTAAAGAAATAAGAATATCATGAGTGTGTTGATAAAACCAATCATTACGGAAAAAATGACCGCGGACAGCGAGCTTTTCAATCGTTATGGTTTCTACGTTGACCCAACGGCCAACAAGCTTCAAATAAAAGAAGCAGTTGAGACTACTTATGGTGTTTCTGTGGAAAAGGTGAGAACCATGAATTATGGTCCAAATCGTAAGAGTCGTTATACAAAAACAGGAATCCAACACGGAAAAACAAATGCTTTAAAGAAAGCAATTGTTGATGTGGCGGAAGGTGATATTATTGATTTTTACAGTAATCTATAAAGACGAGAAATGTCAGTTAGAAAATTAAAACCGATAACCCCTGGACAGCGTTTTAGAGTAGTGAACGGATTTGACGCGATCACTACTGATAAGCCGGAGAAAAGCTTGCTTGCTCCGTTAAAAAAGTCAGGTGGTAGGAACAGTCAAGGAAAAATGACCATTCGCCATAGAGGTGGAGGGCATAAAAGAAGGTATCGTGTTATCGATTTCAAAAGAGATAAGCAAGGTGTAGATGCTACTATTGTATCAATCCAGTACGATCCCAACAGAACTGCATTTATCGCTTTGATTGAATATAAAGATGGCGAAAAGAGATATGTAGTTGCTCAAAACGGAATGCAAGTAGGTCAGAAGATAGCTTCTGGTTCCAAAGCGGCTCCGGAGATTGGAAATGCACTTCCATTAAGTGAAATTCCATTGGGTACTATTATTTCGTGTATCGAACTAAGACCTGGTCAAGGAGCTATTATGGCGAGAAGTGCAGGTACGTTTGCACAGCTAATGGCAAAGGACGGAAAGTTTGTTACCATTAAATTACCATCTGGAGAAACACGTATGATTTTAGCCAATTGTTTGGCTACTATAGGAGCTGTTTCCAACTCTGATCACCAATTGTTAGTATCTGGTAAAGCAGGTAGAAGCAGATGGTTGGGTAGAAGACCAAGAACTAGACCAGTAGCTATGAACCCTGTTGATCACCCAATGGGTGGTGGTGAAGGAAGGGCTTCTGGAGGTCATCCAAGATCTAAGAACGGTATTCCTGCTAAAGGATTTAGAACACGTTCTAAGACTAAAGACACCAATAGATATATCATAGAACGTAGAAAGAAATAAAAGAAAAAGTAAATGGCACGTTCATTAAAAAAAGGACCTTACGTTCATCATAGTCTGGAAAAGAAAGTCCAGAACAATATAGATTCAGGTAAGAAATCGGTTATTAAAACATGGTCTAGAGCCTCAATGATAACACCAGATTTCGTAGGACAAACCATAGCGGTGCATAACGGGAGACAATTTGTTCCTGTGTATGTAACTGAAAACATGGTGGGTCACAAACTTGGAGAATTTTCACCTACACGATCTTTTAGGGGTCATGCAGGAGCTAAAAACAAAGGTAAAAAGTAAGTAAGCT
Source organism: Flavobacteriaceae bacterium (assembly GCA_039985375.1). Classification (GTDB taxonomy): domain Bacteria; phylum Bacteroidota; class Bacteroidia; order Flavobacteriales; family Flavobacteriaceae; genus Flagellimonas. Next base: position 115,895 of record JBDWSS010000018.1, read on the forward strand.
ATGGGAGTTCGTAAAAGACAAATGGCCGAAAGGTTAAAAGAAGAAAAAAAGCAGCTTGCTATAGCTAAGTTGAACAATTGCCCAACTTCCCCGAGAAAAATGCGTTTGGTCGCTGATTTGGTTAGAGGGAAACAAGTGGAGATGGCACTTGCAATTTTAAGATTTAACCCTAAGGAAGCCTCTAGAAAGTTGGAAAAACTGTTGCTTTCTGCAATTGCTAACTGGGAAGCTAAAAATGAGGAGGCAAACATTGAAGATGCTGATCTTGTTATTAAAGAAATTCGTGTGGATGGTGGAACTATGTTAAAGAGACTGCGTCCTGCTCCACAGGGAAGAGCACATAGAATTAGAAAACGTTCCAACCATGTTACCATGATCTTGGAAGCTAACAACAACGTTCAAAGCTAGAGTATAATATGGGACAAAAGACCAATCCGATAGGAAATCGCTTAGGAATAATCAGAGGATGGGAATCTAACTGGTACGGCGGTAACGATTACGGCGATAAGCTGGCTGAGGATGATAAAATAAGAAAATATATCCATGCGCGTTTGGCCAAAGCCAGTGTGTCTAGGGTAATTATAGAGAGAACCTTAAAATTGATCACCATTACCATTACTACGGCTAGACCTGGTATTATCATTGGTAAGGGTGGACAAGAAGTTGATAAACTTAAGGAAGAGCTTAAGAAAATCACCAATAAAGAGGTTCAGATCAATATTCATGAAATAAAGAGACCTGAGCTTGATGCCAATTTGGTTGCTGCAAGTGTTGCAAGGCAGATTGAAAGCAGAATTTCATACAGAAGAGCTATTAAAATGGCTGTTGCAGCTGCAATACGTATGAATGCGGAAGGAATCAAAATTCAGATTTCTGGACGTTTGAATGGCGCTGAAATGGCACGTTCCGAATCTTACAAGGAAGGAAGGATTCCGTTATCAACGTTCCGTGCAGACGTAGATTATGCTTTGCATGAAGCACATACTACTTACGGAAGATTGGGAATCAAGGTTTGGATTATGAAGGGTGAGGTTTATGGTAAGAGAGAACTTTCCCCATTAGTAGGATTGTCCAAAGGTCAAGGAAAAGGCGACAAACGAGATGGTAAGAAGCCTCAACGTCGTAGAAAGTAATAAGATAAAGTAAAGGTAAAATGTTACAGCCAAAAAGAACAAAATTTCGTAAAGCCCAGAAGGGGCGTATGAAAGGGAATTCCCAAAGAGGACATCAACTTTCCAATGGAATGTTCGGTATAAAGTCTTTGGATTCACATTTCATTACATCCCGTCAGATTGAGGCTGCACGTATTGCTGCGACAAGGTATATGAAAAGGCAAGGTCAGTTGTGGATTAAGATATTTCCGGACAAGCCTATCACTAAAAAGCCCCTTGAAGTACGTATGGGAAAAGGTAAGGGTGCTCCTGAGTATTGGGTGGCCGTTGTTAAACCGGGAAGAATCATGTTTGAAGTGGCCGGTGTACCTATAGAGGTTGCAAAGGAAGCTTTGAGGCTTGCGGCACAAAAATTACCGGTAAAGACCAAGTTTATTACAGCAAGGGATTATTCCGCTTAATTTTTAATTGAAAAGAAGATGAAACAAGCAGAAATAAAAGAACTTTCAATTGAAGAGCTCAAGGAAAGGTTGACCGATTTCAAAAAGCAACATGCTGATTTGAAGATTGCACATTCGGTTACTCCATTGGAAAATCCTTTACAGATAAGAAAGACAAGAAAGACAGTGGCAAGACTTGCAACAGAATTAACAAAAAGGGAATTACAATAATTGGTTCTGCCTTATGGAAGAAAAGAGAAATTTAAGAAAAGAAAGAATAGGGGTTGTTACCAGCAACAAAATGGAGAAATCTATTGTGGTTGCAGAGGTAAAGCGTGTTAAGCACCCTATGTACGGTAAGTTCGTTTTGAAGACCAAGAAGTATGTTGCCCATGACGAAAAGAATGATTGCAAAGAAGGCGATACTGTGAAAATAATGGAAACCAGACCATTGAGTAAGACTAAATGTTGGAGATTGGTTGAAATCCTTGAAAGAGCTAAATAATTATGTTACAGCAAGAATCTAGATTAAAGGTTGCGGATAATACAGGGGCAAAAGAAGTTTTGACCATTCGCGTGCTCGGAGGAACAAAAAGAAGATATGCTTCATTGGGGGATAAGATTGTGGTTACCGTTAAAGAAGCCGCACCTAACGGAAGTGTAAAAAAAGGTTCTGTTTCAACAGCGGTTGTGGTTAGGACAAAAAAGGAAGTAAGAAGACCAGATGGTTCTTATATCCGTTTTGATGACAATGCCTGTGTTTTGCTGAATCCAACGGGAGAAATGAGAGGAACAAGGGTTTTTGGCCCAGTGGCCAGAGAACTTAGAGACAAGCAGTTTATGAAAATTGTTTCACTAGCTCCAGAGGTACTTTAAAAGAAATTTCAGAATGATGAAGTTGAAAATAAAAACAGGGGATACGGTTAAAGTCATTGCGGGAGACCACAAAGGCACTGAAGGAAAGGTACTTCAGGTTGATCGTCAAAAGAATAAAGCTATTGTGGAAGGGGTAAATACCGTTTCCAAGCATGAGAAGCCAAGTGCGCAGAATCCTCAAGGTGGAATTGTAAAGAAGGAAGCTCCCATACATATTTCCAACCTATCGTTAATCGATCCAAAATCCGGAGAGACTACACGAGTAGGATATGAAGTAAGAGATGGAAAGAAGGTGAGACTTGCTAAAAAATCCAATGAAGTAATCTAGTTATGAGTTACATTCCAAGATTAAAAACAGAATATAAGGAGCGTGTTGTAAAAGCGCTATCCGATGAATTTGGTTACAAAAATGTAATGCAGGTTCCTAAATTGCAAAAGATTGTGGTAAGCCGTGGAGTTGGTGCTGCAGTTTCTGATAAGAAACTCATTGACCATGCCGTTGATGAGTTGACTAATATTACGGGACAAAAAGCAGTTTCTACACTTTCTAAAAAAGATGTGGCTACATTCAAATTAAGAAAAGGTATGCCAATTGGTGCCAAAGTAACCCTTAGAGGTGAAAGAATGTATGAGTTTTTGGATAGATTGATTACATCGGCATTACCTAGGGTACGAGATTTTCAAGGTATAAAAGCGACTGGTTTTGACGGAAGAGGAAATTATAGCTTGGGTGTTACTGAGCAAATTATTTTTCCCGAAATCAATATCGATAAAATAAACAGAATTAACGGAATGGATATCACATTTGTTACTTCTGCCAGTACGGATAAAGAAGCGAAATCGTTGTTAACCGAAATGGGATTACCCTTTAAAAAGAACTAGTATGGCTAAGGAATCAATGAAAGCCCGTGAGGTAAAAAGGGCAAAAACGGTAGCAAAATATGCTGAAAAGAGAAAGGCTTTAAAAGAAGCAGGTGATTATGAAGCTTTGCAAAAGCTTCCTAAAAATGCATCTCCGGTCCGTATGAGAAATCGTTGCAAATTAACAGGTAGACCAAGAGGATATATGAGAACATTTGGTATATCTAGGGTAACTTTTAGGGAAATGGCCAATCAAGGTTTGATACCGGGAGTTAAAAAAGCAAGTTGGTAATTAGATAAAGAAAAGAAATGCTTACAGATCCAATTTCAGATTATTTGACCAGAATTAGAAATGCCAGTAGCGCAGGTCATAGGGTAGTGGATATTCCTGCTTCCAATCTAAAAAGACAGATTACCAAAATATTGTTCGATCAAGGATATATTTTGAGCTACAAGTTCGAGGATAACAAAGTTCAGGGAAACATAAAAATTGCCTTGAAATATGATAAGTTTACCAAAGAACCGGTTATAAAAAAATTGCAAAGGGTAAGTAAACCAGGACTTCGTAAATATGCGGGTTCAGAGGAACTTCCAAGAGTTCTTAATGGATTGGGTGTTGCTATAGTTTCAACGTCCCATGGGGTTATGACAAGCAAACAAGCAAAGCAAGATAACGTAGGTGGCGAAGTATTGTGCTACGTTTATTAATTGACTAAAGAGAAAAAAGATGTCTAGAATAGGTAACAATCCAATTACAATTCCAGAAGGTGTCACCGTAGAAGTGAACGAGAATGTAGTTACCGTTAAAGGTAAGTTGGGGGAGCTTTCCCAAGAATTTTCGGGAGTTGCTATAAAGGTTGAAGATGGAAACGCTCATGTTGCAAGACCTTCTGATTCTAAAGAGCACAAAGCAAAGCACGGGCTATATCGTTCCTTGGTATCAAATATGATAGCTGGAGTTGCTAAGGGATGGACCAAAGAATTGGAACTGGTAGGTGTTGGGTATAGAGCAAGTAACCAAGGACAAAAATTGGATTTGGCTCTTGGTTTTTCACATAATATTGTGTTAGATATTGCTCCAGAAGTAAAAATTGAGACTATTTCCGAAAAAGGTAAGAACCCAATCGTAAAATTAATGTCTCATGACAAACAATTGGTAGGTCAGGTAGCTGCCAAAATAAGGGCCTTCCGTAAGCCGGAGCCTTACAAAGGAAAGGGAGTTAAGTTCGTAGGAGAACAATTAAGAAGAAAAGCAGGTAAATCAGCATAATTAGTAGCACTATGGGATTATCTAAGACAGAAAGAAAATTACGAATCAGGAGAAGAATACGAAAAATTTCTGCTGGTACTGGGGCAAGACCAAGATTGTCTGTGTTCAGAAGCAATAAAGAGATATACGCTCAATTAATCGATGATAACAACGGAGTTACTCTGGCGGCTGCATCATCAAGAGATAAGGGAGTAGAGGCAAAAGGCACAAAAACCGAGGTTGCAAACCAAGTTGGGAAGACAATTGCAGAAAAAGCAGTGAAGCTTGGTGTAGAAACTGTAGCTTTTGATAGAGGTGGAAATCTATATCATGGTAGAGTTAAATCATTGGCTGAAGGCGCAAGGGAAGCAGGACTAAAATTCTAATAAGACTATGTACCAGAAATACAAAAACGTAGAAACAGTAAAGCCAGGTGGACTGGAGTTGAAAGATCGTTTGGTTGGAGTCCAAAGGGTTACCAAAGTTACCAAAGGAGGTAGAGCATTTGGTTTTTCGGCAATAGTTGTTGTTGGTGATGAGAACGGTGTTGTTGGGCATGGTTTAGGAAAGTCTAAAGAAGTTGCCACTGCCATTGCAAAAGCCATAGAAGATGCTAAAAAGAATTTGATAAGAATTCCCTTGAACAAAGGAACGCTTCCGCACGAACAGAAAGGAAAATATGGAGGTGCACGGGTTTATATTCAACCAGCATCACATGGTACCGGAGTTATTGCAGGAGGTGCAGTTAGAGCGGTATTGGAAGCAGTGGGAGTACATGATGTACTATCAAAATCCCAAGGTTCTTCCAATCCACATAATGTGGTTAAAGCTACTTTTGACGCACTATTACAATTAAGAGGTGCGCAAACGGTTGCTAATCAAAGAGGTATTTCTTTGGAAAAAGTCTTTAAGGGATAAATAGAGGATATTATGTCAAAGATTAAGGTTAAACAAGTAAAAAGCGCAATAAAAAGGACCCAAACCCAAAAAAGGACTTTGGAGGCACTGGGGTTGCGTAAGATAGGACATGTTGTTGAGCATGATGCAACGCCTAATATCCTTGGAATGATTAATAAGGTAAAACACTTGGTTTCCACAGAGGAAGCTTAAAATATAAGGTACATGGATTTACATAATCTTAAACCAGCAGAAGGCGCTGTTAACAGAGATGGAAAACGCTTAGGAAGAGGACAAGGTTCTGGTAAAGGCGGTACTGCCGCAAGAGGTCATAAGGGTGCAAAGTCAAGGTCTGGATATTCCAAGAAGCTTGGTTTTGAAGGTGGACAAATGCCTTTGCAAAGACGTGTTCCCAAATTTGGTTTTAAGAACATCAATAGAAAAGAATATCAAGGGATCAATCTGGGAAAATTACAAGAATTGGTCGATAACGGTACACTTAAAAAAGAGGTGACCTTGGATATTCTTGTGGAGAATAGATTGGCGCACAAAAATGATTTGGTAAAAATATTGGGAAATGGCGAATTAAAAGCGTCCCTAAAAATATCAGTACATAAATTTACAGCTTCCGCTAAAGCAGCGATTGAGGCCGCAGGAGGAGAGGCAATAAGTTTATAAGAAAAAAGGATGAAGAAGTTTATTGAGACCATATCAAATATTTGGAAGATAGAAGAACTAAGACAGCGCATACTTATTACGCTAGGGCTGTTATTGGTTTATCGTTTTGGTGCCCAAGTGGTACTTCCAGGTATTGATACTTCCCAACTAGTGCAGCTAAACAATGCAGCTGGAGAGGGAATACTTGGTTTGCTGAATGCTTTTACGGGTGGAGCCTTTGCAAACGCATCCGTATTTGCCTTAGGTATTATGCCCTATATTTCTGCTTCTATTGTGGTGCAGTTAATGGGAATAGCCATTCCATATTTACAAAAACTGCAGAAAGAAGGGGAAAGCGGTAGAAAGACCATCAACCAGATTACACGATGGTTGACCATTGCTATTTGTATTGTCCAGGCTCCTGCATATTTATTTGGATTAGGAGCTCTAGGGGTGCCAGATAGTGCTTTTGTATTGGGGAAAGGTCCAGATTTTATAATTCCTGCCGTTATTATATTGGTGTCGGGATGTGTGTTTGCCATGTGGTTGGGTGAGAAGATTACGGATAAAGGTATCGGAAACGGTATTTCGTTGTTGATCATGATTGGAATTATTGCTACAATGCCGCAGTCTTTTGTTCAAGAGTTTATTTCAAGAACTGCCAACAATACAGGAGGTATTATGTTCATCCTTATTGAAGTAATAATTTGGTTCTTGGTGATATTGGCCAGTGTACTATTGGTGATGGCCATAAGACAAATTCCTGTGCAGTACGCTAGAAGGACGGCATCAGGAGGATATGAGAAAAACGTAATGGGATCTAGACAATATATTCCATTAAAGTTGAATGCCTCTGGGGTAATGCCTATTATTTTTGCACAGGCCATTATGTTTGCCCCTAGTTTATTGGGTAAAACGTTCAACAATACAGCAGCAGGTCAATGGATGGAAGTACAATTTGCGGACATCTTTGGATTGGCTTACAATATCCTGTTTGCAGTATTGATTATCATATTTACCTATTTCTATACGGCTATTACAGTACCAACGAATAAAATGGCGGATGACTTAAAAAGAAGTGGAGGTTTCATCCCGGGAATTAGACCAGGCAAAGAGACCGGAGATTATTTGGATAAGATTATGTCATTGATTACGCTACCGGGTTCTGTTTTCTTGGCGTTATTGGCAGTTTTGCCTGCCATTGTTGTTAAGTTGATGGATGTGCAGGCCGGTTGGGCGTTGTTTTATGGAGGTACATCACTTTTGATTATGGTGGGTGTTGCTATAGATACTGTACAACAGGTAAATTCATATTTGCTGAACAGACATTATGATGGTTTGATGAAAACCGGTAAAAATAGAAAAGTAGCCTAATTGGGCAAAAGGCCAGTGTTGGTCGGTATTAGTATAACTAATATTCGATTAAAAATGGACAAAGGAACTAAAGATTAAAAAGAATGGCAAAGCAGCCAGCAATAGAACAGGACGGAACTATAATTGAAGCATTGTCAAATGCAATGTTTAGAGTTGAATTAGAGAACGGTCATGTTGTTACAGCTCATATTTCTGGGAAGATGCGTATGCATTATATAAAATTACTTCCCGGGGATAAGGTAAAACTTGAAATGAGCCCATACGATTTAACAAAAGCAAGAATTACTTACAGATACTAATACGATGAAGGTAAGAGCATCAATAAAGAAAAGAAGCGCCGAATGCAAGATAGTTCGCAGAAAAGGCAGATTATACGTAATCAACAAAAAGAATCCTAGATTTAAACAAAGACAAGGGTAATTATGGCAAGAATCGCAGGTGTAGATATACCAAAACAAAAGCGTGGAGTTATTTCACTTACCTACATATACGGAATTGGTAAAAGTAGGGCACAAGAGATTTTAGGGAAAGCCCAAGTAAGTGAAGATACTAAGGTTTCGGACTGGAATGATGAGGAGATAGGAAGAATCAGGGATGCTGTTTCAACGTATACAATTGAAGGAGAGCTTCGTTCTGAAACACAGTTGAACATCAAACGTTTGATGGATATAGGTTGTTACCGTGGAATTCGTCACAGATCTGGATTGCCGCTAAGAGGTCAACGTACCAAGAACAACTCTAGAACAAGAAAAGGAAAGAGAAAAACGGTTGCCAATAAGAAAAAGGCAACGAAATAATAATTAAATAGTAGTCATTAGTATTTAGACGTTAGAAGAATCTGTTTGAAATGTAAAAGTCTAGGATTCCAATAACTTAAGAACTAACAACTAGAAACTAAAAAATATGGCAAAGGCAAATACTAAAGCAACTAAGAAACGTAAAGTAGTTGTGGAATCTATAGGCGAAGCGCACGTTACCGCTTCATTCAATAATATCATAATTTCCTTGACAAACAAAAAAGGAGATGTGATTTCTTGGTCATCCGCTGGTAAATTAGGATTTAGAGGTTCCAAGAAGAATACACCGTATGCAGCTCAAGTTGCTGCTGAAGATTGTGCAAAAGTTGCGCATGAAGCGGGTCTTAGAAAAGTAAAAGTATATGTGAAAGGTCCTGGTAATGGTAGAGAATCTGCTATCCGTTCCATTCATAACGCTGGTATAGAGGTAACTGAGATTATTGATGTTACACCGCTTCCGCACAACGGTTGTAGACCACCAAAAAGAAGAAGAGTTTAATTATTTTATAAATCGGCCCAAATATGGGTATTCACGAAAGTACTTTATAGATTATCGAAGGATAAGCCTTAATTCATAATCGTACTTTCAAATTTAAAGAAGATGGCAAGATACACAGGACCAAAATCAAAAATCGCTAGAAAATTTGGAGAAGCGATTTTCGGAGATGACAAAGCCTTCGAAAAGAAGAGTTATCCTCCAGGACAACACGGTAACAACAGACGCCGTGGAAAAAAATCTGAATATGCAATCCAATTGATGGAGAAGCAAAAGGCCAAGTATACCTATGGTATTTTGGAAAAACAATTCAGAAACCTTTTTGACAAAGCAAACCGTAGTAAGGGAGTAACCGGTGAGGTTTTACTTCAGTTATGTGAATCCCGTTTAGACAATGTAGTCTATAGAATGGGACTTTCTCCCACAAGGAGTGGGGCCAGACAATTGGTTTCACACAGACACATCATTGTAAACGGTGAGATCGTAAATATTCCTTCATACGCTTTAAAACCTGGTGACGTGGTTGGAGTAAGGGAAAAATCAAAGTCCGTTCAGGCTATCCAAGATTCCTTGGCTAATAATAGCAGTGTTTACGAATGGATTACCTGGAATACCGAAAAGAAAGAAGGTTCTTTTGTGGCCGTTCCAGAAAGATTGCAGATTCCTGAAAATATCAAGGAACAATTAATCGTCGAGTTATACTCTAAATAAAATCAACATTAATCCAATATGGCATTACTAAATTTTCAGAAGCCCGATAAAGTTATAATGATAGATTCAACAGATTTCGAAGGGAAGTTTGAATTCCGCCCTTTGGAACCTGGTTATGGATTAACAGTTGGAAATGCGTTACGCAGAGTTTTACTTTCCTCTTTAGAGGGTTTTGCAATTACTTCTGTACGTATAGATGGAGTTGAACATGAGTTTTCTGTTATTCCAGGCGTTGTTGAAGACGTTACGGAGATGATATTGAACCTTAAGCAGGTACGTTTTAAAAGACAGATTGATGATGTTGAAAGTGAGACCGTTTCTGTTTCCGTTAGTGGAAAAGAGCAGTTAACCGCCGGAGATTTCCAAAAGTTCATCTCTGGATACCAAGTGCTTAATCCAGATTTGGTAATCTGCAACATGGACCCCAAAGTAAGTATTAACCTAGAGGTTATTATTGAAAAGGGACGTGGATATGTACCAGCAGAGGAAAACAAAAAATCCAATGCACCTCTGGGAAGCATTGCTGTAGACTCTGTTTATACTCCGGTTAAGAATGTAAAATATAGCATTGAAAACTTTAGGGTTGAACAAAAGACCGATTATGAGAAATTGGTTTTTGAAATCGCTACGGACGGTTCTATTCATCCTAAGGATGCTTTGACCGAGGCGGCTAAGGTTTTAATTCATCACTTTATGCTATTTTCTGATGAGCGCATTACATTAGAAGCTGATGAAATCGCGCAGACAGAAACATACGATGAGGAATCATTACATATGCGTCAGTTATTGAAGACCAAATTGGTAGATATGGATTTGTCCGTAAGGGCTTTGAACTGTCTTAAAGCTGCTGAAGTTGATACTTTGGGAGATTTGGTTTCCTTCAACAAGAATGATTTGATGAAGTTTAGAAATTTTGGAAAGAAATCATTGACCGAACTCGAAGAGTTGGTAATCAACAAAGGTCTTCAGTTTGGAATGGATTTATCCAAATATAAGTTGGACAAAGATTAAGGAATCATATTTTGCTCTCTGCCCAAAGCAGATTTGGTAGCAAGATGATAAAACAATAGCATGAGACACGGAAAAAAATTCAATCACCTAGGAAGAACAGCGGCCCATAGAAAGGCAATGTTGGCCAATATGGCGTGTTCCCTAATAGAACATAAAAGAATTAATACTACGGTTGCCAAGGCAAAAGCGCTAAAGCAATTTGTAGAACCTTTGATAACCAAGTCCAAAACGGAAAACAATCAAACTACGGAGAAAGGTACTCACAATAGGAGGATTGTTTTTAGTAACCTTAGAAGTAAGGAAGCGGTGACCGAGTTATTCGGAAACGTAGCTGAAAAAATTGGTGAGAGACCTGGTGGATATACAAGAATTATCAAACTGGGTAATCGTCTGGGAGATAATGCAGATATGGCAATGATAGAGCTGGTAGATTTCAACGAGCTGTACAATGCTGGCAAACCCGCCAAGAAAACTACAAGAAGAAGTAGAAGGGGCGGAGGTAAAAAAGCAGAAGTAGCCGCTCCAGTTGTGGAAACAAAAACAGCGGATGATTCAGAAGAATAACAAGATGTTATTAACTATTAGATAATTGGAAAAAGGATAAGTGAAAACTTATCCTTTTTTTATGTTTTTTTGTCAAATTGAAATTTAAAACCAAAATGAAGTATCACGAAAAGAAAAAAGCAATAGTACTACTGGCAGATGGTACTATTTTCTATGGGAAGTCCATTGGAAACAAGGAAGGAACAGCAGTGGGAGAAGTATGTTTCAATACCGGAATGACAGGGTATCAGGAAGTTTTTACGGATCCGTCCTATTTTGGACAGCTTATGGTAACCACCAATGCACACATTGGAAATTATGGGACCAATGCTGATGAAGTGGAGTCTGACTCCATTAAAATTGCGGGACTTATTGTGAAAAACTTCAGTTATGAATATTCCAGACCAAATGCTGATATGGGCCTGTTGGAGTTTTTGGACAAGAATAACCTATTTGCCATTTCAGATGTAGATACAAGAGCTTTAGTAAGCTATATTAGGGATAATGGAGCTATGAATGCCTTGATCTCTACTCGGGTTGATGAAATTGATGTCCTTAAAAAAGAATTAGCAAAGGTTCCGAGCATGGAAGGACTGGAGCTGTCTTCCAAAGTTTCAACGACGGAACCATACTACTTTGGTGAAGAAAATGCCACTTACAGGATTTCGGCATTGGATATAGGTATCAAAAAGAATATTCTTAGAAATTTGGCCAAAAGAGGAGCCTATATTAAGGTATTTCCATACAATACATCGTTTAAAGAATTGGAAGCTTGGAACCCAGATGGTTATTTTATCTCCAATGGACCTGGAGATCCGGAACCATTGACAGATGCGATTGAAACCACCAAGGGAATGATAGGTTCAAACAAACCGCTATTTGGGATATGTTTGGGGCATCAGGTATTGGCCTTGGCCAATGGGATATCAACCTATAAAATGCATAATGGACATCGTGGGATAAATCACCCTATTCTAAATTTGGTTACGGGTAAAGGTGAGATTACCTCGCAAAATCATGGTTTCGCCGTGAACAGGGAAGAAACTGAAGCGAACCCTGATCTGGAGGTAACGCACCTTCATTTAAATGATCAAACCGTTGCAGGGATTAAAATGAAGGAAAAAGATGTGTTTTCCGTTCAGTATCATCCGGAAGCCAGTCCCGGGCCACATGATGCAGACTATTTGTTCGACCAGTTTTTCGATGCCATTAAGACAAGCCGTAACTAAAACGTTATAGTTTATTTTTAAGGTATTGTCAAGGTTTTATGATGGTTATCATAAAGCTTAAAAGGTCTCCTTTTGTATATTTGCCAAATTAATTTCAACCATAAATTTTAAGTTCAAAATGAGCATTATAATCAACATTCATGCAAGACAGATTTTAGATTCAAGAGGTAATCCTACAGTGGAGGTGGATGTAATCACCGAAAATGGAGTTTTAGGGAGGGCTGCTGTGCCTTCAGGTGCTTCCACGGGAGAGCATGAAGCGGTTGAGTTAAGGGATGGAGGAGACTCTTTTATGGGAAAAGGAGTTGGCCAAGCTGTAACCAATGTGAACACAACGATCGCTGAGGAATTGATGGGAACATCAGTTTTTGAGCAAAACCATATTGATGAAACCATGATGGCTTTGGACGGAACTCCAAATAAGTCTAAATTAGGTGCCAATGCTATTTTGGGAGTTTCGCTAGCTGTGGCAAAAGCAGCTGCCAATGAATTGGGAATGCCCTTATATCGATATGTTGGAGGAGTTAGTGCAAATACACTTCCGGTACCCATGATGAACATTATTAATGGAGGTTCACATTCTGATGCCCCAATTGCTTTTCAGGAATTTATGGTAATGCCTGTCAAGGCCAATGACTTTAGCCATTCTATGCAAATGGGGACTGAAATATTTCACAATTTAAAAAAAGTATTGCATGACAGAGGGCTGAGCACTGCTGTTGGAGATGAAGGTGGATTTGCCCCAACCTTGGAAGGTGGAACGGAAGACGCATTGGATACTATTGCAAAAGCTGTGGATAAGGCCGGCTATACCCTGGGGGATGATGTTATGATTGCCCTGGATTGTGCCTCGGCAGAATTTTATGTGGATGGGAAATACGATTACACCAAATTTGAAGGTGACAAGGGAGTAGTAAGGACTTCCGAGGAACAAGCACAATATCTTGCTGATCTATGTGAAAAATACCCTATTATTTCCATTGAGGACGGAATGGATGAGAACGACTGGGATGGTTGGAAAATGTTGACGGATAAAGTTGGGGATAAAGTGCAGTTGGTAGGAGATGATTTATTTGTTACAAATGTGGAACGATTGTCAAGAGGAATTGAAAACGGTATTGCCAATTCAATTCTAATTAAGGTAAACCAAATAGGAACCTTAACGGAAACTATCGCCGCCGTAAATATGGCCAAAAACGCTGGATATACTTCGGTAATGTCTCACCGCTCTGGGGAAACGGAAGACAATACTATTGCGGATTTAGCTGTTGCATTGAACACAGGACAAATTAAGACCGGTTCTGCCTCTAGAAGCGATAGAATGGCAAAATATAATCAATTGTTGCGTATTGAGGAAGAATTAGGAAGTACTGCTTATTACCCTCAGGAGAAGGCATTTAAAATAAAATAATTGATAACGATTTTTTAGCACACTAAAAGCCTTTCTCATTTGGGAAAGGCTTTTTTTTGTTTCAGCAATAAAGATTACCTTAATAAATTGAACTTAATAGAATTTACCTCATGAACAATTTTCTTTTTGCCGCGGCGGAAAACGATGCATTGGCCAATTGCAAAGCAGGTGGAATGGGAGATGTAGTCCGGGACGTGCCCAGACAGATATCGGAACGTGGAGACAAGGTTCATGTGGTGGTCCCTTCTTATTGCAGACTTCATCAAGAAGGTCTTTTTAAGTCCAATCTTAATTTTAATCTTCGTGGATTGGCATACACCGCAGAACTTTATGAGGTAAAACCGAAAAAGGAGTTCCCTAATATTGTTCATTATGTAATACATCATCCGGAGATTGAGGCCGGTGATATTGCCCATATCTATCATAATGACTCGGAAGAACCCTTTTACACGGACGCCATTAAGTATTTCATCTTTTGCATTGCGGTAGCCGAAGCAATAAAAAAAGGAGCCTTTGGAGAATTGGATGTAATTCATTTGCACGATTGGCACTCCAGTCTGTTACTCTTTTTAAGAGAATATCATGGAGACTATAAAAACCTCAAGGATATTCGAACGGTTTATAGCATTCATAACCTGGCCATACAGGGGATTAGGCCATTTGACGATAACTACTCATCCGTAAGAAATTGGTTTCCAGATTTGCCATTGGATTATATGGCACTTATGGACTATCGCTACCAAGATTGTATAAACCTAATGGCCGTGGGCATTCGTTTTGCCGACGCAGTGCATACGGTTTCCCCATCCTATAAGGAAGATATTTTATTGCCCAGCTCCCCTCCAGAATTTATTGGAGGTGAAGGACTGGAAAAAGACCTACTCAAGGCTGATGAAGAGGGAAGACTCTTTGGAATTTTAAACGGATGTAATTATAAAAATATCAATTCCGAGGAGAATGGTTTTATTTATAGAAATACCGTAAAGGCGCTTTTTAGGTGGCTTCAGGAAGAATCTAAAAAATACAAGGCAGACTTTTTAGCTCATACCGGTGAAAAGATAATGGAGTATGTCGATGTTCGTCCTAAGTTCATCGTCTCAAGCATAGCAAGGCTTACGGAACAAAAATTTTACTTTTTTAGGCGTTCGCCGGAGGCTTTTGTTTCCATTTTGAAGAAACTTAAAAGAGTGGATGGCATTTTTATGCTTTTGGGAACCGGAGCCCCGGAGTATGAGGAGCTTTTTAGAAAATTGAGTTATGAGCACAAGAATTTCATTTTCACAAATGGACAGTCGGAAAAACTGATTGATTCCATTTATTTGGAATCCGACTTATATTTTATGCCGAGCCTTTTTGAACCCTGCGGAATAAGTCAAATGTTGGCCATGAGAAATGGAAACCCATGTTTGGTGCACCATACAGGCGGTCTAAAGGATACCGTATCACATATGAAAACGGGATTCTGTTTTGATGGAGATACCTATGATGAAAAGATTAAAAGTATGCTTGAAGCTTTTGATTTGGCTCTTGATGTATACGAAAACGATAAAACAAGCTGGAAAAAAATTCAGGCCGCTGCTAAAAAAAAGCGCTTCACCTGGAAAAAGTCGGTAGATAAATATTACAAGTATCTCTACAATTTTAAAACTTCCTAATACTGTTTTATTCTTAACAATAATTTGTGTTTTTGCGTAATCATAAAAGTACCCTAGAGATTGTTAATTGCCCTACTTTTTCGTAATTTTGCCCCCTCTATTTTGTTAATCTTTTAAACCATACGATGTCTGATAAAGCAATACTTGAATATGAAGGTGAGAAATACGAATTTCCGGTTATCAAAGGCTCGGAAGATGAACTTGCCATAGACATAAAAGCACTAAGGGCATTCAGCGGAATGGTTACCATGGATCCTGGATATAAAAATACAGGTTCATGCGAGAGCGCCATTACTTTTCTGGATGGGGAAAAGGGAATTTTGAGGTATAGAGGATATTCTATTGAGGACTTAGCTGAAAAGGCCGATTTTTTGGAAGTAGCCTATCTTTTAATCTTTGGTGAGCTGCCCAATAAGGAACAGCTCGATACCTTCCACAACGATATTAAAGAAGAATCCCATGTAGATGAGGAGATGAAAAAGATTTTGGACGGTTTTCCAAAGTCGGCACATCCAATGGGTGTATTATCTTCACTAACAAGTGCTTTGGTTGCATTTAATCCAACCTCGGTGGATGTTTCTTCAGAAAGCGCCATGTACAGCTCCATTGTTCGTATTTTAGCCAAGTTTCCTGTTCTGGTGGCATGGGCACAGCGTAAAAAGAAAGGATTGCCTTTGGATTATGGTGATGATACCTTGGGATATGTGGAAAACATCCATAAAATGATGTTTAAGAAACCAAACCAAGAGTATAAAAAAGATCCTATTGCTATTGATGCTTTAGATAAATTATTGATTTTACATGCAGATCACGAGCAGAATTGCTCCACATCAACCGTACGTATCGTGGGGTCTTCGCATGCAGGTCTTTTTGCATCCCTGTCCGCAGGAATTTCCGCTTTATGGGGACCACTTCATGGCGGGGCCAACCAAGCAGTTTTAGAAATGCTTGAAGCTATTCAGGAAGATGGTGGTGATACAAAAAGATACATGGCGAAAGCCAAGGACAAAAGTGACCCCTTTAGATTAATGGGCTTTGGACACAGGGTATACAAGAATTTTGACCCTAGAGCTAGGATTATTAAAAAGGCTGCTGATGAAGTCTTGAACAATCTTGGAATTGAAGATCCTATCTTGGATATTGCCAAGGGCCTTGAAAAAGAAGCTTTGGAGGATGAGTACTTTGTAAAAAGAAAATTATATCCAAATGTTGATTTTTATTCAGGAATCATATATCGTGCGTTGGGAATACCGACCGAAATGTTTACGGTAATGTTTGCCTTGGGACGACTGCCAGGTTGGATTGCCCAATGGAGGGAAATGAGACTGCGTGGTGAACCCATAGGAAGACCTAGACAAGTATATATTGGTGAAAACCTTAGACCTTTTGTTAAGGTAGAAAAAAGATAAAAATGTATGGGAAAGGCGGTTTGTGAAAATCGCCTTTTTTATTTGCTGGAATTTTCGGTGTAGTCTTTCAAATCCTGGTTTAAAGATTTGTCTAAGGAATAACAAATCTCCATTGCCTTACTGAAATAAAATCCCTGTATTTCGGAAGTCTTGTCTTTTTGGATCAATCTTTTGCTTTTTTCAAACTCATTGTGCAAGAATTCGTGGGCATCTATGGTGTTTAAGTTTTTAACCGTGAAGTCCAGTGAACGTTGGTATCTTTCCAAATTCTTGAGTAGCACATCAAGGACTTCTTTCTGTTCTATAGGATATTCTCTCAATTCGTGGTTGACATGGGTTAAAAAATTGGCTTCTTGAATACAGTCGGCATACTTTTTATGTAAATCAGTATGGTTACTTTTTGTAACGCCCAATCCACTGGAAAAAGACAATCCGTTTGGAAAAAGCTTTTCAACTGTTAAACCTAAAACAATCAATATTATCAAACCAAAAAGGAAGGTGGTCTTTTTCATCGTTGCGTTTTTTTCTATACTTAATATAGTGATTATATTGCAATATATTATGCTATCTATCCATTTTTTAGATGAAAAATTGAATTTTAATTCACTGATAAACAGTAATTTAAAATTGTAATGATAAAATTCATAAAGGATTGTAAAAAACCATTTTCGGGTCGGGTTTTTTCTTTTTTTTCGGATGGAATATCACTGGCAAAACATTAGATTTGCCATATATTTTTTAGGGTTTTCCCTGATTGGGTATAATTTTCATGCCCCTAGGTAACGAAGTAGGCTTGTATGATACAATTACGTATTTTGAATGAAACCAGTGCATTGAAAATGGTGATTTTGGGGACCGCGGAAAGTTGTGGGCCAGTTCCACAACCCAAGGATGCATATGATCCCAAATCCTTAGAACATATTCTCGCGGGCACTTATCCAAAGGAAGAGGATATGATGAAGGAAATGGAGGTTTTCGAGGCCGTATTCAAGAAATATGGTGTAACCGTTTTTAGACCCGAAGTGTTACAGGATTGTAATCAGATCTTCTCTAGGGATATTGCTTTTGTTCTCGAGGATAAATTGTTTCATGCCAATATCTTACCGGATAGGGAGCGTGAATTTGAGGCCATACATGAGGTTTTGGAGAAAATAGACCCCAATAAGGTTATTAGACCGCCCGCCAAGGTACATATTGAAGGGGGTGATGTAATGCCCTGGAATGAATACATTTTTATTGGAACATACACAGGCGAGGATTATCCCGATTTAATAACGGCCAGAACCAATAAGGAGGCCGTGGAATTTATTACAGCACAATTCCCGCATAAAAAGGTTAAATCCTTCGAACTCAGAAAGTCAAATACCAATGCCAAGGATAATGCGCTGCATTTGGATTGTTGTTTTCAGCCTGTGGGTACCGATAAGGCCATTTTACACAAGAATGGCTTTCTGGTTGAAGAAGAATACCAATGGCTGGTGGACTATTTTGGGAAGAAAAACGTTTTTGAGATCGATAAAGACGAGATGTACCAAATGTTTAACAATGTGTTTTCAATTTCCCCGCAAGTTATTGTTTCCGAAAAGGGTTTTACTCGATTGAACAATTGGCTTCGGGAGCAAGGTTTTACCGTTGAGGAAATCCCATATGCCGAAATAGCCAAGCAAGAAGGACTGCTTAGATGTAGTACTTTGCCCTTGATACGTGAATAAATGTTTTACCACTCTTGTTTTACCCAAGTATAAAGGACCTGAAATGCAGATTACAAATACCATTTTAATGATTAGGCCGGTAAACTTCCGGATGAACGAACAAACGGCTGTTAATAATTATTTTCAGGAACAACCGGATTATAAAAGCAGTGAAATAAATACAAAAGCCCAAAAAGAGTTTGATGATTTTGTGGACAAGCTTAGAAATCATGGGGTAAAGGTTATTGTTGTGGATGATAAGAAGGAAACGGATACCCCAGATTCCATCTTTCCCAACAATTGGATATCCTTTCATGATAGTGGCACCATAGGTGTATATCCTATGTTTGCAGAGAATCGAAGAAAGGAACGCAGGGAAGATATTTTTGATACACTGGAGGAACACGGTTTTAAGATTGCCAACATTCTAGATTATACCGCCGCTGAAGAGGAGGGTGTTTTTCTTGAGGGAACCGGAAGCATCGTAAAGGATAGGGTAAATAAAAAAGCATACTGCGCCTTGTCCGAACGTGCCCATGAGGCCATTTTTATTGAGTTCTGCGAGGATTTTGATTGCTTTCCGGTACTTTTTACCGCTAATCAGACTGTGAATGGGAAACGCTTGCCCATATACCATACCAATGTGATGATGGCCATGGCCGAAACTTTTGCCGTAATCTGCTCCAGTACCATTGATGATAAAAAAGAGCGTAAAAACGTACTGGACCATCTGAAGAAGGATGGTCGGGAACTTATAATCATTACTGAAGCACAGATGTACCAATTTGCGGGAAACATGTTGCAGGTTATAGGTGGCGAAGGACAGCGCTTTATGGTTATGAGCAGCGCAGCCTTTAAAAGTTTGGATCCGGCCCAAATTACCGCTATAGAAAGACATTGTCAAATCGTTCACAGTCCATTGGACACTATTGAGACCTGTGGAGGTGGAAGCGCACGTTGTATGATGGCCGAGGTGTTTTTGCCTAAGGTTTAGACTTGTTAAGAGACCTTATAAAGATTACGGCCATAAGTACCATAAAAAGCGCAAATGGCAGGGAAGTAATAATCAACATTTTTTGAACTGCTACCAGCACATTAATACCCGGTTTGGCATTTCCCAAAAGGATAAGCGCCATCACGGCCAGCAGTATACAAATGGACCACAATAAACGATGTTTTTTTGCAGGTTTTGGATTTCCCTTGTCCGTAAACATGCTCAACACAAAAACGGCCGAATCTACCGAGGTTACCAAGAAACTGATCAGTAGCAGAATGGCTATGCCATTGAGCAAGGTAGGTATAGGGTAATTTTCAAAGAACACAAAGATGGACGTAAACACATTGCCAAATTCATTGTTGTAGCTCCCCCAACTATCCATAAGCTCAAAAGCAGCAGTCCCAAAGACCGAAAACCAGAAGAATGTCCCTAATGAAGGTAGGATCAACACGCCCAACAACATTTGTCTAAGGGTACGTCCGCGGGAGATACGAGCAATAAAGATTCCCGTAAAGGGTGCCCAGGCCAACCAAAAGGCCCAGTAATAAAAGGTCCAATCCGTTAAAAAATCGATACCTGGGTCGTAGCTGCCCAAGGCAAGGCTCATGGGGATAAAATCGATGAGATATTGTAGGGAGGCTTTTCCAAAGGACAACAAAATTTCGCCCATATCACTGCTTATAAAAACAAAACCGAGCAACATCAGGGTCACTAAAATATTAAATTTGGAAATCTGTTTAATGCCCTTGTCCACTCCCATCCAAACGGAAGTAAAGGCAATGGCCGAAATTAATACCGCCAACAACAGCATCAGGGATATTCCAAAATCCGCGGCTAACAAATGGTTGAGTCCCCCTGTAATTTGGGCAGTGCCCAAGCCCATGGCGGCAATAAGACCAAAAACTGTAGTGATAATGGCCAAAACATCGATGGCGTTGGCCCGTTTTCTTCCCTTAAATTTTTCAGGAATGGAACTGCTGACCAATACTTTTTGTTTTTTTACGAACAAGGCATGGCCAATGACCATGGCAAAGAGGCCATAAAAGGCCCAAGCGGTAAAACCCCATTGGTAAAACGTGAATTCCAAGGCCAAGATTTCATTGGGGGTATGCGTAGGAAAGGGAGGATTTTGTTGCATAAAAACCGGCTCTTGTACGGCTCGTAGCAAAATACCGGAGCCCATGCCTGTGCTGTAGAGCATACTGGACCAAGCCCATAGGGAATGCTCCGGTTTCTCGTTTGTCTTACCCAATTTGCGTTTGCCCCAGGGGGAAACGGCAATTCCCAAAAGCAAGAGTACGCATCCCAAACCTAAATAGAGGTAGAAATACCCAAAATAGGAACGCACCCAAAGCGAAAGCTCCTCAATAGCTTGGTAACTAGCCTCGGTAAAGAGCACCACCACTAGGGTAAGTGCCAGCAGTAGGCCAGCAGATACGGAGAACAATTTGTTATGTTTTAAGAATGTAAAGATGGCTTTGGCTTTATGTTATTTCGAAGGTACTGAGAAATCCAAGAACTGTTTAGATTTCTCAATCAATGCTTCGCATTTCATTTCGAAATGACAATTTCTCCTCAATGTCATTATGAAGCGCCTATGGCTCTGAAGAATCTAAATCGACACGAATTTCACGGATTGCACAAATAGATGTTGAGGTTTTAGATTTCTCAATCAATGTTATTCATTCCTTCTCAAAACCCCTACAATCCCCCTCAAAGCAGCGACCACTTCCCGTACTTCTTTGGCTTCAAATGAATCTGGTTCTAAATAAAAGAGCATTTCAATACAAAAATCCAAAACTTGCGCCAGGTTTTCTGGCGAACCGTAAGTATCTTCAATCCAATTCAAAAGCTCTTCCGCTTTTCCCTTTTCCATTTTAACATTTTGAACGGCAAGAAAAGGTAAAAGGGTCAAGGGTTTAATGCCATATATGGCAGGTTTGGTCAAACTTTTGAGTTTCTGCCAACTGAAATCTGCAAGTTAGCATAAATACATTCTTATGTCACTTCGAGCGCAGTCGAGAAGTCTTACACGGCGTTTTTCCCTATGCGGTTTCGACTGCGCTCGACCTGACAACAATTACTCATCTTCAACCACAAACTCCCGGATGGCCTGATTAGGCTCCATAATGGTATATCCTTTCCAGAATTCTGGATTATAGGCCGATAAATAGGTGGCCTTCGCGGTCTTGTCCTCCTGTAAGGCCTCAAAATCGGTTTTGGACAGTGGATCGGAATCGAACACCACCAGTTCGTATTTTTCAGTATTGTAATTCACAATATCCAAGGCTAGGGAGAGCTCGTTCTGTTTTCTCCGGCCTTTTACATGTTTGTTTTTTTCAATGACTTTTAAAGGACGGTCCACACCCATTTTTCGTCCGAAAGTAAAGTTCATGAATTTCAATTGATACTTATCTCCATCAAACTTGGAGAAAACGGTGCTGCCATAGTATTTGAGTTCTTGGTAGCTAAAGCCTAGAAGTCGGATACTTTTTAGAGTATTCACGTTTTCATAATCCATGCGCATAATGGCAAAGTCTTCTATGTTCACAAAGAGCTTGCCCTTAAAATCGCCACTGCGTTTTGGAGCAAAGCCCACTACATACACACCTTGGTTCTCCAATTCGGAATAGCCCAAAAGCTCGTATTCATAGCGATTCAGTTTCTTGGCTACATCCAGCTTCGACTTCTTCCCAAAAAACTGATTGGTAATCTCGCTTAAAATATATTTTCGGTTGCCTAAAAAACCATTTTCCTTAGGTTTTTCAAGCTCTTTTTCCAATTCTTCCGCATTCTCCTCGGCTTCAAAAATGGAATCCAATTGCACCTTATCCCCAAAAATGCCCGATTTTATCTTCAGATAGGAGTCTGGTTTTACATTAGCCTTAAAAATGGCCTCCATTTTATCCGATAGTGCTTCCATGGAACCTTCATTGCTCTTATCGTACAGTTGGGCGGCTTTAACGATCTCCAGTTTGTGCTCCTCTCCATTTGTATAAAAATCCCCCAAGGTTTCGGTATAGTAAGCACTTCCCTTGGGAAGAATGGAAACAATACTGTCCATTAAATGTTCATCCAATTCCGCAATGGTAGATTTCTTAAATGCAATATCCATTTTTTGCAAGGTGTTGAAACTGGATTGTCGCAAAAAGAAGCGCTGTTTTAACGGAGCTTGATTGTAGTTAAGGAATAGGCGCTCCTCCACTTTGGCCATGATTTCCTCCACCGATAACTCCTTATTAAAAAGATAAACACCGCTTAAGGTAATGGCCTTGGGAGTAATGACCACAATACTGTCTTGCAATTGCGCTGGGGTAAACCCGGTTTTTTCGTAACCCATGGAAGAAATATATATGGAATCCAAGGGAACCGTTTCATCCAAAATAAAACTAAACCGACCTTCTTCATTGGTAATTACGCCCTCATGTTCTCCATATTGTATGGTAGCATAGGGAATGCCCTTCTTGGTTTTGGCATCCACCAATTTGGAACTAATGGACTGGGCAACCAGGACAGGGCCCATAAAAAAGGGAAGAAAGATGATAATGAGTTGTTTTTTTAGAGACACAGCTAGTTTTTTTGATGGTTCTATCTTTATACAAAGACAACAATAATGGTGAAAGGGTTGCTTTTGGGTAGACGATTTTTAAACCAATTTGTAACACGGATAGTTTTAAAAGCGTGAAACCGGTCTGTCAACCTTGATTATTTTCTCTTTCTAGCTCTAAACGCGTTGCCTTGGGAAGTTTAGCCACCACTAAACTGTATGATGTATCTAACCAACTATAAAGAAGGTCGTCTGGAATGCTGCCGTCCATTAGTACTCGGCTCCAATGTTTTTTACTAAAATAAGATGGTTCTTCCAAGGCAGGATAAGTGGCCCGTAATTCTTCAATAGTATCCGGATTGCATTTAATACTAAAGCTCGCAAAAGTGTTTATGTCTGTAGCGGTGAACATTTTCCCCATTACTTTGAATACCAAAATATCGGGCAGTTTGGAAAATGGGATGGACTCCGTTACTCCGTTTTTTGAAAGACAATATTGCCTATATGTTTCTATGTTCATTTTTCTATAGAAAGAGAGACTAAAATTAACCAAAACCAAATGGATTACTGCTTCAGTTTTTAGTTAAAGTGTAAGAATTGATTAGTTTTGCACCCTTAAATACAGCGTATTAATGAATATTCAACAGGTACTTACAACTGCAGTTAAGGCGGCTGTTTCATCAATTTTTAATGCAGAACTACCTTCGGTGGAGTTTCAGCCGACTCGTAAAGACTTTGAAGGCGACATTACAGTAGTGGTGTTTCCCATGCTACGAGTGGTAAAAGGCAACCCTGTTGAAATTGGGACAAAGATTGGGGAATATTTGCAGGAGCATGTAGATGGAGTGTCCAAATTCAATGTGGTCAAAGGTTTTTTGAATGTTGTTATTGAAGATAGTTTTTATCTCGATTTTTTCAATGCCATACAGGATAAAAAAACTTTTGGTTATGCTGTACCCAACAGTAAGGATGCCATTATGGTAGAATACTCATCTCCCAATACTAACAAACCCTTGCATTTAGGTCATATTCGAAACAATCTTTTGGGGTATTCCGTGGCGGAAATCCTTAAGGCCAACGGACATAAGGTATACAAAACCCAAATCATTAATGACCGTGGAATCCATATTTGCAAAAGTATGCTGGCCTGGCAGAAATTTGGAGGAGGGGAGACCCCGCAATCTTCTGGTCTAAAAGGAGATCATTTGGTAGGGAAATATTATGTGGCCTTCGATAAGGCCTACAAGGAACAGATTGCAGAATTGATATCTGGCGGCACGGAAAAAGAACAAGCGGAAAAAGAGGCTTCAATACTACTTGAAGCCCAACAAATGCTTCGGAAATGGGAAGCTGGAGACGCTGAGGTAGTGGCGCTTTGGGAAAAAATGAACGGTTGGGTATATGAGGGGTTTGATACTACTTACCGGAATTTGGGGGTCGATTTTGATACCTTATACTATGAAAGCAATACCTATTTGTTAGGTCGTGATATGGTAAAAGAGGGCCTTGAAAAAGGTACTTTCTTTAAAAAAGATGATGGCAGTGTTTGGATAGATTTGACCGATGAAGGATTGGATGAAAAAATTGTACTCCGTTCAGATGGCACTGCGGTTTATATGACCCAGGATATTGGAACGGCAATTCAACGGGTAACCGATTTTCCGGATATTAATGGAATGGTGTATACCGTTGGTAATGAGCAAGATTATCATTTTAAAGTCTTGTTTTTGATTCTCAAAAAACTGGGATATTCCTGGGCAGGGCAATTGTATCATTTAAGTTATGGAATGGTGGATTTGCCCAGTGGAAAAATGAAGAGTAGGGAAGGTACCGTGGTTGATGCGGATGATTTGATCGAGAACATGGAGCATACCGCTGAAACGATTTCAGCAGAGCTTGGTAAGTTGGATGGCTATTCGGAAACTGAAAAGAAAGAACTGTATAGCACTATAGGTTTGGGCGCATTAAAATATTATATTTTAAAAGTGGACCCAAAAAAACGGATTTTATTCAATCCTGAAGAATCGGTTGATTTTCAAGGAAATACTGGCCCCTTTATTCAGTATACCTATGCGAGGATCCAGTCCATTCTTCGGAAGGCCAATGGTGTTGATTCGAGTGAAGTAAAGATTTCTTTGGAACTGCACGATAAAGAAAAAGAGCTATTAAAGCAGTTGCAACTTTTTCCAGAAACAATCCAATTGGCATCGGAAAATTACAGTCCGGCCCTGATTGCCAACTATACTTATGACCTCGTAAAAGAGTTCAACTCCTTTTATCAACAGGTATCCATTTTGGGGGAGTCTGATGGGCTTAAAAGACAGTTTAGGATACAGTTGTCCAAAAAAGTGGGAGAAGTGATCCAATCCGCTTTCTTACTATTGGGAATCCATGTTCCAGAACGAATGTAATGGAGGAGTTTGGTGGCTTGTCAGAAACCGAGAGACAGATTGCTGCACTTGTTTTGGCAGTCGGTCTGCTTTATGTGTTTGCACGGGTAGGTTATGTGTATTTTTTTGGTGAAAGGTTTACATGGTACAACATTTTTCACCCGGTAAAACGAATTACGGCCAAGGAAAGACAGTTCATTAATGAGTTTCTTATGCCGTTTCGGGAGTTTAATACCGAACAGAAACGAACATTTCTAAAACGATTTGCTTGGTTTAAATCGAAAAAAGCTTTTGTTTTTTATGGGGACATTACCAATGCTGAAGAAATAAAGGCCTATGTTTCCGCTTCTGCTATCCTATTGACCATGGGGATGCGTGATTTTAGATTTGAAAGATCAATTTCAAGGATTATTGTATATCCCAATACCTATTACTCACGCATTGGAAAAAACCATCATATTGGAGAGTTTAATCCCAACTTAAAAATATTGGTGTTTTCCGCTGAAGATTTGGAAAAAGGATTCCAAATCCCCAATGACAATCGAAATTTGGGTATTCATGAAGTTGCTCATTCCTTAATGTTTGAAACAAGAAATAAATCGACTTGGGAGGCAAGACGGTTCAAAGTGGGTTTGGCACAGATCAAAAAGATGTATAATCGACCAGATTTCCTAAAAAACTTGGAAAAGTCAACCTATTTTAGGTCATATGCCAAGACGAATTTCTATGAATTTTTTGCAGTCATCATGGAAAATTTTATCGAGAGTCCAACAGAATTTTCAAGGAAGTTTCCTGATTTGTACAACCTTCTTAGAAGAATGTTGAATTTAGATTTAAAAGATTCCAATTGGAGACTTTAGGCTATTCAACCACAAGAATCTCCACCCTTCTGTTTTCTTGTTTTCCAGCCTCGGTAGTATTGGTGCCAATAGGTTCATTCTCTCCTTTGCCAATACTAAATACCTTGGTTGGGGGAACAGATTTTCCAATAAGGTAATATTTAATTGCATCTGCCCTTTTCTGGGATAGAAGCATGTTGGAAATGTCTTCTCCTACATTGTCCGTATGACCGGATACCTCAACTTTTAAGTTGTTATTTAAGTTCAATAAATCGGCCAACTGATTTAATTGCTCATAAGAATCCTTTAAAATCACATCACTTCCCGTGTTAAAATGGATGTTTTTTAAAATTACTTTAGTACCTAATACATTTTGTTTGTTTCTAACCTTTTGCTCAAAATCTGCGTATGGCATATATTCCGTGGAAGGTTGTTTCCTGCCAGCACCCTGTATATCAATGTTGTCCCAGGATAGGGTAAAGCCATTAAAGGTCAACGTAATCCTTCGTATCTGCGAAGCAGAGGGAGCGATATTATCTATGATGGCGTACATATCTGAAGTACTTTTAGGATTTATAACCAATTTCCACCCATTAAAGCGATTGTAATTAATTCTTTTATCATTAGAAATCATGGACATGGCATCCAAGCCGTGCTTATTACCCATATCGTCATAAAGTTCCCCAGTTTTTATTTGGGAAGTGTAGGTTTCCAAATCTGAATTCGTGTGTTTAAAACGCACATATGTGCTTATACTATCTCGTACTGTTTCCACAAGTTCTAGCGACTGGTTGCCAAAGTTTCTTTTGTTGCTATTATTTGGGTCAACAACCTTTGGAAATTCCATATTGGAATAATTTAACTGATAACTAACCTCTGAATTAAACCAAACCGTTCCACGAACAAACTTTGTTGCCCTTTTATTTATGCCCCTAACGATAATCTTTCCGTTTATTGGAATACCAGAAGGCATTAGGTTAGTAGAGTTTATAGAACTGTTACAGTGGTATTTTTCCGGTACTGAAGGCGATTTTATCCATGATGGCATTAGTGAGCAGGAATTAGCAAGACACACCTGATAGGGAAAATTGAGGTTTCCTAAATCGTCGTAAAAATAAATCATATTGGCACAGGTTTGTAGTTTTCGATCATCTGCTGCCAAATTGGTGATTTTGTAGTCCATGGTGAGCATTTCACCGGCTTTGCTCAAACCGGTAATCTCAAACTTGAAATTATCCACAATTTGAGTTTTTTCAAAGGCCTTTGAAGTACTGTTGGAAGTTAAGGTTGAGGTAAGGGCCGAAGTGCTTTGGCTATTGGTAGTTTCGGCTATTGCTATTGATTTTATGGGACTTGTAAATTTATTGCCATTATTTACATCTCTTTTTCCTTTGATAGCCTCTTGAATCTTGATGGATGCTATTTCAACCCCAACGGCACAATTGACCTTTAAATAATAGTTTTGCCCAGTTTTTGGGGTAAAGTTGACCTTGCTGGGCACCATATCGTTTTCGCTTGTACGTACCACAAATTCTATAGGCTCAGAACTGCAGGCTGTTGCCTTGAATCGTTCACCAGCCTTAACAACGGTCAATTGAGTTCCGTTTTGATAAAGAAGAATGTCTCTTTTACTTTGAAATCCGTTGGTTCTATAAAAGTAAATCTCTGAACATTGGCTTTGCAAAAATTGACCGATTACTAAAAAAAATAAAAAGAGTACTGAGGTTTTTAAGGTTTTCATATGTGGTTTTTGGTTAGGAATTGTTAATTGATTTTTGAGAAAACAATTTCCGTGCCGTTTTTTTTTGTCTAGAATATTTTGCGAAAATTTTCTCAAGAAAGTTACCGTATCCATGTGTACTAATGTAAAGAAAGTGTAGAAAAGGTTGTCCTTTTTATATCATTTTAGTTTCTACCAACTAAAAACTTACTCTAAAACTAACATTGGGTGTAATGCCCAAGGAAACGTTCTGAACAGTTTCGATTTCGTTGGTATCTGAAAGCCTGTAATAACGATTAAGCAAGTTTTGTCGATTTGTAAGATTGAGTAATGATACCCCTATGGTTGCTTTGGTTCCTCTGCTTATATCAAAATTGTAATAGGCCGATGTGTCAACTCTAATGTATTCTGGTAATCTGCTGCTATTTGGAGATTCGTAGTTTATTCTTGCCGGGAAAAAATTAGTATCCAATGGATTAACCCTCACCGGTTGGGTAAAGGGTTTTCCAGTACGATAATTGACCCCGATTCCCATTTTTAAATTTTTATGGGTATAGGTGCCAGCAAAAGTTATGGTGTGCCTTACATCTAGATTGTTGGGAAATGTACTGGGGTCAATGGTACCGAAGGTATAATCATTGTAATTGAGGGTATAACTCAGCCATGCACTGTAATTGTCCGCTTTTTTGTTGATAAGGAACTCCAGTCCTTTTACCTCGTAACTTCCTATCTCACCGTTAAATTGATTTTCGCTCTGAAAACCTTGAGTCCGTGTGCTAATCCCATCTACATGTTTGTAAAAACCTTCCAGACCAATATATAGCTCGTTTTTTGCATAGTTGAAACCAAGCGACCCTTGTTTACTTTTGGTAATTGGCAATCCATTTCCATCAGAAATAATCCACCTTCGTTTTTCAATGCCCAAAAAATTCTGTTCCAAATCTATGACCTGATTGGTGGATTGGCTTTTAAATTCACCCAATATTTCAGCCCTTAGATAATTGGCTACTTTAAAGTTCAGATTCAGTCGAGGCTCAAGAAATAATTTGTTAAACGTTGCCAGATTTTCAATATAGTTTGCACGCACACCCACTTGCGCCATAAATTGGTTTTCGTTCGCGGTATAGCCTATTGCCGTATAAGGAGCATGTATCCTAATTACACCAGTAATGTTACTCAAAAAATTGGGTTGACTTATTTGCGTAAAATTTTTGATTCCCGTTTCAATAAATTGGTATCCGTTTGTCCAATCAAGACGTTCGGAAACGACATAATTGGTGTTTAGTTTGAGAGCGTTTTCAGTAACCCTATTATTCTGAAACAGGATTTGAACCTGATTGCTAAACAAACTTTGGGCGTCTAAGTTATATTTTGAATAATATATATTGAGATTTGATGATAGTTTGTTGGTCCAATTGCTTTCCAATTGTATTCCGGAAGAAAGATTGGTTTGGTCCAAGAGACTTAGCGTTGTTTCGTCTATATCGAGATTGGTCTCCGTGAATTCCAGATCATTTGCTATGGCAATAAAACTGAGACGCAGTTTGTGGTCATCATTAATGTTATACAATAGCTTTCCAGAGAAATCATAAAAAAAGAAAGTCTCGTCCCTAACGAAATTTTCGTTTATACTTTGATTTTGTTCGTTTTTAACTTCGCTGTCTTGAAAGGCCCTATCTGTAAAATTACTGTAGGTTGGGGTATTTAAAAAATCGGTCGTTGAACGGCGGGCAGAAAACTGAAGGGCCAAATTGTTCTTCAGGGGTATTTGTCCGTAGACGTCCCCGCTTATAAAATTAATGCCGGCACCACCTGTAAAAAGGTCATCTATTTCGTTTTTGGTCTCCATATTGATGACGCTGCTAACACCATCGCCATAGTTGGCCGGTGTTCCATTTTTGTATACGGTTACCTTATCGGTCAAATAAGGGTTGAATGCTGAAATAAGGCCAAAAAAATGCCCAGATTGGTACATTTTAATGCCATTCCAAAGAATCAGGTTTTGGTCGTTTGTACCTCCTCGAACATTAATGTCGGAAACCGTTTCGTTAATGCTCTTAATACCGGGCAAAGCCTGAACGGTTTGCAATACGTCTGGTTCAACCATTCCTGGAAGGATGCCTAACTTTCCGGTGTTTAAGGTAATGCTGGCATCTTTTTGTTTTATTATTCCCGGAGCAAGAAACTCATATACGATGACCTCTTCAAGTAGCTCATAGTTTTGTGCCAGCAGAATATGGGGACAATCATCCTGAACTATAAGGCTCTCCGCCGGAATATATTTAGTCACATATCCCAAAAAACGAACCTTCAACAAGGCATCCCTAGGAATATCATTTACTGCAAAAAGCCCTTCTGAATCGGTAACCAATGCAATTTTACTGCCCAAAACCTCTATAGAGGCCGCAGAAACGGTATTCTCGGCAAAGTTGTCCAATACCCTACCACAAATGTGGATCAATGTGTTTTTGGAAAGGGTGTAATAACGATCGTTGAGTTTTTCAATTTTTATTTGGGTTTGTGCCCGGATGGATTCCAAAATATCGTGCAATGAATTCGGTGAAGGTGTAGTAATTTCCACTTTTTCCAGATCTTCATCAACATAGGAAAATTTAATATCAAACCTTTGCTCTAATACTAAGAGATATGATTTTAGTCCAATCTGGGACTCTTGGGCATGGCAAGGAGCAATAGCAATGCATAAAAACAGCGCTGCCCAACTTAAAAAGATTAGATTACGGAGTGTCCCCAGCATAGAAAAGCACGTTATCTTCACCTAATTTATAACTAATCTGTGAAGGAATGCTTATACTTTCTAACGCTAATTTTATACGCTTGTTGTCAAATGTACCAGTGAACAGTTGGTCTGTATCAATGTTTTTGGTCTCGACCTTTATATTGAATTGTCTTTCAAATTCAGCCAATACATATTTTAAAGGAATACTTTGAAAGCTACTTTCATTGTTTATCCAGCTAGGTTGAACTATAGTAATGTTGTCAAAATCCTGAACTTTACCATTAATGGCCACAAAGGAAGTTCCAGCGGGCAACTTTCGTTCTGTATTGTTATAAGAAACACTTACAAGGCCTTCGTAACAGGTTACCTCAAAGAAACCATTTCTGTTTTCGACATTAAATTGGGTTCCCAATACCGAAACAAGCCCATTTTCAGTGGAAACGGTGAATTTTTTCCCTTTGGCCACCTTAAAAAAAGCCTCGCCTTCCAGATTCACATTCCTTTTTGCTGACCAGTTTTTTTCACTGAAGGAGATTTTGGAATCCGCATTTAAAATAATTTCGGAACTATCGGGAAGAACAACTTCCGAATGTTCAGCCAATTGGGTGCTAAAGGATTCGTTTAAGGAATTAAGATAGAAATAAGCACCGCCCAACATAATAGCCACAACGGCGGCCACACGTAGAAATTGTTTAAATGGCTTTAAGACAATAACTTTAGGAACATCTGCCGATTCCCTGCTTTTGAAGGTATCCCAAGCATGGTCTGCATCAAATTCAGGAGCCTTTAAAGTCCCTGAAATTTCCTTCAATTTC
Organism: Flavobacteriaceae bacterium; assembly: GCA_039985375.1. Lineage (GTDB taxonomy): Bacteria > Bacteroidota > Bacteroidia > Flavobacteriales > Flavobacteriaceae > Flagellimonas. Next base: position 147,359 of record JBDWSS010000018.1, read on the forward strand.
TGATAGGAAGCATAACTATCGGATTTTTTGAATTCCGTTAGTTCTTCTTCAGAAAGTTCTCCGTTTAGCCATTTGGCCAAGTAATTTTCTTGCATGATTTCTATGCTTTACATTCTTATAACAACCAACTAACACAAAACCCTACTTTTCAGTTATCAATTATCAGTTCGCCTGTGTATATGTTCGGAACCAAATGGGATTCCTAATTGCACATTGCTTAATATTCATTGTTTATTGATAATTGTACATTGTTTTTAGATTCCATCAATTTGCTCTCGCAATGTTTTTAATGCCAAGTGCATGCGTTTTTCTATAGCTTTTACACTTACACCTTCCATTTCAGCAATTTCAGCATATTTCTTTCCATCGATCCTATTGAGCAAAAACGTGGTGCGTTGGTTTTCTGGTAAATTATTCAAGGCTCTATCCAGTTTTGCCTTGTATTCTTTTTCTTCCAATAAAAATTCTGGAGATTCATTGGAGTGTTCTAAAGTAGCATCGGCATACTTTAATCGCACTTTTTCCGCTTTTAGAACATTTAAGTACAGGTTGTTGGCTACAGTATACAGATACGATTTAGCCTTTTCAGGCATAACCTTTGCGCAATTCTCCCATAGTTTTACAAAAGCCTCTTGGACGGCATCATGCGCTTTTTCCTCATTACCAAACTTATAATATATATAATTGAATACCGTCTTGGAATTGGACTTGAATATTGAGCTGAAGACCTGCTCTTCGCAAACGTTGTTCATTGAGGTTGGTTTGTTAAAGACTCAAAGATATTTTAAAATTTTTTAAGATAAAGTAGGGTTTTTTTTAGAAGAGTTGTTTTAAAGATGTGATAACTAAAAAAATCCAAATCGCTATGAAAAATTTAATGACTAAACTAATTTACCTCTGCCTGTTAACAACGGCATTGATTTTCACTTCTTGTCAAGAGGAATTTGAAGAAGTAGGAGGAGATGAGCAGCAGGAAACAATTACTGCCAGTTCTTCTACCGCTTTATTGATTGAAAATACATCTTCCAATGATGGTTCTTTTGATAATATTGTTGATGGCGCCAGTTGCTTTGCCATTGAGTTTCCATATACCGTTGAAGTAAATGGAGTTGAGATTACAATAGATTCTAGGGAAGATTTACATCAAATAGAAGCAATATTTGATGAGGTTGAAATTGATGACGATATTTTAGATATCATTTTCCCAATTACCATCACGCTTGCCGATTTTACGGAAATCGTAATTGAAAACAAAGAAGAGTTAAGAGAATTGGCTGCCGAATGTTTGGAAGGTGGGGATGATGATGATATTGAATGTATTGATTTTGTATACCCAATTACCATGTACACCTTTAATGTGGACAACCAAGTTACCGGAGAGGTAGTGATTGAAAGCGATAAAGAACTTAGAAGATTTTTTGCAGGATTGGAGGATAATGACCTTGTAAGTATCGATTTTCCGATAACCTTAAAGAAATATGATGGTACCGAAATGGTTGTTGATAGCAATGCCGAATTGGCTAGAGCATTGGAAGCTGCTAAAGATGAATGTGACGAGGACGACGACGACGATTATAATGATGATGATTTTACTAAAGAAAGATTGGATGCTTATCTGGTAGAATGCCCTTGGATAGTGCGAGAGGTTATACGTATGGATGTTGCTCAGACCGATCAGTATTTTGAGAATGTGCTGAATTTTATGGAAAATGGTGAAGTGATGTTGATTACTGATGGTGATATTGCTGTGCCCGGAACTTGGAGTACTAGCTTAACGGACGATGGGGTGCTACTGAGTCTTACATTTGAACAATTGGCAGACTTTACGCTAGAATGGATAGTTTATGAAATTGACGAACGGGTCATAAAGTTATATGCCGGAGATGGCGATAAAATTATTCTTAAGCAATATTGTGAAAATGGACCAAGTGAATGCCGGATTGATGATATAGCCGCCATATTTGAATACTGCAAATGGAGAATCGAGGAATCAAATGAAGACTTTGATTTTGAGGGTACCATCGACTTTTCAAACAGAAATATCCATGCTTACCTTGACAACGGTGCTTTTGCCGATGAAGGAAACTGGGAAGTTACCGATACCGGGTTCAGGTTTAATGCTTTGATCGAACGTTTGGAGTTCATGTTGGGAGACTGGACCATTGTGGCCTGTGGCGAAGGATGGGTAAAAATCCAAAATGCCAATGGAAGATATCTTGTTTTGCGCAAAGATTGTGATTTCGAAGTACCTAATATAGATGGACTGAGAGAAATCCTAAAAGAATGTGAGTGGATTATCAAAAAAGTAAAGAATCAAGGTGAAGAAATCGACAGACTTTTAGGATATGAGTTTAAGTTTTTGACCGATAATGTAGTTACCTTGAGTAATGGCGAGACAACATCTACAGGTTCTTGGGAAATAGGATTAAATGATGATGGAGCACTTGCACTGTTGATTACCATGGGCGAAGAGCCTGGAGTAAGCTTCGATTGGCCTTTGAGAGATCTTAATGATACTAGGTTGAGATTTGAAGTTGAGGAAGTAGACTATGAACTTGTTCTTTTAAGAGTTTGTGATGATAATGCTAGCGATGGTGATATTCCTGAAATCAGAAACATTATGATGGGAGGAGCCTGGAACGTTGCAAAATACACTAACGATGATGTTGATTCAACTTCGGAGTTTGACGGTCTTGATTTCTATTTCAACGGAATGCATCAAATTCAGGTTGATGAAAACAATAATACCGTTATGGAAGGCCTGTGGAGAGTTATCAGAAATGATGAAGGTAAATTGAAATTTTACCTAAACTTTGATGACGATGGAATATTTGGTGAGTTGACGGATGATTGGCATTTCGAATCCATTTCAACAGATGGTACCCGTCTTGAATTGGTTCATGAAGATGAAAATTCCACTGAAATACTGGTTTTTGAAAAACAACAATAAGAATTTCCCCAATATTTTTTTGAAAAGGACGGCTTTCCCCAAAGCCGTCCTTTTCTTTTTATTCTTAAATTTGTCTTTCTTCAAAAATGACGAAAGCACATGTTTGATAATTTAAGCGAAAAGCTGGATAAAGCGCTTCATGTTCTAAAAGGGCATGGACAGATAACGGAAATAAATGTAGCGGAAACCCTAAAGGAGGTCCGTAGGGCACTTTTAGATGCCGATGTCAACTTTAAAATTGCCAAGGAATTTACCAATACCGTAAAGGAAAAGGCACTGGGGCAAAATGTACTTACCAATTTGCAGCCGGGCCAGCTTATGGTCAAAATTGTAAAGGATGAACTTACCCAATTAATGGGGGGGGATGCGGAAGAAATTGACTTATCTGGAAGTCCGTCGGTAATTCTAATGTCTGGCCTGCAAGGCTCCGGTAAAACCACTTTTTCTGGAAAACTGGCCAATTACCTAAAAAACAAAAAGGAAAAAAAAGCACTTTTGGTGGCCTGCGATGTATATCGACCAGCTGCGATTGATCAATTGCACGTGGTAGGAGAGCAAATTGGAGTGGATGTATACTCGGATAGGGAAAACAACGACCCCATTTCCATTGCCAAAGCTGGGGTTAAACATGCAAAAAGTCTAGGGTGTAACATCGTAATCATTGATACTGCTGGTCGTTTGGCGGTAGATGAACAAATGATGACCGAAATTGCAAACATTCATAAGGCAATTACGCCACAAGAAACCTTGTTTGTGGTAGACTCCATGACAGGGCAAGATGCGGTGAATACAGCCAAAGCCTTTAATGACGTTCTTAATTTTGATGGGGTTATACTTACAAAATTGGATGGTGATACCCGGGGAGGAGCGGCCATTTCAATTAAATCTGTGGTAGACAAGCCCATTAAGTTTATTGGAACTGGGGAAAAAATGGAAGCTATTGACGTTTTCTATCCTTCCAGAATGGCAGACCGTATTTTGGGTATGGGAGATGTTGTTTCCTTAGTGGAGCGGGCCCAAGAACAATTTGATGAAGAACAGGCGCGTAAAATCCAAAAGAAAATAGCCAAAAACAAATTTGGATTTGATGACTTCTTGAGCCAAATACAGCAGATCAAGAAGATGGGCAACATGAAAGACCTTATGGGAATGATTCCCGGTGCAGGAAAGGCACTCAAAGGATTGGATATAGACGATGACGCCTTTAAACATATTGAAGCCATTATTCATTCCATGACCCCAGAAGAACGTTCAACACCTTCAAAATTAAATGCAAGCCGGAAGAAAAGAATTGCTTTAGGCAGTGGTCGTACCATTCAGGAAGTTAATCAGTTGTTGAAACAATTTGAACAAATGAGCAAGATGATGAAAATGATGCAAGGTGGTGGAGGCAAGAAAATGATGCAGATGATGCAAAACATGCGGTAAGCCTACCAAAATCAGATAAAACCTTTCAATATATCTCTATAAACCAACCTAATGGAAATTCTTGACGGAAAAAAAATATCAAACCAGATTAAAGATGAAATCGCTGTTGAAGTGGCTCAAATGATTGAGCGGGGTGAAAAAGTTCCCCATCTGGCAGCAGTCTTGGTGGGCAATGATGGCGCCAGCCTTACCTATGTTGGCAGTAAGGTCCGTTCCTGCAAAAAAATTGGGTTTGATTCGACCTTGGTCCATTTGGCCGAGGAGACCACCGAAAAGGAGTTGTTGTCCCAGGTTGAAGCGTTAAATGCCAATCCAGATATAGATGGATATATTGTGCAATTACCACTTCCAAAACATATCAATGAACAAAAAGTACTAATGGCCGTAGCTCCAGATAAGGATGTAGATGGGTTTCATCCTACTAATTTTGGTAAAATGGCTCTGGATATGCAGTCTTTTATTCCGGCAACCCCTTTTGGGATTATGGAGTTATTGAAACGCTACAACGTAGATACCGAAGGCAAGCATACCGTTGTCATAGGACGTAGCCATATTGTTGGACGTCCTATAAGTATATTGATGAGCCAGAAGGGAGAGGCCGCCAATGCTACCGTAACACTTACACATAGCCGTACCAAAGATATCAAAGCACTCACTTTGCAGGCAGATATCATTGTTTCTGCACTTGGTATTCCCAATTTTCTAAAAGGGGATATGGTCAAGGATGATGTGGTGGTAATAGATGTAGGCATAACGCGTGTACCGGACCAGACCCGTGAGAGAGGTTATTACATTACAGGAGATGTAGATTTTGATAGTGTTAGTGAAAAATCATCCTATATTACACCGGTTCCAGGTGGTGTGGGTCCTATGACCATAGCCATGCTTCTCAAAAATACCTTATTGGCAAGAGAGCGACATAGTGGGGGAAACTAGATGTTCTCTTTTTCTACTTGAGTTTCCTCATCCGGATTTAAGAGCTCTAAATCCTGATCACCTTCATCGTTGGTGCAACTAGTTACAGCCAAAGAAGAAAATAATACAGTAATCAATAACAGAACAGTTTTCATGATAAATTAATTTGGAGGGCAAAACTGCCAGTTCAATTGTTTTTATAACGTTTGATGTTTTTGATTCTTGTTTATTACCGCGAATATTCGATAAATTGCCATTTGTATAACAGGATATTATGAATAAATCGATGCATAAGGTTTCTTGGATTGTGTTTGCTTTTTTAGCGATTGGGGTAGGACTATACCCGGTAGCATATTTGATTACCTCTGGTAATTTTGGGCTTCTTGGGAGTAAAACGGCAGAGCTTTTAGGCAACAAACTATGGAACATAGGTTTTTATGGACACATTGTTTTTGGAGGCCTGGCGCTTTTGAGTGGATGGTCGCAGTTTAGCAAGAAAATCCGTTCCAGAAATTTAAAGTTTCACCGTAGCCTAGGTAAGTTCTATGTAGCTGCGGTTTTGGTCAGTGGCATATGTGGTCTATATATTGCATTTTTTGCAACAGGGGGATTAATTACCTCCTTTGGGTTTATCTGTTTGGGAATTCTCTGGTTATATAGCACTTTAAAGGCGTATTTGGCCATAAGGGCAAAAGATGTAGCACTTCACCAAGGTATGATGATTTATAGCTATGCTGCCTGCTTTGCGGCTGTTACCCTCCGTATTTGGCTTCCGCTTTTAACAATGGCTTTTGGCGAGTTTATCATCGCTTATAAAATTGTTGCTTGGCTCTGTTGGATTCCCAATATGGTTTTTGCCTTTTTCTGGGTAAGAAGAAAAGGTCTGATTTTAGAATAAGGGTTACTTGGCAAATAATTGTTCCATGTCTTTAAATGCTTTAAATTCTAATGCATTTCCTGCGGGGTCGAGAAAAAACATTGTGGCCTGTTCACCCAGCTCTCCTTTAAACCTAACATAGGGTTCAATAATAAAATCAACCTTCTTGACCCTAAGTTTGTTGGAGAAAGAATGGAATGTATTCCACGATAAAACAACACCATAGTGTGGTACCGGTACATTTTTGCCATCTACTGGGTTTGTGTAAAGCTCTTCATCTGATTTGGGCTTATAATGAATGACCAATTGATGTCCAAAAAGATTAAAATCTATCCAATGATCACTGCTTCGACCTTCGTCACAGCCTAAGATATCCCTGTAAAATACCCTGCAATCATCCAAATTGTGTACCGGAATTGCAATATGGAATGGGGTAATAGCAGCCATAGTAAAACTTTATAGGAAAGTAAGATATCTTTTTTAAGTTCGCAAAAAAGTCACAATTTTATCGTTCACTTCTTCTTGATGCATGGAATGCCCCAAACCTTCTGTACTGATTAATTCGCTTCCAAACCAGTTTTTCTGAACGTTTTCTGATGCATGATAGGGAGCTACCTTGTCCAATCGATCATGGAACAAGAGTCCTTTTTTGGCATTGGATTTGGCAAACTCTGAAGTGGAAAAATCTCTGATTTTAAAACCAAACCTTCCAAGAATATAATCGTCAAGAATTTTCATAAATCGATTGTTGAATTTTAGGATATCCTGATAATGATCCATTAACTCATGAAATTCTGAAGGGGCTCCAATAACCACTAATTTTTCAACTTTGGGGTTTGAATTTTTAAACTCATTGTACATGAGTGTCATGCCACCAACCGAATGCCCAATAATGTATTTTGGATCGTATTTTTTGGTCATATGCCGTAAAGCTTTTTCATACAATGGCACATACAAAAGTTTACCAGACGAATTACCATGCGATGGAGCATCGAATGCTATAATGTTAAAGTCGGCATCTTGGAGTTTTTTAATAAGATTACGCCAGCGGAATGTGTTGCTTTCCCAACCATGCACCAATAATATGGTTTCCTTTTTACCAGACCAATGATACGATTGTAGTTGATGGTCCGCTGCATGTTCAACCTCCAGTTTTGCGTTATCCAAAAACTCCTTTTGCTCAGGTGCTACTTTCCCTTTTCTTACGGTACATAGTAGATTAAAAGCTTTATGGGCGGCCTTTTTTGGACTAACAAAAGAGTATATATTGAAATATTGACCGTAGACCAAGGGAAGAATTGCAGTGATTAGTTTTTTCATCTGGTTACTTTTAGTAACTTACTCTTTTAAAGAAACTAAAATACATATTCATTTTAGAAGAAAAAAGGGGTCACTAAAGTAATACTAGGTAACAGAATGGAGACTATAGCTGAAAATCAGAAAGTTAGAACTGTAAAAAAACTGGAAAAAATGTTTGGCCATATTGATTACAAGCATCCTCCTGAACTTTGTCCAGTAAGAGATGTGATGTCGGTGGCCTCGGATCAGTGGAGTACATTAATTATTCTTTGGTTGGGTTACTTTCCGGTATTGCGTTTTAATAAGTTAAAAAAGTTTGTTTATGGGATATCCAATAAAGTGTTAAGCCAACGCTTGAAAGCATTGGAAGCGGATGGTTATATTACAAGAAAAGCGTATGCTGAAGTTCCTATTCGGGTGGAATATAGGCTTACAGAATTTGGCCAAAATTACGTTGAAAAATTGTTGGAATTGACAGAATGGATGCAGACCAATAGTCCGAAGGTGTTGGCCAATAGGGAAAAATACGGCTTGTTTTAGTTTTTAATAGTGTTCCTGATACCTAGGTACGTTTTCCAATCCCTATTTTCTTTTTACCATTAATTAACAAGAACTATTCCCAAGCTAGCATCAAATATTTGAGTTTGGCATTCTCAGGAATTTGCACGGCCTCAATATTGGATGTAGTATAGCGCAAATTGGCAGGCAACTCCTCTTTGTCAATAGTGAAATACAGATTACTCTCTTTAGGAAATATGACAATACTATTTAAGGTAGTTACGATTTTCTTTATTGGATATTTTCCTTGAATATCCTTAAAAGTACTGAGCAAACCGATGCCATGATCCGTAAGATATCTTTCGTCAAATACCCTGATGTTCCCAATTTTTGGAATGCTGTCGTTGTTTGGAGTGAGTGTTAATAGATGTTTTCCTCCTTTTTCAAAAACCTTGATCTTATTGGATTGCAATCCTTTAAGTTCCGAAATATCCTTTACCGTGGAATCCTGTGCAAAGACCTTTTCCAAATCTGAAACCGGTGTTGAGCTCAAAAGGGGCCCCACACTATTTTCTGAAATTAAAAAAGAAGTGTCCTTTTTTTCACAACTAAGAGAAAAAAAGATGCAAGAAACACTAAGTATTACTATATATTTTTTCATTCTTTTATTATCGAATAACTTTTTTTAAAACCCCAAGTACCCCTCTAATAAAAGTTGCGCTGGTCAAAACTTTGACCACTGGGTTCATTCGTGTACTTTTTCTTGTTGAGGAACTTTTTCGGGAAGTAGCTTTCCGTTCTTGTTCCTTTTCGGCTTCTTTTTCAGCCTTTTTTATTTTCTCATTGAGAATTTCATAGGCACTTTCCCGGTCAATGTCCTCATTATATTTTTTTATCAGTTTTGACTTGCTCAGCGCTTCCTTAAGTTCTGTATTGGTCAATACATCCATGCGGCTCATTGGTGCCCTAAGCAAGGTGGCGGCCAAGGGAGTTGGTCTTCCTTTCTCATCCAGTGCGGAAATTAAGGCTTCACCAATCCCCAGGGATGTTAAAACCTCTGTGGTGTCATAAAATTCAGAATCAGGGTAGTTTTCCGCTGTAAGTTTGATCGCTTTCCTATCTTTTGCGGTAAATGCCCTAAGCGCATGCTGTACCTTTAAGCCTAATTGTGCCAATACATCATCCGGTACATCCGTAGGGTTTTGAGTCACAAAATAAAGCCCTATTCCTTTGGAACGTATCAACTTTACAATACTTTCAATTTGGTTGAGCAGGGCTTTGGAGGCTTCTTTAAAAATGAGATGGGCCTCATCTATAAAAAGAATCAATTCGGGTCTATCACTATCTCCTTGTTCAGGAAAAGTAGCATATATTTCTGCCAAAAGGCTCAACATAAAAGTTGAAAACAGTTTAGGCCTATCTTGTATGTCTGTAAGACGAATTATGTTGATGTACCCTCTTCCAGTATCATCAATCCTTACCAGGTCGTCCACGTCAAAAGACTTTTCGCCAAAAAACAAATCGGCTCCTTGTTGTTCTAGTTCAATAATCTTTCTTAATATCGTTCCAGTAGAGCTAGTGGAAATGCGGCCATAGGATTCCTGAAATTCTTTTTTGCCCTCTCCTGTTGCATATTGCAGTACTTTTTTAAAGTCCTTTAGATCCAATAAAGGAAACTTGTTGTCATCGCAATATTTGAATACCACTGCAACTATGCCTTCTTGAGTAACCGTTAAATCAAGTATTCGGGATAGCAGAACAGGACCAAATTCTGAAACCGTGGCCCGTAAACGAACCCCGTTCTGTTCTGATAACGATAAAATTTCAACCGGAAATCCATTGGCTTCAAAAGGAAGCCCAATTTTTTCATGGCGTTCATCAATTTTAGGATGTCCAGGGCTAGGTTGTGCTATGCCACTAAGATCACCTTTAAGGTCCATGAGTAAAACAGGAATTCCCTTGTTTGATAGATTTTCGGCAATAACTTGCAATGTCTTTGTTTTTCCCGTACCTGTTGCCCCAGCAATGAGTCCATGCCTGTTCAGCGTTTTGAGAGGAACTTTTACCAAAGCATTTTTCACAGCCTCTCCTTCAAAAATTCCAGCACCCATAGTTATATAATCGCCTTTGGTAGTATAACCTTTTTCAATATGCTCAAAGAATTTTTCCTTGGTACTCATGGGATTCAATTTCCGATAAAAATAGGGTAATTTTAACCAAATCTAAAAACGTAATAGAATGAAACCAGCTCAATATCTTTTTCTGTCCATTTTCATGTCTGGAATCTTTACCTGTTTGTATTCTCAGGAAAAATCGGAGATAATTTTTCATAAAACCCATGAAGCAAAGAAACTTAGTGCACCCTATAGTGATGCGGTGCAAACCGGCAACCTATTCTTTTTGTCGGGTCAGATAGGAATGGACCATACTACCAGAACTATGGTCGAAGGTGGGATTACCTCGGAAACGGAACAAGCCATAAAAAATATTGAAGAAGTCCTTGACCAACATGGATTGACCTTGGACAACGTAGTTAAGTGTACTGTAATTTTGAGCACAATGGATGATTTTAGTGCTTTTAATGAAGTTTATTCCAAATTTTTTGTCAAAAAGCCAGCCAGAACTACCTTGGCGGGTAATGGAATGCCTAGAAACGCCAAAATTGAGATTGATGTAATTGCGGTTCAATAGTTTTTTAAACTAAGGCTTAAGAATTAACTATATCCTATCTTTGCCCAATGGTTTCAGAACAGGTGATGGATTTGGTTGCTAAGGGGCTTATGCTTCCGTTAATGGAAGAGTTCTACACGATTCAGGGGGAGGGATACCATAAGGGTACGGCAGCTTATTTTATTCGTGTTGGCGGTTGTGATGTAGGTTGCCATTGGTGTGATGTAAAGGAAAGTTGGAATGCAGATACGCATCCTCCCACAGCTGTTGATAAAATAGTGACCAATGCTGCCAGTTATTCTGATACCATTGTAATTACTGGAGGAGAACCACTAACTTGGGATATGGGGCCTTTAACAGCCGCATTGAAGAAACAAAAGTTGCAAACGCATATTGAAACATCGGGTGCTTATCCGTTTTCAGGTACTTGGGATTGGATTTGTCTTTCTCCAAAAAAGAACAAACTTCCGGAAGAGGAAATATATACTGTTGCCCATGAATTAAAAGTCATTGTTTACAACAAGCACGATTTTACTTTTGCAGAGGAACAAGCAGAGAAAGTAAATGGGAATTGTATTCTCTATCTACAACCAGAATGGAGCGTTCGTGAAAAAATGGTTCCTTTAATCGTGGATTATGTAATGCAAAACCCCAAATGGAAGGTATCCTTACAGACCCATAAATACCTCAATATTCCATAGGGAAGAAAGCTTAACGGCCTCCGTTGCTCTGTAAATCCAAAATACATTCAGCATCAAGCACCGGAACTATTGCAAGCCCGTTTGCGGTTCTGCTTTCCAAAAGTTTTAGCATAGTGTTTCCATTTAATGCACATGGCGAAGTCAAAGCACTTCCTTTTGCAACCAAACTTCTAGAGGCAGAACTGCCAAATTGAATTTCTGCCCGCATAAGACAACCTTGAACATTACAATGGTCATTGCCAAGAGGTTCTCCGTCACTACCAAGAATGGGTTCACCTTGATCATCTCTTTGTATATCTTCATGATCGTTTACAGGGTCTGTGCCTAAATTTACCAACCCAAACAAATGTCCAAACTCATGGTTTAAAGTTGCAGTTTCAATATCTGTAACGGTTATTAAGGCACTTCTGCTTGCTAACTCCACTATGGTGGATTCATATATTACCATGGAAGTATTCCTATAAACAGCTCCAAGAGTCACTAAACCTTCATCTAATTCATCTCCTTCCGAAGGCGCATCGGCAAAATAGATGTAGATGGCCAAGGTGGAACCATCATTGTAGGCGGTTCTATTGTCATCTTCCAAATCTCTAATCTCTTCCAACTCCAATTCCTCTTCATTTGGAGATGGCAGCTCATTATAAATCACCTCTATATTCTCTTTAAAAGTTCTCTCGTTTAGATAATCTTCAAAGTTGGAAATGGTGGTTGACGTTGGCCTAAATCCGGGAACATAAGCAATTTCAATTACTAATTTATCAAAATTGGCATTAGATAAAATATCATTGGCCGAAGCTCCTGCAGCTTTAAGGTTTTGGGTTTTATCGACATTTTGCGGTTCTGAAGTATCATCGGAACTATCGGAACTATCGGAACAAGCTATAGCTAGTCCAAGACTCAAAAGTAAAGCAATTAAGATTTTCTTTTTCATGTTAAATCTATATGTATAACAAACGGATATGAAATCATTCTATTATGATCTTATAGAAAGTTTAGCTAAATAGTCGTAATGTTCCCCCTCACTTACAAGTTCACAGTTTAAATCATTATCCGAGCAAGCATTTTGCAAGGTATTAAAATCCAAGTAGAGCCAATGGAACGGTAAGCTCTTTTTGCCCTTATATTCTATATAAAACTGAACTTCGCCATAATATTTTCCCGTATTCGGAATCCAAACCCCACCATCTTGATCTTGGTCGAACATATAAATAATATCACTGGAATCTAACAGAATTTGACCTTTTGGCGATAAAAGCGATTTCAAATGATTCAAAAATAGGCCTAAATCCGTCAATTTTCCTGCCAAACCTATTCCGTTCATCAGTAAAAGAAGCGTGTCATATTTTGCATTGGTATAATCCAATATTGAAGAGTGAACACTAGTCTTAATGCCTCTTTTTTTACAAACCTCAATTGCCCCAAGGGATGTATCCAGACCGGTAACCGGAAACCCTTCCCTTTGAAGGTATAACGAGTGATTTCCAGCTCCGCAGCCTATATCTAGAATCTTGCCTTTTGCCAATTGCAGTGCCTTTTGTTCTAAACTGGGCATTTTATCAAAATTTCTAAAAAGATAGGGAAGGGGAATGGTATCTTCTTCATTCAAAGAAGAAAAGGTTCGGATGTCTTCGGTATAGTTGCCAGACTGGTAATCAAGAAGGGCTTGTCCAAAAATATCGGTCATGTTTTCATATTGATACTGCAAAAATGAGACTTTAATCACACATAACGGTTTAAATGAAAACAGTTTTTTTATGTTTGTTCCTTATGGATGAAGTGCTCAAACAGTTGCCGAAAATGGCCCGCGAAAAACAAGTGGCAAACAAAAAGTTTTTTACCAAGCTCAAAAAACGTCCACCAAAAGATTTGGATTATACCATGCAGGCTTTACATGAGGTCGAATTTGAACGGACAGATTGTCTTAAATGCGCAAATTGTTGCAAAACCACTGGGCCACTTTTTACCAATACGGACATAGAGCGCTTAGCAAAGCATTTTCGAAGCAAGCCCTCAAAATTCATTGATCAATATTTGAGGGTAGATGAAGAAAATGATTATGTATTGAAAGAAGTACCATGTGCTTTTTTGGGAGCCGACAATTATTGCTCTGTTTATGAGGTTCGCCCAAAAGCATGTCGAGAATTTCCACATACCAACCGTAAAAAGTTCCACCAAATAAGTAAGCTTACTTTAAAAAATGTGGCTATTTGTCCTGCGGCATTCAATATTGTTGAAGCAATGAAGCAGCGGATTAAGCTTTGATCAATTCATTATATTTGGACATATGGAGCAATTGATAGCATACTTTGAGAGTATACCAGCGCTGCATCGGAGCCTTATTTTGGTTGGAGGGATTACTTTTTTTTGGATTTTGGAGGGAATTGTTCCCCTTTTTAGTGTTGGCTATAAAAAATGGCGGCATTCCATACCCAATTTCTTCTTTACCCTAACTACCATAATAGTCAATTTTCCCTTGGCTTTTTTACTGATAAAAACATCTGACTGGGCCATTGAGAATACATTTGGAATCATCAATTGGTTGCCGGAGATACCGTTGTGGCTCTATGTTTTATTGGGGGTTATGTTGCTTGATTTGATAGGGGCTTATACCGCGCATTTGGTGGAACATAAGGTAAAGCCTTTATGGATGGTTCATTTGGTACATCATTCCGATCATAATGTAGATACCACAACGGCAAATAGACACCACCCTTTAGAGAGTCTAATAAGATATAGTTTTACCTTGCTGGGTGTTTTTATTGTGGGCGCTCCAATTGGTATTATTATGCTATATCAAAGTCTATCTGTAGTACTCTCCCAATTTAACCATGCCAATATTCGATTGCCTAAGAAAGTGGACAGCGTAATAAGTTGGTTGATCATAAGTCCGGATATGCATAAAGTACATCATCATTATAAACTTCCATATACTGATTCCAACTACGGCAATATTTTTTCCATTTGGGACAGATTGTTTGGAACTTATATGAAAATGGATGTGGATGCCATTGTTTATGGGGTGGATACCTTTCCAGATGAAAAGGAGAACAGTAGTATTATTGGTCTATTGAAGCAGCCCTTCCATAAGTATAGGAAGCCTACAACAGAGAGTTAATCATAACGGAGATACTTCAATCTAATTTTCTTAAAAGTTTCCAAGTCATTCTGCCATGTTACCCTAATCTCCTTTGCTGAAAGCCCTGATTCAATCTGTTTTTGCAGTTCTGTTGATCCCGAATGTTTGGTAAAGGATTCCGTTTTGAAAAACGCAGATTTGTCTAAAGTGTTTTGGTAGGCATCGATCAACCATTGTAAGGACATGGTATTCATGTATTCCCATTTGGATAGGTCTTTTCCAAAGCATTTTTCACCTTCTTCTTTGGGATACTTAGATCCAAAATTGGGCTTTGGGATATAGCTAAAGTTATAGTGGATACTATCCAAAAATGACGCTCCATAGCGTTGAAATTGAAATTCAGTACCACGGCCTGCGTTAATATTGGTGCCTTCAAAAAGCCCTAAACTTGGATAAAGATTAATGGATACATCATTGGGAAGATTGGGTGACGGACGTATGGGGAGATGGTACACAGCATTGTGGACGTAGTTTTCAAGGGAAATCACGGTAAGGTTAGCTTGTTTACCATTTACCAACCATTTTTCCTCATTGAGCATTTGCGCATATTCCCCAATGGTCATTCCATATACCAACGGGATTGTGGTCATCCCCAGAAAACTGGTATGTTCTTTTTTCATGGTTGGTCCATCCACATAATGGCCATTGGGATTGGGTCTATCCAAAACAATAATAGGAATATCACTTTCTGCACAGGCTTCCATGACCAATTGTAATGTAGCAATGTAGGTATAGAAACGAACCCCAACATCTTGAATATCAAAAACTACAAGATCTAAATCTTTTAATTGCTCCTTGGAAGGTTTTTTGTTTTTTCCGTGAAGCGAGATAATAGGTAGACCTGTTTTGGTGTCAATTCTATCATTTACCAATTCTCCGGCATCCGCTTTGCCTCGAAATCCATGTTCTGGTGCAAATACCTTTTTGATGTCTATTTTTAGGGTCAATAAAGAATCTATAAGGTGCGTATGTCCAGTTTCTTTAAAGATGACACTGGTTTGGTTAGCGACAATCCCAACTTTTTTTTCTTTAAGGATCGGTAAGTACAGTTCAGTTCTATTTGCCGCCACAGTAATTTGGAGCGTAGAATCTATTTTGGTGTTTATCTCAATGTCTGTGGTTTCTTTTTCTTTCTCTTGGCAGGTAGAAAACGATAAAACCAACAATAAAACTGTACTTTTGAAAATAGATAAAATGGGCATTCGTTGAATTTAGAACTGTTTATTGCCAAACGCCTGATTACAGGGAAGGAGCATAAAATTAGCATTTCCGCACCGATTATAAAAATTGCCATTGCCGCCATTGCCATTGGAATTGTTATGATGCTCATCGCTATTGCAACCGGAGTAGGATTAAAACATAAGATTCGAGAAAAAGTGGCTGCCTTTAATGGCCATATCCAAATTTCCAACTTTGACAATAATACATCCGAAGTTTCTGTAAAGCCAGTTTCATTGAAGCAGGATTTTTATCCGGAATTCAAGGACATTGAGGGAATTTCCCATGTTCAGGCGGTAGCCACAAAAGGTGGGATCATACGCACTGAGGATACCTTTGAGGGGATGCTTGCTAAAGGAGTGGGGGAGGATTACAACTGGACAGTTTTTGAGGAATTCATAGTAGAGGGCAGTTTGCCGGATTATCTGGGAAAACTTAATGATGAGGTCCTTATTTCCAAATTAATGGCCAATAGACTTCAATTAGGTGTTGGGGATTCTTTTTTCTCTTTTTTCCTTAAAGATGGGGATGCCTCTAAGCTTCCCAATAACAGAAGGTTTAAAATAGTGGGTATTTATGACAGTGGTTTTGAAGAATTTGATGCTACCTATGTTTTTGTGGATATAAGACATATTCAGCGAATGAATAAATGGGCTTCGGATGAAATAGGAAACTTTGAAGTTTTTCTATCGGACTTTGATCAACTAGAAGAAAAAAGCAATGAGATCTATGGAAAAATCCTTTCAAGATTGGACACCCAAAATATCAAATCAAAATACTTTAGAATATTTGAATGGATCGGGCTGTTCGATTTTAACATTGCGCTTATTATTGGCATTATGATTATTGTAGGAGGTATTAATATGATCACTGCCCTGCTCGTTCTTATTTTGGAGCGAACCCAAATGATTGGTGTGCTAAAAGCATTGGGGTCTCAAAATTGGAGTATTCGAAAGGTATTCCTATATAATGCCAGTTATTTAATTACCATAGGATTGCTGTGGGGCAACGGAATAGGTTTGGGGTTGCTGTTTCTTCAGAATGAATATAGACTCTTTAAGTTTCCCAATCCAGAAGAATATTATATTGAGTACATACCCGTTCATATCGATTTACCTATGATAATGTTCTTAAACCTTGGAGTGCTGGTACTGTGTTTATTAATGCTTTTAGTGCCTTCCTATATCATTACCAAAATTACACCGGTAAAGGCCATAAAGTTTGAATAAGGTCTTCGCGAAAAACTATCTTTGTCGTAATTATGGACTACGCAAATAACATTTTGGAGACCATTGGAAAAACTCCTTTGGTCAAACTCAATAAGCTCACTGAGGATTTGCCATGTTTGGTTTTAGCTAAATACGAAACATTTAACCCTGGGAACTCTGTTAAGGATCGTATGGCCCTTCAGATGGTGGAAGATGCCGAGGCGGAGGGAATATTAAAACCCGGAGGAACTATAATTGAGGGCACATCGGGAAACACGGGTATGGGGTTGGCCCTGGCTGCTGTGGTAAAAGGGTATAAAATAATTTGCGTGATCAGCGATAAACAGTCTAAGGAAAAGGTAGATATTCTAAAAGCAGTTGGTAGCGAAGTATATATTTGTCCAACAGATGTAGCACCAGATGACCCTAGAAGTTATTATTCCACAGCAAGACGATTAGCTACCGAGATTCCAAATTCATGGTATGTAAATCAATATGACAATCCTAGCAATACCAAAGCCCATTACCTAAGTACAGGTCCAGAAATATGGGAGCAAACCAATGGAAAAGTAACCCATTTTGTGGTCGGTGTTGGTACCGGCGGTACAATCTCTGGTGTAGGAGGTTATCTCAAAGAACAAAACCCAAATATCAAGGTCTGGGGTATTGACACTTATGGATCGGTATTCAAAAAATATCATGAAACGGGTATTTTTGATGAAAACGAAATCTACCCGTATGTTACGGAGGGAATCGGAGAGGATATTTTACCTGAGAATGTCAATTTTGAAATTATTGATGGGTTTATCAAGGTAACAGACAAGAATGCTGCAATATATACACAACGTCTGGCCAAAGAGGAGGGTATGTTCCTTGGCAATTCTGCCGGCGCAGCTGTAAAAGGGTTGCTGCAGTTACAAGAACACTTTACAAAAGATGATGTAGTGGTAGTGTTATTTCATGATCATGGGAGTCGTTATGTGGGTAAAATGTTCAACGATGATTGGATGAAAGAAAAAGGATATCTCGAATAATTATGGTAAAGCTTCAAGTTGAAAATGCAACAGTATACATAGACCAAGGAGAATTGGTCAGTTTTAAAGAGAATGCCCACGAATTCATTCATCAAAAGGGGAGCCCTGGCTGGCGAAGTGCCGATACCGAAATGTTCCCCATCATTGGACCAGTGAATGAAACAGATTTTAGGGTACAAGTGCCCAAAGGGGGTAATGCTATTCAGGATCAACATGGAATTTTACGTGAACTGGACTACGAGCTAGTTTCCAATGATGACACCCATGCCACTTTTAAGAAAATATATCAAGCTGGAACAGGTGTCAAGAATTCCAAATACCCTGATAAATCTAATAAAGAATGGCAAGTTTGGCCCTATTCCTTTGAGTTTGAAAAATCATTTCTTTTATATGGGAACCGGCTGGAAATTAAATTTACAGTTTCTGGGGAAAGGGACATGCCCTTTATGCTGGGTTATCATCCGGCATTTAAATTACATTCAGACGAACCTTTGTTAATAGCAGGGAAAAAAGGGGTTTCTTTAGATGAGGTGCTCAAAGTGGGCAACCGAGCTTTACAGCTTGAAAATTGTGAATCGATCACCCTAAAAGATAAAAGGAACATTGCCATAGAAACTGAAGGTTTTGGACATTTTATGTGCTGGACGGAGGTTAGAAACATGATCTGTATAGAACCCATTACCTTCTATCCTTATGCTGTTGCGCAACGGAATTTAAATTCCGGTTTTCAATATCTTAAAGATTCACCTAAAATTTTTAAGACAATACTAAGCGTGTAACTTATTTTTTGGAAAGTTAAAAAAATCATAATTTTTTAATAAAATGTATCTGATTTCTTACTAAATTAGAGTGAGCTTTCCAATAGGAAATAATAAGAATCACCAATTCTGGATGATTCAGGTAGCGGGGCTTTTATAAAATAACACCTATCAAATCTGTATGGATATTATTCTCCCCTATATTTTACTTGTTGCCCTGGTTTTTGTGCTTTGGATAATCTTTATGATCAAGATGTACCGGAAAATAAAAAAGTGATTTCCACTAAAGAACAAATGATTCCAATTTTGGTAGTAGCGATTCTACGATACGCTGGGTTTCTAAGGTATTTTTTTGAGGTATTATAAATGCATCAATATCCTCAATGGAAGAAACCTTTAATTCATGATCTATAAATCCGTACCCTCTGTAAATTCCTTCCGTGATGAGTACAACACAACTTTCGCTGGCATCCCTGCCTTTTTCACGAATAACCCTTACCTCAGATTGCATGCTTTTCATTTCCAGGATTGCAGATTCCACTTTTTGATTATAATCAGTTACTGATTCTTGGGAAGTACAAATGCCTTCGCAGGAGTTTAACTCATGATGTGAACAAGCCGAATTGGTCTGCTGCAGGTGACAATATTTGGGACATAGCGAGAATGTTTTACAAACTTCATGCAAATAGGTCCGGCAATCGGTTTGATTGTAAAGCACTTTTAAGGGATTTGGAACGCCCTTTATGGTATTATAAGCAAGATGTATAATACCCTTTCTATCTTCGTAGGTAAAGATAGCATACTGTTTTACTACTCGTTTTTGTGCCCTATTGTATGGGGGGAAGTGCTTTTTTATTTCAGCAGATTCCATAAGGAGCGCAACAAGCTCACTACCTGAAAGTTTAAAATCTATATGTGCGGTTTCATTGCACATCTGAGTTTCTTTGGTGCTCTTGTCATAAAAATGGCTTAGCACCCTTTTCTTAAGATTAATGGCTTTTCCCACATAAATAATCTCGTCTTTTTGATTTTTGAAATAATAGATTCCCGGTTTGTGTGGAATGGCATCAAAAACAGATTTGGGCAAATGTGGTGGAAGTGTTGCTTCCTGGCTTCTAGCATTCAAAGATTTTTGAATAATGGAATCAGCTTCCGGAGCATTGAGCAATTTTTGAAAAAGCAACACGGTGGCATGCGCGTCCCCCCTTGCCCGATGTCTATCAACCAATGGAATATTAACTGCTGTGCAAAGCTTCCCCAAACTATACGATTGTAAACCAGGGATGAGTTTTCTAGATAATCTGACCGTGCAAAGTTTTTTTCTGGTAAAATCAATTCCTATTTGCCTAAACTCCTCTTTGATTACCCCATAATCAAAGTTCACTGAATGGGCAACAAAAATGCAGCCTTCCGTAATTTTTAAAATAGCTTTGGCAAGCTCAGGGAAGGTAGGGGCATTTTGCACCATTTGGTCATCAATGCCTGTTAACCCTGTAATAAAATAGGGAATAGGGGATAGTGGGTTTACCAAAGAAGTAAATTCATCCACTATTTGTTCCCCATCAAACTTAAAAATGGAAATTTCGGTAATCTTGTTGCCTTTGATTCCGTTACCGGTGGTTTCTATATCGATAATAGTATACACTCCCTAAAATTAGAAATAAAATGAAAACCTTTATAAATAAGTTTTAAGGCTCCGTTTAGGTTTAAAAAGGGTTTATCGCATAGAATTGCTCTTTCGGTTTTTAGTAAGGCACTAGGTTCATGAACAGGCCACTAAAAGCTATTGTTTTTGCAAAAATTTGCTAAAAATCAGAAACATAATTCCACAGGAAATCCATGCAGGTAATGTTAGGAATGAGAGAAAGATGTCAAATTTCAATGAAACCAGATAAAAAACTGCAAAACTGATTCCCCAGGCAAGGAAAACAGAGATATTGAAGTTTATTTTTTTCTTTTCAGCGTAAAAGGGAACAACTTTAAAGCGGTCTGCAAAAAAGTGCTCAAAAACAATAATAGCCCCAACCGGTGCGAGGATAAAGCCATAAAGCGATACGAAACCGAGTAATTTCATTGCAAAAGCTGGAAAAATACCAGCAATGGTTGCTATTGAACCTGCAAGAATCGTAACCCAGAAAGTTGATGTTTTTGGTAAGATAGCCTGAAAGGCCAATCCCGCTCTGTAAATTGTTGGGTTTGCTGTTGTCCATCCGGCAAGTATGACCGCAATAATACCGAATATTCCTATTGCATTATAGGCCAAAGGTCCCGGCGCAACTGGAGGAGCTTCTCCGTTCCCTAAAAAGGCTTGTGCTTCTGGCGTTTTTAGATAAACTGCATAAAGTAAAGCTGCAGCAATCCAAGCCATATAATGGCCAATGTACATGCCTGCAGTGGTGGTCCACCCAGATTTGGCATTTTTGGCAAACCTAAAAACTGAGAGATCCGACATTCCAATATGCATGGCAGCATTGGCAAACCATGACCATAAAACTACATGCCAAAATGTAAATTTTATTTGTCCAGGGAAGGGCTCTGAACCTTCTCCCCAAATATTCCAAAAATCGTTAAAAGAAGCCACCCCTAATTGATTGAGAGCAACAATGCCACAAGCCAAAAATGCGAGTACAATTATTGGTGACATCCAATTGGCAGCTTTTGAAACGGTGTCGTAACCCTTTGCGGCAATCAAGGAGATTACCAAGCCTATTGCAATTACAATTATAATCCATGTAATGCCGTTAGGGAGCGTATCGGTTAATTTTGGCATTTCCATATTAAATGGCACACCAACAGCGGTTGCGGATACGGTTATCATTGCACCTGCTAAAAAACAAAAAAGTATGCCATTGGCTAGGTTGTAACCCGTGACTAGTTTTTTGCCACATATTTTTTCTAAGTGGTAGTATAGGGTCAATCTATTTTTTACTGCTATTTCTGCAGTTAGGAACCGCCAGCTCAAAACAGCCATAAGATTTCCAATAAGTAATCCAACAATCAAATCAAAAGCACTGACTCCAGCTGTTAGAAAAAGTGGCCCGATCATAAACTCGGTACCAGCTGCATGTTCACCGGCGTACATTCCCAAAAAACTTTTCCAGCTTTTCCAATTTGATTTTGGTACAGGCTGCCTCACAAACTCTGTACTAGTAGCTTCTTTGTCTTGTTGTTCAATGTTTGGCTTGCTCATGTTTTGGTTGTTTAGTGTTGGCAATATTCTATTTATATTACTCTAGCGGTAATTTCAACTTTCGCATTTTGTAATGTGATTTTAAAAAATTCTTTCCGAGCTCCTTTTCTGAAATGACCATGGCCGCCCCAAGCGCAGAACCCAAAGGTGATTTCGTTGTTCTTACCTTAAGTTCAGGGAAGTTCAAAGCTACCAATTTTATAAAAATGTCATTGTCCACAAAACCACCATCAATATATATTTTTTTGATCTTTGATTTTCCTATGGCCAAGTGGACGGTTTTAACCTGAATGGATACTAATTCCATCAGTAATTGGTGATATGCTTCTTTGAAAGAACTAAAAATGGTTGTTAAATCTTGATTTAAAAATTCGGTATGGCTATCAATTCTAATTTCATCAAATTTGAAAAAACGATGGGATTTTTGTTTTAATTTTTGATAGAGCTCAAAATCGAACTTAATACTTTTATGATAGGCCTTACTTTTATTGAAAAGGGTAGATAACTTTTTTACCTGAAGACCATATTCTTTTCCTAAGAAAAAACGTGTAGCACGTACTGGTTTTCCTTGTACGGTGAGGTAATTTAAGCAATTGTGTTGAATATCTTCCTCGGTTAAGGTATTTGCGCTAAATGGATTAAGGGTAATGCTCCATGTGCCCGTTGAAATCAATACAAATGGCTTTTTCTCAGATAATAGGTAAGGGATCAGAGCTGCTGAACTGTCGTGTATGCCCGTTCCAATTTTTATCTTTTTATCACCATGGTCAAAAGTGTAACTTTTGGTTGTTGGCGAAATATCAGGAAACTTGGATGAAAGTCCCTCTTTGACTACCCAGTTATGATAGGTATTTTTAGTATAATCCCATAAAGCAGTATGACAGCCAATGCTGGTAAACTCTGAAGCCGGCTTTCCAGTAAGCATAAAGGAAAGGTACTGAGGAAAATGTAGGGAATATTTTATGGATTTATACAATTCAGGTTTGGTCTGTTTTAGCCAGTATAATTGCATACCAGAATTTAGCATTCCCGCTTCTGGAGAAGCCGTTTGTAACGATACGGCCTTTAAATCATGCTCTTTATTAAACGTAACAGCTATTTTTTCCGGAAGGGGTTTTAGATAATTGTAAAGTGGGGTTAGTACGTTCCCCGCTGCGTCCAAATGCACAAAACTTGCCCCATAAGTGGAAAAATTGATTGCTCGTACATCAAATTCACTGGTTTTGAGTATTTTATCAACAGAGGTCTTTAACCATTTCTGTAATTTTATCAAATCCTCCGTAGGAAAACCATCTTCATCTTGAATTTCATCAATTGCAATATATTTTTGATAAACCTTTTTGTAATTTTCATCAAAAAGAAAGAATTTTTTGTTGGTCTTCCCTATATCAAAAACAGCAATTACCTTTTTCATGATACTAAAGCCCTGATGCTATTGAATCATTACCTCTTGTACTGATAAGGTTTTCACGTACTTTTAAATCTCTGAATACGGCTAAAGGGTCTATTGCGGCATCTGCCTGCAATCTTGATTCTTTTAGTAAAGGACGAACATCGGTACGATATGCATCTTGAAGTATTTCTTGACATTTTACAACGTCATGGTCCTGTTGTGCTGCTCTTAAAGTATCTTGATCCACCAAAAGGGCTTGGGCATAAGCAATGAGAATAGCTTCTAAAGATTGAATGAGATCTTCAAGTGGGTCTTTGATATTATGGCTGGCATCTATCATCCAAGCTAAATCCGGATTATTTTCATTATTGGCCATTCCGTAAACCAGCTCATTGAATATTAAAAAGAGTGCATAAGGTTTTATTGCACCTACGGTTAGGTCATCATCACCGTATTTACTGTCATTAAAGTGAAAACCACCCAATTTGCCCTTTAACATTAAAGTAGCTACAATTTGCTCAATATTGGTATTTGGTAGGTGATGTCCAAGATCAACCAAACAAAAAGCCCTATCTCCGCAGCTGTTTGCAAGCATTAACGAAGTGCCCCAATCTTGTATCACTGTGCTATAAAAATTGGGTTCATATGGTTTGTACTCTACAAACATGCTCCAATCCAATGGCAATTCTTTGTAAATTTCTTTAAGACTATTTTCCGTGTTTTGTAGCGCTTTTTGAAAATTGTTCTGTCCTGGAAAAGTTGCACCATCCGCTAACCAGACCGTAAGACTTTTGGAACCTAATTTTTTACCAATTTTAGCAACTTCTATATTGTGTTGGATTGCCTGGTTTCGAATAGCATCTTCACTATTGGAGAGTGAACCGAACTTATAACTAAACTCGGCATCTTTTTGATCTTGAAAAGTGTTTGAATTAACAGCATCGAAGGTAATGTTATGTGAGGCTGCAATTTGCTTCGTGGCTCCATAATCCTCAGGAGTGTCCCATGGAATATGCAATGAAACTGACCCAGCAGTGTTTGTCAATGCATGTAAAATACCAATATCATCCAATTTTTGATGTAGGTTTGAAGGTTCTCCTCCATAGGAGAATCTACCAAATCGCGTGCCTCCGGCACCCAACGCCCAACTGGGTATGGCTACTTGAAAATCTTTAATTTTTTGAATAATGGCATGACCATCTATTCCCTTTGCATTAAGTTGGTTTAAAGCAAAATCAAGTTGAACGTTATGCTCAGCCTTTTTACTTTTATTAAGCGACGCAATTTGTTGCTTTTCTACTTTCATATGACCTTTAGATTATCGCACAAAAGCATTTGCCATTCCACCATCTACGTTAATGGTGTTTCCTGTGCTTTTATCCAAAATAGCTACTAATGAATATACGCCATTTGCAATATCTTTTGGTAAAATAATTTCATTTAAAAGATTTCTGCTTGCATAATGTTTGGGCAATTCTTCAACGGAAATACCATATGCCTTGGCCCTTCCTTCGGCCCATTCACCTTCCCAAATTTTACTTCCTACAATAACTCCATCCGGATTTACCGTATTTACCTTTATTCGGTGTTTCCCTAGTTCTGCAGCCAATAAACGGGTCATATGTTGTTGAGCGGCCTTAGCAGTTCCATAGGCAACATTATTGGGGCCAGATACAATACCATTCTTACTGGCAATATGAATAATGTCTCCCCCCAAACCTTGTGCTTTTAGTATTGAAACGCCTTTTTTTGCCATTAAAAATTGACCCTTCACCAAAATATCCTGTAGCAAGGCCCAGTCATCCGTTGTGGTTTCTTCCAAAGGTTTGGAGATTGCCAATCCGGCAGAATGCACAATAATATCGACCCCACCAAATTCAATGCACGCCTTATTATAGGCATCTTCAATCGATTGACTTTTGGTAACATCGCAGACCGCTGTTGCAATTTCATCTTTTTTATAGGATTTCTGAGCTTCAGAAAGCACGTTGTTGTCCAAATCTGTTAGCACTACATTGGCTCCTTCTTCCACTAACTTATCTACAATTGCTTTGCCAATACCACCTGTTGCTCCTGTTACAATAGCAACTTTTCTGGATAGTGGCTGTTCTTTGGGCATTCGCTGTAGTTTGGCTTCTTCCAATAACCAATACTCAATGTCAAAAGCTTCTTGTCTTGGGAGTGCGGTATACTTTGAAATTGCTTCTGCACCACGCATTACATTTATGGCATTTAAGTAAAACTCACTTGCCACACGTGCTGTTTGTTTGTTTTTTGCAAAAGTGAACATCCCAATTCCAGGATAAATGATAACTACTGGATTGGCATCTCGTATTGCCGGACTATTCGCATGTTTACAATTGTTGTAATACGTTGCATAGTCGGCTCTATAATCTTCAAATTGTGGTTTTAGCTTTGCTATGATTTCTTCCGTATTGGACAAATCTTCATCCGAAGTCAAATTAACTACCAAAGGCATTATTTTTGTTCGGAGAAAATGATCGGGACAAGATGTCCCCATTGGTGCCAAGCGTTCCAAATCATTACTATTAATGAATTCCAAAACAGCTTCAGAATCTGTAAAGTGTCCTATCATCCTATTTTCCTGAGAACATAATCCTCTTAAAATAGGCGCCATTTGAGCGGCTTGCGAAATCCTTTTTTCAGCAGGAGCAGCTGTAACTTTTTGCCCCCCAAAAACAGTACCGTTTGCAGCTATTTTGTTCGCAATGTAAGCAGATGCTTTTTCAATCACTTCAAGGCTGTTTACATAGCATTCATGGGAAGTATCTCCCCAAGTAAATAGACCATGACTCCCAAGGACAATACCTCTAATTCCTGGATTGTTGTTCAGGCAATTCTCTAACTGTAAACCGAGATCAAACCCAGGCCTTTGCCATGGAATCCACCCCATGGAATCACCCCATATTTCTTTGGTAATTTGTTCTCCATCTTCTGCAGCTGCAATGGCAATTAATGCATCTGGATGTAAATGATCTATATGTTTAAATGGTAACAACCCGTGTAAAGGGGTATCTATAGAAGGTGCTTTACTATCAAGATCATAAATGCAATGGTTGAACAAGGCAACCATTTCGTCTTCATGTTCTATTCCCCTATATACTTTCTTTAAATTTTGTAGTCTTTCTACATAGAGCCCTGCAATTCCAGACCTGGTAAGGGTGCCTATGTCTCCGCCGGAGCCCTTGACCCACATTACTTCAACTTTATTTTTTGTAAGAGGATCTATCTCTAAAGTTTTACAACTAGTATTTCCACCTCCATAGTTGGTTATCCTTAAATCAGCCCCTAAAATATTTGAACGGTATAAGAAAAGTTCAACTTCATTTCCAGAAAGTTGATCTGCTTTTTCTTCATCCCATAGGTAATCAACATATTGATATTTCTTCTTTATTACTTCCATCTTTTGGTTAGGCTACTTAAAAATTATCGTCCTCTTTTTTACCTTGTATTGGCCGCTAATATATAGCTGCCATTATGAAACTGTATCCTGTGGTATGCTGTTATTGTTAATTTTAGTATTATGGTTTTTCAAATTTTCAAGTCATCTTTGATGAAAAAACATCAATATTGCCCTTGATTGTTATGATTATAAACTTTCAAAGATTTTGTACTTTGTGATTAACATGGACTTGGAATAAATCATTGGCAAAAAAAAATCGATGTTTTGATATTCAAGTTTTAACTAGGATTTGGTCATTCATTTTTATAATTGATTAAATGTCACTAATCTTACAGACTTTATAAATTCTCTCCTAGATGAATGTATTCAAGTATATACAGATCGATGAAAATTCTAGAATACCGAAATACAAGCAAATTGTAGATTCCATTATTCACAATATTTCCATTGGTAATCTTAAAATCGATGATAAGATTCCATCCATCAATATGTTTAGTGAAGAATATTTACTTTCACGGGATACTGTTGAAAAAGCTTATAACATTTTAAAAGAACGAAATGTAATTTCGGCCATTCGCGGCAAGGGCTACTATATTACCCGTACTAAATTAATTTCAAAAGTAAATATTCTATTTCTGGTAAATAAATTGAGTACATATAAAATGAAGATATATAATTCTTTCGTCAACAATATTGGAGGGAATTCCCATACCGATCTTCATATTTATCATTGTGATGAATCTTCCTTTCTGAGTTTAATG